>SRMO01000099.1:1926-2022 GCA_004768415.1 Aphanocapsa feldmannii 277cV | reverse complement strand
GATTGGACCAGGCCAGCGCCACCTCGCTCTCGCTACCCCCGAGAGGATGAGCGGTGAAGTTGCTCGGTGCGGCGGGCACCGCCACCGGTGTTGCGG
>SRMO01000099.1:542-1526 GCA_004768415.1 Aphanocapsa feldmannii 277cV | reverse complement strand
GTGTGGGAATGGCTGTTGCTGGCACTGTCGGAGGAGTAGGTGATGGCGTTGTAGGTGGTACCACCATTGCTGCTCAGCTCGTAGCCGCTGATTGTGGTGTCATCGGGATCGTCCCAAGTGAGCATCACCTCGCCGTCACCCGCTGTGTAGGTGAGGTTGGCAGGTGCGCTGAACAGGAGCTGTCCGGGTAACTTGAGTGTTTTTGGCCATGACTCAACACTATAACCAGCGTCGTTTTTTGCCCTCAAAATAAACTTATAAGTTGAGCCATTGCTGAGGTTGTTAATGGTGTAGCTGTTTTTATTCACACCGGTCGGGCCGCTGTCTGGAATGCTGTTCCAGCCACTGAAACTGCCATTCCCCTCCTTCTGCTGATACTCGTACTGGCTGATGCCCTGCCCTTGACTGCCAGAAGGTCGATTCCAGTTCAGGCTGACCTGGCCGTTACCAGCGGTACTGCTATTGATGAAATACGGTTGATCCGGCACTGCAAACGGCGTCCCTGTGATCGGATAGTTGCTATCTGATGACATTGGATAAGGATCACTATCACCTAAGTCGCTTACAGAATAAATTTCAAAAGTATACTCTATGTTAGGAGTCAAACTTCTAATTGTGTCACCAGCACCATATCCGGAAAGGATATAACTGGAGGCCGAGTCGCTGCTGCCGCTGCTGGGCCAGTAGTCGACCCTGAAGTGCGTGATTGCAGCATTTCTATCTGCGCTGAAGTCAGGGCGAGTAAGGTTGAACTGAGCTCCCCTATGACGAGGTGTAATTATAAGGCCTTTCGGTCTATCTGGCTTACCCCGCAGTGGTGTTGCGCTCACTGTTGAATAGGCCACCCTGCCCGACGCGTTCTGCGCCTGCACCGCGAAGGTGTAGGTGGTGCCATTGGTCAGGCCCGTGACGGTGTGGCTGGTGGTGCTGGCGTCGCTGCCGCTGATGGCACTGAAGCTGTCTCCAGCATCGCTGCTCAGCTCG
>SRMO01000099.1:0-532 GCA_004768415.1 Aphanocapsa feldmannii 277cV | reverse complement strand
GTCGCTGCCGTTGATCCGCCTGAATTCGGCGGAGGGGATCTGCTCGGGTGCAGAGCCGACCTTGGTGCTCACCAAATACCTGGTGATCGTGTCGTTGCCGGGGTCGTCCCAGCTGAGGGTGATCTCGGTGTCACCCACCGTGGCGCTCAGGTTACTCGGCGCCGTGGGCGCCGCCAGCGGCGGTGCACTCTCCGTCAATGCCGCTGCCCCTTTGCCTGATGCGTTCACCGCACGCAGCGCAAGCGTGTAAGCCACTCCGTTGGTCAGGCCTTTCACTCTATAGCTGAGGGTGTTGGCGTGGCTGCCGCTGAGGGTCGTGAAGGTAGAGCCGCCGTCCGTGCTCACCTCGTAGCTGGTGATCGTGGCGTTTTGGGGACCAGACCAGGTCAGCAGGATCTCGCTGTCCAGGGGCTGGGCTCTCAGGTCGGTCGGCGCCGCCGGCACCGGCACCATCGGCGTCGCGCTCAGCGCCGACGATGCCCCCTTGCCCGATATATTGACTGCACGCAGTGCGAAGGAGTAGGTGGTGCCG
>SRMO01000098.1 GCA_004768415.1 Aphanocapsa feldmannii 277cV | reverse complement strand
CGTTGGTCAGACCCGTGACGGTGTGGCTGGTGGTGTTGGCGTCGCTGCCGCTGATGGCACTGAAGGTCTCTCCAGCATCGCTGCTCAGCTCGTAGCCGGTGATCGCGCGGTAGTCGGGATTGCTCCAGCTCAGCGTGATCTCGCTGTCACCCACCCTGGCGCTCAGGTCTCTCGGCGCCACAGCCAGGACCCCCGGCGCCGCGTCCAGCATCGCCGCCGCCCCTTTGCCTGATGCGTTCACCGCACGCAGGGCAATGGTGTAGGTCGTTGCCTTGGTCAGGCCTTTGACTCTATGGCTGCCGGTGTTGGCGTCGCTGTTGCTGATGGCAGTGAAGGTAGAGCCGCCGTCCGTGCTCACCTCGTAGCCGGTGATCGTGGCGTCGTAGGGATTATTGGACCAGGCCAGCACCACCTCGCTCTCGCTACCCCCGAGAGGATGAGCGACGAAGTTGCTCGGTGCGGCGGGCACCGCCACCGGTGTTGCATTCAGCCTTGACGTCGCCCCGTTGCCTGATGCGTTCAGGGCACGCAGCACGAAGGAGTAGCTGGTGCCGTTGGTGAGACCCGTGACCGTGTGGCTGGTGGTGCTGGCGTCGCTGCCGCTGATGGCCGTGAAGCTGTCTCCACCGTCGCTGCTCAGCTCATAGCCGCTGATGGTGGCGTTGCCGGGATCGCTCCAGCTCAGCGTGATTTCACCATCACCCACCGCGGCACTCAGATCGCTCGGCGCGGCAGGCACCGCCACCGGCGTCACGCTCAGCGTCGATGACGGGCCTTTGCCTGACGTACCCACTGCACGCAGCGCCAATGTGTAGGTGGTCCCGTTGCTCAGGTTGGCGGCGGTGTGGGAATGGCTGTTGCTGGCACTGTCGGAGGAGTAGGTGATGGCGTTGTAGGTGGCACCACCATTGCTGCTCAGCTCGTAGCCGCTGATTGTGTCGTCACCAGGATCGTCCCAAGTGAGCACCACCTCGCCATCACGCGCTGTGTAGGCGAGGTTGGCAGGTGCGCTGAACAGGAGCTGTCCGGGTAAAGTAAGAGTCTTTGGCCATGACTCAACACTATAACCAGCGTCGTTTTTTGCCCTCAAAATAAACTTATAAGTTGAGCCATTGCTGAGATTGTTAATGGTGTAGCTGTTTTTATTCACACCGGTCGGGCCGCTATCTGGAATATTGTGCCAGCCACTGAAACTTCCGTTTCCCTCCTTCTGCTGATACTCGTACTGGCTGATGCCCTGCCCTTGACTGCCAGAAGGTCGATTCCAGTTCAGGCTGACCTGGCCGTTACCAGCGGTACTGCTATTGATGAAATACGGTTGATCCGGCACTGCAAACGGCGTCCCTGTGATCGGATAGTTGCTATCTGATGACATTGGATAAGGATCACTATCACCTAAGTCGCTTACAGAATAAATTTCAAAAGTATACTCTATGTTAGGAGTCAAACTTCTAATTGTGTCACCAGCACCATATCCGGAAAGGATATAACTGGAGGCCGAGTCGCTGCTGCCGCTGCTGGGCCAGTAGTCGACCCTGAAGTGCGTGATTGCAGCATTTCTATCTGCGCTGAAGTCAGGGCGAGTAAGGTTGAACTGAGCTCCCCTATGACGAGGTGTAATTATAAGGCCTTTCGGCCTATCTGGTTTACCCCACATCGGTGTTGCGCTCACTGTCGACGACGCCCCTTTGCCTGATGCGTTCACCGCACGCAGCGCCAACGTGTACTCGTTGGCGTTGGTCAAGCCGGTCACGGTGTATGAAGTGGTTTTCCAATAGGAAAGGACGCGAGTAAAGCTGCCGTCGCCTATCTTGACTTCGTATCCAGTGATCGTGATGTTGTTCGGATCGTCCCACGAAAGGGTGATCTGGCCATCACCCGCTGTGGCCAAGAGGTTTTCCGGGATGGCGGGCAAAGCCTGGTTCGGCGTGGCGGTCACTGTGGCCGCTGCGCTGGAGAGCACAGGGATGCTTCCGGAATTGTCCAGCGTCGCCACGCTGAAGCTGTAGTCGGTGCCGTTGCTCAGGTTCCTCACAACAGCGTGAGGGGTATCCCCGGGTAGGGGGTTGGCATCCTGAGACTTGATCACCGTGTTGGTACCGCTGACTCGAACGTGGATCCTGTAGAGATAGATTCCGTCGATTGCATCCCACTGCAACGCGACTTCCCCGTTGTCCGGCTGCGCCAGCAGGCCGATCGGCGCAGGCAACAGTGGCGTGGTGGGCAGGCTGGATGATGCTGCGCTGTTACCAGATGCGTTCAGCGCGCGCAGCGCCAGAGTATAGGTTGTCCCATTGACCAACCCCGTGATGGTGTGGCTGGTGGTGCTGGCGTCGCTGCCGCTGATGGCCGTGAAGGTGGAGCCGCCATCGCTGCTCACCTCGTAGCCGCTGATGCTGGCGTCGTCGGGATCGTCCCAGCTCAGCGTCACCTGGCTGGCGCCGGGTGTGGCGCTCAGACCACTCGGTGGGGCCGGCGGCGCTGCACTCTGACCGCCCGCCCCACTGAATGATGATCTCGGTATCGCGTTCCGCATCGATGGCGCCCCTTTGCCCGAGGCGTTCACTGCCCGCACCGCGAATCTGTACACCGTCCCATTGGTCAGCCACTTCACCGTGTGGCTGGTGGTGCTGGCATCGCTGCCACCGATCGCGCTGAACGTGGAGCCGCCGTCGCTGCTCACCTCGTAACCGGTGATCGTGGCGTTGTCCGGATCACTCCAGCTCAGTGTGACCTTTCTGTTGCCCGCTGTGGCGCTGAGGTCGCTCGGTGCCGATGGCTTCGCCACTGGTGCCCCACTCACCATCGCCCATGGGCCGTTTCCGGACCCGTTCAGCGCACGCGCCGCAAAGGTATAGGTCGTGTCGTTGGTCAGACCCGTCAGCAGGGCTCCCCGTGCACTGCCATAGCTGTGAAGCTCGAAGGTCGTGCCGCCGTCGGTGCTGGTGTGGTACCCGGTGATGGTGTCATTGTCGGGATTGGCCCAGACCAGCCAGACCCTGGTGTCCAGGGGAAAGACCGTCAGGCCGGTCGGTGCAGCGGGCACCGGCACCGGTGCAGCGTTAATCGTTGACCACTGCCCCTGGCCCGACACACTCACCGCACGCACCGCCAACGTATAGGTGGTCCCGTTGGTCAGGCCCGTGACCGTGTGACTGGTGGTGATGGCGTCACTGCCGCTGATGGTGGTGTATGGAGTGCCGTTGATGCTCAAGTGATACTTGCTGATGGTGGCGTTGCCGGGGTCGTCCCAGCTCAGCGTGATCTCGCCGTGACCGGCCTTGGCCTTCAGGCCGCTCGGCGCCGATGGCTTGTCGGCGGGTGTTGCGCTCACCGACGATGACGCCCCCTTGCCCGACGCGTTCATCGCACGCACAGCGAAGGTATAGGTCGTGCGGTTGGTCAGACCCGTCAGCGTGTGGCTGGTGGTGCTGGCATCGCTGCCGCTGATGGCACTGAACGTGGTGCCACCGTTGCTGCTCACCTCGTAGTCGGTGATCGTGGCGTTGCCCGGATTGCTCCAGCTCAGCGTGACCTTTCCGTTGCTCGCTGTGGCGCTGAGGTCGCTCGGTGCCGATGGCTTCGCCACTGGTGTCGCACTGGCCATCGCCCATGGGCCGTTTCCGGACCCGTTCACCGCACGCAACGCAAAGGTATAGGTCGTGTCGTTGGTCAGACCCGTCAGCATGGCTCCGAGTGCATTGCCATACTTGTGAAGCTCGAAGGTCGTGCCGCCGTCGGTGCTGGTGTGGTACCCGGTGATGGTGTCATTGTCGGGATTGGCCCAGACCAGCCAGACCCTGGTGTCCAGGGGAAAGACCGTCAGGCCGGTCGGTGCGGCCGGCACCGCCACCGGCGTTGCGCTCAGCGATGACGAGGCCCCGTTGCCGGACGTGCTCACCGCACGCAGGGCAAGCGAATAGGTCTTGGCGTTGGTCAGTCTCGTGACCGTATGGCTGGTGGTGCTGGCGTCGCTGCCGTTGATGGCAGTGAACGTGGCACCGCCATCGGTGCTCACCTCGTAGCCGGTGATTATGTCGTTATCGGGATCGGTCCAGTTCAGGGTGATCTCACTGTCACCCACCGTGGCGCTGAGGCCGCTCGGTGCTGCTATCACGATCGCCGGCGTCGCGCTCAGCGATGACGAGTCCCCGCTGCCCGCTGCGTTCACCGCACGCACAGCGAAGCCATACGCTGTCCCGTTGGTCAGGCCCGTGATCGTGTGGTTGATGGTGCTGGCGGCGCTGCCACTGATGGCGCTGAAGCTGCCTCCACCGTCGCTGCTCACCTCGTAGCGGCTGATCGTGTCGTTATCGGGGTTGTTCCAGCTGAGGGTGACCTGCTCATCACCAATGGTCGCGGCGAGACCGGTAGGCGCGGCCGGCACCCCCAGCGTGGTGACGGTCACTGTGGATGCAGTACTCTCCCCGGAACGATTCGACGCCCGCACCGCCAGTGTGTACTCCGTACCGTAGTTCAGGTTTTTGAAGGTGAATGAGGTGGTGGACCGATTGCTCCGATTCATATGGTTGAATTTCGTGCCGCCATTGCTACTGTATTGATACTTCCTGATTGTGATGTTGTCTGGATTGTCCCAGGACAGGGCGACCTTATTCCCATTCACCGTAGCCAAAAGGTTTGTTGGCGCGGCCGGCCGAGCGACTGATGGCGTGGAGGTCACACTGGATGCCATACCGGTGATTTTGATAGTGTCAGCGAAGTTGGCGCTGTCGGAAGAATATTCTGCCGCTTGTACTGAGAAGCTGTATGCCGTACCGTTGGTCAACGAAGAAACATCAGTGACCGTTGTTGTCCCAGACGAAGGTGCAACCAACTTGTGCGAAACAGCCGAGTTGTCGCCAGCGAGCTTGACCCGGACCAGATACCTGGTAATTGCAGGGTTACCCGTGTCCCACTGGAGGACAACTCGTTTTTTGTCTGGTGCTGCCACCAGATTGGTCGGTGCGGACCACAGCGGTGCCGTGGTGGCGCTCAGCGTGGCAGCATTGCTGTAGCCAGACCCATTGACAGCGCGCACGGCGAAGCTGTAGGTGGTGCCGAGGTCCAGACCCGTGAACGTGTGACTGGTGGTGCCGGCATCGCTGCCGTTGATGGCAATGAACGTGATCCCACCATTGGTGCTCACCTCGTAGCTGGTGATGGTGTCGTCGCCAGGATCGTCCCAGTTCAATGTCACCTGGTTGTCATCGGGCGTGGCGCTCAGACCACTCGGTGTGGCCGGCGGCGTTTCACTCGGCACGCCCGCTCCACTCGCCCCACTCGGTCTCAGCACTGCGCTCACCGTCGATGGGGCTCCGCTACCCGAAGCGTTCAGCGCACGCACCGCAAAGGTATACAACGTCTCGCTCGTCAGCCCCGTGACCGTATGGTTGGTGGTGCTGGCATCGCTGCCGCTGACGCCACTGAACGTACTGCCGCCGTCAGTGCTCAGCTCGTAGCCAGTGATCGTGGCGTCGCTCGGATCGCTCCAACGCAGTGTGATCTGACTGGCGCTTGCCGTGGCACTCAGGCCGCTCGGTGCCAGCGGCACCGCCAGCGGCTGCACGTTCACCGTCGAGGATGCCCCGCTGCCTGATGGGTTCAGCGCACGCACAGAGAACTTATAGAAGGTTCCGTTGGTCAACCCCGTGATGGTGTGGCTGGTGGTGCTGGTGTCGCTGCCGCTGATGGCCGTGAACGTGGAGTCATCCTCATCGAAGATGCTCTCGCTGCTCAGCTCGTAACCAGTGATCGTGGCGTTGCCGGGATCGCTCCAGCTCAGGGTGATCTCAGCGTCACCCACCGTGGCGCTCAGACCGCTCGGCGCCAACGGCACCGCCAGCGGCGCTGCGCTCACCGTTGACAACGGCCCGTTGCCCGAGGCGTTCACCGCACGCACGGCGAAGGTGTAGGTGGTGTCGTTGGTCAGACCCGTGACGGTGTGGCTT
>SRMO01000097.1 GCA_004768415.1 Aphanocapsa feldmannii 277cV | reverse complement strand
CGTAGTTCAGATTTTTGAAAGTGTATGAGGTGGTGGACCGGTTGCTGCGATTCATATGCTTGAAAGTCGCCCCACCATCTCTGCTGTATTGATACTTCCTGATTGTGATGTTGTCTGGATCGTCCCAGGACAGTCTGACACGATCATTACTCGGCGTAGCTGAAAGATTCGTTGGTGCAGCCGGCCGACTGACTGCTGGGGTGGCAGTCACACTGGATGCCATACCGGTAATCCTGATGTTGCCAGGGAAGTTGGCGCTATCGGATAAAGACTCGGCTGCTTGTACTGAGAAGATATATGCCGTACCGTTAGCTAATGAAGAGATATCAGTGATCGTTATTGTCTCCGATTTAGGCGAGAGTGAGACCAACTTATCTAAAAGATCATGGTTGTCGCTGGCGCGCTCGACACGGACCAGATACTTTTCAATGCCGGGGTCACCCCTGTCCCATTGGAGGACAACTCGTTTGTTGTCCGCTGCTGCCACCAGATTGGTCGGTGCGGACCACAGGGGCGTGGTGGCGCTCAGCGTGGCAGCAGCGCTGTTGCCAGCACCATTGACAGCGCGCACGGCGAACGTGTAATTCGTTGCATTGGTCAGGCCGGTGACGGTGTGGCTGGTGGTGCTGGCGTCGCTGCCGCTGATGGCGCTGAAGGTCTCCCCACCGTCGCTGCTCACTTCGTAGCCGATGATCGTGTCGTCAGCGGAATCGCTCCAGCTGAGGCTGACCTGCTTATCGCCAGGGGTAGCGGTGAGACCGGTCGGCGTGGCTGGTACCGCCAGCGTGGTGACGGTCACGCTGGCTGCCGTACTCTCACCGGAACGGTTTGATGCACGTACCGCCAACGTGTATTCCGTGCCGTAGTTCAGATTTTTGAAAGTGTATGAGGTGGTGGACCGGTTGCTGCGATTCATATGGTTGAAAGTCGCCCCACCATCTGTGCTGTATTGGTATTTTCTGATTGTGATGTTATCTGGATTATCCCAGGACAACGTGACACGATTACGATTCGACGTCGCTGAAAGATTCGTTGGCGCGGCCGGCCGAGCGACTGCTGGCGTGGCGGTCACGCTGGCTGCCATGCCGGTGATCCTGATGCCGTCAGAGAAGTTGGCGTTCTCGGATGGGTATTCCGCTGCTTGTACTGAGAAGATGTACGTTGTATCGTTGGCAAGTGAAGAAACATCAGCGATCGTTGTTGTCCCCGATCCAGGAGAGGCTGAGACCAGCTGATCTGAAACAGCCGCATTGTCGCTCGCGCGCTTGACACGGACCAGATACTTTTCAATGGTGGGGTCGCCCGTGGTCCACTGGAGCACAACCCGGCTTTTGTCCACTGCTGCCACCAGATCGGTCGGTGCGAACCACAGCGGTGTGGTGGCGGTCAGCGTGGCAGCATCGCTGTTGCCAGAACCATTGACGGCGCGCAGGGCGAATGTGTATGGCGTGCCATTGGTCAGGCCGGTGACGGTGTGGCTGGTGGTGCTGGCGTTGCTGCTGCTGATGGCGCTGAACGTGGAGCCGCCATCCGTGCTCAGCTCATAGCGGCTGATGGTGGCGTTGCCGGGATCGCTCCAGCTCAGTGTGGCTTCACGATGGCTCGTCGTGACGCTCAGATCGCTCGGCGCCGCCGGCACCGCCACTGGTGTTGCACTCACCGTCACCCACGGACCGTGTCCGGAACCATTCACCGCCCGCACCGCAAAGGTGTAGGTGATGCCGTTGCTGAGACCTGTCAGCAAAGCGCCGACGCTATTATCATTGTGAAGCCTGAAGGTCGTGCCGCCGTCGCTGCTGATGTGATACCCGGTGATGGTGTCATTGTCGGGATCGTCCCAGAACAACCAGAGCTGGGTGTCACGGGGAAAAGGCGTAAGATTGCTGGGCGCATCGGGTACCGCCAGCGGCGCTGCGCTCACCATTGAGAACGCCCCTTTGCCCGACGTATTGACTGCACGCACGGCGAAGCTGTAGGTGGTGCCGTTGGTCAGACCCGTGACGGTGTGGCTGGTGGTGCTGGCGGCACTGCCGCTGACCGCACTGAAGGCATTGTCGCCATGTCTGATCAGCTCGTAGCCGCTGATCGTCGCGTTACCGGGATCGCTCCAGCTCAGGGTGATCTCAGCGTCACCCGCCGTGGCACTCAGGTCGCTCGGCGCCAGCGGCACCGGCAACATCGGTGTCGCGCTCAGCGTCGATGATGCTCCCTTGCCCGCGCTGTTGACTGCACGCAGGGAGAAGGAGTAGGAGGTGCCGTTGGTCAGGCCGGTGACGCTGTGGCTGGTGGTGCTGGCGTCGCTGCCGCTGATGGCAGTGAACGTGGAGACCCCCCCTTCGCCGAAGCCGCCTCCCTCGCTGAAGCCGCCCTCGATGATCAGCTCATAGCCGCTGATGGTGGCGTTGTCGGGATCGCTCCAGCTCAGGATGATCTCACCGCTCGCACCTGTCGTGGCACTCAGGTCGCTCGGTGCCGCCGGCGCCGGTACCGGCGTCGCACTCAGCGTCGATGATGCTCCGCTGCCCGAGATGTTGACT
>SRMO01000096.1:42265-60096 GCA_004768415.1 Aphanocapsa feldmannii 277cV | reverse complement strand
ACGGTGTGGCTGGTGGTGGTGGCGTCGCTGCCGCTGATGCTGCTGTAGGTACCACCATAGAGGCTGAGCTTATAGCCGCTGATGGTGCTGTCGTTGGGATCGTCCCAGCTGAGGCTCACCTCGGTGTCGCCCGCTGTGGCAGTGAGACCGGTGAGGGGTGCGAACAGGGGTTTGGCAGACACCGCGGAGCTGGGCGGCTTGCCGTTCTTCGCGCGTACCCTGAACTTGTAGGAGGTGCCGTTGGTGAGGCCGGTGACGGTGTGGCTGGTGGTGGTGGCGTCGCTGCCGCTGATGCTGCTGTAGGTACCGCCATCGATGCTGAGCTCATAACCGCTGATGCTGCTGTCGCCGGGGTCGTCCCAGCTGAGGCTCACCTCGGTGTCGCCCGCTGTGGCAGTGAGACCGGTGAGGCGTGCGAACAGGGGTTTGGCAGACACCGCGGAGCTGGGCGGCTTACCGTTCTCCGCACGCACCGCAAAGGAATAGGTGGTGCCGTTGGTGAGGCCGGTGACGGTGTGGCTGGTGGTGGTGGCGTCGCTGCCGCTGATGCTGCTGTAGGTACCACCATTGATGCTGAGCTCATAACCGCTGATGCTGCTGTCGGTGGGGTCGTCCCAGCTGAGCGTCACTTCGGTGTCGGCGGCTGTGGCGGTGAGACCGCTGAGGGCAGCAAACAGGGGTTTGGCAGTGACGGACGTACTCTCCCTGCCATGGATGGCGCGCACCTTGAAGGAGTAGGTGGTGCCATTGGTCAGATTTGTCCTGGTGTAGCTGGTGCGGTTGGCACCGCCCGAGCCGCTGTTGGGAATGGTTTGAAAGGAGCCATTGTTGGTCTTGAGCTGATAGCCAGTGATGCTCTGGTTCGTCTTGGTCGTCGCTTCAGACCAGTGAAGCACCACATCACCGTCACCGGCTGTGGCCGTGAGGTTGGTGGGTGCGCTGAACAGAGGTGTGGCGGTGACAGTGGAAGATGGCCCGTGGCCGTAGTCGTTAACGGCCCGCACCACAAAGTTGTAGGTGGTGCCGTTGGTCAGGCCGCTGATCCAACGCCCTCTGAAGGCGCCGTTGTAGTGGGTGAAGTTCGCGCCGCCGTCGCTGCTGATCTCATACCCAGTGGGGGTGGGGCCGGTGATGGCGCCCCATGCCAGCCAGACTTGGCCATCGTTGGGCGTGGCGTAAAGATTCTCCGGCGCGTTCGGCGCCTTCGAGATCGGCGTTGCGCTTACTGTCGCCGACGGCCCGTGACCGTAGTCGTTGACGGCCCGCACCACAAAGTTGTAGGTGGTGCCGTTGGTCAGACCGAAGACCCAAGTCCATCTGCGGGAGCCATCAGAAATTTGTTGGGTGAAGTTGGCACCGCCGTCGCTGCTGATCTCATACCCGGTGGGGATGGGACCGGTGGGCGAGTCCCATGTCAACCAGACTCTGCCGTGGTCGGGCGCGGCTTTGAGATTCGCCGGCGCGTGCGGGACAGACGCCTGTGCCAACAACACCGGTGATGCCATGTCAAGCCCAGGCACATTGTCTGCTGCTGTGCCGTAGCCAGAGAAGCTGGAGGCTGACGCTGTGACCTCGGATGGACTGAACTGGAAAGCACCGGTTGTCTCTGCCTCGGGAATGGCAGCGAGCAGGATGCTTGCCGTTGGATCCGTCAGATCGGTTGTCAGAGCTGGAGCGGTGCTTGCTGGGCCTTGTGGTGTTTCCGGGGTATGAGCGGTGCCATTGAAGGGAGCAGCTTGTGTTAAACTTGCAGCGTTAAGCGGAAAAGCGTTGCCATGACTGGAATCTGGACTGCCATCCAGGTGCAGATCCGTGAGCCTGAAAAGGCCAGCGAAGATGTTATAGGGTAGACCAATCCTGTGAATGGCTTGAGCCTGGGCAGGCAGCGGAGCCATCTGAAGAGCAGCCGCAAGAACAATCAGCTGCTGGATCAAGCGGACAAACAGACTGCTGGTCGGTGGCTGTTGATTGATTAGTTTCATTTGTCTACATTAGCAGAGTACTAGCTATTCTCTTAATTTTTACTCTGCCCTCTCCTTTTCATTTTATGAATTTAGCCTATGGAAGCTCTGGAAAACCCAAATTGTTATCAATTGTAACCATCTCGAAAAATCGCTTCTCCCGCGGCGGAAAGCCCTGCTGATCGACGCAGTCTCTTGCCACTACTGATTTGTTTATAGCAACAGGCCGCCCGATGGTGAAGGTTAATTAATTTTTTCGAGCTGTCCTTCAGTCCCGGCCACAGCGGCACTTGCCGCCTTTCCAGTGGGAGCACTTCTGCTTCTTGCACCTCTTCTTCTTGCTCTGTCGCAGTGTCAAGAGAGCCAGACAGGGGTCTTCAAGGGGACCAATGGCAATGGGAGCGCTCATGGAATCCTGTGCAGCTGAATCCGTGGGAAGCTTGGGAAGCCCTATCATTAAACCATGGCTTAGACAAGTTGTCTATACAATACGATACACAGCTTTGTGGCATTTGTCACTCAGTGATGGTACATTGAATACAGATTCAACCGTGGATCAGCCACGGAAACCACCAAATGCCCCTCTCAGACGCCGCTGCTCAGGATACAGCGTCCCAGGCGGATCTTCTTACCGGCCCTGCCGGTCGGGCCATGGCCCAAGCGATGGATCCGGCTCTGCTGGAGGGTCTGAAACAACACCTGACGATGGAACGCCAGGCCAGTGTCACCTACTTTGCGATGGCACTGTGGTTCGGCGAACGGGAGCTTCGCGGCTTCAGCCACTTCCTCAAGGAGGAGTCCTCGGATGAGCAGGAACATGCTGCTCGCTTCGCCGACTATCTGATCGCCCGAGGCCAGACCGTGGTGCTGGAGGATCTGCCGGCACCAAGGCAGAACTGGAGTTCAGCCGAGCAGATTTTTGGCGCCATCTTCCAGATGGAGGCCGATGTCACCGCCTCACTGCAACAGCTCTACGGCATGGCAGAGCGCTCCGACGACGTGCGCACCAACGTATTTCTCGACCCCGTGGTGGAAGGCCAGATCGCTTCCGAGAACCAGGCTGCCCATCTGCTCGGTCGCGTCCGTTACGCCCAGAACAATCCCGCTGCCATGCTGCTGATCGATGGGGAGCTCAGTGCCGGGCAGCATGATCCGGCCAGCATGGCCTGAACGGTTTCCGCGGCTGGACTTTCAGAGACTCACAGGGCGAGAGACAAGCTCGGCAAGCAGTTGGGTGCCCAGGGAATCATCTCCAAGGTCATTCCTCAGAGAAGCCACCATTCTGTTCAATTCCTCCCGTCTCGATTGAAGCTGTCGGAGCTCCTGCACCAGGCGGGTGAACAGTCCACGGTTCTGGCAACGGTGGATGGCTTCCTGGAGAAGATGCATTCGCCAGCGCAGGCGATCGGCTTCCTGGCAAAGGCAGCCGAGGATGCTGATGGATGGTCCCGTGGTGATCTGCATTGCTGCTCAAGCCACCCTGAGACCGTGATCAGACAGCAGCAATGGCCGATCCGGCCCTCGGCCTGATGCTGAAGCCAGCAGCTGTTCTGCTCGCGCTGACGATGCCCTCCCCAGTCGCTCGCCAGGGCATGGCTGCGAAGCGCCTGAAGGGCTGGGAAGGGGCGAACCGTGGTGGAGAGGCAGAGGTGAATGAAACAGCACGGCCTGGAAGGTGAGCTGAGACCGCCAGCGACGTGGACGCCTGGCCCAGTGCCGGTGGTCGTGGACGGAGACGAGCTGCACCCTACGCACAATCCGGGCTTTTCTGCAAGAGATTCGCAATAGCAGTAGCTGCTTTGCGAATGTCTGCGGCGGGCTGCCTCTCCCGCCCCCTGCCCTGCCTGGCCTGGCCTTCCGATTCAGTGAATCGCCACCGCGCTCTCGACTCGGCCTGATGAAAGCCAAAATTGACCTGTCGGCAGCTCTCGTCTGCGGGATGGCAAAGCCACACCATGGCTCCCGACAACAAAAAACCGCCTCCTGAGAGGCGGCTGATGATTGCAGGAGTTGCGATCAGAACCTGATGCGGACACCAGCGACGGTGCTGATGCCGCCAAAGGATTCATAATCGACGTCCGCTTCAGTGCCGTTTCCGTAAGTAATGCCATTGTTGCTGGTGAAACCGGACGAATGTCCATAACGGACCTCGCCATAGAGACCCCACGCATCATTAATTGCATATTCAGTGCCAGCCTTGATGCGGAAGCTGAACGAGCCGTTGGTATCCTCGTTGACTGTGGCAAGGAACATTTGACTATCATTAGAAAATTCTTGGTCTTCAACAAACGACCATGTGATACCCACACCAGCGCCGACATATGGCGTCCATTTTCTGTCTATCTTGAAGGAATGGGTATAATCAAGGATCAGAGACGTTGCACTGACGTCAAGATTCTGATCTTCTTTCGTCTTCGCTGTGAAATTTCTGTTACCGACCTTATCCTTGATCTTGATCTCATCAAAGCTGGAGGTGAAGCGGGTCAGGGTGAGGCCGAGGGAACCCCTTCCATTGTCGATGATAGGGCATTGCACGGAAGCATCGAAGGTGAGTGCCGTGTCAAGAGTTGACTCGCCGGAGCCGGTCTCCCGGTCGCCGACTTTGTTGTCACCTTTGAGCTTATTGGTGGGGAAAGTGGCACCAGTGGCAAAGCCCAAGGAGCAGCGCATATCTGGACCAGCCGAAGCCATGTCCATATACATATCGTCCATATCCATTTGCATATCGTCCATATCCATGTGCATATGATCGTCCATGTCCATTTGCATATCGTCCATATCCATGTGCATATGATCGTCCATGTCCATTTGCGTATCGTCCATATCCATATGCATCTGATCGTCCATATCCATTTGCGTATCGTCCATATCCATATGCATCTGATCATCCATTCCCATGTTCATGGGCATCTCCTCGGACATCCCGGGGGACATTTCATCAGACATCCCGGGGGACATTTCATCAGACATCCCATCTGGCATTTCATCAGACATGCCAGATGGCATGACATCGGCGAGTGCGGCACCGCCGGAGCACAGAGTTGATGCAGCGAGGATGGCCGCAAAGCACTTTTTCATTGCCGCAAAATAAAAAATTTGCACAACCAGTATAGCATCAGTTGCAACGTCTTCGCTTTCATTTCAGGAATTGTTTTGATTTCCAGATATAGCGCCAGCCAGCTGATGGCTGGCACAGGCCGCAACAAAGCCGGGCCACGACTCTCGCCTCGAGGACGCTGGTCAGTCCGCTGCCCGCTCTGTCAAGGGCACTGCAGCCAGTCCCTGGGCATGTGCGCTGCTGTCGTCGTCCACGGCCAAGGGCCGGGCAACAGGGATTCCCTCGGTTTGTGGCCGGTTTTCCAGAGCTTTCCTACTGCTCACGTTCTCCACCCCAGAGAGCATTGAGGCGGGCATCTCGACCACAACGCCAACGGTAAAATTTGTATTTTCTTTTGTTATTTTTAGCGTAATTCTGATGATATTTTTCAGCCGGATAAAATGGCACTGCCGGTCGGATCTCAGTGGCCAGACTTTCCACGTCCAGCTGCTCGCGGATGCTCGCCGCTGAACGCTCAGCCGCCTGGCGCTGCTCGTCGCCCTCGGTGAAGATCGCGCTGGTGTACTGACTGCCGCGATCACAGAACTGACCGCCCCCATCAAGGGGATCGACATTGCGCCAGAAGGCATCGAGCAGTCCGTTGTAGCTGATCAGCTCGGGATCGAACGACACCTTCACCACCTCGATGTGATCGGTTTCTCCCTTCGAGACCTGCCGGTAGCTCGGGTCTTCAAGCTCGCCGCCGCTGTAGCCGCTGACCGCCTCGATCACCCCAGGTAACGACTCCAGATCGTGCTCCAGACACCAGAAGCAGCCGCCGGCCAGGATCGCGGTGCGGCCAGGTGCTGCGAAGGCGGCGCCAGCAGCAGACCCGAAGGTGAGCAGTAAAGACAACACCAGCAGAGGACCAGTCAATCCACGACCCATGACGAGAGCGCTCTCCAACTGGATCCAGCATCACGCCGACCCGCTGGAAAACGTCTGAACAACCTCTCAATCCTACTCAGCCACGCAGCCGACACACCCTGGACACTGGCCCTGGGCCGCTGCTTCAGCGCCTGACCCGGGTTTTGCCGGGGCATCGGAGTGGCTCCAGCCGCACGCTGCACCCTGATCGGCCCGACTGCGTCGGTGCGCCATCTGCCTGGCCCCGGGTGCCAGCCGGGACAGTCCCGAATGGTCCTGACCGGAGCCTTGGCAGACGAACGCACCGATGAGCCCTGGGTCCCAGGGTCCCCACCCCGGGGCTGCGGGGCGTTGCAGTAGCCTGGAAAGCAGATCAGCTTGCCGCTCTCAGGCAGGAAGGTACGGTTCTCCGCCTAAGCTATGGGGTAAAAGAGTCAGCAGTTCAGCGTACAAAGGCATGTCACAGTCCAAGCGTGAACAGGTCGTCAGTCACCTGCGTTACATCCGCCAGGAGCTGCGTGAGATGCATCAGGGCGTGCAGGAGGACAGTCTGCTGCCGGAGCCTGGTGAGGTGCGCGGGGTGATGGCCCAGATGGAAGCGCTGCTGGAGCTGCTGGAGGGCAAGGCTGCCAAGAAGGCCAAGGATCTCGACAAGAAGTGATCCCCTGCCCCTGTCCATGGGGGGAGGACAGCTCGCTCAGGACAACGGTGCGGCTGGCTGTTCCGACGCAGCTGGGCGGGCCGGCGCCATTGGCCCACCGCCTGGCCCCTCCAGCTCTCATTCTGCGGCCGACCCCCGTTCACTCTGCTGCATCAGACCCGCCAACCCCCAGCCAGCCCTTGGCCTGAACGACAAGCGCTGCTGACAGCGCCTGGCTGGCAGGGCTCAGGCCCAGGTTTCATTGAACGGATTTTTCGCCACGGCGGGTTGTCGCAGCGCCCCATGGCTGCCACGATCCCAGTGATCCGCGAGGAGAGATCTTGGGAAGCTTTGAAATGGGCTTGAAAAACCTTATCGACGGGATCAATCATTTTGCCTGGGGCCCACCCGCCCTGATGTTAATCACCGGTACAAGCCTGTATCTGATGCTGGGCCTCGGCTTCATGCCCCTGCGGCGCCTGTTCTATGGCGCCCGCATGGTGTTTGCCCCAAGCAAAGAAAGCGATGGCGACATTTCACCCTTCGGTTCACTCAGCACTGCATTATCCGCCACGATCGGCAACGGCAATATTGTCGGTGTGGCCGTCGCCATCACCACAGGCGGTCCCGGATCCGTGTTCTGGATGTGGCTGGTTGCGCTTGTGGGCATGGCCACCAAGTATGCCGAGACCGTGCTTGCAGTGTGCTTTCGCGAGGTGGACGCCCTCGGTAATCGGGTGGGTGGACCAATGTATTTTCTGCGCAATGGCGTCGGTGGTTCCCTGGGAAAAACCCTGGGCTGGCTCTATGCACTCTTCGGTGCCATCGGCGGCCTTGGCATCGGTAACGCTTTCCAGTCCTGGTCTGTGGCTGGCGCCATCAAGGACAGCATGGGTATTCCCCACCTGGTCAGTGGTGTGGTGATGGCGGCGTTGGTGTTTCTCGTGATTATCGGTGGCATCAGGCGCATCGGTGCGGTAAGCCAATGGCTCATGCCGACCATGTCCCTGCTCTACGTGGCGACCGCCCTGGTGATCCTGCTGATCCTGGCGCCCAGGGTTCCTGCTGCCTTCCAGCTCATCTTCGACGATGCCTTCTCAGGCCGGGCCGTGGCCGGGGGCGCCATCGGCACCACCATCCGCTATGGCATCGCCCGCGGCGTGTTCTCCAATGAGGTGGGGCTGGGCACAGCCTCCATCGCCCACGCTGCGGCCCGCACCGACAATCCCGTGCGGCAGGCCACTGTGGCGATGCTTGGGCCCTTCATCGACACCATCGTGATCTGCTCGATGACGGCTCTGGTGATCCTCACCACCGGCGCCTGGCAGAGCGCCGCAACAGGTGTGGCTCTGCCCCTCGAGGCCTTCAACACGGCCATCAACGGTTCCGGCTGGATCGTGGTCCTCGTACTCGTGTTGTTCGGCTTCAGCACGATGGTGGGATGGAGTTACCACTGCGAGCGCTGCACCGAGTATTTGCTCGGTGAGGTTGCGATCAAGCCCTTTCGCTATGTCTGGGTGGCCGCAGTGGTGCTGGGTTCCGTCGCCAACCCACCGATCATCGAGGAGCTCCTGGGAACCATCAACGGCCTGATGGCCCTGCCCAACCTGGTGGGACTGGTGCTGTTGTCCGGCACAGTATTCAGCTTCACGCGGCACTACGCCTTCCGCGACTGAAGGGTGCTGCCAGTGTACCCATGGCTTAGTCACCTCTATCGATTCTGTTAATGCAGAGGACCAGGCTCGACGAACAGGTGCTGAGCAGTGGTGGAAGCCTGATCCGCTGGGCAGGAAATCCCTGGCGTCGTGTTTCCCTGCTGGCCATCACCCTGCTGGTGGCCTTCTTCTTCGGCAACGCGATCAGTGCCATCGCCGGTGCTCTGGCGCTGCTGGACCCGATGGCGGCCTTCGCTTGCGTGCTCTTCGGTGAGCTGCTGATCCGGCAGCGGCCCAGGCTGCTGCGGCAGGCCGATCGCCTCTGGCTGGGATTGATCGACATGCTCCGCATCGGCTTCCTCTCCGGGCTGATCCTCGACGGTTTTCGCTTCAGCAGCTGAGCAGGGGAGCCGGCCTCGCAGCCCCTGGCGCAGGCCACCCCGGGCAGCGCCGCCGATCAGTTGCCGGCAGCGGCCAGCAGATAGAGCAGGGCCATGCGCACAGGGATGCCATTGGCCACCTGCACATTCACCAGACAGCGCCTGCTGTCGTCCAGCAGGTCACCGCTGAGCTCGACGCCGCGGTTCACCGGTCCCGGATGGAGCACCGGCACCGAAGGTCCGCAGCGGTCCAGGCGTGCCCGGCTGATGCCGTAGCTGCGGTGGTAGCTCTCCGGAGTGGTGATGAGCTGTTCCCGCATGCGCTCCCGCTGAAGCCGCAGGGTCACCACTGCATCAACCCCCTCCAGGGCCGCATCCAGCTGGCGGAAGAGCCGCACCTGACCGCGCCTGGCCACCGGATCCACGCCGATGCCGGGGGGAGGAGACCGCACGAAGTCCACGAAACAGTCGGGCAGCAGGGTAGGGGGTCCACAGAGATGCACGTCGGCGCCACAGGCCGTCAACGACCAGAGGTTGGAGCGGGCCACCCGGGAATGAACCACGTCGCCGACGATGGCGATGCGTTTCCCCGCCAGGGCCGCCGTGGTGGGTGCCTGCGGACAGAAGTGGCTGGCCAGGGTGAGCAGATCCAGGAGGGCCTGGCTGGGGTGGCTATGGAGTCCATCCCCGGCATTGAGCACACCCACATGGCCCTGGCCGGTGGCGGCCAGATCCCTCGCCAGGGCCGCCGGCACCCCACTGCTGCAGTGACGCACCACCAGCAGGTCAGCGCCCATCGCCACATAGGTGAGTGCCGTGTCCAGCAGGCTTTCCCCCTTGCAGAGGGAACTGCCAGCGGGGGAGAAACTGAGCACATCCGCCGACAGGCGCCGGGCGGCGATCTCGAAGCTGCTGCGGGTGCGGGTGCTGGGCTCGAAAAAGAGCGTGGTGACGAAACGCCCCTGCAGGGCGGGTATGCGTCGAGGACCCGTGCTGGGCAGGGCGCGGAAGCGCACAGCCACCTCCAGCAGCAGGTCGTAATCCTCCCGGCTGAAGCAGGCCAGATCGATCACATGGCGGTGGTTCCAGCTGTGTGTCAGGGCTCCAGCAGCGTCGCGCTCCAGCAGTGTCCACGACGGGGCAAGGTATCCCCGCGGGATCGGCGACTCACACTGCGACTCTGGCGCAGATACCAGCGCCAGGGAATCTGCTGGCCCCGGGAGATGCCGATCCGGGTGGCGCGTTGGAGGCTGAGCTGCCCCACTGCCAGGGCCCGGGTCAGGCTGCTGGGCCTGGGGCTGAGCCAGAGGCGATCGGTGTCGCTGACAGCCAGCCGGTCGTGGCTGCGATCGATGGCGAAGTGGCGGCAGAGCAGGCCTGGCCCCGCTGCCGCACGCTCCAGCTGGCGTGGATCGAGGGGTTTGGCAGGGACCTTGCCGGAAGGGTTTCCGGCATCTGTCGCCCGGTCCGGAAAGGGCAGATCCACGGCGCGCAGCAGAACACCGCTGGCCCAGTCGTTGCGGTCGGTCACCACGTTGCAGCAGTGGTGGACGCCATAGGAGACGTAGACATAGAAGTGGCCGGGTGGGCCGAACAAGGTCTCGTTTCCGGCTGAACGTCGCCGATGACCATGGCAGGCCGGCTCGGTCTGGCAGTAGGCCTCAGTCTCCACGATCGCACCCCAGCGCAGCAATCCCCCGGCATCGCGCCGCACCAGCAGGCAGCCGATCAGGTCCGGGCCCACCCGCTCGGCAGCCCGGGCGAAGAAGGCCGGCGGCAAGGGCTGATCCAGCTCAGGCAACGGCATGGTCGGCATGCAGCTCCACCTTTGCCGCTGCTGTCGCGGCAGGCATGGTCAGAATGAGCGGGTTTCCTCAGCAACCCACCTGCCATGGACGGTACAAGCCTCGCTCTCAGCAGCGTGCTGCCTGGGCTGGCGGTGCTGTTCGTGCTGACGGCGTTCTTCTTCGGTGGCCGTGGTGGCTATTACGACACTGACAAGTACGACGGCAACGGCAGCGCCCACTGAACCCTGGCCAGGCAGGGCGTGGGACTGCTGAATCCGCCCTCTCCGAGGCCATGGCCATGGTCTCCAGCCGAGTCTGCACAGCGGTTGCGTAGCGGCCCCAACGGCTCAGGCTTCGCCAGGCTCGTTACAACGCTCGTCGCCCTGCAGCGGGGCGACCCCGTCGCTGGCCTGTGCCGGACGGCGTCCCAGCTGTTCCGCTTCCGGGCAGTCGTCGGAAACCGGTAGGTCATCGCTGCTGCCGCTACGGCAGACCCCGGAGAGGCGGGTCATGACCGAACCGATGGCCTCGATGCGCACCAGCTCTTCCCAGGCCTGGAGTTCATCGTCTTCATCCGTCTCGTAGCGCAGGGTCACCAACCCTCCGCAGACCTCGACCACCTCGGCCTGCTCGATCCAGCGCTGCTGGTCGGAAAGGAAGATCCAGACCGGAGCCTGATCCTGCTGCAACTGGTAGAGCTTGCGGTCGAGCATGGGGGCTCCGCAGTGCACACCGATCTCCCGACCGACGTGTCTTGCTTGCCAATCTAGGCGCATTGAAACGCAGCCAGATCGTCAGCATGGCCATCGCGACCCTTTCTGAACACGATGTCCGCCTGCAGCTGCGCAGCTGGCCGGAGGTGGAGGCCTACCTGCAGTCCTGCAAGGGCGTGATCATCCCGCTGGGGTCCACCGAACAGCACGGGCCCACGGGGGCGATCGGCACCGACACCCTCACCGCCGAGGCCGTGGCCCGGGAGGTGGCGCAACGCAGCGGCGTTCTGGTCACCCCGGCCCAGGCCTTCGGCATGGCGGAGCACCACCTGGGCTTTGCCGGCACCATGAGCCTTCAACCCAGCACCCTGCTGGCGGTCATGCGTGATCTGGTGGTGTCCCTTGCACGCCATGGATTCGAGCGGATCTATGTGATCAACGGCCATGGCGGCAACATCGCCACCAGCAAAGCGGCCTTCAGCGAGGCCTACGGCAGAGCCGCCGCCCTCGGGCTGCCGGCGGCAGCCGGATTGCGCTGCAAGCTGGCCAACTGGTTCATGGCTGGCCCAGTGATGGCGAAGGCCAGACAGCTCTATGGCGACAAGGAAGGTCACCACGCCACGCCAAGCGAGATCGCCCTCACCCTGCACCTCCATCCCGGGCTGGCGGCCAAGCTGCGCCCTCTGCCGGATCCGGGACCGCCAGGCCCGATTGCCGGGCCGGCGGATTTTCGCCGTCGCCACCCGGATGGACGCATGGGGTCCGATCCTTCCCTGGCCAGTGCCGCAGCGGGCAGCATCCTGCTTGAACTGGCGGCCACGGCATTGACAGAGGACCTGAAGCGTTTTCTGCAGGACTGAGCGGGGGCGCCAGGCTGCCGGGCAGGGGCCCTAGGGTCGGCGCAGCTGTGCGCCGCTGCTGCCCAATGAGTCGCATCACCCCCGCCGATGTGCGCAAAGTCGCGCAACTGGCGCGACTTGATCTGCCGGAAGAGCGGATCGCCACCTACAGCGATCAGCTGGAGACAATCCTCGACTACGTGGCACACCTGCAGGCGGTGGACACCGAGGGTGTGCCGCCCACCACCCGCGCTGTCGAGGTGGTCAACGTGACCCGTGCAGACCGGGTGAGTCCCACCCAGGTGCGCGAGGAGCTGCTGGATCTGGCGCCCCTGCGCGAAGGGGACTTCATCAGGGTGCCCAGAATCATCGTGAGCTGAGCCGGTTGCCAGCGGCACAGCCGGCCATCAGCGAGACGAAGGCCTGAGGCGAGGGTCTGATCCTTGCAGCGGAGCGGCCACCGCCGGGACCTCAGCGAATCGGCGAGATCGCTGTGCGATGCAGCAGGGCCAGGGTGTGGCGGCGCCAGCGCCGTGAGGGGAGCAGCCCGGCGATGGGGCGAAGCCGACTGCGGTTGCGCCTGTGGCTGCGGATGCCGAGGAAGATGTCGTAGAGGAAGTTCAGCAGGTCCTTGCGGGATTCATAGATGCCCAGCCGCTGGGGCGAGCCCTTGGCATCGAGCAGGGGTCTGGTGGCCTCGTAGGCAGGCTTGTACTCGAACCAGGGAATCGAGGGCCAGAGGTGGTGCACCAGGTGGTAGTTCTGTCCCATGATCAGCAGATTCATCAGGCTGCCCGGATAGACACGGGCATTGCGCCAGCGGTTGCGCTCCGTGAAGGGCCGGTGGGGCAGATAGTCGAAGAAGAGGCCCAGGGTGACACCAACCATCAGGGCTGGAGCAAACCAGCAATTGAAGATGAAGGGCAGAAAACCGTGAAGAGCCGCCGAGATGACGATGGTCAGGAACAGTCCACGGGCCAGAGCCCACTCGAGCAGTTCGTGACGCCGCCAGAGGCGCCGCCTGAAGAAGTAGAATTCATGGTAGAAGAATCGTGGTGCGATCAGCCAGAGGGGGCCGAAGGTGGAAACGATGTGATCCGGGTCGTTGCGGGGGTCATTCACATGGGCGTGGTGCATCAGGTGGACCCGGGTGAACACCGGGAAGCTGAAGCCAAGCAGCAGCGCCGCCCCGTGGCCCATCACCGCGTTGCAGAAACGGTTGGGGTGGGCAGCCTGGTGGCAGGCGTCATGGATGACGGTTCCCTCGAGGTGGAGGGCAAGGAATCCCAGTGCCACCAGCAGGTAGAGGGGCCATTGGCCCACAAACCAGCCCCAGACGGTGATCGCCGCCAGCAGGTAACCGCTGAAAAACAGTCCGACCGTGGGATTCCAGGGGGCGGGCGGAGCCACAAACCGGCGAGGCACGGAGCGCAGGGCTGAGGCGTGCGGCATCGGCTCGGCGCTGTCCGACAGGTAAGACAAGACTAGGGGCCGATCCCTGGGAGGGGCTGACCGGGACCCGGGCCGGCAGCGCCATCATGCCGGTCAGCGACAACACCAGGGGGGCGCCGCGCTGCCGCACGGCCTGTGGCTGTCTCACTGGCGCCCGGCATATGACACGGGTTCATGACCTCCGTATGCTCAGGCCGGATTTGGCTCAGCCTGGCCGGCAAAGCAAGGCCACGCGCCGCAGCTGCAGCCGGAACCCAGGGCCTGAAGCTTGCTTGACCGAAAGCTCAAGCGGGTTGGGCTCTCACAAACAAGTCTCACTGCAGGGCTGGTTCTGCACCATTGAGGATGTAGATGTGGCGAGGGCAGCGGTCTCTTGCCAACCTAGCCTCGTCCTTCTGGAGCAGCAGATTGATGGTGTCCTTCAAGCCGGTGCACGGCCTGCATTTTCGCAACGTCAAGGGCGACTTCTTCGGAGGCATCACCGCGGCGGTGGTTGCCCTTCCCCTGGCCCTCGCCTTCGGCAACGCGGCCCTCGGTGAAGGCGGCGCCATCTACGGTCTCTACGGAGCGGTGATCGTGGGCTTCTTCGCCGCCCTCTTCGGCGGCACGCCCTCCCAGGTCTCTGGTCCCACCGGACCGATGAGCGTGACCGTGGCCGGCGTGATGGCCAGCCTGGCAGCCGTGGGCGTCAACCAGTCCCTGGCCAGTGGAGAAGCCCTGCCACTGGTCATGGCAGCCGTGGTGGTGGGCGGTCTCTTCCAGATCCTCTTCGGTGTGCTGCGCCTGGGCCGGTACGTGACCCTGGTGCCCTACTCGGTGATCTCCGGCTTCATGTCCGGCATCGGGGTGATCATCCTGCTGATCCAGGTGGGCCCCTTCCTGGGCATCAGCACCAAGGGTGGGGTGGTGGATTCCCTGTCCATGCTCTTCGCCAACTTCACACCCAACTGGGCAGCGGCGGGCATTGGTGTGATGACCCTGGGCATCGTCTTCCTCACACCGAAGCGGATCTCCAGGGCGGTGCCCTCACCCCTGCTGGCGCTGCTGATTGTGACGCCGATTTCCGTGCTGGCCTTTGGCCAGGGCGACATTATTCCCCGCGTTGGCGATATTCCTGAAGGAGGCCTGCAGTTCAGCATGCCCAACTTCGGCAACCATCTGCCCACTGTGATCCAGGCCGGTCTGGTGCTGGCGGTGCTGGGAGCGATCGACTCACTGCTGACATCCCTGGTTGCCGACAACATCACCCAGACACGCCACGACTCGGAGCGAGAGCTGATCGGCCAGGGCATCGGCAACACCGTGGCGGGCCTCTTCAATGGCCTTCCCGGCGCCGGCGCCACCATGCGCACGGTCATCAACGTCAAGTCCGGCGGCAGCACGCCCCTCTCCGGCATGGTGCACTCCGCTGCACTGCTGGTGGTGCTGCTGGGTGCCGGCCCCCTGGCAGCCAGGATTCCCAACGCATTGCTGGCGGGAATCCTGATCAAGGTGGGGCTTGACATCATCGACTGGGGCTTCCTGCTGCGGGCCCATCGTCTCTCCTCGAAAACCGCCGTGCTGATGTATGGTGTGCTGCTGATGACGGTGTTCTGGAACCTGATCTGGGCTGTGCTTGTGGGTGTCTTCGTGGCCAACATGCTCACGATCGAAGGCCTCACCGAAACCCAGCTGGAGGGCATGGAGGAGGCCAATGCGCCCGAGGGCGACCACGAGCTGCCCTGGGAAGACCGGGTGCTGCTGGACCAGTGTCGTGGCAAGGCCATGCTCTTCCGGCTGAGTGGACCGATGAGCTTCGGCGCCGCCAAGGGCATCACCGAACGGCTGGCCCTGGTGGAGAACTACACATCCCTGATTCTCGATGTCTCCGAAGTGCCACGCATTGGCGTGACGGCGGCCCTGGCTCTGGAGAACATTGTCCAGGCGGCCCATGCCAAGGGTCGCAGGATCTTCCTGGTGGGGGCCAGTGGGCGCGTGCGTCAACGTCTGGAGCGCCTGGGCATGGAAGACCTTCTGGATGGCGGGTTCGACACCAGCCGCCATGAAGCCCTGGAGACAGTCGCCCCAGGCAACGTCGCCCCAAGCAACAAAGAGTGAGCGCACTGAGGCAGAACGAGACCCCAGCCACCAGCCAGGGGACTGGCATGACGTCGCCTGAGCCGGAAACAGGCCAGCAACAGTCAGTGCAAGCGAATCTGAAGCCAGAAAAAAGGGCAGCCCCCTTGCTGCCCCCTTGCTGTGCTTTTCCCGAGGCTGTTGTATCGGTAGTCCCAGGGAGATGACGTCGCCTTGGCTACCTGCAGCTCTGATTGGTTCACCAGCAACAGTTGGGCATTCATCCAGAGGTTTCCTGGCTTGGAGTAATCTCGCCAGGGGAGCTCTGAAACGCCCCTGATTGTGCCTTTGCGCTTGCTGGGATCCATTGCGGTGCAATGGCCAATCTGCGGCTTTTGCAGGTTTCCCGGAAGTTCCTTGGGGAGCCCTGGATAAACTCACAGCTCAACTGCCGCCATGGTTACCGCCAATGGGGCTGAGGCCGGGGGTCAGCTTCACTTGCTTGGATTGTCCGGAATCTCCCTAGTCAGTTGGAAAGACACTGAAATTAAAAAGATAGAATCCTAACAATCTTGCCAACCAATAAAAAATAAAAATGGCCAGAATAATTAGCAGAGAAAAATGATGATGTCGTGGCAAATACAGTTTCTTTTGCTGCATCGACCTGATTGCAATGACAATCAGGTAAGCCAATGAGGGCACACCAAAAAGATGGTAATGCAAAGATTGGCCAAGATCACCGCGCAGGGCGTAAATGGCTGAGCGTGTGAGGAAACAACCTGGGCATGGCACACCCGTGCTCGCTCGCAAGGGGCAGGAGATTCCAGGAAGATGCTGCCAGAGCCAGGCACGTGCTGCCAGATAGGATAACAGACCCAGGGGCAGGTACCTGCTTGAAGAGAAAGATCGTGCGTTGGAGGATCGAGCAGACACAGACACTCTGGCAAACCGGGATCCCGTCACAATTGGATCCGTGGATCGATCAGCGGTCAACGGAGCCCATGATCACGTCGATGGATCCGAGGATCGCCATGATGTCGGCTACCTTCACGCCCTTGAGCAGGTGGGGAAGAATCTGCAGGTTGTTGAAATCCGGGGCACGAATCTTCCAACGCCAGGGCGTCACGTCGTTGCTGCCGATCAGATACACCCCAAGCTCGCCCTTTCCCGTCTCCACCCGCGCATAGAGCTCACCCTCGGGGATCCTGAAGGTGGGGGCAACCTTCTTGGCCAGAAACTGGTAATCAAAGTCATACCAACTGCTCTTCCTGCCCTCGTCGAGGCGCCTGGCTTCGAGGTTTTCGGTGGGGCCACCGGGAATCCGACTGCAGGCCTGGCGAAGGATTTTCAGCGATTCGCGCATCTCCTGTATGCGCACCCGATAGCGGGCGTAGCAGTCACCCTCGCTGGCGCTGGCCACATCCCAGTCGAAGTCGTCGTAGCAGGCGTAGTGATCCACCTTGCGAAGGTCCCAGACCACGCCTGAAGCCCGCAGCATCGGGCCGGAGAGGCTCCAGTTGATGGCCTCCTCCCGCGTGATCGTGCCGAGGCCTTCGATGCGGCGACGGAAGATCGGATTCCTGGTGATCAGCCGCTCGTATTCATCGATCTTGGGGCCAAACCAGTCGCAGAAGTCCTCACACTTCTCCAGCCAACCGTAGGGCAGATCAGCAGCTACCCCACCAATGCGAAAATAGTTGTTGTTGATCAGCCGCTGACCCGTCGCCGCCTCCCAGAGATCATAGATCATCTCCCGTTCGCGGAAGATGTAGAAGAAGGGAGTCTGGGCACCGACATCGGCGAGGAAGGGGCCAAGCCAGAGCAGGTGGTTGGCGATGCGATTGAGCTCCAGCATCAGCACACGAATGTAGTTCGCGCGCCTGGGCACCTGGATATCAGCCAGCTGTTCCGGTGCGTTCACCGTGACGGCTTCGTTGAACATGCCGGCGGCGTAGTCCCAGCGGCTCACATAGGGCACAAACATCACGTTTGTGCGACTCTCCGCGATCTTTTCCATACCGCGATGCAGATACCCGATCACGGGCTCGCAGTCGACCACGTCTTCGCCGTCCAGGGTCACCACCAGTCGCAACACCCCATGCATGGAGGGGTGATGGGGGCCGAAGTTGACCACCATCGGCTCCGTGCGCGTTTCCAGCTGCGTCATCGGTGGCCTGGCTGTGGGTTGGGATCCTAGGGAGGATCCTGCCATCGGCCCGCCACTGTGCCGCCGCCAGCCCGTGACCAGCGCTTCCACAGGCACGTATGAACACCGGCCGGTGCTGGAGCGGGAGGTCCTGCAGGGCTTTGCGGGATTGCCCCTGCCGGGCCGGCTGCTGGATTGCACCCTTGGCGGCGGCGGCCACAGCCGGCTGCTGCTGGAGG
>SRMO01000096.1:33033-42189 GCA_004768415.1 Aphanocapsa feldmannii 277cV | reverse complement strand
ATCAGGACCCCGGGGCCCGGGCGGCCGCGACCCGCCACCTGGACCCCCTGGCGGGCCGCTGGCAGATCGTGGCCGGCAACTTCGGTGCGTTCATCCCGGCCCAACCGTTCAGCGGGGTGCTGGCGGATCTGGGGGTCAGCAGCCCGCAGCTGGATGGCCCCGGGCGGGGCTTCAGCTTTCGCCACGATGGCCCCCTGGACATGCGCATGAACCCGGATCACGGTGAAACGGCGGCGCAGCTGATCGACCGTCTCGATGAACAGGCACTTGCCAACCTGATCCACACCTATGGGGAGGAGCGTTACGCCCGGCGCATCGCGCGGCGCCTGGTCGAACAACGTCCCCTCCAAGGCACGGCGGTGCTGGCCCAGCTGGTGGCCCGTTGCTATCCCCCAAAGCGACGCCATGGCCGCATCCATCCGGCCACCCGCACCTTCCAGGCCCTGCGCATTGCCGTGAACCGTGAGCTGGAGGTGTTGGAGCGGCTGCTGCGGGATGCCCCCGACTGGCTGGTCCCCGGTGGTGTGATCGGCATCATCAGCTTTCATTCCCTGGAGGACCGGCTGGTGAAACGGGCCTTTCTCGCTGACCCACGTCTGCAGCGCCTCACCCGCAAGCCGATCATGACCAGTGAGCGTGAAGCGAAAGCCAATCCCCGCAGTCGCTCCGCCAGGCTGCGTCTGGCCTGTCGCTGCGGTCACGCAACACCCTCCCCGCTGTCCGGTGGCGGATCTGCAGACGGGCAAGGCAAAGCCGGGCCATCCCCCTGAACCGCTCCCGACACCGATCCAGCGCGGCCAGCGTCACGGCAGGGATTCGGCAGGGTCAGGGTCGTGTCATCAGCGCCGGACCACCTGGCTCAGTGCCGCAGGGAGGCCAGGGTCTGCGTGACAGCCTCCACGGCCCTGTCGATCTCCACCGGCCGGGTCTGACGTCCCAGCCCGAAGCGGATGGATGCTTCGGCTTCCCCGCGACTCCGCCCCATGGCCATCAGCACGTGGGATGGTTTGCCGTTGCTGCAGGAGGAGCCGCTGCTGACAGCGATTCGGCGCCGCAGCGTGCTGTGCAGGCGGGCGCCATCGACACCACGGAACGACACGTTGAGGGTGTGGGGCAGCGTCTGGTCGGCACGGCCATTGCGCAGCGGATCCACCCAGGCGGGAAGCCCCTGCAGCAGTCCCTGCCAGAGTTGTTCCCGCAGCCTGCCGAGGCGAGCACTGCGCTCCCCCCGATCCGCATGGGCCAGCTGGGCAGCTTTGGCGAAGCCCACCACAAGCGGTGTGCTCACAGTGCCGCTGCGCAGTCCCCCCTCCTGGCCACCGCCGTGGAGCTGGGGTGCCAGCCGCAGACCGTCCCGCACCACCAGCGCGCCCATACCCTTGGGGCCATAGAGCTTGTGGGCACTGAGGGCGATCAGATCAGGGCCTGCCTCCCCGCAGGCCAGGGGCACATGGCCGAAGGCCTGGGCTGCGTCGCAGTGAAACGGCACCTCCCTGCGGCGGCACACTGCCGCGATGGTGGGAATGTCCTGCAGGACGCCGGTTTCATTGTTGGCGGCCATCACGCTGACCAGGATCGTGTCAGCACGCAGCGTCGCTTCGAGCTGCAGCGGATCCAGCCGACCCGAAGCATCCACCGCCAGCTCCGTCAGGGTGAAGCCCAGGCCGGCCAGGTAGCGGCAGGGATCCAGCACGGCACGGTGCTCACTCACCACGGTGACCAGATGGCGGCCCCGGTCCATCCGGGCTTCACAGACTCCCTTGATGGCCAGGTTGTCAGCTTCTGTGGCACCGCTGGTGAAGTGAATCCAGCCCGGGTCGCAGCCCAGGCACCGACCCAGCTCGCGGCGGGCCTGCTCGACGGCGGCACCGGCCTCCAGAGCGGCACGGTGGCCACGGCTGGAGGGGTTGGCGAAGTGGCCCCGCCAGAAGGGCTCCATGGCCGCCAGCACCTCCTTTGCACAGGGGGTGCTGGCGTTATGGTCGAGGTAGGGCAGCGCTGCAGTCAGGGCACATCCCATCAATCGGTGTCCATCCTGGCGTGGAGGGCGGAAAGCCCGCCCCTGCGGACATCTCTGCAGACGGACAACCCCAGGCAGTCGCTCACTGGCCAGAACTGGGGTGGCGGGCATAGCGTGATGCCAGTCTCCGGGCGCCCGTGGAGAATCCCAGCCAGACCGCCGCCGAGGACAAGGCAGCCAGCCCCCGGACCCCGGCCCAGCTGCTCCTGGTGGATGACGAGCCAGGTCTGCGCGGTGCTGTGGAGGCCTATCTGCAGGAGGAAGGTTTCGAGGTGGCCACTGCCAGTGACGGCGAAGAAGGCTGGGAGAAGGCCCAGCGCCTGATGCCTGAGCTGGTGATCAGCGACGTGATGATGCCTCGCCTGGATGGCTATGGCCTCCTGAAGCGGCTGCGGGGCAACGAGCGGCTCTCCGGGATCCCGGTGATCTTTCTCACCGCCAAAGGCATGACGTCGGATCGGATCGAGGGCTTCATGGCCGGTGTGGATGACTACATCCCCAAACCCTTCGATCCCGACGAGCTGGTGGTGCGGGTGCGCAACGTGCTGTCCCGTCAGCAGCGCCTCCTGGCGGAAGCCGCCCGCTATGCCGACACCGACATGGGACAGATGGCGCAGCAGATCATCGAGATCCGCAGCCTGCTGCAGCGGGGCGGCGGCGGTGGCGGGGCGACTGCCATGGCCGGCACCGTGCACCACAGCTTCACGCCTCGCGAGGCAAGCGTGCTCCAGCTGGTGGCCGATGGCCTGATGAACAAGGAGATCGCCGGGCGGCTCGGCACCTCGATTCGCAACGTCGAGAAGTACGTGAGCCGGCTGTTCAACAAGACCGGCACCGCCAGCCGCACGGAGCTGGTGCGCTATGCCCTGGAACACCACCTGGTGAACTGAGGCCCTGCAGCGCAGCCATGGCCCTCAACCGGGGCTGGACCTACCACGACAGGGTGATGCCGCGGGACGCCGGCGTGGCGATCTCGGCGTTCTATGCCACACGCTACGCCCATTCCCCGGTTGAAGTCTGGCGGCGGCGCCTGCAGGCGGGTGAGCTGAGCCGCAACGGGCTGGCCTGCCATCAGGACTGTCGTCTGGAGCGGGGTGATCAGCTGGCCTGGCGGCGTCCCCCCTGGCAGGAGCCGGAGGTGCCCCTGCGCTTCGAGGTCATCCATGACGACGGCGACCTGTTGGTGGTCAACAAGCCCAGCGGTCTGCCGGTGATGCCTGCGGGGGGCTTCCTCGAGCACACCCTGCTGCACCGCCTCACCCTCAGCGAACCGGATCAACCGCCGCGGCCAGTGCACCGCCTCGGGCGCGGCAGCTCCGGGCTGGTGGTGTGTGCGCGGCAAGCCAGCACCCGCAGCTGGTTGAGTGCTGCCCTGCGCGACAGCACTGCCACGCTGGCCAGGACCGCAGATCCCAGCGGGGCACGCTGCACCAAGACCTACCGGGCGTTGGTGAGGGCCGGCGTGCTGCCGCAGCAGGGGGTGATGGGGACCGCCATCGGCATGGTGCCGGATCCCTGCTGCGGGCACCTCTGGGCTGCGCTGGCGACAGGTCTCCCCAGCGAGAGCCGTTACGAGCTGCTGGAGCGCAGTCCCCTGGGCGATCTGGTGACGGTGACCATCCTCAGCGGACGCCCCCACCAGATCCGCATCCACATGGCCCGGGCAGGAGCGCCCCTGGTGGGTGACCCGCTCTATGCCCCCGGCGGTGGCCGCCGCTGCGGCAGCACCGCCCTGCCGGGAGATATGGGCTACCAGCTCCATGCCCACCGTCTGGTGCTGTCGGCACCGGCTGGCACCGTCCCGCTGAGCCTGGAGGCGCCCCTGCCGGCAGGGTTGCGAACGCACGAAGAGCGCCAGGAGGCGGGGGCGGCCACGCACGGATCAGCAGCGCTCGAACTCGATCAGGCGTGAGAAGTAGAAGGGTGCCGTGTTGAGCACATTGCGGCCGGTGGGCCGGAAGCCGCAGTCCCCAAGGGCCGTTGTAATGCCCTGCTCACGCAGCTGGTAGGCACGGGTGGCCTTGCTGGGGCCGGGGAAGAGACTGCCGATCCGCTTGAGCACCGCCAGCAGCGGTGTGTAGGGGGCAAAGCTCACCAGCAGTCTGCGCTCGGCCAGGGATGCCAGATGGCGCACCATCGTCTCGGCAGCGGGCTGGGGGTAATGGATGAAGACATCGAGGCAGATCACCGTGTCGTAGTGCCCCTCGATGGTCTCCAGATCGCCCGTGTGGAAGCTGATCGACGTGGGATCGTCCAGCGTGGTCCGGGCACGACGGGACGCCTCCTCCACCATGGCCTGGGAGATGTCGCTGGCGGCAATGGAACGGGCACCGCGCCGGGCCAGGGGCAGGGTGAGGGAACCGACGCCGCAGCCGGCATCACAGAAGCTGCGCTGGGTCACATCTCCATCGGCATCGAGCCAGTCCAGCAGGGTGTCGAGGGTTTTCTGATGCCCGCAGCGGATGTTGCGCTGCACCCGGTTCACGTCGTCGCTGCTGCTGTAGATGCGGTTCCAGCGCTCGAACCCTTTGCTGTTGAAGTAGCTGCGCACCACCTCCTTCTCCGTGACAACACTGGCGGGTCCTGGGGCGGTGCTGGGATCCATCGGAGCTGGTAAGCACAATGCAGCGGATCTTAGGAAAGCTCCTGGAACCCCCTCATTCTCCGCGTTCCATCGCCGAGATTGATTGCACTGCAAGGGCCGACTTGCGGCGTACGCCGGTTTTTCAGAGCTTCCTCAGGGAATCTCTGAATTTAGCCGGAATCAGGCACCAGCAGGCTTTGACTTCCCTCTCCCCACAAGGTTTTTCAAAGGCTTATCAGGAGGAAAAGGGACCTGTTCAGAGGTTCCTTGCCATAACCTTGACAGTCTCGCATAGCTGCGTTAAACTCCCATTGTTCAACGCAGAACCTTGGGATGAAATGGAGTAAGTTCCACGGCATCTCGCCAGCCATTGTGCTCTTGTGGGTGATGGTGCTTGCTGGTCAAGCCCATGCCGCTTGTGATACCAAAGATAGAATCAAGCACGAGGATGCCGAATGTCTGACAGCAGAGTGGGATAATGATATAGGCATTTGGAGTATAGTCGATGTAGCAGCCAAGAACGAGTGCTCGGATCTTGGAACAGTTGTTGCAAAGGTCGATAGGAAGGCCTGTCCAGACTATACATGGCATTTAACTGGATCTAATACGATGGAAAGAAATGGCACTTGGTGTGATGTCAGACACGTTTACTGCTGCTCGGACTTGAGCGATCTCTGCAACAGGTCCGACCTATCGAACGATGATTAGGGGTCTCCTGAAAAGCGCGGACCGCTTGCGCTAAGGAGCTTCTGGAAAATCTCGTATCTTCGACCCCACTGCTAGGAAAACACTGGAAAATTCCTTATTCTCCGCATTCTCCTGCTGAGATACATCACGCTGCAAGGAGCGACTTGTGGCTTGTGCCAGTTTTCCAGAATCTCCCTAGTGGTAGGAAGGCTTTTCGGTGTTGAAACGGTTGATTTCAGCGGTTTCTCAGCGGTTCCTTAGGTAATCTCTGAGAAACCTTGTATTCTCCACATCCTATCGCCGAGATTCATGATCCTGCAAGGGCCGACTTGCAGCTTGCGCCGGTTGTCCGGAGATTCCCCAAGGACACTCTGGATTACCCATGATTTCGCCTTTGCCCCTGCTGAGATCCATTGCATCGCAATGGCGCGGAGCTTCGGCTTTTGCCGGTTTCCCGGAGCTTCCCGAACACAGGTTGATCAGCCACGCCTCCGCGATCCTGCCCCCACGCCTGTCCTGACCCCGGCCGGACTTGCCCGGCTCCTGCTTCAAACCCCTGGTAATGCTCCACAGACAGGCATTGCCAGGGCAGCGGCGGCTCAGGCGGCGCGCTCCCAGCTGAGCTTGTCGCTGCTGCCATGCCAGCGCAGGGCCTGGCACAGGGGAAGACCCTGCAGCAGTTCCGGCAGGCGTCGTCGTTCGCCCAGGGCCCGGCGCGGCCGCCAGGTGGCCGCCAGAATTGCCGATTGCAGATCAGCGCTCCAGCGGGCCAGGTTCCGCACACCCTCCAGCAGGGGCAGGGCGGTGCCCGCCAGGGTGCCATCAGGCAGGCGACAGATGCCCTCCGCCACGCCGATCTGTCGTTGATCCCACGGATAACAGCCATCGGGCAATCCCAGGGGCGCCAGGGCATCACTCACCAGCACCAGGTCGGGACCGGCCATGCGCTGCAGCAGCACTGCCATGTCGGGGTGGACATGGGTCCCATCGGCGATGAGGCCGAGGGCAACGCCCGGCGTCAGGCAGGCGGCGCCAACCACACCCGGCGCACGATGATGGGGCGGCACCATCCCATTGAAGGCATGGGTGACCATGGCAGCGCCAGCTGAAAAGGCCCGCCTGGCCATGGCGGCATCGGCTTCGCTGTGGCCCAGGCACACCTGCATCCCCCGGGCTGCCAGCCACTGCAGGCTGCGCTGATCCGGCTCCAGCTCCGGCGCCAGGGTGATCATGGCGATGTCGGCCTCGAAGCCCTCGATCAGACCGGCAACCCGCTCCAGCGTCAGGGGCTGCAGCAGCGCGGCCGGATGGGCGCCCCGCATGGATGCAGCCAGGAAAGGGCCCTCCAGATGGGCACCCAGCAGGCGGCAACGGCTGGCCCTGTGCCGTACCCGGGCAGCCTGCAGCTGGCCCAGCGCTCGGCGGATCTGCCCTGGCGCCGCTGTCACCAGGGTGGGGCAGATCGCCTCCAGTCCCTGCCGCCAGAGCCAATCGAGGCACTGATCAAGCTGGGGCAGCTGCTCGGGTGTCAGGTGGGCGAAGGACAGTCCCATCGCTCCGTTGATCTGCAGATCCACTCCCGCCGGCGACAACCAGTCCCCATGCCAGCTCTGGCCGCGGTAGCAGCTGCCGGAACGCTCCGGTGCCAGGCCGGTGATGCGTCCAGCACCATCAAGCGCCACCCGCCAGCTACCGGGCTCTCCGGGCAGGCGTACCTGGGTCAGCTGTGTCAAGCCGGGGACTGCAGTCGATCCCAATTGTCGATCGGCAGGGTTCCGACCATGGCATGCACAGGCGGGACCCGGGACAATCGGACCCTCCACGCCCCGACCGATGGACAACGACAGCCCCCCCCTGGTGGGGATCGTGATGGGAAGCGATTCGGATCTGCCCAGCATGGAACCCGCTGCCGCGGTACTGCGCCGCTTCGGGGTGCGCCATGAAGTGCGGGTGCTGTCGGCCCATCGCACGCCCATGGCCATGGCGGACTACGCCCAGGCCGCCAGTGGTCGAGGGCTGAGGGTGATCGTGGCCGGTGCCGGTGGGGCCGCCCATCTGCCAGGCATGGTGGCGGCACTGACGGAACTGCCGGTGATCGGGGTGCCCGTGCGCAGCAAGGCCCTGTCCGGGCTCGACTCACTCTGCTCGATCGTCCAGATGCCCGCCGGCATCCCGGTGGCCACGGTGGCCATCGGCAATGCCCTCAACGCCGGCCTGCTGGCGGTCCAGATCCTGGCCACCGCCGATCCTGGCCTGGCCGGGGCGGTGCGCGCCTACCGGGACGAGCTGCGGCAGACGGTGCGCGACAAGGACGCCAGGCTTCAGGAGCTGGGAGCCCGGACCTACCTGGAGCAGATGGGCTGATGCCGCAGCGAACCCTGCTGGCAGCGGCTCGGCCGCCAGGGTCGGCGGTGTGTCGACCGGTTGTTGCAGGACGGACCCGCAGGGTTGCCTCCGCTGCGATCATGGACCTGAATGGAGGCGCTGCCTGGCTGCACCGCGCGGAGGTCCAGTCCCTGTGCTGACCGTGGACAATCTGAACAAGCACTTCGGTGGCATGGTGGCGGTCGACCACTGTTCGTTCGCGGTCGACAAGGGTTCGATCACCGGGCTGATCGGTCCCAATGGCGCCGGCAAGACAACGATCTTCAACATCATCGCGGGGGCCCAGCAGGCCGACTCCGGCCACATCCTCTTCGAAGACCGCGACATCACCGGGATGGCGCCGCATCAGCTCTACGCCATGGGGCTGCTGAGAACATTCCAGATTCCCAGGGAGTTCGCCAGGCTCACGGTGCTGGAGAACCTGATGGCTGCAGCACCGGCCCAGCCGGGGGAGAGGATCATGCTCAACTGGATCGCCCCGGGCCGGGTGCGGACGCGGGAGGCCCAGGTGCTGGAGCGGGCCGAGGATGCCCTGGCGTTCCTGGGTCTCAGCCATCTCGGCGACCTGCCGGCGGGGAATCTCTCCGGTGGTCAGAAGAAGCTGTTGGAGCTGGGCCGCACCATGATGACCGATGCGCGCCTCGTGCTGCTTGACGAACCTGGGGCGGGTGTGAACCCGACCCTGCTGGGCAGGATCACCGGGATGATCACCCGGCTGAATCGGGAGCGGGGCTATACCTTCTGCATCATCGAGCACGACATGGACCTGATCGAAGCGATCTGCGGCCCGGTGATCGTGCTGGCCGAGGGACAGGTGCTCAGCCAGGGCTCGATGGAGGAGATACGTGCCGACGAGCGGGTGATCGATGCCTATTTCGGCGGTGCTGTTCAGTGAGCTTGCTGGCGCTGGAGGGGGTCAGGGCCGGCTATGGCGAGACGACGATCCTGCACGGCGTATCCATGACTGTGAAGCCGGGCGAGGTGGTGATCATCATCGGACCGAACGGGGCGGGCAAATCGACGGTGATGAAAGCCATCTTCGGGATGTTGACCATCTCGGCGGGCCGGATCGTGCTGGAGGGGCGGGAGATCACCGACACCCCGTCCGAGCGGGTGGTCCGCAGGGGCCTCTGCTACGTGCCCCAGGTGAGCAACGTGTTTGTGACACTGAGCGTCCAGGAGAACCTGGAGATGGGCGCCTACCTGCGTGGCGACGCCATCCGGGAGAGCGTGGACATGATCTATGGGCTGTTCCCCGACCTGGCCGGGAAGCGGCACCAGCCGGCAGGCTCGCTGTCGGGCGGTCAGCGACAGATGGTGGCCATGGGCCGGGCGCTGATGCTGGAGCCGAAGGTGCTGATGCTCGACGAACCGACGGCGGGGCTGAGCCCCAGATACCGGGGTGTGATCTTCGAGACGGTGAAGCGCATCAACAGCAGCGGCGTGGCGATCCTGATGGTGGAGCAGAATGCCAGGCAAG
>SRMO01000096.1:23461-32989 GCA_004768415.1 Aphanocapsa feldmannii 277cV | reverse complement strand
GCTGGGGATCGCCGACCGTGCCTATGTGCTTGTCGATGGCGAGAACCGGCTGACGGGAACCGGCGCCGCTCTGCTGGCCGACAGAGAGGTGGCGCGGCTCTTTCTGGGGGGACGGGGATGAGCGCAGACCGACCCAGGGGAGCCCAGCCATGATCACGTTCATCAACTTCTATCTGATTCCAGGTGTGGTGCTTGGATGCATCTATGCCCTGGGAGCGATCGGGGTCTCGCTGACGTTCGGGATCCTCAGATTCGCGAACTTCGCCCATGGCGACATCATGACCTTCGGGGTCTACATCACGTTGACCCTTGTGCTGCTGACGGGTGCCCATCCACTGCTGGTGGCCCCCGTGGCAATGGCGCTGACGGCCCTGTTGGCGGTTGCCATCGACCGGCTGTTCTACAGACCCTTCCGTTCCTCACCCGCGATCATGCTGATGATCGCGAGCCTGGGGATGATGCTGATGATCCGCTCGGTCGTGCGGTTTATCTGGGGCGTGCAGCTGCAGTCGCTGGTGAGAGGCATCGAGCAGCCGCTGGCCTGGCTGGAGCCCCTGCGGCTGCTGCCGAAGCATCTGCTGATCATCACGGGCGCTGTGGTGCTGATGGTCGCCGTGCACCTGCTGCTCACGCGAACCAAGATCGGCAAGGCCATGCGCGCCACTTCGGACAATGCCGAGCTGGCCCGGGTCTGCGGGATCGACACCGAGACGGTGATCCGGATGACATGGATCCTGGGCTCGGTGCTCGCCGTTGCGGCGGGTGTGTTCCTCGCGATCGACACCCATGTCGAGACCATGATGGGCTTCAGGCTGCTGGTACCGATGTTTGCCGCGGCGATCCTGGGAGGGATCGGCAAGCCCTATGGCGCCGTGGCCGGTGGGCTGGTGATCGGGATTGTCGAGGAGCTGTCGGCCTATCCCTGGATCGGCACGGAACCGCTGCTGAGTCCGAGCTACAAGGCCGGGGTGGCCTTCACCATCATGGTGGCCATGCTGATCTGGCGACCCCAGGGTCTGCTCCATGGCCGGCGATTCTGATGGAGCAGCTCTACGGCTACGTGCTCTATGGCGTGACGCTCGCCTCCATGGGCGGGATCTACGCGCTGCTGGCCCTGGGCCTGAACATCCAGTGGGGCTTCACCGGGCTGTTCAATACCGGCATCGCTGGATTCCTTGCGGTCGGTGCCTATACCCAGGCCCTGCTCACCACGCCGTTGTCCAGCCGCCATATCGGTGGAATCGAGCTGCCGATCCCACTGGCCATGCTCTGCGCCATGGTCCTCTCGGCCATCGTCGCCTATGGGGTTGCCCGGGCCTGCATCCGACTGAGGTCTGACTACCTCGCCATCGCCACCCTCGGCATCGCCGAGATCCTGCGGCTGATCTTCAAGAACGAGCTCTGGGCGACGAACGGACCAAGGGGGGTCAGTCAGATTCCCAGAGCCTTCGAAGACCTGCCGCCTCCCTGGAATGCAATCGCCTTCATGGCGATGGTGCTGCTGATCGTGCTGGTGGTCTACCTCCTGATGGAGCGCGCCAGGGTCTCGCCGTGGGGGAGGATGATGGCCGCAATCCGGGAGAACGAGGAAGCGGCGGCCGCCATCGGCAAGCATGTGGCCCACTACCGCACCGAGAGCTTCGTCATCGGTGCCGCCATGATGGGGCTGGCTGGTGCCCTGCTGGCGCAGTACCTGAAGCAGATCGATCCCCAGGTCAGCGAGCCCGTGACAGCCACTTTCCTGGTCTGGGTGATGCTGATCGCCGGCGGCTCGGCCAACAACCGGGGAGCCATCCTGGGGGCCTTCCTGATCTGGACCATCTGGTCAGCAACGCAGATCCTGACAGGATTCCTGCCCAATGAATTTGTTGCATTCGGTTACACTGTCGGCAATCTTCAGGTCAGATCCGCCTATGTGAGGGTTTTCCTGATCGGTCTGATCCTGCAGTTCATCCTCCAGCGCCGTCCGCAGGGGCTGCTACCGGAGAAGCGCCCTGCAGCCAGCAGGCCCTCCTCGGCCCATACAGACAGAGATTCTTCATGAAGAAGCTGCTTTCCGTGGTAGCCCTCGGCGCGCTGATGAGTTCTCCAGCGCTTTCCGCTGATGTCAAGGTCGGCTCGGTTGCCGGCGTCACCGGCCCGATTGCCGAGTTGGTGGCGCCGATCCTGGCGGGTCGCAATCTGGCTGCAGATCACGTCAACGCCGCTGGGGGCCTCCTTGACGGCAACAGGCTGGTGATGATCCAGGCCGACAGCCAGTGCGATGCCAAAGCCGCGGTCGATGCCGCCAGCAAGGTGGTCAATGTGGACCGGGTGGTGGCCATTGTTGGTGCCTCCTGCTCGGGAGCGACCAGCGGAATGGCCCAGGCGGTCACCATCCCGGCGGGCATCGCCTCGGTCTCCGATACGTCGACCGCACCGTCAATCACCGATCTCGACGACAACGGCAGGGTGTTTCGCACCGTCCCTTCCGATGCCTATCAGGGGGCGACCCTGGCGCAGTACGCCTATGACCTGGGCTTCCGCAGACTGGCTGTGACCTATGCGAACGACGACTACAACGCCGGTTTCGCGGCGGTGTTCGCGGCCACCTTCCCCGAGCTGGGTGGCACCATCACCGCCAGCCAGGCCCATGAGCCCGCCAAGCCCAGCTATCGGGCCGAAGTGGCGACCCTGGCCTCGGCCGGCGACGCGGAAGCTCTGGCCCTGTTCGCCTATTACGGCGGCTCGGGCATCACGATCATCCGGAACAGCCTCGAGGCCGGCTTGTTCAGCCGGTTCCTGGGCGGTGACGCCATGGTCGACCAGTCGGTCATCGACCGGATCGGCGCGGACACACTGCGGGGCAACATCTGGTTGACCCAGCCGATATCGGAAGAGGATTCAGTCAGTCACATGGCTTTTGCCGATGCCTTCGCGGCCAGGGGCAACGATCCCCAGGCGCCCTTCGCCGCCCATGGCTATGATGCGACGTTCGTGGTGGCACTGGCCATCGAGAAGGCGGGCAGCACCGACAGCGCCGCTATTGCCAAGGCACTGACCCAGATCAACGACCCCGACGGCGAGATCATCAACGCCGGCGAATGGGCCAAGGCCAAGGCTGCTATCGCCGCCGGCAAGGCGATCAACTACGAAGGGGCAACTGGCAGCGTCGACTTCGATGCAAACGGCGATGTTCCCGGCTCCTACGGCATCTCCACCGTTGGTGGCAAGGGCACGTGGCAGGTCGCACCAATCCACTGACAAGATGCGGGTCGGCCAATGGTCGGCACCCTCTCTCCTTCGCTACAAGACCAGCACAAGGGGGATCGTGGCCTGACATGAGTTCTGTTGGTAGAATCAGGGCGTTTGATTATTTCAACAGTGTCTGATTTTGACCTGCTGGTAAATTCCTTTCTCGGATTTTTCATTCTCGCTGGCATCTTCCTTTTGCTTGCGCTCTGCCTAATGACTGGCGTGGTGGCCGGTGAGAAGGGGTACAATGGAATTACATGGTTCTTGGGTGCCCTCTTCTTCACCCCGTTACCGGTGCTGATTGCCGTGGCAGGCCTTCCCGATCTCAAGCTGCGGCGCTCCCTGAAGGAGCTTGTCAAAAACGAGCTGGTCAAGGTTGAGGCATTGGCCGGGGATGCCCCCTCGTCTGGTTGACTCAATCGATGGCAGAAGAGTACCTCGAAAAATCCAGCAAACTTTCCCTTTCATCGGGCCAGAGGTAGCCGTTCCGTGACCGGTTTCGGTCCTTCTTCGTTCCATTGCAGTTTTTGCAGCCGAGCAGGAAGTTCGTCCATTCGCCAGCAAGGTCTTCTCGGTGGTTCCTGGGGATGACGTGCTCGACGTGAAGATCGCTCCTACATCGTTCGCAGTAGCTGCAATAGTCTCCGAGCCTCGCGAAGAGATCGGCCCTTGCCTCCTGATACTTCTTATTAGGGTGGAACCTCTTCCTCTTCTCTGGATTCTTCTCGTCGAGAGGCCACGGTCCACGGTCAACGCGTCGCATACTTTCCACCGCTCCGAATTCCTTTCCATTCCTGCCCGGACATCACCGCAAATTCCTTGCGGTCCGCTGGAGGCGGAGGAACGCAACGTAGGCCGGGTTGTCCGCGAAGGGTTCTTCGAGTTCATCCAGCTGCTCGCGAAGTCCCTGCACCACCTGTGGATCCTCTTCCTCTTCGGAGCTCTCGATGACTCGAAAGTACCGCTCGGCCGCATCGACCATGTCCTGAAAGCGCTTGCTTCGCTGAGGCTGAGCAACGCCCATGATGTTCTCCGCTACATCTTCGATGCTCTGCTCGCTCGGCGTTTCGGGAGCGTCGGTCTCCTTGTCCAGATTGATCACGCCGCCCGGACTCACGGACTGAACGATGAACGGCGAATGACTCGTGGCGACGAACTGAAGACGGGGGAAACTCTCGCACAAGCTCTTTGCCACATCGCGTTGCCATCTCGGATGAAGGTGAAGGTCGAGCTCGTCAATCAGCACGATGCCGGGGGTGAGCAGGTGTGCCCTCTCGTTCAGGTGGGGATTGAGCTGCGAGCAGCGCATTGCAATGTCGGCGACGGTAGCCGCCATGTTCCGTTGTCCATCACTCAGAAGTCGAAACGGTACGCGTAGCCTGTTATCAAACTCGACGACAAGGTCATCCTCGTCGAAATTGAACTCCGATGCAACAGCGTTCTCGACACAGCGAGCTATGACCTCATATACAGAGCGGAGAGTTTCGAGGCGATTCCGCCGTTGCGTCTGGATGAAGGCGAGGCGCTTGATCCAGGCGATCAGGTTTCGCACCGAAGACCCTGGCTTCAGGCAATTGCGATAGCCGCCGTACCGTGTGAGCGGGCCGCCCGGTTCGACAGAGCCTCCCGGGTTCCGCCGTTGTTCTTGCCACAGTCGGCCGGTGCCATAGTAGCCGAGGTAGGGAAGGACCACAGTGTCGTCGTCTCTTGCCTGTTGGACCAACGTCTCCATGGCTTTTCGGATTGATCGGGTCTCTCCGCGTGTCGTCCGGGACTTGGCGGTTCTCAATGCACGTACCCATTTGAATTCTTTCCCGTCCAACGAGCCGCTTGCCTCGATACGGGCCGGATAGTGCTCCACAAAGTGTCCGGTCTCACCCATCGGACGATAGGTACGACGGACGTCCCGGCGATGGATGGGTCGGGTCGGTGCATCCGGAACCGGAATCAACGCGGCACCCAAGGCAACGGTCAACACTTCGAGGATGGCCGTCTTTCCGGAAGCATTCGACCCGACCAGCAGGGTGAATTTCGGATTGAAGGAGAACGTCCGCTCTGCGAAGCAACGGAAGTTGCGGATATCCAGACGGTCTATGCGCATCTCAAACTCGACGGGAGTCTCCGGGGACCGGCTCGACCGCAGCTTGCGCACGCGCAAATAACGCAAATAAACTGCCTGATTCCTGCATGGCAACAGAAGACCAGCAATGACCCGATGACCATGGTATCGGTTTCCGAGCTGACATCACCGCTCGTACCTGCAGAAACAGGCATCCTGCCGATCCCCCGGGAAACGCTTTCCGCGTCAGCCAGCCCTTCCGAGAACTCTTACGCACTCCTTCTGCAGGCGCTCTCGACCGGAAGACAGCTCCTTTTCCACCCTGTTGTGACCCGTCAGGCCATCGACCGGCTGCCTCAGATCACACCCCGTTCCCCCAGGGCGGCGATCACCCTGTCCGCGCAGACCTCCAGGCCGAGGCTGCCGGTGTCGATGCGCAGTTCCGGATTCTCGGGAACCTCATAGGGTGAGCTGATGCCGGTGAACTCCTTGATCCGACCGGCCCGGGCCCGGGCGTAGAGACCCTTGGGATCACGCTGCTCGCAGACGGAGAGATCGGCGCTGCAGTGGATCTCGATGAAGTCGCCGGCATCCACCAGCTGCCGGGCAGTGTCACGATCCGCCCTGAATGGGGAGACAAAGGCGGTGAGGGTGATCACGCCGGCGTCGAGAAACAGTCTGGCCACCTCGCCGATGCGGCGGATGTTCTCCTCGCGGTCCGCGGCGGAGAAGCCCAGGTCCTTGCAGAGGCCATGGCGGATGTTGTCGCCATCCAGGACGTAGGCGGCCAGGCCACGAGCGTGGAGCTGGGCATGGACGGCGTTGGCCAGGGTGCTCTTGCCCGACCCGGACAGGCCGGTGAACCAGAGGATGGCGCTGCGGTGGCCGCGTTGCCCGGCACGGTCGGCACGGCTGACCGAGGCCTGATGCCAGACGATGTTGCGTTCGCCGGGATGGACCACGGGGTCAGTGCAGCTGCGGCATTGTCCTATGCGGTGGCGGCGTTGGCCTGCTCAGCCGCCGGATCGCCTGGGCCGGAAACCCTCCCCGGCCAGCCAGGCGAGGCTGGTCTCGACCTGGTCGCCCTGCAGCTCGATCACGCCGGCCTTGATCGAACCGCCGCTGCCGCTGGCTGCCTTGAGCGCCTTGGCCAGAGCCTTCAGCGTTGCCCCATCCGCTTCGATACCGCTGATGGTGGTGACGGTCTTGCCCCCCCGCCCCCTGCTGTTGCGCTGCACCCGCACCAGCTGCTCCCCGCGGGGGAGCCGGGCAGCGGCTGGACGGGCCGTGGCTGAGCGGGCCGTGGCCGGTGCTGCGAATTCACGCCAGCCATCTTTTCTGCCCATGCCGACTACAGATGAGGATGGTTTCTAGGCTGCCAGCACCACAGCCCCCTGCAGTCCGTGACCAGCCCCCTGCCTTCCCAGCCGGCGGCGGCAGACCTGCTGCCGACGGTGCGTCCCAACAGCCTCGGACGGTTCGGACGGTTCGGTGGGCAGTACGTGCCTGAAACGCTGATGCCTGCTCTGGCGGAACTGGAGCAGGCCGCCATAAAGGCCTGGCGGGACCCTGCCTTCACCAACAAGCTCGACCATCTGCTCAGGACCTATGGGGGGCGGCCCACCCCCCTCTATGAGGCAGAGCGGCTCACCGCCCACTACCGTCGCCCTTCCGGTGGTCCCCGCATCTGGCTGAAGCGCGAGGATCTGAACCACACCGGTGCTCACAAGATCAACAACGCCCTGGGGCAGGCCCTGCTGGCCCTGCGCATGGGCAAGCGGCGGATCATCGCCGAGACCGGCGCCGGCCAGCACGGCGTGGCCACCGCCACGGTCTGTGCCCGCTTCGGTCTGGAGTGCGTGATCTACATGGGCACGGAGGACATGCGCCGCCAGTCCCTCAACGTGTTCCGCATGCGCCTGCTGGGGGCCAGGGTCCAGCCTGTGACCGCCGGTACCGCCACCCTCAAGGACGCCACCAGCGAAGCGATCCGCGACTGGGTCACCAACGTGGAATCCACCCACTACATCCTCGGCTCGGTGGCGGGCCCGCACCCCTACCCGATGCTGGTGCGCGACTTCCAGGCCGTGATCGGTGAGGAAGCGAAGCGCCAGTGCGCGGAGGCCTTCGGGCGACTGCCCGATGTGCTGATCGCCTGCGTCGGTGGCGGCTCCAATGCCATGGGCCTCTTCCACCCCTTCGTGCAGGACACCGGTGTGCGCCTGATCGGCATCGAGGCTGCCGGTGAGGGCGTCGCCAGCGGCCGCCACGCCGCCACGATCACGGCGGGGCGGGTCGGTGTGCTCCATGGCGCCATGAGCCTGCTGCTGCAGGACGACGACGGCCAGGTGGTGGAGGCCCACTCCATCAGCGCCGGCCTCGACTATCCGGGGGTGGGGCCCGAGCACAGCTATCTCAGAGACATCGGCCGGGCGGAGTATGCCGCCGTCACCGACAGCGATGCCCTGGCTGCCCTGCGGCGGGTCAGCGAGCTGGAGGGCATCATTCCGGCCCTGGAGACCGCCCATGCCTTCGCCTGGCTGGAGCGGCTCTGCCCCGCTCTCGCCGATGGCAGCGAGGTGGTGGTCAGCTGCTCGGGACGGGGTGACAAGGACGTCGACACCGTGGTGGAGCAGTTGGGTGGACTCGGCGGCTGAACCGCGCTGCGGCGAAGATCTCTTCAAGGCACACACACCATCCATGCGGTGCCGGGCCTGACGAGGATCATTGAAGATGGCCGTCGACCCAGCAGGGGCCGCGATGCAGACCCGTCGCTTCTTCATCAGCATCACCGCCCTGGCCCTGGCCGCCCTGGCCCTGGCCCTGGCTGCCTGGTGGGCGGTGCTGGTTCACAGTCCTCTGCGGCTGGCCCAGCTGGAGCCGAGCATTCCCCTGACGGCGCGTTTCATCCCCCGTGACGCTCCTTTTTCCCTCAACCTGCTCACCTCCTTCAAGGACCTGGAGGGCTACGCCAGGGCCAATGCCTCCATCGGCAAGCGCCGCCAGGCGGGGGCTGCCGTGGGCCGGCTGCGTGATGGCGCCTTTGCAGCGGCAGGTATCGACTACCAGCGGGACCTGGCCCCCTGGCTCGGCCATGAAACCAGCCTGGCGATCCTGCAGCCCGATGGCCCCGACGGCGATGAGGGCTGGCTGCTGGCCCTGACCAGCCGTGACGCCATGGGGGCCAGACGCTTTCTGCAGCGCTTCTGGCAGGAGCGTGCCCTGGCCGGTACGGAACTGCAGCTGAGTGACCACCGGGGCATGGAGCTGATCAGTGGTCGCGCGGCCCTGCTGGGCCGGGAGCTGCAACCGCTGGCGACAGCCCTCGTGAACGATCGCCTGGTCCTGGTGGCCTCCGGCAGGACAGCACTGGAGCAGGCCCTGGATGTCTCCCAGATCAATGAACTGAACCTTGCCCATGGGGCCCAGTTCAACGACACCGTGCAGTACCGGCCCCAGGGGGCCGTGGCGTTGCTGCGGGCGCGGAGCAGCGGGATCCAGCGCTGGTTGGACATCCCTGGCGACAGCGGCGTGGACGAGGTGACGCTGGGGCTGAGACCCGACGGCCACGACCTGCGCCTCGACGGTCTGGCACGCACCCGCAGGGCGCTCGGCCACCTGGCGGGGATGCCCCCCCCGGACCGCCTTGCCATCCCCGCCTCCGCCAGCCTGCAGATTCAGGCACCGGCCAGCCTGGTGAGCACTGCAGGTTCTGAGCAGGCTGCCGGAGAGGGCTGGCAACAGTTGCTGGGACAGAGCCTGGAGCGCTGGTTGCGGGAGCAGCAGTCGCCCCTGGCCGAAGCCGTGGTGCGGACATCCGAGGGACCGATGCTGCTGGGCCTGGATCGCAGGCAGGGTTGGCAGCTCGGCACCGCCGGCAAGGATCTGGACATCGCGGGGGTCAATCCCGCCATGGCCAGGGCGGGCTACAGCCCAGGGGTCCTGACGCTGGGGGACAACAGCGTGACGGTGTGGACGCGGCTGAAGGCCGTGGGACGCCAGCAGACCATTCAGTCCGAAGCCGGGGGCCTGGCCCTGGAGGAGGGCGACCGCATCCGCTGGCTACCACAGCTGAGCAACCTGAGGCGGAACCAGAACAAGGCCTTGAGACGCCAACGCAAGCTGCTGGAGCGGCTCGATCTCGGCGAGGCTCAGCTGTGGTTGGCGCTGGACAGCGAGGGCACCGTGGGCTGGCTGGGGCGCTGGACGCCGACCGGTTGGCTGGGCCAGGCCGC
>SRMO01000096.1:16479-23405 GCA_004768415.1 Aphanocapsa feldmannii 277cV | reverse complement strand
ATAAACACCTGGCAGGTCTCGGCCTGGGGTTGGAGGCCGAGACCGATGCCACCGATGTGCTGGGCATCCATGTCCTGCTGGATCTCTGCTGAACCAGCGGCGAACGCCTGCGCAGCGCTCCGAACAGCCACCAGCAAAGGTCTGCATCAGCCTGCCAGGACCGGGTGCAGCACACAGCGCGACGCGAGTTGTAGGTTGCGGCGGAGCATCCGCCACTGGAACCCTTTGGACTTCAGGCCAGGACTGGAAGGCGTACCCGCAACACAGTCCTCCGTCAGCATGGTGGAGGGCACGCTTGGTCAGTTGGCCTATCGCGGCTACAGCATCGAGGACCTGGCCATCCGGAGCAGCTTTCTGGAGACCGCCTACCTGCTGATCTGGGGCGACCTACCCAACGCTGAAGCACTCGGCACCTTTTCCGAGGAGGTGAAATCGCACCGTCGCATCAAGTTCCGCATCCGCGACATGATGAAGTGCTTCCCGGAGAGCGGCCATCCCATGGATGCGCTGCAGGCCAGCGCTGCGGCCCTGGGACTGTTCTATTCGCGGCGGGCCCTCGACGATCCCACCTACATCCGTGCTGCGGCGATCCGCCTGCTGGCCAAGATTCCCACGATGGTGGCGGCGTTCCAGCTGATCCGCAAAGGCCACGATCCGATCCAGCCCCGCGACGATCTGTCCTACGCAGCGAATTTTCTGTACATGCTCACGGAGCAGGAGCCTGACCCCCTGGCTGCTCGCATCTTCGATGCCTGTCTGATTCTGCACGCCGAGCACAGCCTCAACGCCAGCACCTTCAGTGCCCTGGTCACGGCCAGCACCCTGACGGACCCCTACGCCGTGGTGGCCTCCGCCGTGGGCACCCTGGCGGGCCCACTCCATGGCGGCGCCAACGAGGACGTGCTGGACATGCTCGACACGATCGGCAGCGTCGAGAACGTGGGCCCCTATCTGGATCGATGCATGGCCGAGAAGAAGCGGATCATGGGGTTCGGCCACCGCGTCTACAAGGTCAAGGATCCACGGGCTGCGATCCTCCAGTCCCTTGCGGAGCAGCTGTTCGACCGTTTCGGCAGCGACGCCAGCTACGACCTGGCCAGAGTGGTGGAAGAGCAGGCTGCCGACCGCTTCGGTGCCAGGGGGATCTACCCCAACGTGGACTTCTACTCCGGCCTTGTGTATCGCAAGCTGGGCATCCCCCAGGACCTGTTCACGCCGATCTTCGCCATTGCGCGGGTGGCTGGCTGGCTGGCCCACTGGAAGGAACAGCTGGGTGCCAACCGGATCTTCCGCCCCTCCCAGGTCTATGTGGGCCATCGGCTACGCCCCTGGCAGCCCATCGAGGCCCGCCCCTGAAGCCTGCGCCCCACTCCCGCGGGTGCCGGTCGGCCCTGGCCGATGGGCCCCCCGCCGCCGCCGCCGCTGCTGCTGTTTCGCAAATGCCGCCGGACAACCCAGGTGCAACGGCACTGAGTAGCTTTTCCTAAGCACAGCCGAACGGCCCTTGTGATGAGCGCCATCAGCACTTCTCTCCCGGCCGGCGTTCAGGGCCTGCTGTCACTGGCCACCACTGCCACGCCGGCTGCCGGCATCGATCTGCGGGCCGGCTTCAGCGCGCTGCTGCAGGGCCAGGGACTGAGCGCAGGTCTGGCCCATGCCCTCTGGCTGCCCCTGCCCATGCTGTTGGTGCTGACAGCGGCAGTGGTGGGTGTGTTGGTGACCGTCTGGCTGGAGCGGAAGATTTCCGCTGCCATGCAGCAGCGCATCGGCCCTGAATACGCCGGCGCCCTGGGCATTCTTCAACCGATGGCCGATGGCCTCAAGCTGCTGGTGAAGGAGGACATCATTCCGGCCAGAGCCGACAGTCTGCTGTTCACCCTCGGGCCGGTGCTGGTGCTGGTGCCGGTGATCCTCTCCTGGCTGATCGTGCCCTTCGGCCAGAACCTGCTGATCAGCAATGTGGGGGTGGGCATCTTCCTCTGGATTGCCCTCAGCAGCATTCAGCCCATCGGCCTGCTGATGTCGGGCTATGCCAGCAACAACAAATACTCCCTGCTGGGGGGATTGCGGGCGGCCGCCCAGTCGATCAGCTACGAGATCCCGCTGGCCCTGGCCGTGCTGGCGGTCGTGATGATGAGCAATTCCCTCAGCACGGTCGACATCGTGCAACAGCAGTCAGGCGCCGGGATGCTCAGCTGGAACATCTTCCGACAGCCTGTCGGCTTCCTGATCTTCTGGATCTGCGTCATCGCCGAGTGCGAACGGGCCCCCTTCGACCTCCCGGAAGCGGAGGAGGAGCTGGTGGCGGGCTACCAGACCGAGTACACCGGTATGAAGTTCGCCCTCTTCTACCTGGGCAGCTACATCAACCTGGTGCTCTCCGGCCTGCTGGTGGCCGTGCTCTACCTCGGTGGCTGGACCTCCCCGGTCCCGGTGGAATGGCTGGCGGGGCTGCTGGGCCAGTCCATCGATGCTCCGGCGGTGCAACTGGTGACGGCTTCCATCGGCATCGTGATGACGGTGCTGAAGGCCTATCTGCTGGTTTTCTTCGCCGTGCTGCTGCGCTGGACCACACCCCGCGTGCGCATCGACCAACTGCTCGATTTCGGCTGGAAGTTCCTGCTTCCCGTTGCCCTGGCCAACCTGCTGGTCACGGCAGCCCTCAAGCTCAGCTTCCCCGCCGTCTTCGGTGGCTGACCCCCACAGCATCCACTGCCGGCAGGGCCGGGGCATCATGGGTGCCAGCGACGCCAGGGCTCTGGCCCATCACAAGTCCCCCAACGTTTTCCATGTTCGGCTTTCTCAGACAGGTCGGTGACTACACCCGCGACGCTGTGGACGCAGCCCGCTACCTGACCCAGGGCCTGGCGGTGACCTTCGACCACATGAAGCGACGACCGATCACCGTCCAGTACCCCTACGAGAAGCTGATCCCCTCGGAGCGTTACCGCGGCCGGATCCACTTCGAGTTGGACAAGTGCATCGCCTGCGAGGTCTGTGTCCGGGTCTGTCCGATCAATCTCCCCGTGGTCGACTGGGTGATGAACAAGGAGACCAGGAAAAAGCAGCTGCGCAACTATTCCATCGATTTCGGCGTATGCATCTTCTGCGGCAACTGCGTCGAGTACTGCCCCACCAACTGCCTCTCCATGACAGAGGAATACGAGCTGGCCAGCTTCGACCGCCACAGCCTCAACTTCGACAGTGTTGCCCTCGGCCGCCTGCCCACCAACGTGACCACCGATGCTTCGGTCACCCCCCTGCGGGAACTGGCCTATCTGCCCAGAGGCGAGATGGATCCCCACGGCGTCGCCGCGGATCGCCGCCGGGCCGGGCGCCTTCCCAGTGAGGTCGCCGCTGAATGGGCTGCCCCCGCCGGTGGGGAGGAGGTCCGACCATGACGATCGCCGTTTCCACGCAGCTCATCTGCTTTCTGGCACTGTCCGCAACCCTGCTGATCGGAGCCCTCGGGGTGGTGCTGCTGCCGAACATCGTCTACGCCGCCTTCCTGCTGGGAGGTGTGTTCCTCTCGATGGCAGGGCTCTACCTGCTGCTCAATGCCAGCTTTGTCGCCGCTGCCCAGGTGTTGATCTACGTGGGTGCCGTCAATGTGCTGATCCTCTTCGCGATCATGCTGGTCAACAAGAGGGAACCACTGCGGGACATGCCGGGGCTGCTGCTGCGGCGACTGCTGTCCGCCGCCGTCTGCGCCGGGCTTCTGGCCCTGCTGCTGCGGGTGGCTCTCACCATGCCCTGGCCCACACCGGGCCCCGCCTCCATCGGCGAAGGGGCCGTGGTGCGCATCGCTGAGCACTTCTTCAGCGACTACCTGCTTCCCTTCGAGCTGGCTTCCGTGCTGCTGCTGATGGCCATGATCGGTGCCATCGTGCTGGCACGCCGCGATGTGATGAACGTCGATGTGGTCACCGGAGAACCAGCCGACCAGGGCTTGCTGGAAAAGGCCCGCACTCCATTGCTGCTGAGCAAGGACAACCCACGCCCATGAACGAGATTCCCCTGCAGGCCTACCTCTGCCTGGCCGCCCTGCTCTTCTGCATCGGTGTCTGGGGCTTGATCAACAGCCGCAACGCCGTGCGGGTGTTGATGAGCATTGAACTGATGCTCAACGCCGTGAACCTCAATCTGATGGCCTTCTCCTCCTATCTGGATGGGGCCGAGGTACGCGGTCAGGTGTTCACGGTGTTCGTGATCACAGTGGCGGCAGCGGAGGCGGCTGTTGGCCTGGCCATTCTGTTGTCGCTCTACCGCAACCGCAATACGGTTGACATGGAGCAGTTCAACCTGCTGCGCTGGTAGCTTGTTTCAGCAACCATGCAGCTGTCGCGGGTCTGGCTGATCTGTCGCTCCGGTAGCAGCGAATCGACACAGCTGGCCCACATCTGCCGAGCCCAGCTGGAGGCGAGGGGCTGTGACGTGGAGATCGCCACCAGCGGGCTGGACCGCAATCCCTACCCCGGCCTGCTGGCCAGCGCCGCTGGTCTGCCCGACCTGGCCGTGGTGCTCGGTGGTGATGGCACGGTGCTGGGGGCTGCCCGCCATCTGGCACCCTTCGATATCCCCCTGCTGGCCTTCAACATCGGCGGACACCTGGGCTTTCTGACCCATGATCCGCCACTGCTGCGCCAGGGCCTGACTGGTGGTGACGGCTGCATCTGGCAGCGACTGGAGCAGGACCGCTTTGCCCTGGAGCGGCCGATGCTGCTGCAGGCAGCCGTCGATCGGGGTGACGGCACACGGGACCCCGGTCCGGATGGGGACCCCCACCTGGCCCTCAATGATTTCTATCTGCGGCCCGGCCTGGACGGCCGTTCCCCCACCATCCGGCTGGAACTGGCGGTGGATGGAGAGATCATCGACCATTACCAGGGGGATGGCCTGATCGTGGCCACCCCCACGGGCTCCACCAGCTACACCCTGGCTGCCGGCGGACCGATCCTGCACCCCGCCATCGATGCGATCGTTGTCAGCCCCATCTGCGCCATGAGCCTGTCCAGCCGGCCGATCGTGCTGCCACCCTGCTCGGAGCTGGCGATCGGGCCGCTGGGGGAAGCCAGCCGACGGGTGAAGCTCTGGAAGGACGGGGCCTATGCCGCCACCATCGCACCCGGCCAACGCTCCATCCTCAGCCAGGCCCGGCAGCGGGGCCTGATGGTGGTGCTGGAACAGCAGCCCTCCTATTTCCGCACCCTCAGACGGAAGCTGGGCTGGGCCGGCAGCATCGGCGAGGGATTGCCCGGCGGCGCTTGATCCGTGGGGCGAAGCAGACATTGCCAGGCAATGGCAGGCAAGCTGGCACCAGCGTCAGCCGCTCCATGGCCCTGGAGATCGAACGTCGCTTCTTCGTCTGCGGAGACGGCTGGCGGGCTCACGCCGACGGGGGAACCCCGCTGGAGCAGGGGTACCTCAGCAGCGGCGGGGGCGAAGCCGTCACCCTGCGGGTGCGGCGGCGCCGCTGCTCCGTCGTGGGCATGGCCGACCGCCAGCCCCAGCGGGCCTGGCTGACGCTCAAGGCGGTGGCTGGTGGCATCGCCCGGCACGAATTCGAATACCCCATTCCCGACGCTGACGCCGTGGCCCTGTTGCAGCTCTGTCCAGCCAGAGTGGAGAAGGTGCGCTACCACCTGGACCTGCCCGGCGGTGACTGGGTGCTCGACAGGTTCGAAGGGACCAATGGGGGCCTGCTGCTGGCGGAAGTGGAACTGGCGCGGGAGGATGCCGCCCTGGACCTGCCCGATTGGCTGGGCGCGGAAGTCACAGGGATCGGCAGCCTCAGCAATGCGGCTCTGGCTGCGCAGCCCTGGATGCACCGGAGCGATGAGCAGCGACAGCGTCTCGGCGCCCCCGGCTGAGCTGCCAGAGCGGCAGCAGGCGTCGCTCGACACGCTGTCCAGGAGGGTTGCGGCGCAGCGTGGGCCTGTGGGCATGGGCCCGGATTCTCCGTATCAGGCCGCCTCTCTGCCACTGACCCGAGCCGGATGGGTGCTGCTGGCGGCAGGGCCGCGCAGGGCCTTCACCACCTGCTGTCGCTGCAGCGGGGTCAGTTCGGGGAAGATCGGCAGGCTCAGCACCTGGGCCGCCAGAGACTCGCTCATCGGCAGACTGCCGGGGCCATAGCCCAGATCCTCGTAGGCGGGCTGGCGGTGAATGGGAATGGGGTAGTAGATGATCGTGTTGACCCCCTGGGCCCGCAGGGCAGCCTGCAGCTGGTCACGGAAGCCGGCCGAGGGCAGCCTTCGTTCCGGCCAACGGCAGGCCGGCAGCTGGTCGGAACCGCCCCGGCCGGGATCGGCTGTGACGCGAAGCGTGAACTGATTCCAGCTGTGGCCCTCGGGGCCGGGATTGGGCAGGGTCACGCCCTGGATCCCCTCCAGCGCCTCGCCATAGAAGGCCGCATGGCTGCGACGCAGCGCGAGCCAGCGTTGCAGATGGGGCAGTTTCACCTGCAGCACTGCGGCCTGGATGGCATCCAGACGGGAGTTGAGTCCCAGTTCGGTGTGGAGATAGCGCTCGGGCATCCCATGGATGGCCAGCTGACGCACCCGACAGGCAACGGCTGCGTCCCGGCAGGCGACAGCGCCACCATCTCCGGCGGCCCCCAGGTTCTTGGTGGGGAAGAAGCTGAAGGCGGCCGCATCACCCCAGCTCCCCACGGCCTGGCCGGCCCAGTGGGCACCGCATGCCTGGGCACAGTCCTCCACCACCTGCAGGCCATGGCGGCGCGCCATGGCACAGACACGCTCCATGTCCACCGGCCGGCCGAACAGATGCACTGGCAGGAGGGCCCGGGTGCCAGGGCCGATGGCGGCTTCCATCTGCTCCAGGTCCACCAGGTAGGTGGCGGGATCCACGTCCACGAACACCGGCGTGGCGCCCACGGCGGAAATGGCTTCCGCCGTGGCGAAAAA
>SRMO01000096.1:4100-16446 GCA_004768415.1 Aphanocapsa feldmannii 277cV | reverse complement strand
CCGTGGCGAAAAAACTGAAGGACGCCGTGATCACGGCGTCGCCAGGGCCGATGCCGAGGCCCCGCAGGGCCAGGATCAGGGCATCGGTGCCGCTGTTGCAGCCCACCACGTGGGGCAAGGTGCAGCTGGCGGCAAAGGCCGCCTCGAAGGCGGAAACAATCCCCCCACCGATGTACTGACCGGAACGCAGCACGGAGAGAACAGCCTGGTCCAGCTCCTCTCCGAGGTCTGCAATCTGACCGGAGAGATCGAAGGGAGGAACCTGCATTGTGTTCACGGTATGCATTGTCACCGACACAAGCGGTGTTTGTCAGCCAAACCAGGCAGGTTCCCGGCCCGGGTGCCACTTGATGTTGCATCCGATGGAGGGCCGCTGGGGCCCGGGCGGAGGGACGCAGGCCAGGGCGGCTGTCAGCGCTGCCCGCAGATCCGAGCCCGTCAGAGGCTCGTCATTGCCGGGTCGGCTGCCATCCAGCTGGCCGCGATAGACGAGCGAGCCAGCTGCGTCGAAAAGAAAGAAATCCGGCGTGCAGGCAGCACGGAAAGCCCTGGCCACAGTCTGCTCCCCATCGAAGAGATAAGGAAAGCGCCAGCCCATCCTGGCCCGCTGGGCCGCCATCGCTGCAGGATTGTCCTGGGGATGGGTCTCGAGGCTGTTGCTGCTGATGCCCAGCAGCTGCACCCGCTCACCGAAGTCGGTCTGCAGGCGGGTGATCTCCGGCTCCACATGCTTCACGAAGGGGCAATGCACGCAGAGAAACATCACCAGCAGGGGCTGCGCCGACCGGCTGTCACTGGACCAGGGCCCGGCCCCGGGCAGGCACTGGGGGAGGACGAAGCCGGGCAGGCTGCTGCCCAGGGGCAACATCGTCGAGGTGGTGCGGACCATGGCGGCAGTGGCGGCAGGAGGGCGGCAGATGGCGCAGGCCGAACCCCGCAGATGGCAGGCGGGGAAGGGGGAGCACTTCGCCACCCCTGGTCCGCGGGCTACCCCACGAGCGTAGGTGTGGCGGCTGGCTGTGCCTGATGAGGCCCGGCCTGCCCGTCGCCTGCGGCAGCGTCGGGCAGGGCCTGGGGGAGAATGCCGCCAACAACCACCATTGCGATGCTCCTCGACCTCCGCGGCAAGAAGGCCCTCGTCACCGGCATCGCCAACAACAGATCGATTGCCTGGGGGATCGCCCGGCAGCTCAGGGCCGCTGGCGCAGAGATCGGCGTCACCTATCTGCCCGACGACAGAGGGCGGGCAGAGCACAAGGTGCGGGAGCTCAGCGCTGCCCTGGAGCCCTCCCTCTTCCTGCCCATGAACGTCATGGACAGCGAACAGATGGAGCAGGTCTTCGCTCAGCTGGGGGAGCAGTGGGGTGGACTCGACGTGCTGATCCACTGCCTGGCCTTTGCCGGCCGGGACGAGCTGATCGGCGACTTCTCCGATACCAGCCCCGGGGGCTTCCGCACCGCCCTCGACATCAGCGCCTACTCCATCACCCCGCTCTGCCGCCTGGCCAAGCCCCTGTTCAACACTGGCGCCAGCGTGGTGGCCCTCACCTACCTGGGCGCGGAGCGGGCGATTCCCAACTACAACGTGATGGGCGTGGCCAAGGCCGCCCTCGAAGCCTCGGTGCGCTATCTGGCCGCTGAACTGGGTCGAGACAAGGAGGTACGCGTGAATGCCATCAGTGCCGGCCCGATCCGCACCCTGGCCAGCTCCGCCATCGGCGGCATTCTCGAGATGATCCACAACGTGGAGGCCAAGGCACCGCTGGGGCGCACCGTCACCCAGCTGGAGGTGGGCAACACAGCCGCCTTCCTCGCCAGCCCACTGGCCTCGGGCATCACCGGCCAGACCATCTACGTGGACGCGGGCTACTGCATCACCGGCATGTGATCCAGGCCTGCCTGTCGCCATTGCCCCCTGCCGGCGCCGGACGGATCACTGCCGGCCTGCCCGCAGCGGCAGACTGGGGCTGCCAGCCTTCACCTGCACCGCCGCCATGGCCGACAACGGCAGGGCCGTCGACCACTGCAAGCCTCGCCTGGGGCGGATCGAGCGCACCACCCGCGAAACCGACGTGCGGCTGAGCCTGGGGCTGGATGGCACGGGGCGCTGCCAGGCCGACAGCGGCATCCCCTTCCTGGACCACATGCTCCATCAGCTGGCCAGCCATGGTCTGATCGATCTGGAGGTGAGGGCCAGGGGTGACACCCACATCGACGACCACCACAGCAACGAGGACGTTGGTATCGCCCTTGGCCAGGCCCTCGCTCAGGCCCTGGGGGATCGGCGCGGCATTCACCGCTTCGGGCACTTCAGCGCTCCCCTCGACGAGGCCCTGGTGGAGGTGGTGCTGGACTGCTCGGGACGCCCCCACCTCAGCTACGGCCTGGCGCTGACCAGCGAGCGCATCGGCAGCTACGACACCCAGCTGGTGCGCGAGTTCTTCGTGGCGGTGGTGAACAACAGCGGCCTGACACTGCATATCCGCCAGCTGAGCGGCGTCAATTGCCACCACATCGTGGAAGCCTGTTTCAAGGCCTTTGCCCGGGCCCTGCGCATGGCCATCGGCATCGACCCCCGTCGGGCAGACGGGATTCCCAGCTCCAAGGGGGTCCTGGAACAGGCTGGCGCCCAGTGATCAGGCCATGCGGAGGCCCCTCCCCCGTACTCCTTCTGCGGCAAGGGGCCTCTGCAGCCCCAAAGGGCCTTTGCCGGCCCGCGCCACCGGTGGAAATCTGACAGGCTGTTCGCCCGGATCGCCTGTTCTGCCATGACCGCCAGCCCTGTTCAGGCAGGCCGCCAGCAGCGCTACAGCCGTGAAGACTGGGCCAGCGGCTTCGGCAATGTGCTGCACGAACGCTCCTGCTGGCTGGATGCGGTGGAGGGCCGGATTCCCATGGAGCTGCAGGGGACGCTGTTCCGCAACGGTCCCGGCCGGATGGAGCGGGGTGGCCGCTGGGTCCACCACTCCTTCGATGGCGACGGCATGATCCTGTCCCTGGCCTTCGGCGATGGCAGGGCCTACCTGCGCAACCGCTTCGTGCGCACCAGTGGCTTCGTCGAGGAGGAACGGGCTGGCCAGTGGCGCTATCGCGGTGTCTTCGGCACCAGAAAGCCCGGCGGCGTGGTGGCCAATGCCCTGGATCTGCGGCTCAAGAACATCGCCAACACCAATGTCGTGGATTGGGGCGGTCGGCTGCTGGCCCTCTGGGAAGCAGGGCTGCCCCACAGCCTCGACCCCGTCAGCCTCGAGACCCGCGGTGAGGACCAGCTGGGCGGGGTTCTGGACCGGGGCGAGAGCTTCAGCGCCCATCCACGCTTCGACCCGGGTCACCAGGGTGAGCCCCGCATGGTCGGCTTCGGGGTGAAGACCGGGCCCACCAGCACCGTGCGGCTGATGGAATTCGACGGGACGGGCCAGCTGGTGGCAGATCAGTCACGTCGCTTCAGCGGTTTCGCCTTCCTGCACGACTTCGCCATCACCAGGCGCTATGCCGTCTTCCTGCGTAACGCCCTGCGCTTCAACCCGGCAGGCTACATCCTCGGCTGGAAAGGGGCGGCCCAGTGCCTCAGCTCCAGACCTGGACAAGCGGGACAGTTCTGGATCGTTCCCCGCGATGGCAGGGGAGAGGTGCGAATCATCGATGCCCCCGAGGGCTTCGTTTTTCACCACGTCAATGCCTGTGAGGAAGGAGACACGCTGGTGCTGGATTCCATCCACTACAGCGATTTCGTCTCCATCGGTCCGGAGCTGGACTTCCGGCAGGTGGATTTCGACAGTCTTCCGGCGGGTATCCTCAAGCGCTGCCGCATCGACCTGGCCAGCGGCTGCGTCAGCACGGCGGTGCTGAGCGGCCGATGCTGTGAGTTCGGCATGGTCAACCCCCGCCGCCAGGGGTTGCCGGCCCGCTATGGCTGGATCGCCGTGGCGGAGCGGGCCGAGGGCAACGATCCACTGCAGGCCATCGAAAAACGCGACTTCGACACGGGTGCATGCCTCTGCTGGAGTGCAGCCCCACGGGGTTTCGTCAGCGAGCCGGTGATGGTGCCACGGCCCGGTGGCCGTGCGGAAGATGACGGCTGGGTGCTCTGTCTGGTCTGGAACGGCGCCCGTCGGGCCAGCGATCTGGTGATCCTGGACGCAGCCGACCTGCGGCAGCTGGCCGTGCTGAAACTGCCCCTGGCGATCCCCCATGGGCTGCATGGCAGCTGGAGTCCACGCCACAGCCAGCCCGAGCCAGCCTGAAGGACACGGCTCAGTTGCTGTGCACCCAGGCGGCGGCTGCCGTGAGCAGGCGCTCCACGCTGGCTTCGTCCGCTGCTTCGCAGTAGAGCCGCAGCAGCGGTTCCGTGCCGCTGAAGCGGCACATCAGCCAACAGCCCCTTGTGCCGCCGAGACGCAGCTTCACGCCATCGGTGCGGATCACATCGCCCACCGCCAGCCCGGCAAGCTGTTGCGGCAGGTCCTGGGCGAGCACCTGCTCGAAGCGGTGACGGGCTGCCATGTCGGGCAGGCGCAGATCCAGCCGGTCGTAATGGCTGTGCAGACCCACCCCGTCCCGCAGGGCGGCGCTGGCGACAGCAAGGGGCTGACGACGTGCCACCAGGGCCTCCAACGTGAGCAGCGCCGACAGCAGGCCATCGCGTTCCGGCAGGTGGATGCCGAAACCCAGGCCACCGGACTCCTCCCCTCCCACCACGACGGGCTGGGCCAGCATCTCGGCGGCGATGTGCTTGAAGCCCACCGCCTTCTCCAGCACCAGCCGCTGATGCTGCCGTGCCACCGCCGTGACCAGATCGCTGCCGCTGACGCTCTTCACAACGGCACCGGGCAGGCCCCGCCGCCCCGCCATGTGGTCGATCAGCAGCGGCAGCAGCAGCTGGGTGCTGCAGTGGCTTCCGCACTCGTCCACAGCAGCGATGCGGTCGCCGTCGCCGTCGAAGCCGATGCCCAGGGCAGGCCGCTGAGCGGTGCCGCTGCTGCGCACCCGTTCGATCAGCTCGGGCAGATGGCGATCCAGGGGCTCCGGTGGATGGCCCCCGAACAGAGGGTCCCGCCGGCTGCGGATCTCCTCCACCGCATCCCCCAGCAACGCTGCCATGGCACCGGCGGCGGCGCCATGCATGGAATCCACGATCACCTTCAGGGGCATGGCCCGCAGGCCCCTGGCCAGGGCCTGGCAATCCACCTTGGCGCGTAGATCCGCCAGGTAGTCGGGCCAGGGATCGAAGCCGGGGGTCTCGCCCGGCTGCGGCGGCTGCACGGCAGCGATGGTGAGGCGCCGCTCCACCCTTGCGGTGAAGCCATCGGCCACCGAGCCGCCGAAGGGCCCCTTGATCTTCAGGCCGAGCCATTCGGGAGGGTTGTGACTGGCTGTGATCACCAGGGCGCCAAGGGCCCCCCGTTGGACGGCGGCAAAACTGAAGGCCGGGGTGGGAGCCGCAGTGGAGGCCAGCATGGGCTCGAGTCCCACGCCACGCACGGCTGCACAGACGCTGCTGGCCAGGGCGTCGGCCATGAAGCGCCGGTCGTAGCCGACAACCACCTCACGACTGGGCAGCTCGGCCGGGGCAGAGGCAGCCAGCTCGGCAGCGGCGGCGGCGGCCACGCTCAGCAGCCGCTCCAGGGTGAAGTCCACCCCCAGCAGCCCGCGCCAGCCATCGGTACCGAAGCGCACCGGGGCAGGTTCCAGCGGCAGGGATATAACCATGGGCATCAGGCGGCGGAAAGGTCGTAGCAGCGTCCGGGGATGGCCTTCAGCAGACGGCTGCCGGGTGCCATGGCAGCCATGGTCCGCTCGGCGCTTTCGAGACTGCCACGGACCCGGAGCAGTCGTTCCAGCAGACCTGCGTAGCGGACATCACCGCCTGCCGTGCTGGCCAGCACCCAGCGGGGGCTGAAACGCTCCAGCAGCTGCGGCAGAACCGCCTGACCGCGCACGAAGGCCCCCGCCAGCGGCAGCGCCAGATCCAGCACGGGCGTGATCACCGCATCCAGCCGCTCTGCCGCCAGGTCCGCTTGCAGGTAGCCGTGGGGTTCGGCATAGACGCGACCCGAGGCATGGCGCAGCAGATAGCCGTTTTCGATCCGGGGCACCGGCGCCCCCGCCGTGGCCTCCAGCTCGAGCACGTCAGCATCGGCGAAGGAATGGCGGATGGTGTTCCCCGGCCGCAACACGCTGACCTGCTGGAAGCCCAGCGCCCGCACCACCGTGGCGGCCGCCGGCGAGGCCACCACGGGAATCGAGCGGTCGAGCCCCTGCAGCGATGGTGGGTGGGCATGGTCGGGCAGCCCCTGGGTGAGCAGCAGCAGAGCCACCTGCCGGGGCACCGGCCAGGCCTGCGGCAAGTCCCCTCTGAACAGCCACGTCGCTCCTGCAAAGACAAGGGGGCCCCGCAACCAGGGGTCCAGCAGCACGCGGTGCTCACCGAAGCGGAGCTCCCAGCCGTTGGCGCCGAAATAGGTTGCGCAGAACGCCATCGATGCTGTTGGAGCCTGATCCGGAGACCCTAGGAAGGATCACTGAGCCGATGGCCACGGGGCGGCACTAGCGTTCAGTGCATCTGCGGCACTTTCGATCAGCGTTGAACCGGCCAGGCGTTGTCATCCGGTCGTGCTGAACGACCGCCTGCTACGCGCCTGGCTGCGCTGCCGCCGCAAGGCCTGGCTCGACCTGCACGGGCCCCGTGCCGAGCGCCACTGGCACCCCCAGCGGGCGATCCAGCTGGCCGAGCAGCACCGGTTGCTGGATGGCTTCGCGCGGCACCACGGTGGCCTGGCCCGGGCCGGCGTCGGCCTGGACGGCTTGAAGACCGCTCAGCCCCTGGTGCGCCAGCTGCGCCTGCGCAGTGGTGGTCTCCCCCTGCTGGAGGGGATACCCAGCCTGCTGCTGCGCGAGGCGCACCCGAGCGCCATCGGGGACCATGGCTATGCCCCTGTGATCGTGCGCCTGGGGCGGCGCATCACCCGGGCCCATCGCCTCGGCCTGGCGCTCTGGAGTGACCTGCTGGCCACCCACCTGGGACGGCCAGCCCCAACGGGCTGGGTGGTCGGCAGGGACCGCCCGGCGGAACCGATCGCCCTGGACACACCTCGCCGCCAGCTGGCAGGGGTGCTGGAACAGCTGGAAAGCGACCTGGCCAAGGACAGCCCCCCCGCCCTGATCCATGACCGCAGGCTCTGTCGGATCTGCAGCTGGAAGCGCAGTTGTGATGGGGCAGCTGCAGCCGCAGGTGATCTCAGCGAAGTCAGCGGGATCGGTGGCAAGCGGCGGGAGCTGCTGCAGCAGCTGCTGATCCACAACGTCGAGCACCTGGCCGCCGCGGACCCCGACCAGCTGCAGCAGGAGCTGGATGCTTTGGGGGAGCAGAATCGCGGGCTGGCCGGCCAATTGGTGCTGCAGGCCCGCACCCAGCTGGGCCACCGGCCCGTGCGCAGGCCGGGCGGCGGCGCTGGCCCCCTGCTGCCGGAGCTGAACGGGGCTGCCGGGGTGCTCCTCTACGACATCGAATCGGACCCCGATGCCCGCGAAAACTTCCTCCACGGGTTCCTGGTGCTGCCCCGCGGCAGCACGGACTTCGCAATGCCCGACACAGGCCGTTACCACCCGGTACTGGCCCTGAAGGAACACGGCGAAGCCCAGGCCTGGCAGCGGCTGCAACGGCTGCTGCGGCGTTTCCCCGACTGGCCGCTGCTGCACTACGGCCAGACGGAGCGGGTCGAACTGCTGGGCCTGGCCAGGCGCCAGCAAGCCAGCCCTGCGGAGCTGGAGAACCTGCGTCAACGCCTGGTGGACCTGCACGAGCGCCTGCACAGCCGCTGGGTGATGCCGCTGAACGGCTACGGCCTCAAGGCCATTGCCGCCTGGATCGGCTTCCGCTGGCGGCAACCACTGGCGGAAGGCGCCCGCTGCGTGCTGTGGTGGCGGCAATGGCGCGCCCGACGGCGGCGCCATGACCTGCAGCGGATCCTCGACTACAACGCCGATGACTGCCGTGCCACCTGGGTGGTGGCCCGCTGGCTGCGGCAACAGGACACAGCCTGAGCAGCTGCGCCGCCGGGATCGCTGCCGCCGGACATCGACGCCGGGTTCAGGGACCTGCGGGGCCCCTGGCTGTGCGCCTGGATCTCAATCCATGGAATCGGTCGGGAAGCTGCTGGCCAGGGGGCGGTGCAGGCGCAGGTTGACGCGCCTGTCTCCATCCCCCAGCACCACTTGCCGGTCAGACCAGCCGGCGCGGCGCAGCAGGGCCAGGCCATAGCTGCCGCCAGCGGGGTGGGCGGTCCGGGAGGTCACCTGGCCGAGGCGTCCCCCCCCACTGTCCAGCAACCTGTCGCCACGGGGCAGGGCAGGCAGCGGCTCGGCGGCACGCCAGAAGCGCAGCTGCCGCCTGAGGCCGTCGTAGCTGACCAGCCTGGCGAGGGTTTCCTGGCCCACATAACAGCCCTTGTCACGGCCCACCGTGGCGGCAAGCCCCAGGGCATAGGGGTTGTGGTCTTCGCTGAGCTCCGTGCCCAGGCCCGGCAGACCCACCAATGCTTCCAGCAGTGTCTGTGCCTCATGTCCCAGGGCATCCAGCAGGCCCAGTGCTGCGGGCAGGGGAGACCGGGGTGGCAGCAGCAGGCGACAGCCGGGCAGCCCCAGGCCCGTGCCGGCCAGCACCAACACCTCTTCGCTGTTGCAGGTCAGGGCACGCCAGGACCGGGCGGGCACAGGCGTGGCGGCAAGCGGTGCCAGCAGTGCTGCGGGATCCCCCAGCAGCGTCACCTGCCGACGGCGTTGCAGCGCCCCGAGACTCACCTGGTCGGCCGGGAAGATGTAGCGATCGAAGCGTGTGGCCAGGTGGGCGACGATGCCCACCACCGGCAGTACGAGGGCACCGTCAGGGGTCACCAACAGGTCGATCAGCGCCAACATGCGGGCGCTGGCGTTGACCGCGGAGCTACGCAGCAGGCTGCCGGCCACGGCCTGAGCGAGGTCCTGGGTGGTCTGGCCGTGGAGGAAGCGCAGGCTGTCGGTGCCCTGCAGCGGCAGCAGGTCCACGCTGCCGTGGTCGATCAGCAGCCCCGGGCCATCGAGGGCAGCCAGCTCGGGCAGCTCAGCCAGCAACCAGGCGGGAAGTGTCATCAGCTCAGGTTCCGGAGCTGCCATGGTGGGCGCTTGCGATCTCTTCCAAGCGAAACAGACGCACCAGCGCAAGGTCTGCCGCTGCCATGGCGGCCTCGCCGCCCTGCTGGCGATCCACGATGGCCACGACGCGACGCACCACGTAACCGGCCTGCCGCAGCAGGTGCACCGCCTTGAGGGACGAGCCACCTGTGGTGACCACGTCTTCCAGCACGGTGATCAGCGATCCGGGCGGGGGCAGGGGGCCTTCCAGCCAGGCAGCTGTGCCGTGGCCCTTGGCCTGCTTGCGCACGATCAGGGCATCCAGCTCTCGCCCGTCCAGGGCCGCAGCCAGCGCCACGCCGCTCACCAGGGGATCGGCCCCGAGGGTGAGGCCCGCCACGGCCAGGGCTGCCGCTTCCACCTGCTCCAGCAGCAGCGGTGCCAGCAGTGCCATGCCGACACCGCTCAGGCTGACGGGCTTGCAGTTGACGTAATGATCACTGGTCTGGCCTGAGGCCAGCCTGAAGCTGCCATGGCGGTAGGCATGGCTGGCCAGCTGTCGCAGCAGCAGGGTGCGGCGGGCCGCGTTGTGGTCGGGGAGGGGGGCGAGGGCCATGGCTGACCGCATTCCTGCCCTCCATGCTGCAGCCTGATGGCTGGAGCAGGTCTGATGGATCACGCTGCCGTGGCGCCGCAGCGCAGGTCGGAATAACGTCCAACGCAGAACAGATGTCCTTCGAGGCACAGCCAGCTGTGGGGCCCATGCATCGACCATCCATCCTCCTGCCGCTGCTGCTCTCCATGGCGCTGGGGGAGTGGCTGCTTGCCAGGGCCATGGCTGGGCCGATCCTCTGCCGTGCCGCGCCGCCGTCACCCGGGCTGGCCCGTTCCGCCCTGGACGCCGTCCACTGCATGTCAATCGTCACCACAGACAGGCAGCTGGAGGCAGATGCCTTCAGCTGGACCGCTCCCCATGGGCCGGGAATCAATGCGCTGCATCAGCTCACCGACCTGCTCGGCGTGTCCCTGGCCGGCATCAACGGTGACCGCTGGATGGGCTTCGGTTTTGCGGACCAGACGCTGGTCTGGGATGGGCTGGTGATCGAACATCGCTACCGCAGGCTGCTGGAGGCGCAGAGCAGTCCCGTGCCGCTCCGGGTTGCCGATCAGGCCAACCCCTACAACTGAGCCCTGGTGATGCTGCCTGGGTGGGCAGAATGATGCCCGTTGTCACGGTCCCGTCCCAACACCCTGCCTGGGGGTCTAGCAATCTGGTGAATGCAGCGGACTCATAATCCGCCTTAGGCGAGTTCGATCCTCGCGACCCCCATTCCCGTGTCCGGATCAGAAGCGCAGGGTGGTGCTCAGCTCGACGCTGTGGTCCGGGTCTTCCTGGCGGCGCTCGTTGCGGGCCAGATCCAGGCGCAGCTCGATGTCGCGGTCGAGATCACTGGAGAGGGCGTAGGCGAGGCCGACACGGCTGCGGGAGCTGCCGTTGCCGCTGTGGTCATAGCCCAGGTTCGGGGTGAGGATGCCCCACTGCTGGCCCATGGAGAGGCTGTAGCCGATCTCGCCGCTGATCTCCGCAGCCAGGCTGTCGCCGCCGCTCTGGGCGGAGACCAATGCCGGGGTGGGCAGCTCCATGGTGTGGCCGTCCAGGAAGGAGTCGCCGTTCTCCTCTGCGCCCCACTGGCTGGTGAGCGCCAGGTTCAGCCCCGTGCCATCTGTGGCCGGGCCGTAGTCGAGCCGGGCCTTGGCGCCACATTGCTGGAAGTCCGCCGCCGAGGTCAGGTGGTTACCGCGCAGCTCCAGATTGAACCGTTCATCGCCATAGCGCAGGCCCAGCACCATCTCGCCTGCAGCACCTGTGGGGCCATCACCGCTGTCGTAGCGGCCATGGAGCTGCGCGAAAGGCTCCACACCGTTGGCAAACGGACGTGACAGCTCCAGACCCAGCCGGAAGCGGCCGATCGAGGCCTCTGCACCGTCGAGGGAGCCATCACCCTCTGCCGAGAGGTTCAGGAAGCCGGCATCGCCGCTGAGCGCCAGATCCATGGCGCTGCCCACCTGGGACAGGGACCTGCGCAGGCCCAGGGACAGCAGGCGCATCTGGAGATCGCCCTGGTCGGCATCGCCATCCACATGCTCACGCTCGTTCTCCACATCACCGAAGCCGATGCCACCGATGGCCCAGAGCTCCAGGTTGCTGCTCAGCTGGCCATGAAGATAGGGATAGATGGCGGTGAGGTTGGAGGACAACTGGCCGTCACCTCTGGCGGTGGCATCCGCAAAGCTGTAGTCCACCTCACCCCAGACCCGCGACAGGGAAATGCCGCCCAGCCACTGCTCAGCGAAAGCGCGATCGGCACCGAGATAGAGGAAGTCCCAGGCGCCATCGAAGTCGCTGGTCTCTGTTCCGCCCCTGGCCCACTGCAGGTCCGTGCCGGCCCACAGCGTCCATGGCCTGCTCAGCTCTCCAACCGCGCCGCTGCCACAACCCAGCCCCCAGTCAGCGGGGTGGAGTGAATGGGGCCGGCCGCGGAACAGCTCCAGCAGATCGTCAAAGGTCTTGTCCATGCTGTCCTCGTCCCGCTGGCCGACGTGGGGGACACCGCGCAGGCCCGTGGCGGCCAGATCCGTGTTCCAGCTTTCCCCCTGCCAGATGTCGCTGGCGATGAGGTCATCGTTGCTCTCGCCATAGCCACCATGGCTGCCATAGCTGCCAGCGATGGCGTTGTCGCCACTGGTGCCACTCTCGCTATCAGGGCCAGCCGCGGAACTGAGGCAGACACTGCCGGATGTCCCAGTGTCGCTGTCGAAGCGCTCACCGATCATGTCCGTCACACTGCCGAGCACCACCCGGCCCTGGCCGGAGAAGGCAGAACGGATTCCGGCTTCTTCCGCCGGGGAGGTGACCACGGTCACCAGGAAAGACGCGCGATCCGCTATCCGGTTTCCGTTTGCCGCCGTAGCCGTAGCCGTAACAGTGATGCTCGCCTTGCCTTCCCGGACCGGTGTCACCATCACCATGGAACTGCCGGGTGATTCGGGTTTGACCGATGCCACGCCTGGGTCGCTCGATTCGAACGTCCAGATCAGATCGTTGACATGATTCATCCTGAAGGCATCGTGACCGTCCCTGCTGTCATCCCCACCGCCGACGTAGAGCATGAGCGGTTCCAGAGTGCCGCTGGCCATGAGCAAGGGTGTTAATGCTACCGTCGTGTTTGTATTGTTC
>SRMO01000096.1:2698-4033 GCA_004768415.1 Aphanocapsa feldmannii 277cV | reverse complement strand
CAAGTTTGCTGTGACCGAGCCATAGTCGCCGCCGCTGGCGCTGTGGGACAACGTGACGCTGTCATCGACCGCATCATCGTCCTGCTCCGCACTCACGTCCACCGTCTGTGGTGTGTTCCAGTTTGCAGCGGAGAAGTTGAGGCTGGTCTGGTTGCCGCTGGTGGCGGCATCGGTATCCAGCGTCACACCCGCACCCGTGCCTGGGGTGATCGTCACCGTCACTGCGGCGCTGGGTGAGCCGGCGAGCGCCACCGTGTAGCTGCCGCTTCCACCTTCCGCCAGCGTCAGGCTTTCCGGTGTAAGCACCAAAGCGGGCGCTTTGTCATCGTCGGCGACCGTCACCAGAAGATCCCCTGTGACCGAGCCGTAGTCGCCGCCGCTGGCGCTGTGGGACAACGTCGCGGTGTCATCGACCTCGTCATCGTCCTGTTCTCCGCTCACCGTCACCGTCTGTGGTGTGCTCCAGTTGGCGGCAGAGAAGCTGAGGGTGTTCTGGTTGCCGTCGGTGGCGGCATCGGTATCCAGCGTCACGCCCGCGTCTGCGCCTGCGCTGACCGTCACCGTCACTGCGGCGGTGGGTGAGCCGGCGAGCCTCACCGTGTAGATGCTGCTACCACCTTCGGCTACCGTCGGGCTTTCTGGTGTGAACACCAGAGCGGGCGCCTTGTCATCATCGATGACGGTCACACTCAGGTCTGCTGTGACATAGATATAGTCGCCGCCGCTGGCACTGTGAGCCAACGTCACGGTGTCATCGATTGCGTCATCATCCTGCTCACCGCTCATGTCCACTGTCTGTGGTGTGTTCCAGTTTGTGGTGGAGAAGCTGAGGCTGTTCTGGTTGCCGTCGGTGTCGGTATCGGTATCCAGTGTCACGCCCGCGCCTGCGCTGACCGTCACCGTTACCGCGGCAGTGGGTTTGCTGGCAAGCGCCACCGTGTAGCTGCTGCTTCCACCTTCGGCTACTGTCAGTGAGGACGGTATGAGCGTCAGGAGGTTGCCACACCGTGGCAGCTCAATATCAACTGACACACTTAGCGGTAGGCTCCTTGGTAAACAGGTTAAACTATTGCTATTAAGATTGAGTTTATCTAGATCGGAGAGTCCAGCAAAGATATCTTCCGGCAGGCCGCTTAGCTCATTGTTATACAGATAGAGTATGCGCAGATTAGAGATTCCAGTGAAGACATCTTCCGGCAGGCTGCTTAGCTCATTATTATTCAGATAGAGTGTGCGCAGATTAGAAAGTCCAGCAAAGATATCTTCTGGCAGGCTGCTTAGCTCATTATTATCCAGATAGAGAACATTTAGACTAGAGAGTTCAGTGAAAATATC
>SRMO01000096.1:1652-2457 GCA_004768415.1 Aphanocapsa feldmannii 277cV | reverse complement strand
ATCTTCCGGCAGGCTGGTTAGCTCATTGTTATATAGATAGAGTGTGCGAAGATTAGAGAGTTCAGCGAAGATATCTTCCGGCAGGTTTCTTAGTTCATTATTATATAGATGGAGATTTTGAAGATTAGAGAGGCCATCGAAGATATTTTCCGGCAGGCTGGTTAGCTCATTGTTATATAGATCGAGTGTGCGAAGATTAGAGAGGCCATCGAAGATATTTTCCGGCAGGCTGCTTAGCTCATTGTTATAAAGAGAGAGATATGTTAGATTAGAGAGGCCATCGAAGATATCTTCCGGCAGGCTGCTTAGCTCATTGTTATAAAGAGAGAGATATGTTAGATTAGAGAGTCCAGCGAAGATATCTTCCGGCAGACTGCTTAGCTCATTGTTATGAAGATAGAGTGTGCGAAGATTAGAGAGTCCATCAAAGTCACCTAAGCTTAATGAAGTGATTCTTCTATAGCGAAGTATGCATGTTCGTCCGTCAGCACTAAATCTATTCATGCGTTCACAGATATTCTGAACGTTCACACTCAAGTTTGCTGTCACCGATCCATAGTCACCACCGCTGGCGCTGTGGGACAGCGTCACGGTGTCATCGACATCCTGGCTTACGTTCACCTCTACTGTCTGTGGTGTGCTCCAGTTGGCAGTGGAGAAGCTGAAGGTGGTCTGGTTACCGTTGGTGGCGCCATCGGTGTCCAGCGTCACGCCAGAGCCCGAGCTGAGGCTGACCGTTACTTCGGCGGTGGGCTGGCTGGCAAGCGACACCGTGTAGCTGCTGCTTCCACCTCCGACCAACGTT
>SRMO01000096.1:1333-1642 GCA_004768415.1 Aphanocapsa feldmannii 277cV | reverse complement strand
TCACTGCAGCAGTGGGCTGGCTGGCAAGCGCCACCGTGTAGCTGGCGCTATCACCTTCAGCCACCGTCAGTGAAGACGGTGTGAGCAGCAGAGCGGCCGTTTCATCATCGGCAACCGTCACACTCAAGTTTGCTGTCACGGAGCCATAGTCGCCGCCGCTGGCGCTGTGGGACAACGTCACGGTGTCATCGACCGCGTCATTGTCCTGCTCTCCGCTCACCGCCACGGTCTGTGGTGTGTTCCAGTTGGTGGTGGAGAAGCTGAGGCTGTTCTGGTTACCGTCGCTGGCGGCATCGGTATCCAGCGTCG
>SRMO01000096.1:0-1323 GCA_004768415.1 Aphanocapsa feldmannii 277cV | reverse complement strand
GCCGCTGGCGCTGTGGGACAACGTCACGGTGTCATCGACCGCGTCATCGTCCTGCTCTCCGCTCACCTCCACCGTCTGTGGTGTATTCCAGTTGGTGGCGGTGAAGCTGAGGCTGTTCTGGTTGCCGTTGGTGGCGGCATCGGTATCCAGCGTCACGCCCGAGCCCGAGCTGAGACTGACCGTCACTGCAGCAGTGGGCTGGCTGGCAAGCGCCACCGTGTAGCTGGCGCTATCACCTTCGGCCACCGTCAGTGAAGACGGTGTGAACAGCAGACCGGCCGTTTCATCATCAGTCACCGTCACACTCAAGTTTGCTGTCACGGAGCCATAGTCGCCACCGCTGGCGCTGTGGGACAACGTCACGGTGTCATCGACCGCGTCATCGTCATGCTCTACGCTCATCACCGATACTGTCTGTGGTGTGCTCCAGTTTGAAGCGGAGAAGCTGAGGGTGTTCTGGTTGCCGTCGGTGGTGGTATCGGTATCTACTGTCACGCCCGTGCCTGCGCTGACTGTCACTGTCACTGCGTCGGTTGGCTGGCTGGCAAGCGCCACCGTGTAGCTGACGCTTGAGGTGACCGTCGCTGCGGCGGGGGGCTGGCCGTCAGGAACCACCGACGTGTAGACAATGATGCCCTCTTCAAACACCGTCAGACTTGCTGGTGTGAGCAGCAGAGCAGCCGTTTCATCATCGCTCACCGTCACACTCAAGTCTGCTGTGACAGCGCCATAGTCACCGCCGCTGGCGCTGTGGGACAACGTCACGGTGTCATCGACCGCGTCATCGTCTTGGTCACCGCTTACTGCCACGGTCCGTGGTGTGTTCCAGTTGGTGGTGGAGAAGCTGAGGCTGTTCTGGTTACCGTCGGTGGCGGCATCGGTATCCAGTGTAACGCCCGTGCCTGCGGTGATCGTCAGCGTCACTGCGGCGGTGGGCTGGCTGGCAAGCGCCACCGTGTAGCTGCTGCTTCCACCTTCGGCCACCGTTAGACTTGCTGGTGTAAGCAACAGAGCGGCCGTTTCATCATCGCTCACCATCACACTCAAGTCTGCTGTGATCGAGCCATAGTCACCGCCGCTGGCGCTGTGGGACAACGTCACGGTGTCATCGACCGCGTCATCGTCCGAGTCACCGCTTACTGCCACGGTCTGTGGTGTATTCCAGTTTGAAGCGGAGAAGCTGAGGGTGTTCTGGTTACCATCGGTGGCGGCATCAGTATCCAGCGTCACGCCTGTGCTTGCGCTGACCGTCACCGTCACTGCGTCGGCAGGCGGGCTGGCAAGCGCCACCGTGTAGCTGCCGCTTCCACCTTCGGCCACCAT
>SRMO01000095.1:734-4264 GCA_004768415.1 Aphanocapsa feldmannii 277cV | reverse complement strand
TGTCGCTATCGCTGTCCCTTGTCACAGCCTCATTGTTGACCTGGACCTCGATCGTGGCATTGTCGTGCTCGGTGGTGGGAGAGAGAGAGAGGCTCTCGACATCATTGGCCACCGTGGCGGTGTACTCGGTGGTGTCAGCAGAGAAGGCCGGGTCGAGGTCAACCGGCTTGGTTCCATCTAGGGACAGCGCCAAGAGAGCGGCGTTGGTGCTGGCGGCACGGGTGACGTTAATGGTGTAGGTCCGAGTTGTGGTGTCGTCCTCGGCCGTCACCGACACAGTGATGGTGTTATTACCCACGTTGAGGGGGATGGGGAAGCTGCTGTCGCTGTTCCTTGTCACAGCGTCATTGTTGACCTGGACCTCGATCGTGGCGTTGTCGTGCTCGGTGGTGGGGGAGAGAGAGAGGCTCTCGGTTTCGTTTTCCACCGTGGCGGTGTACTCGGTGGTGTCAGCAGAGAAGGCCGGGTTGAGGTCAACCGGCTTGGTTCCATCTAGGGACAGCGTCAAGAGAGCGGCGTTGGTGCTGGCGGCACGAGTGACGTCGATGGTGTAGGTCTTCATCGTTGTGCCATCGTCGGCTGTCACCGACACAGTGATGGTGTTATTACCCACGTTGAGGTCGATGGGGAAGCTATCGCTATCGCTGTCCTTTGTCACATCGTCGTTGTTGACCTTGACCGTCACTATGGGGTCCTCTTGAGAGTTGTCGTCAGAGTCGTCGTCGGCCTGCGTGGTGGTGAAGAGAGAGAGGCTGGTGACGTCGTTGGCCACCGTGGTACTATAATTTGTTCTGTCAGCAGAGAAAACCGTCGGGTCGAGGTTGACCTGCTCGATTCCATCCCGGAGGCTCAGTGCTGAAAGATTGGCGTTCTTCTCGTCGCTGACCAGCGTCACGGTCACCGTGGCAGTGTCGGTTTTGGTACCGTCCGAGACGCTGTAGGTAAACGTGTCGGTATCTTGGCCTGCAAAGTTGTCGCCGAGTCTGTAGATGATGGTGGTTCTGCCGTCCGTGTCACTCCACTGGGTGCTGCCGTAATTCGGTGCTGTATCCTCGCTCACAATGAGGCGGTCTCCGTCTTCGTCAGAGTCGTTGTCCAACACGTGAACCACCACTCTTTGACCTGTGCGGGCTGGGGTGGTGGCAGTATCGTCAGCCGCCACCGGCGCATCGTTCCCGTTGATCACCATGACCTCGACGTCCAGCGTGGTGTCAGTGGAGCCGTTGATAGAGGCCATCACCATTACCTCATAGATATTGTCGGTGTTGGCGTCGGCAGGGACCTCGTAGTTGGGCGGAAGCTTGAAGCTCAAGGTGCCGTCGTTTCTGATCCTGAAGGCATTGCTGTCAGCTCCCGAGAGGTTCCAGCTGATCACAGCATTGTCCGGGTTGGTGACCGTATAAGTCGCCACCGCCGCGGTGTCATTCTCCGTGTAGTCGATCGCTGTCGGTCCGGACACAGACCTGTCGGTCACTCTGACGGTGACGTCTCGCTTGCCTGTGGCATTGAGGGAGTTGCCGTCGGAGGCCACCACCGTTACCGCATAGATATTGTCGCCGTTGGCGTCAGCGGGGGAATCGTAGTCGGGACCATTGGGAAACGCCTGGACATCGAATCTCAGCTCACCAGTGTCATTATCAATGCTGAAGTCATCACGGTCGTTGCCCTCAAGGCTCCACGTGATTGGATCGCCCTCCAGGTCAGTGGCCGTATAGATCGCCACCACCGCGGTACTGTTCTCGACATACTCGATCGCTGTCGGTCCGGACAGCGAGGGCGGATCGTTTACTGGCTCCACATCAATGGTCATCTCGTTCGAAGGAAAGCTGTTGTCACAGCCGTCATTGACCCTGAACCTGAACGTTGTGAAGTCGTTGCCGTGGGCATCGTCCGGTGGGATATAAGTGAACTGATCGTTGTCGAGCTGGGCTTTCGTCACTTCCACGGCCTTGTCGGGGTCGGAGCTGGTAATGGCAATGGCCTTTCCCTCAAGATATAGCGTACCCTGGTTCGCATCAGGCAACGAGACAATCTTCACGCTTTCCAATGTTTTGAAATTGCCGAGTTGAAAATTCGTGTTGTCATTATCAGAAAAATTGAAGCTTTGTTGATTAAATGTGAGTGCAGTGTTCTCGTTTGTGGATAGCGTACTGCTCGCAGCTTTGGGAGCAGAATTCCAACTCTCATGAATCTGAAGTATTAGCGAACCGCTAACAGCATCACCCCACTTCGACTGAGAATAACTACCAGAATCAGAATACTGGAAATATTGATCAGCGATGCTCCAACCTGTCTGGCCATTTGAATCTTCATCATTAGAGTTCGTTTGTCTCCATGTAGGAGATTCGTTTCCTCCACCGGGATATCGCATCACGACGAAATAAGTGGTATCTGGGTCTAGATTTCTACCATCGAGACTGGGAGTACGGAATATCTGAATTCCTTCCCCGATTGGCTGAAATCCACCATGACGAATGTCTTCTATATACCTGAAATCGACCAGCCATTCACCCGGACGATCCCCATCAATACTCCACAGCTCCAGATCCAGAGATCCATTGCCTGGGGCATCTTTTAGGCGCACACTGACATATCTCAATGTGTAGCCACCGGAGTCGGAGCCTGTGGTGAAGGCCTGAGCCACAGCTCCGTTGTTCAGATCAGCGGCGGCTGGACTCAGGCCTTGACCAGTGTTGGCAACACTGATTACAGTGCAAGCATGTGCTGGCCGCAGTGGGGCGAGCAGCAGGGCGGCGGCGGCGAGCACTGCGCCTACGATGTTCAGCCGTCGGCCAGCTCCCATGGCAATCACCCTGCCCCCTGTGTCCACCTGGCATCGCGTCGGCCATTCCGAGCCCTTGCCGTCGTTCCTGGGGAGTGTACGAGGCTGGAATATGCGGCCTATCATGTCCATCGCTCGTCGATAATCATGCTGTCACTTCGGCAGACCTTAGCACATTCCTGCCCTTAGGGGAGCTCTGGGCAACCGCCGCAAGTCACAGGTCGGCCCTTGCAGCGCAACGATCTCGAAGAGAGAGGAGAACCCGGGGGGTTACAGAGCTTGCCTGAGCTTACCAGGTTACGGTCCTGGGCCCCATTGAAGCCAATCCCTGGATAGGAATCCTTCTTATCAGATGTCGGGAAAGATTGGGCCATCCCATCATCGTCCAGTTGGGCCTTCATGACTGCTCCCCGATCAATTCAGGACACCTTGAAAAATTGCCCTATGGAGACGCCCCCAAAAATTATCTATGCAAACCATGCCAAAATTTAGATATATTTATCCAAGAAAGTTCTAGAAAATTTTACATCAATATACATGTTATAAACCTTAAAAACCTTGTCAAAAAATATAAAAGTATTAATTGCTTAATTTTTAAACTTTCTCTATCAATTACTAGTAGAATAAGTCAAAAGTTAGAGATTAATTAAATCAGTTTGCAATGGCAAAACCATATTTAGGGCACTTCGAAAAATCGCTTCTTTCTCGTCAAGACAGTATTGCTGACATCCGTGATCCGTTGCAGCCA
>SRMO01000095.1:217-366 GCA_004768415.1 Aphanocapsa feldmannii 277cV | reverse complement strand
GACCCCATGGACTAACAGGACTGTTCAGGTGAGGGAGAGGCTATTTTTCGAGGTGCCCAAAATTTCAGCCCAATAAAGAATTGTAGAAAGGGATTCTCTTTCAGTTGCTCAACTAGCTCCTCATCGCTGAGCTTCAAATGTTGTTTGAT
>SRMO01000095.1:0-207 GCA_004768415.1 Aphanocapsa feldmannii 277cV | reverse complement strand
TCTTCATGCCAACAGGCCATCCCGCAGCGGAGGTTGCCTGATTTTTCGAGGTGCCCTTTATGCTGAGTAAAAAGAATAATTGGGTCTATCCTCTTTCTCCCAGTGTTACTCTTTTGCTCTTTCGTGAATGCTTTCTCCAGCAATGGCCGAAACTATCCCATGGTATTGCCTCCGATAGTCTCGCTAGCGCCGGCTTCTTTTGACGCA
>SRMO01000094.1:23401-23565 GCA_004768415.1 Aphanocapsa feldmannii 277cV | reverse complement strand
GGCCCCACTCTTTGCTCCACACATCACCAGCTACACGGCAGTGGTGGCGAACGACGTGGCCAGCCTCACGGTCACGCCCAGCACGTCGAACGACAACGCCACGGTGACGGTCAACGGCAATGAGGTGACCAGCGACAACCCCAGCGATGCCATCTCTCTGGCCC
>SRMO01000094.1:22660-22961 GCA_004768415.1 Aphanocapsa feldmannii 277cV | reverse complement strand
CGGCGGAGAACGCCACAACAACGCAGACCTACAGCATCGAGGTCACCCGTGCCGCCAGTGCCAACGCCGCTCTCTCCGACCTGCAGTTGTCGAAGGGGACGCTGTCTCCGCTCTTTGATCCCCACACCAGCAGCTACAGCGCATCGGTGGGGAACGACGTGGCCAGCCTCACGGTGACGCCCACCACGGCGAACGAGAACGCCAGGGTGACGGTCAACGGCAATGAGGTGACCAGAGGCAGTGCCAGCGATCCCATCTCTCTGGACGTGGGTAACAACACCCCCATCCCTGTGGTGGTGAG
>SRMO01000094.1:21440-22650 GCA_004768415.1 Aphanocapsa feldmannii 277cV | reverse complement strand
GTGACGGTCAACGGCAATGAGGTGATCAGAGACAGTGCCAGCGATGCCATCCCTCTGGCCCTGGGCAACACCCCCATCAGTGTGGTGGTGACGGCCCAGGACGGGGAGACAACGCAGACCTACAGCATCACTGTCCTCCGTCCCCCTAGTACCACCGGCGATGATGGAACTGCTCTCGCCAGCAGTGATGCAACGCTGTCCACTCTCTCCCTCTCGCCGGAGTCGGCGGGGACGCTGGAGCCGGACTTTTCCTCCACCACCACCAGCTACAGCGCATCGGTGGCGAACGACGTGGCCAGTCTGACACTGACGGCAGCTGCGACTAACGACAAGGCCAGGCTGCTGCTGACGGTGGATGGCAAGGATGTGGAGAGCACCAGCAGCAGCAGTGCCAACCGCAACATCCCCCTGAGGGAGGGTGAGACCACCAGGATCAGCATCAGGGTGACGGCGGAGAACGCCACAACAACGAAGACCTACAGCATCGAGGTCACCCGTGCCGCCAGCGACAATGCCGCTCTCTCCTCGCTCTCCCTGCTGGCCTTTTCCGCCGGAAGCGAGCAGCGAGTCCCTCTCACCCCAGAATTCGACCCGGACACTCAGCAGTACCGGGTCAACGTGAAGAACGGGGTGGAGAGCGTGAGGCTGACGCCGACCACGCATCACGCCAAGGCCACAGTGAAGGTCGATGGCGTTCCGGTGGAACGCGGCAGTGCCAGCGCCGACATCCCCCTGAGCGAGGGTGAGACCACCAGCATCAGTGTGGTGGTGACGGCCCAGGACGGGACGACAACGCAGAGTTACAACATCGCTGTGAGCTGTGCCGCTGTTACCGCCAGCAAGGACGCAACGCTGTCGGCTCTCTCCCTCTCCGACCTGGGCGATTTCGGCTTTGACCCAGCAATCACTGCCTATGAGATCAACGTTGCCAACAGCATCGCCAGCATCAGTGTCAACGCCACGCCTTATGATCCCAGCGCCACGCTGAGTGTGAACGACAAGGCGGTGGAGAACAGCACCGACAGCACCCCCATTGACCTGATAGAAGACGATGAGACCAGCATCAGGGTGGTGGTCACGGCGGAGGACGCCAGCACCAAGCAGACCTACACCATCAAGGTCAATCGGGTTCCGAAAGACATCACGAAACTGCCGAGCGACTTCGCCTTCACCAGCGGAACTCTCAATGTTGAAGGTTCCGCTGATGAAA
>SRMO01000094.1:2224-21430 GCA_004768415.1 Aphanocapsa feldmannii 277cV | reverse complement strand
ATCGGGTTCCGAAAGACATCACGAAACTGCCGAGCGACTTCGCCTTCACCAGCGGAACCCTCAATCCTGACTTCGATCCAGACATCACGAAGTACACGCTCAACGCGGATGAAAGCTCGGTACGTGTGCCGGAGATCCCGAACCGCAAGGGCGTGACGGTGGAGGTGAGGGTGAATGACAAGCCTTTGGCCAATAACCGCGAAGTTTTGCTGGAACGGAATACCCCCACCATCATCACCATCACCTTGACGCCTGATTTCATGGCGCCCCCGCTGTCTCCCGCCGGGAAGTTGACGGCCAGAGCTCAGGTGTCAGCCGCTGAGGACACCACTGCCAACACATACACGATTACGGTGTTACCACCCTGGCCCATGGTCAGCGGCACTCTGGAACCGCTCACCCTCTACGCTGGCGGCAAGGATGGCAGCAGGAACGGGAGCGCTGCGTTCAGCGCAGACAATGCTGATGAGATCGTGTGGGACTTTGCTTCGAGTGACCCAGCCGTGGCATCGGTCAAACCGGAATCGCCCGGCAGTTCCACCGTGATCGTGACACCGGTCCGCGAAGGCAAGGCGACGATCACCGTCAGGGCGGCAAGCGGAACCTGGCTGTCGGATCCTGCATCCTTCCCGGTGACCGTGCGCACATCTGCGGCGGAACAAGCCGCGATCCGTGCTGCCTTGTCCGGCCAGGGCCGGGTGATGCTCGGCAGTGTGACGGGCATGATCGGCGAGCGATTCGACAGCGGCACCGGTGGCACCGGGACCTCCGGCAGTGCCTGCCTCAGTTCCGCCGCTGCTGCTGATGGCAACAGTGGCGACAACGGCATCGCTGTCAGCCATGGCGACAGCAGCGATCACCTCATTGCCGGCGACAGCTGGAACACGGATCTGGCCGCCACGGGCCTGCATGGCGTCCCCCACGTCGGCCAGCGGGGCGAGGACAGCATGGACAAGGCCTTTGACGACCTGCTGGAGCTGTTCCGGGGCCAGCCCCATTCACTCCATCTGGCTGACTGGGGGCTGGAGTGTGGCAGCGGCGCGGCTGGAGAGGTGAGAAGGAGGCCATGGACGCTGTGGGCCGGCACGGACCTGCAGTGGGCCAGGGGCGGAACAGAGACCAGCGACTTCGACGGTGAGTGGCAGCTCTATTACCTCGGCGCCGATCGCGCTTTCGCTGAGCAGTGGCTGGCGGGCATTTCCCTGTCGCGGGTCTGGGGTGATGTGGACTACAGCTTCGAGGATGCCACCGCCGCCGGTGACGGCCAGCTGTCCTCCAGCCTCACCGCCATCTATCCCTATCTCCATGGCCAGCTGAGCAGCAACCTGGAGCTCTGGGCCATCGGCGGCATCGGCTTCGGGGATATGGAGAACGAGCGTGAGCATGTGGATGGCGATGCCGACCAGGGCGATCTCCACATGCAGCTCCTCTCCGTGGGCCTGCGCAGGTCCCTGTCCCAGGCTGACAGCGCCATGGATCTGGCGTTCAGCAGCGATGCCGGCTTCGTGAGCCTCTCGACAGAGGGCGAGAGATCCCTCGATGGTGCGGAGGCGTCGATCGGCCGCTTCCGCCTGGGTCTGGAGCTGTCACGTCCGTTCGCCAACGGTGTGGAGCCCTTCGCTCAGCTCCATGGCCGCTACGACAGCGGTGATGGCCCCGGCGGCGCTGCAGGCGAGATGGTGCTGGGCCTGCGCTACGGCAATGAACGGCTTGATCTGGAGCTGCGCGGCAACCACCTGACCTCGGCAGCCGACTTCGAGGAATGGGGCGCCAAGGCCCGGCTCGACTACGGCCCGGCCACGGATGGCACGGGGCTGAACGTGGCGCTCAACAGCCAGTGGGGCGCGGCGGAGAACGGCGACTCCTTCCTGGACGGCCACAGCATGGAGCTACCCACTCCGGCACTGGTCTCTGCCCAGGGCGGTGGCGATAGCCTGGCTGCGGAGATCAGCGGCGAGATCGGCTACAGCCTCTCCATGGGGCAGCAGTGGGGCATCCTCACCCCGAATCTGGGCTATGACCGCAGCGACAACGGCACATCCCGCAGCCGCGTCGGTCTCGCCTACGCCCTCTCCAGTGATCTCGACCGCGACATCGAGCTGCGCCTGGATCTGGGCCGCAGGGAGCGCCGTCAGGAGGACCCGGACCACAGCATCGAGCTGGGCGTCAGCCTGCGCTTCTGATCCTGGGCTGCCGGCTGGCCTCCCAAGTTCATTGGACCAGGGCCAGTAGCGCTTTCCTGACGAGAGAGAAGCAATTTTTCAAGATACCCTCACTGTTAAAATAGACATCAAGGTCCAACCTGCACGCGTTAATATAATTAAACTGCGTGCCTATCCAGCTACCCCTGACAGGAGATCTCGATCATGAAGTTGCCCATCAGGTTTGCAGTGGTGCTACTGCTACTGACGGCTACCAGCGGACCTGCGCTTGCGGCATGCGGCAAAAACCAGCGAATCCATCCCTCACTGGTTCCCTGTCTGGATGCCAGTTATGATAATGACGGCACTTTATATCCGAGGTGGAAGGCCCGGGCACGCAACCTCTGTAGCAAAAAAGGAAAGATCGTTGTCAAAGTCGTTCTCAAAAAAGCAAAAAACATTGTGATGACTCTCAAAAATTCCTCTACACAGATCAGAACTGGTCCTGGCTACACCAAGGGTGTCTACTACTGCAAAGATCTCTCCGACCCCGCCACCCTAGCGACTATTACCACGCGATGACGGCACCACCTGGTCAGGTGGTGCATCAGGCGCCTGGCCGAGCAACAGAGCCAACAGGCCACTGACAGTCAGCATGGGGTTCTGGGGTCGCGTAGCAGCAACAATCAAGTCCAGGGGCCTGAGGCCAGCGTCCCACAGCACCCTGCGTCTGGGTGTGGCCTGCAGCAGGTGCCAGCGACTGCTCCGGTTTTTCCAGCCGCCTCCACCGTGTCGATGCGATGGCCCAGGCCCTGCAGCTCCAGCTTGAGGTTGTCGTCGATGTCGTCCTGGCTGGTCATCGATTCCGAAAGCATCCTCTGCGATCGGGGTACCCATGACCCTGCCTGCGGAGCTGTTCGACAGCTTCCTACGCTGGGGGTCATCCATCCCAGTGCCACGGTCTTGTCCCCGTCTGACGCGGCAATCGGCCGCAAGTCACTGAAGAGGCCCCAGCAAGAGCAGTGCGGGGAGCGGCCTGCTGGCCTGCCTGATAGCCATCCCCAGTGCATCGCCCCGGCCAGGGTGCTGCGTGGGCCCGATGCCCTGATCCAGGGGCTGCCGCTGATCCGCGACCTGGGCAAGGTTCCTTTTCTGCTGGGACCCGGTGCGGCGGCGGCACAGCAGCGTGAACAGCTGGCCGAGTCCCTTGCACTGACTGGGGGGCAGCAGGGTCGGCTGCACCATGATTGCTGCGACAGCGACCTGCGGCGCCTCGAGCAGGAGGCCCGTGCCGCCACTGCCGACCTGATCATCGCCATGGGCGGTGGCAAGGTGCTCGATGCCGGCAAGCTGCTGGCCCACAGCCTGGCCCTGCCGGTGGTGACGATCCCCACCAGTGCTGCCACCTGCGCCGGCTGGACAGCCCTTGCCAACGTCTACAGCGAAGCGGGCGCCTTTCGCGGCGATGTGGCGCTGAACAGCTGCCCGGAGCTGCTGATCTTCGATCACGGCTTGGTCGCCTCGGCGCCGCCGCGCACCCTGGCCAGCGGCATCGCCGACGGTATCGCCAAGTGGTACGAGGCCTCGGTCAGCAGTCGCGACAGCCAGGACAGCTTCGTCATGCAGGCCGTGCAACAGGCCCGCCTGCTCAGGGATCTGCTGCTGCTGGAGGGGATCGGTGCGATGGAGAAACCGGGCTCTGCAGAGTGGATCCACGTGGTGGAGGCCTGCGGTCTGAGCGCGGGGCTGATCGGTGGTCTCGGCGGGGCCCGCTGCCGCACGGTGGCGGCCCACGCGGTGCACAACGGCCTCACCCAATCCCCCCGCTGTCGCGGCTGGCTCCATGGCGAGAAGGTGGGTGTGGGGATCCTGGTGCAGCTGCGGCTGGAGGAGGTTCTCGGCGCTCAACCGCTGGCTGCCGTGGCCCGGGAGCAACTGCTGCCCTTCTACGAGCGTCTGGGGCTGCCCGCAAGCCTCTGGGATCTGGGTCTGGGGGAGGCCAGCCTGGCGGACCTGCTGGAGATCTGCCGCTTTGCCTGCCGCGAGGGTTCAGATCTTCATCACCTGCCCTTCCCGGTCAGCCCGGAGCAGTTGCTGACGGCCCTGGTGGAGATCCCCTGTGCCAGGACTGCCGGCTGAGAAGCCCACAGGAGGCGGCAGGGCCAGAGGAGAATGCTGCCGACCTACAACCCCACAGCTCTTCCGTGGCCGCGGCAGCTCCTGACCTGCGCTGGACCCTCGCAGCCCCCGACGCTGTGGCCATCCTGCGCAGGCAGCTGGCGGTGGCCGGACGCAGCCTGCAGGATCCCGCGGGAGCTGCCCTGGCCCAGGCCGTCCGCTGGTGGCCCGTCAGCAGTGCGGAGGTCAACGGCGGCAGGGCGGTGCAGACACCGGTGGTGGATCTCGGCGATGGTCCCCCTCTGCTGCTGCTCCATGGTTTCGACAGCTGCTTCCTGGAATTCAGACGTCTGGCCCCGGCGCTGCGGCAGCAGGGCTATCGACTGATCATTCCCGATCTCTACGGCTTCGGCTTCTGCGAACGGCCCGCCCACTCGGACTTCACCCCGGCCCTGGTGGTGGAGCACCTGGCGGCCTTGCTGCAACAGCTGGATGGTCCCGTCAGCCTGATCGGTGCCTCCATGGGAGGTGCGGTGGCGGTGGCACTGGCCCGCCGCTGCCCCGATGCGATCAAGGCCCTGCTGCTCCTCTCCCCCGCTGGCCTGACCGGCCGCCCCATGCCCCTTCCCCCAGGCCTCGATCGCATCGGGGTGGCGTTTCTCGCCCAACAGTGGGTGCGGAACCGTCTCTGTCGCCAGGCCTTCGCCGATCCCGATCGTCTGGTGAACGAGGCGGCACTGGAGATCGCCAGCCTGCATCTGCGTGCCCCGGGCTGGGCTGAGGCGCTGCGACGTTTCAGCCGCAGCGGCGGCTATGCCGGCAACGGTGCCCCTCTGCCGGGCCAGCCCCTCAGGGCGCTTTGGGGCTGCCAGGATCGCATTCTGCGTCCCCCCCAGCGCAGGGCCGCCATGGCCCTGCTGGGTGATCGGCTGGAGCTGGTGGAGCAGTGTGGCCATCTCCCTCACCTCGAGCAGGTGCCCAGGGTGGTGGCAGCGCTGATGGCCCTTCTGCCCATGGGGGCGGGATGAGCGGTCCCCTGCTGGGGCTGATCAGCGAAGCCCTGAAGCTCTGGATCCGTGACAGTTGCGACAGCGTTTCCAGCCTGGAGCTGCAACTGGAGGGCAGCGCCCTGGGCGTGCTCGACGGGCGGCTGGAGGGGGCGAGCCTCACTGCCACGGATGTTCGCCTGTCCGGGATGGCCCTTGGTCAGGTGGGTATCCGTGCCGAGGCCTTCGCACTCGACCTTGGCGGACTGGCACAGGGAAGGCCGGCGCGGCTGCTCGGGCCGCTGGAGATCGCCATCAGCGCCTGCCTGGATGGCGAGAGCCTGCGCTGGAACCTGCTGCAGTTCGAGGACGGTGCTCTCGGCCAGACCCTGCTGGATCAGTTGCTGCCCGCTGAACCGTCATGGCGGCTCAGCGATGTGGTGCCCTGGCGGCAGGGGATCACCCTGGTGGTGACAGGTCCCCTTGGTCAACGGCAGCTCCACTGCACGCTGGCCATTGCCAGGGAGGGCCATGGTCTGCTGCTGCAGGCTTCGGATCCGGGAGGTGGCCTTGCCGGGCCGCAGCTGCAGCAGGCGCGACTGCCTCTCGATCCCGCCATCAGCCTCACCGCGGTGAGCAGCGACAGCTGGATGGTGCAGCTCCAGGCCGTGGCCCGGCTGACGTCCCTCTGAGCCCATGGCCTGAGCCCCGGTACGAGGCAGGGCAACTGGTCGAATGGTCTGCCGATGCGTCATGCCGCAGGCTGGAGAGACCATTCAGGCCGGGATCAGGGGCAACAGTCCGGCGACGAAATAGAAGACCACCGCCGGCGTGAACAGATAACTGTCGACCCGGTCGAGGATGCCGCCATGGCCCGGGATCAGATCGCCGGAATCCTTCACCCCGGCATCGCGTTTCATCATCGATTCCGTCAGGTCCCCCACCAGGGCGAACAGGGCAACCAGCAGACCGAGCAGGGCACCACTCAGCAGGGGTAGCGGCCAGCCGACAACCACGGCACTGCTGGCCCCCACCACTGCCGCTGCAGCGGTCCCGCCGCAGGCACCTTCGATGGTCTTGCGGGGACTGACCGGAGACAGCGGCGCCCGGCCGAACAGCTTGCCGCAGACATAGGCGCCGATGTCGGCCGCCAGGACCAGCCCCAGGGCCAGCAGCGTCACCACCAGACCCGGCATCAGGCCGCTGCTGAGCTCGTAGCGATGGGCCCAGCTGCCCAGCTCGGCAAACTGCTCCACCGCTCGCAGCTTCAGCCAGTGGCTGGGGAGAAAGCCCAGATAGAAGAGACCGAAGATCGAGGCGGCGATATCGGCGATGCTGCCGGTGATCGGCTGCAGCAGCAGCCAGCCGCAGATGATCGAGCCGGCCAGCGGCAATACCCCAGCGGCCAGGGTCTGGAAGGCGCTGAACTCACCGATGGCCGCCAGCTGTGTGAGGGCGAGCAGCACATGGCAGGCCACCAGCGTGGTCTTGACGGCAGCACGAATGCCCTTGATCCGGGCGAGTCCAAAGAACTCCACCAGGGCCAGATGCACGATCACTGCCAGCAGCAGCGTGAACCACCAGCCACCGGCCCGGATCACGCCCACGCCCACGCCGGCGGCGAGCAGACCACTCATCAGACGGGGATTGAGAGGCATCAACGGGGACATGCCACCGCGATCATGGCGAGAGGAAATACCACACCCTGCCAAGTGGCAACCCCCCTGGTGCGTTTCGGGGCGAGCGGGAGCTGCGCTCGAGGTCGTGCAGAACGTCCTCAGCCCTCCAGGACCCACAGCCGCTGGCCGATCCGGCCAGGCCATAGCTGCGCCTGCCGTTGCAACCAGTCGAGCCTTGCTGCGTCAAGCCGCTCTCCCGGCAGCAGCAGCGGAATTCCCGGTGGATAGGGACTGATCACTTCAGCGATGACGCGATTCAGGCACTCCTGCAGCGGCAGGTGCCGTCGTGGTCCATACCAGGCCTGGCGCAGCTCGGTCTCAAGCCGGCCCAGCAGCGGCAACGGCGGCTGCTCCGCTGCTGGCAGGGGGACGGCCGGCACTGCATCACAGGCCGCCCGCAGGGCATGGGACAGGTGGCGGGCGCCGCAGCGCTGTGGCTGCCAGCCCAGGCAGAAGGTGATGGCGGTGGGTTCCGGCAGTTCCCCCACCACCCCCAGGCTCTGCAGCGCTGCGTCCAGCAGCAGCCCGTTGCGCTGCAGTCCACGGGTCTCGATGCGCAGACGCAGGGGGTCGTCGTTCCGGCTCAGCCTCCATCCCTGCCGCCGCAACTGCTCCGCCCAGGCCCGGGCCTGATCCAGACCCCGGCGCAGTGCCCGTTGACCTGCCGTTCCATGCAGCCAGGCGCTCGCCAGGGCGCTGGAGGCCATCAACAGGCTGCTGGGGCTGCTGGTCTGCAGCAGGGCCAGCCCCCGTTCCAGACGCTCGGGATCGACCCGTGGCCCCTGCAGGTGCAGCAATGCCCCCTGGCCAAGACCCGGCAGGGACTTGTGGGTGGACTGCACCACCAGATCAGCCCCCGCCGCCAGCGCATCCAGCGGCAGGGACGTGCTGCCGCGGAAGTGGGCCCCATGGGCCTCGTCCACCAGCACGGGAATTCCCCGACCATGACAGAGCCGGATCAGGGCGGCGAGCGGTGCCGCATGTCCCTGGTAGGTGGGGCTGACCAGCAGCACCAGATCCACCTCACCTGCAGCTTCCAGCAGCTGCTTCATCAGCGCCGGGGTGGGCGGTAGCCAGAGGTCCGAGTGGGGCTCGAAAGGCGGCGAGAACAGGACCGGCTCCAGGTCATGGAGCACGAGGCCATGGAGCACGGAGCGGTGCAGATTGCGGGGGCAGAGGAGCCGCTGCCCGGGGCGGAGGGCGCCCAGCAAGGCCGCCTGAAGCAGGCCGCTGGCCCCGTTCACACCAAACCAGCTGCGCTGGGCACCCCAGCTGTCGGCCAGGTGGCGCTGGGCCTCCGCCACGGCGCCCTCGGCTTCCAGCGGACCGCCGATGGTGGGCAGTTCCGGTAGATCCCACTGGCCCGCTCCGCGGCGCAGCAGCTGCCGCAGAGAGGGAGGAAGGCCGCGGCCACGGCTGTGCAGGGGCAGATGCAGGCTCAGGCCGGGATGACTGTGACTGGCCAGGGCGGCAGCCAGCGGTTCGGGGAAGCGGGGCATCCGTCCAGGAGGGGCTGGCGCGATCGTGGGTTCTCCGGACAGCCTCGGCCAGTGTTCCGTCATGGTGATAATGGTTTGAGGTGTCGGGATTCCGGTGGATGACGTTGGACATCGAGGGGACAGAGATGGCCTCGACTCATGATGTTGATTGTTTTCCTGTCTTCGCCTGTGGACTGGGTTTCAGACCAAAGAATGTTGACTCCTGATTCGTATCCTTCGCCTTTTGGGTAAAGGAAAGACGGTTGTTAACAGCGAGATACTCGACCTTCTTCAAGATTTGAATAATGGGTCGATCCTCGATTTTTCGAGAGCTTGTTTCAGAAAACATGTGACTAACCAGAGACTCGGATAGCTTGATCTTGGGAAGAGCATAGTTAGTCTTACGCTTGAATAATATTCCTAGTGCCGCTCCGGTACATTGGCGCTTCGCATCCTCAACTTGTTCTGCGACTTGTTCTGCCGTGAACTGGACACGGTCTTCCGCCACTTCCCCCAGAGACGTCGCAATTTCGGCATAGGAGAAATTATCGAGTTCGAACGAGTCTTCCCAGATAAAAACATGTTCGGGATGCGCTAAATATCGACAATCCGTATATATCGACTTCATTTCCTTCGCAGCTTCCTTAAGTTTGCTCGCACGGTTCTCGTTGTCGAGCAAGAGAAATGTGACAGTCTGGTGGTGATGCAGATAGTCGATCAAGAGCATGATTGCGCGGAAGCGGTCTTCTTTCTTGCTACCGGTTGCCACATTCACGCCACCGAGAACGATGATTTCAATGCCTAATACTCCGGGATGGATACCGAAGTATTGTTCGAATATCTGGATTATGGCGGATTCCTCGGTCTGACCTTCAACGATCAACGAAAGTCGGGGCTGTGGGTTGACGTGGAAGCGGTTGGCAACAAATTCAAGGTGGCGACGTACGTCATTGCGCACCTCCATTTCTGGCATGGCTTGGATGACTGTCCTGGCCACTTCGTTGGGGTGCGGGAGTTCCTCGCCATAGAGGTCCTTGTGAAGCTCCCGGAGCATCAGGGCTCCGGCCCGCAAGGTTTCCGCCTGCAGCGCGGCTCCCTTTAGCTTCCTGCGTTCGTCTATCGCAATGAACTGGGTAAGCTGGTACCAGTGCTCAATCGGGTCGCAAGACGCTTGGTCTATCGCGAGGTTCGAGTAAGCTTCACAAAGATTTTTCTGCGTCAGCCCGTATAGATTTTCTATTGTCCTAGGATCCCAATTTCGCATCTCCTCCTTCCAATCCCAAGCATGGTCATTGATGGAAATCCAAGCGTCGAATAAGGAACTTTTTCTGACTTCATACTGGCGCATATCACTCTGCGTGTATGGATAATATCGGTTCGAGATATGCTGACACAACAACGCGACCGCTGGGCGCGGATGCGGACGATTGCGCATAGTAGCTACGCGGTGTTGCGTACGATTCACCCAGCGAGTGCCCATCTCTTGCCAGTGGGAGGATTCCTCAAGAAAAGGATCTTCCAGGCTAAGCTGAAGTGTTAGCCGGGACAAGACAAAATCCAGATGATAAATCTGGAAGATCGAATAGTATCCTTCGTGAGTCAGGTCGCTGTCTTCTGGGACGACATGCCTTGAGGGGATGGCGGTTGTGTCCCATGCCCAGCCCTTGCTGAACCAGTTTTCTCCCTTGGTCGGCGGAATACGAAAAGGCTCTGTTGGCGTCTCGGGCATCTTGACTCGGAAAACAGGGGCAAACAGCCCGAGATGTTCAAGCCGAATAAGGCGTTCTTTGTGGTAAATTGCGAGGCCGCAGTCGGAACAGAATTTCACGAAGTTGTTGGTGCAGAGAAGCGGACAAGCGAATAACGCGCCGGACTCGACGATGGTGCGTCCCGCTCCCGCGGGTATGGTCAGCCGGCTTTTCGCCATGTGAAAGTCGTTCTTGGGCCCGGTCAAGATTTTAGATGGCGTTGGACAGTGGGTGCCTACGACCAACGGCAGCATTCCAGCCTCTGCCAGCATCTGAACTGGAACGACTGCCCGGACAGCTGCTGTAGTTGTCGTTCCGTTGACAGCACCTACCCATGCGTAGACCAATGACGTTCATGTTCACACAGTACTGTAGTAAATTGGACAACGAGTGCAATTCGCCCCTCAGTCCGTCGCCGCTCAGTCTGATGGGGAAGCCGATCAACTGATCCTCCAGGCCGCGGGCCGTGGCAACGCGCAGCCTGCGGGACCTCGGGGATACGGGATATGGGCATCGACACCGTCGATCCCTGGACGGCGGCCGGACGAGCGCCATGGCTGAAGCCTTCGTGCCAAATGAGGATCAGTGAGCTTGACGGCAGGACCGCCTGCCACGGCCGAGGCCGGAGGGCGGCTGTCGCCATCAGAAACGCCGGGGAGCGCATAGGATGCGCAACCGAGACCATCCGTCCGTGGACGGGAACGACCGTGCTGCCACGCAACCATGGTTGGACGCATCCCCGGAAAGAAGACCATCCGTGAACGTACAAGCACACGACGAACTCAAGGCCAAAATCTGGGAAATCGCGAACCGGCTCAGGGGCCCCTACCGGCCGTCTCAGTACCGCCTGGTCATGCTCCCGATTGTTGTCTTGCGTCGGCTCGATTGCGTCCTGGAGCCGACCAAGGATGACGTTCTGAATCGGCGCAACCAGTTGGAGGCGCAGCAGATGCCCGAAGCAGCGATGGATCGCCTGCTCGGCAAGGCCGCTGATCCTCAGCGGAAGCATCCGCTCTACAACACGAGTCCCTACACCTTTGTCCGGTTGCTCGGCGATGCCGAGAACATCGCGCCGAACCTCGTGGCGTATATCAACGGCTTTTCCCCGACCGCGCAGAGCATTTTCGAGCGTTTCAATTTCACCGATCAGATCGAGAAGCTCGACGCCGCCAACCGGCTTTTCACAATCGTCAAGGCAATGACCGATGTCGATCTTCACCCCGACAAGATCGACAACCTGCAGATGGGCTACCTGTTCGAGCATCTGGTGATGCGCTTCAACGAACAGGCCAACGAAGAAGCTGGGGACCACTTCACGCCGCGTGAGGTCATTCGCCTCATGGCGAACCTCATCTATACCGACGAACAGGATGTCTATAAGCCCGGCATCTACCGCACGATCTACGATCCAGCCTGCGGAACCGGCGGTATGCTTTCCGAGTCCGAGAAGCTGATCCTCGACTCGAACCGGCAGGCAAATCTCGCCCTGTTCGGCCAGGAATACAACGACGAGGCCTGGGCAATCTGCTGCTCTGACATGCTCATCAAGGACGAGGACACCGACAATATCTTCCTCGGAGATACCCTCGGCGACGGCAAGACCAAAGACGGTTTCGAGGGCGAGCGCTTCCACTACCTGATGGCGAACCCACCTTTTGGTGTCGAGTGGAAGGACCAGAAGGACACGGTCCAACGCGAGCACAGGACCATGGGCTTTTCGGCCCGCTTCGGTGCCGGGCTTCCTGCGATCAATGACGGCTCACTCCTCTTCCTTCAGCACATGATGTCCAAGATGCACCCCTATGAGGAGGGGAACGAGGATCAGCCCGGTTCGAAGATCGCCATCGTCTTCAACGGCTCGCCGCTCTTTTCCGGCGACGCCGGCTCAGGGCCGTCCAACATTCGCCGCTGGATCATCGAGAACGACTGGCTCGATGCCATCGTGGCACTGCCAGACCAGCTTTTCTACAACACCGGTATCTTCACCTATGTCTGGCTCGTGACGAACCGCAAGCCGCCGGAGCGGCGCGGCAAGGTGCAGCTCATCGATGGCACCCGCTTTTTCCGGAAGATGAAGAAGAGCCTCAACAACAAACGCAACGAGATCGCCGAGGCGCAATCCGCCACCTGACCCGCGTCTATGGTAACTACTGGGACGGGGAGACGGCCGAGGTGCCGATCGACGGCGAGACCAAAACCCGTGTCATCTCGCGCATCTTCGAGAATCGGGAGTTCGGCTTTCTCAAGGTGACGGTTGAACGTCCCCTGCGCATGAACTTCGAGGCGACGCCGGAGCGGATCGCGAAGCTCGACGAGCAGAAGGCTTTCGTGAATCTGGCGACATCGAAGAAGCGGAGGGATGTGCTGGCGGCCGAACGTGAGATCGCGGAGGGGCAGAAACAACAGAACACCATCCGAGCCCTGCTCGCGGCGCTGGAAGGCAACGGGCGCTACATGGACCGGGATGCGTTCGATGCCGATGTGATGAGGGCCGCGAAGCGCACCGGTCTCAAGATCCTCGGGCCGCTCAAGAAGGCGATCTTGGCGGCCCTCGGCGAACGCGATTCAGATGCCGAGATTTGCCGGGACAGCAAGGGCCGGCCGGAGCCTGACAGTGAGCTCCGGGACACCGAGAATATCCCCCTGCCACTCGGTACGGCGCTGCCCCTGCCCTTGGATTTCGGGCCGGACAAACCCAATGACCGGCTTGTTGCGTCCTTCCGGGACGACATCGACGCCTACATGGCACGCGAGGTGTTGCCCCATGTGCCCGATGCCTGGGTGGACTACGACAAGACCAAGGTCGGCTACGAAATCCCGATCAATCGGCATTTCTACGTCTACAAACCACCGCGTCCGCTCGACCAGATCGAGGCCGATATCACGGAGCTCGAAGGGGAGATCGCCGGGCTGTTGAAGGGGTTGGTGGTATGAAGCCCGACTCAGGAGCCCTTCGGCATTTTGGCCGCATCAAGAACGGAACGACGCCGGCCAGTGGCGAGGCTGGCTACTGGGACGGAGACGTCCTTTGGGCAACGCCAGAAGACCTCGGCAAGCTCACTACAGATCGCATTTCCCACACCAAGCGGCAGATTACAGAGAAGGCGGTAGCGGAGTGTAACCTCTCTGTGCTACCCGCCGGATCAGTGATAATCTCGACGCGGGCGCCAATTGGGCATATGGCGATCAATGAGATACCGATGGCGTTCAATCAGGGGTGCCGAGGGATCATTCCTGGAGATCAGGTGGATGGTCCATTTCTCTACTATTTATTGAAGTCTCGGGCTCCAGCACTTAATGCGATGGCGAATGGAACCACTTTCGTCGAGCTCTCACGCGACGAGCTTGCTGCCATACCTGTTGAGTTTCCCCCGCTCGACACGCAGCGGAGGATTGCGCGGTTTCTGGATGAGAAGACCGCACGGATTGACGGGCTGATCGAGAAGAAGCGCGCGCTTCTGGACCGGCTGGCCGAAAAGCGCCAAGCCCTCATCACCCGCGCTGTTACAAAGGGCCTAACCCCCAACACCCCAATGAAACCCTCCGGCATCTACTGGCTCGGCGAGATTCCAGCGCATTGGGACATTCTGCCTCTGAAGCATGTCGTTCGATATCAAGAAGGGCCGGGCATAATGGCCGTTGATTTTCGAGATGAAGGTGTGCCATTGTTGCGAATTGCCTCTGTTGGTAGCCGCTACGCAACGCTCGACGGAGTGAACTACCTTGACCCAGAAATGGTCTTCGGAAAATGGAGCCATTTTCTAACCGAGATTGGAAATCTTCTCATTAGCGCAAGTGCAACATCTGGAATCGTCTCTGAAATTACGGAAGAAACTTCTGGATGTATCCCGTATACAGGGATCATCCGGATTAATCCGATTGACGGGATGGCCACTTCCGACTTCGTGAGACATTGGCTGGTCTCCAACGTGTTCCTGTCTCAAATTGATCAGTTGAAAGCTGGATCGACGATTCAACACTTTGGACCATATCACCTCGGTCTAATGGTCATTACAAAACCGCCGCTCTGTGAGCAGCGGGCTATCGGTCTAGAGCTTGATCAGACCCTAGGCAACCTCGAACAAAATGAAGCTCGCGTTAGTTTGAGCATTCAGCTTCTTTCCGAATACCGGTCAGCAGTTGTTACTGCAGCTTTAACAGGGCAACTTTTGGAGCTGGGATGACCCTAGGTACACAAACATATTTCGAGTATCTCAGAGCTTATGTGAATGACAGATACGTAATGCATGACGATGCCAGTGCCGAAGTTGCTCTTCAGCAGAAGTACTTTTCTCTACCACCCGCATCGCGCGCTAAGATCCGCAAGTTGCGGCTTTTTTGCCTGGTTTAGGTCTCGCATTCAAGCTCGACTACGATCAGCATCAGTTGGACAAAAGAAAAAGAAAGCCTATTTTATTTTTTCAATGATAATGCAAAATCTTGATCAAAATGCTGATATTTTGTAATATTTTATATGAATCGCAGCACATTTGCGCTAACTGTATCGAGTTTAAATCAGGTAGAATTGCCGGAAGTGCGATTAGAGAGCAGCTTCGAGCAGACGTTTGCTGGATGAGATTTCTCAAGAAGACGATTGAGCACTGCACTGGAGATATACGGACGATACGTGTGAGAAAATTTCTGTTTGGAGATAAGGAGGATGCAGACGCATATCTCGACGCTAATCGGCAACTGAATGCCGATCCATCTATTCGCTACTATCACTTTGACAAGGTGCAGAGGCAGCCTTTGGCCAACCTTCAGAACACCTCAGTGCAGGAAATTGGAACCATGTTTAGCCATACCGAACGCGATTTCGAGACGACGATCGAAGCTGAGCTGACCAACTCAGGCGACTACGAAAAGCGGAGCCCGGCCGCCTATGATGAAACGCTCGCCCTCTTTCCCTCCGATGTCACCGGCTACCTGAAGGAGAGCCAACCGGTCAAATGGCAGGCGCTGGAAGCGATTCTCGGGCCGAAGACCGCCGCGACCGTGCTAGATAGTCTGTCGAAAGGGGCTGAACCTTAAGGGCACGCTGAACAAGGTGGGAGTCGAAGCGACCATTGCCGCCCACCTTTCCATCGATACGCGCCCCGCGCCATGCATTTACTTGAAGGCCCGTTTTGGCTTTGGAAGCTCTGGAAAATTCGGTCCAAGCTACAAGTCGGCCCTTGCAGCACAACGAATCTCAGCGAGAGAATGTGGATAATGCGAGGTTTTCTAGAGGCTCCTTAGTCTGGAAGGATAATTTGACTTGACACGACTATAAGCTAGCTTGGTCGTAAACTCCCGCATGGATCCGATCCAAAATCTCTATGCACCAGGTGCCGGTACTCGTCCCCCTGAGCTGGCGGGCCGAGATGAGCTGCGTGAAACGGTACGAGTCGTACTTGCACGGGTCCAGCACGGACATTCGGCCAAGAGCGTGCTGATGGTCGGCCTTCGCGGAGTCGGCAAGACCGTCCTGCTCGACCGCATGCGGGAGGAGGCAGAGGAAGCCGGTCTTCAGACGCTATTCGTCGAAGCATCCGAGGAGCGGTCGTTACCGGCAACGCTGGCACCTCAGCTCCGGCAGGCGCTATTGAAGTTGTCGGGAAACGCCATGGCGCAGGACATGGCTCAGCGGGGGCTGAGGGCGATCGCCGGTTTTGTGCAGACTTTGAAAGTCAAATTCCAGGACATCGAGGTCGCGCTTGATTTCGATCCAGAGCCAGGCTTGGCTGACAATGGCAATCTCGAGCAGGACCTGACGGAGATGCTGCTAGCGGCCGGAGCCGCCGCGAAGAAAGCAGAGACCGTTCTATCCCTGTTCGTCGACGAGCTGCAGTACATCAACGAAGACGAGCTTGCGGCGCTCATCACCGCGCTTCACCGCGCTGCACAGCGCCAAGCACCGGTGGTGCTCGTCGGCGCCGGGCTGCCGCAACTGCGCGCGCGCATGGGGAATGCGAGGTCATACGCAGAGCGGATGTTCGATGTCCACGAGGTCGGGCCTCTCGCTCCGGAGGCGGCCCGGAGAGCGATCGAGAAGCCTGCACGAGATGAGGGTGTAGCCATCGACGACAACGCTCTGCAGCGCATCTTCGAGATGACCCACGGTTATCCGTATTTTCTGCAGGAGTGGGACAAATATGCCTGGGATATCGCTGATACTTCGCCCATCAGTCTCGGCGATGTTGAACGGGCTTGGGCTACGGCTTATGATGCGCAATTCACAAAGAGAAAGCAGCCTTATCAGACGCAAATGAGCCTCGCTACACTGTCATGGTAACGGGCATGGCTCCAAGGGAAGCGCCTTCCCGCCCCTGCGGGCAGTGCAATCCCCCCCGGCTGCCAGGCCATACTCCCCGGGCGAGAGCTTTCCCCGCCTCGACAGCCCTGAACAGCGCGCCTACGGGGCGTCCACATCCGTCCACTGCCGTAGTGAGTCCAACATGCTCAAGACCATCCCTACCCTCTCCCTGCTGCTCGTCCTCTCCCTGGCCTGCTCGTCCGAACCCGAGAAGATCACGATAGGCACCGAGGGCCACTACCATCCCTATAATTTCATCAACGAGAACGGCAAAGTCGCTGGCTTCGAGCGCGAATTAGGCAACGAGCTCTGCCGCCGCGCCAGGCTTGAATGCGACTGGGTGATCAACGACTGGGACAGCATCATCGCCAACCTGAATGGCGGGAACTACGATGCCATTATGGCCGGCATGAGCATCACCAACGAGCGCGAGGAGCTTATCGACTTCAGCCAGCCATACCTCCCGCCCAGCCCGTCGGTATACCTTGCCCTCGCTGGCTCGGGCGACGAAGCCGCCAACGGCAAAGTTGCTGTCCAGGAAGCCACCGTCCAGGCCGATTACCTGTTCGACTCCGGTGCCTCCATGGTGGAGTACAAGCTGGCTGAAGATCCCATCGCCGCTGTTCTGAATGGCGACGCAGACGCAACGTTCGCTGACTCGGGTCTTGCTCACGAAAAGATCGTCGAGACCGGCGGAAGACTGGTTATTGTCGGTCCGGCAGTTTTCATAGACCGGGGCATCGGGGTCGGACTCCGTGAGGATGACGGCGACCTGAAAGACAAGTTTGACCGTGCCATCAACGCCGTCAAACAGGACGGTTCCCTCAACGACCTGATCGAGGAGTGGTTCGGCCCCGACGTCGATACCTTCTGACACCGTTGTTGGCCAGGAAAGGACGCCCCAGCTGAACCAAGAGAGCAGCGCTTCCAGGCTCCTCTTGGGGAGTGCAGCGGGGCGAAGCAGATCGTAGTGGGGTGTGGAGGTACCGCTCATGATCTCTGCTGCACCAAGCTGGTAAAGGCATCCGAGAGCCTTATTGCCATCAACTTCCTGGTGATGAATCTGGAGATGCTGCTCCAGCTTCTTTTTGTCTGGCTATATTTCACTCTCTCAATCCTATGAGAACCTCTGGAAAACTGGTGCCAGGTAGGATGTCGGTCTTGCAGCGCAATTGATCTTGGCGAGATAACGCGGAGAATATGGTTTTTTCCAGAACTTCCCTATGATCCAGCACAACAAACCTTGACTCTCCTCAGAATATACTGTTAAGATATATATAAAAGATTAGCCTAGCCACCTACGATTTATCTATAGTGAATTCTCTCCGGAAATGCTCCGTGCATGGGAGGCGGTTACAAAAATAAGGGTTCACTCTGGAATCCGCGTTGGGAGGCCTGGGCACGTAACCTCTGTGCTGATCAGGGAAAGATCGTCGTCAAGGTCGATATCAAGAATGCCAAAGATAAGATATGGCACCTCAAAGGCTCCGGGAAAAGGAAAGATAGTGGTTACGGCCGCGGGCGTGGCGTCCACTATTGTAAAGATCTCTCCCATCCCGATACCCAACCTTCCAGCGAGCAGTTCCTGAAGAGCAGCTCCTGATAGTCGCTCTGGTAGCGGAAGTGGTTGAGGTATTGGTGAGCCAGCCCCAGGTGGGGCAGTTCTCCCTCACCGAAAGGAGCGCCATGGCTGACATACCAGATGGCCGGCAGCTTCCGGGAACACCCCCAGGTCGGTGCCACAGCCATCCACATCACTGATCACCGCCTGCAAGGAGGTCGGCAGCTCCCGCCAGTGGCTGGAGGCCAGCATCCCGGCAAAGCTGCGCAGGGCATCGCCGAAGAAATCGGAGGCCAGAGCAGCCTCCAGCCGCCAGCGGTAGGCGATTTCAGGTTCACGCTCACCGCGGGCCAGGTGCCGCTCTCGCCGATCACCCTCCCTGGGGCAGGCCAAAAGATGCCAGCAGTCCCGCAACAGCTGCAAATGGGGAAGCAGTGGCGCAAGGCTGGGGTGCAGAGGGATGAAGTTGCCCGGACTGAAAGCAAAAGGCTGGGCACGGCGTGTGCCGACATGGACGGCAGCTGTGGACGAATTGCGTAACGCCGTGGAGCTACTCGACGTCATGGCGGTGGTCAAGGGATTGCAACCTGACGGAGGGGAAGTCGAACGATTCTGCGACCGGGCGGCTGACGGCAGCGGGCACAGGCGATTTCTATAACAATCAAAATACGCGGCTGGGCAGGCTGTTTGCTTCTCACGTCGTCCGAGCAGCCAAGGAGGGGCCCATCGGCTTCAAGCAGGCCTATGACCTGACCGGACTGAACGGCGGCACCTTCCAGAGGTATGCCCGTAAACTCGGAATCACGCTGCCGTGAGCTCCATCCCCAGCTATCTCATCGATTCGGACGTGCTGATCACGGCGAAGAACCGATACTATGCGTTTCCGATGGCTGGCTGGTCGCCCATGGCCGGGCAACTGGAAAGACCGTCGTCACCAACAAGCAACCGCGGCCGGAGTCGCACAACCAGATCAAACTGCCTGATGTCTGTAATGTCTTCTCCGTTGATTTTGAAGACACCTTCGCCATGCTGCATGGGCTCGGTGTCCAATACCGCTTTTCAGCAAACCTGTGACCGTGGCTGCACACACCGAACGTGATTTCGAGACGGCGATCGAAGCCGGGCTGACTGGCTCAGGCGGCTACGAGACGCGGAGCCCGGCCGCTTATGACGAGCCACTCGCCCTCTTCCCCGCCGATG
>SRMO01000094.1:108-2130 GCA_004768415.1 Aphanocapsa feldmannii 277cV | reverse complement strand
GGAGACGCTTCTCGGACCGAAGACCGCCGCGACCGTGCTGGACGGCCTGTCGAAGGAGCTGCACCTCAAGGGCACGCTGCACGTCCTGCGCCACGGCTTCAAGTGCTACGGCAAGACCTTCCGCATGGCATATTTCCGGCCCAATACCCAGATGAATCCGGAGGCGGCGGAGAACTATGCCAGGAACCGACTGACCGTCACGCGTCAGGTCGCCTTCACCTCGGTCATGAAGAGGGCGGACCGCAGGAACCGTCGCTGCGTCATCGACGTGACCCTTGCGGTCAACGGTATCCCAGTCGTCACCGCCGAGCTCAAGAACCCGCTGACCGGACAGCGGGCCGCCGCCGCGATGCGTCAGTACGAGGATGAGCGGGACGGGCGCGATCTTCTCTTCGCTTTCAAGCAGCGTGCGCTCGCCCACTTCGCGGTGGACCCGAATGAGGTGTGGATGACGACCCGGCTGAACGGCAGGGAGACCGACTTCCTGCCCTTCAACCGCGGCAATCACCACGGGGCGGGCAACCCGCCGGTCCAGGGGAACTGGAAGACCCATTACCTCTGGGATGACGTGCTGGAGGCCGACAGCCTGCTGGAAATCCTGCAGCGCTTCATGCACCTCGAAGTGAAGGAAAAGCAGGCCAGGACCGACAAGGGCGGGCGCACCGTGCGGACGGAGACGATGATCTTTCCGCGCTACCACCAGCTCGACGTGGTTCGGAAGCTGGTCGATCATGCGAAGGCCCATGGTGCGGGCCGGAACTACCTGATCCAGCATTCGGCCGGTTCCGGCAAATCGAACTCGATCGCATGGCTGGCGCACCGGCTGGCCAGCCTGCACGACATGCACGACGAGAAGGTGTTTCACTCCGTCGTCGTGGTGACCGACCGGCGCGTGCTCGATCAGCAGTTGCAGGCGACGATCCACCAGTTCGAGCACAAGACCGGTGTGGTCGAGAAGATCGACGAGGACACCCGGCAGCTCGCCAGGGCGCTGTCCCAGGGCACGCCCATCGTCATCACGACGATCCAGAAATTTCCCTTTATCTCGCAGGCGCTCTCGACCCTTGAGAAGAAGGGCTCCGGCGTGACCATCGACACGGCAGGGAAGCGCTTCGCGGTCATTGTGGACGAGGCGCACTCGTCCCAGAGCGGCGAGACCGCGACCGCTCTCAGGGGCATGCTGAACCAGGAAGGGATCGAAGCGGCCATTGCCGCCCAGCTCTCCGACGAAGAGGATCACGATCTCTCCGATGACGCAAAGGCGGCGGTGCTGCGCGATGCGCTGCAACGGGCCCGTCAGCCGAACCTCAGCTTCTTTGCCTTCACGGCCACGCCGAAATTCAAGACAAAAGCCCTGTTCGACGAGCCCGGCCCGTCCGGCGCGTCACCGTTCCATCAGTACGCCATGCGCCAAGCCATCGAGGAAGGCTTCATCATGGATGTGCTTCAGAACTACACTCCCTACAGACGCTTCTACCGCCTGATCAAACAAATCGAGGCTGATCCCGATGTGCCGTGCAGGAAGACCGCGAAGGCCCTTACGCGCTATCTGGAGCTTCATCCTGTCAATATCGAGCAGGTCGTTTCCGTCATCGTCGAGCACTTCCGGCGTCATGTGATGCACGAACTCGGCGGGCGCGCCAAGGCCATGGTCGTCACAGGTTCCCGCCTTGCCGCCATGAAATACAAGCTCGCCTTCGATCGCTACGTCAAAGAGCAGCGCTACACCGGCATCCGTGCCTTGGTCGCCTTCTCGGGCACGGTCGAGGATCCGGACGTGCCCGGATCGTCCTACACCGAGGTGGGGATGAACGACGGTCTTGCCGAAAGCGAGCTTCCCGAGGCTTTCGAGCGCGATGATCACCGGGTTCTGCTGGTCGCGGAGAAGTACCAGACCGGTTTCGATCAGCCCTTGTTGCAGACGATGTATGTGGTGAAGAGGCTGGCCGGCATCCAGGCGGTTCAGACTCTATCGAGGCTCAACCGCGTCACGCCCGGAAAGTCGCGGACCTTCGTTCTCGA
>SRMO01000094.1:0-102 GCA_004768415.1 Aphanocapsa feldmannii 277cV | reverse complement strand
GAACGAGGAAGACGACATCTACGAGGCGTTCAAGCCCTACTATGAGACAACGCCCGTGGGACAGAATGCCGACCCGCATCGCCTGTCGGAGTTGCAATACCG
>SRMO01000093.1:2259-4481 GCA_004768415.1 Aphanocapsa feldmannii 277cV | reverse complement strand
CCGACTTCACCGAGGTGGATCAATTGTTCTTCGAGCAGATACGGGCTTCGGCGGAGAATAACGAGACCATCGCGGAAGCCGCACGCGCCAACAACTTCGCGAACTTTGCCGCTTATCTGAACCGCGTTCTGGACGAACTGTTCATCGCACGGATGGAGGGCAACGAGGAGATCTTCTCCAGGGTGATGACGGATACCGAGTTCCGTTCAGCTGCGCATGAACACCTGGCGAGCGAGATTTTTCAACGGGTCCGCAAGACGCAAGTTGCCGAGTGATCGAAGTTGCGGCGGAGCGGGGGACCGGTCGGGCACGCCTTGGTGTATGTGCTGGCCGTACTGATCAGGGAGACCGACTTCCTGCCCTTCAACCGCGGCAATCACCACGGGGCGGGCAACCCGCCGGTCCAGGGGAACTGGAAGACCCATTACCTCTGGGACGACGTGCTGGAGGCCGACAGCCTGCTGGAAATCCTGCAGTGCTTCATGCACCTCGAAGTGAAGGAAAAGTCAGGTCAGGACCGACAAGGGCGGGCGCACCGTGCGGACGGAGACGATGATCTTTCCGCGCTATCACCAGCTCGACGTGGTTCGGAAGCTGGTCGATCATGCGAAGGCCCATGGTGCGGGCCGGAACTACCTGATCCAGCATTCGGCCGGTTCCGGCAAATCGAACTCGATCGCATGGCTGGCGCACCGGCTGGCCAGCCTGCACGACATGCACGACATGCACGACGAGAAGGTATTTCACTCCGTCGTCGTGGTGACCGACCGGCGCGTGCTCGATCAGCAGTTGCAGGCGACGATCCACCAGTTCGAGCACAAGACCGGTGTGGTCGAGAAGATCGACGAGGACACCCGGCAGCTCGCCAGGGCGCTGTCCCAGGGCACGCCCATCGTCATCACGACGATCCAGAAATTTCCCTTTATCTCGCAGGCGCTCTCGACCCTTGAGAAGAAGGGCTCCGGCGTGACCATCGACACGGCGGGGAAGCGCTTCGCGGTCATTGTGGGCGAGGCGCACTCGTCCCAGAGCGGCGAGACCGCAACCGCTCACGGCCACGCCGAAATTCAAGACAAAAGCCCTGTTCGACGAGCCCGGCCCGTCCGGCGCGTCACCGTTCCATCAGTACGCCATGCGCCAAGCCATCGAGGAAGGCTTCATCATGGATGTGCTTCAGAACTACACTCCCTAGGGCATCTTGAAAAATTGCTTCTCTCTCGTCAGGAAAGCGCTATTGGCCCCGGTCCAATGAACTGGGCTGCCGGCTGGCAGCCCAGGATCAGAAGCGCAGGCTGGCGCCCAGCTCGATGCTGTGGTCCGGGTCCTCCTGACGGCGCTCCCTGCGGGCCAGATCCAGGCGCAGCTCGATGTCTCGGCCGAGATCACTGGAGAGGGCGTAGGCGAGACCGACGCGGCTGCGGGAACTGCCGTCGTCGCTGTGGTCATAGCCCAGGTTCGGAGTGAGGATGCCCCACTGCTGACCCATGGAGAGGCTGTAGCCGATCTCGCCGCTGATCTCCGCAGGCAGGCTGTTGACACCGCCCTGGGCGGAGACCAGTGCCGGGGTGGGCAGCTCCATGGTGTGGCCATCCAGGAAGGAATCGCCGTTCTCCGCCGCGCCCCACTGGCTGGTGAGCGCCAGGTTCAGCCCCGTGCCATCCGTGGCCGGGCTGTAGTCGAGCCGGGCATTGGCGCCCCATTGCTCGAAGTCTGCTACCGAGGTCAGGTGGTTGCCGCGCAGCTCCAGATTGAACCGTTCATCGCCATAGCGCAGGCCCAGCACCATCTCGCCTGCAGCGCCGCCGGGGCCATCGCCACTGTCGTAGCGACCATGGAGCTGAGCGAAGGGCTCCACACCGTTGGCGAATGGACGTGACAGCTCCAGACCCAACCGGAAGCGGCCGATCGAGACCTCCGCACCGTCCAGGGACCTCTCGCCCTCTGTCGAGAGAGTCACGAAGCCGGCATCGCCGCTGAGCGCCAGATCCATGGCGCTGCCAGCCTGGGACAGGGATCTGCGCAGGCCCACGGAGAGGAGCTGCATGTGGAGATCGCCCTGGTCGGCATCGCCATCCACATGCTCACGCTCGTTCTCCATATCCCCGAAGCCGATACCGCCGATGGCCCAGAGCTCCAGGTTGCTGCTCAGCTGGCCATGGAGATAGGGATAGACGGCGGAGAGGCTGGAGGACAGCTGGCCGCCACCGGCGGCGGCGGCATCC
>SRMO01000093.1:1353-2093 GCA_004768415.1 Aphanocapsa feldmannii 277cV | reverse complement strand
CTGTTCCACCCCTGGCCCACTGCAGGTCCGTACCGGCCCACAGGGTCCATGGCCTGCTGACCTCTCCAACCGTGCCGCTGCCACAATCCGCGGTCCAGTCAGCCGGGTGGAGTGAATGGGGCCGGCCTCGGAACAGCTTCAACAGGTCGTCAAAGGTCTTGTCCATGCTGTCCTCGCCCCGGTGGCCGATGTGGGGGACGCCGCGCAGGCCCATGCCGGCCAGATCCGTGTTCCAGCTCTCCCCCTGCCAGGTGTCGCTGGCGATGATGTCATCACTGCTGTCGCCATGGTGGCTGCCACGGCTGACAGCGATGGTGTTGTCGCCACTGTCGCCACTGTCGCCATCAGCGCCAGCTGCGGAACTGATGCAGACATTGCCGGAGGCCCCGGTGCCACCGGTGCCGCTGTCGAATCGCTCGCCGATCATGTCCGTCACGCTGCCGAGCACCACCCGGCCATGGCCGGACAAGGCAGCATGGATCGCGGCTTGTTCCGCCGCAGATGTGCGCACGGTCACCGGGAAGGATGCAGGATCCGACATCCAGTCTCCGCTTACCACCCTGACGGTGATCGTCGCCTCGCCTTCGCGGACCGGTGTTACCACCACGGTGGAACTGCCGGACGATTCGGGTTTGACCGATGCCACGGCTGGGTCGCTGGAAGCAAAGTGCCACATGATCTCACCAGCGTTGTCTGCATTGAACGCAGCGCTTCCGTTCCTGCTGCCATCCTCGCCGCCG
>SRMO01000093.1:498-1239 GCA_004768415.1 Aphanocapsa feldmannii 277cV | reverse complement strand
TTCCAGAGTGCCGCTGACCATGGGCCAGGGTGGTAACACCGTAATCGTGTATGTGTTGCCAGTGGCGTCCTCAGCGGCTGCCACCTGATCTCTGGCCGTCGACTTCACAGCGGAGGACAGCGGGGACGTCATGAAATCAGGCGTCAGGGTGATGGTTATGATGGAGGGAGTATTCCGTTCCAGCTCGACCATGCGGTCTTTGGGCAATGGTATCCCGTTCGCCCTCACCTCCACCGTCACACCCTTGCGGTTCGGGATCGTCGGCACATGCACCAAGCTTTTATCCGCGTTGAGCTTGTAATACATCGTGTCTGGATCGAAGGCAGGACTGAGGGTGAGGGTTTCACTGGTGAAAGCGAAGTCGCTTGGCAGTTTCAGGATGTCTTCCGGGACCCGATTGACCGTGATGGTGTAGGTCTGCTCGGTGTTGGCGTCCTCGGCCGTCACCACCACCGTGATGGTGGTGGGTGTACCCTCGGCCAGGGCAATGGGGGCACTGTCGCTGCTGTTCTCCACACCCTTGCCGTTCACACTCAGCGTGGCGTTGTGATCAGAGGGAGTGGCGTTGACGCTGAGGCTGGCGACGCTGTTGGCAACGTTGATCTCATACTCAATGATTGCTGGGTCAAAGCCGAAATCAGCCAGGCCGGAGAGGGAGAGAGCTGAGAGAGTTGCATCAGTGCTGGCGGCAGCAGCGGCACGGCTCACAGCGATGCTGTAGCGCTGCGTTGTCGTCCCGTT
>SRMO01000093.1:127-481 GCA_004768415.1 Aphanocapsa feldmannii 277cV | reverse complement strand
GGTGGTGGTTTCAGCGGCGATGAGGGTGATGGCGTTGCTGGCGCTGCCCCTGGTCACCGCAGTGCCGTCGACCGTCACCGTGGCGTTCTGGTTTGCCGTGGTCGGTGTCAGCGTCACGCTCTCCACCCCGCTCTCCACGTTCACCCGGTACTGGTGGATGTCCGGATGGAATTGTGGGGTGAGAGGGACTCGCTGCTGGCTTCCGGTTGAGAAGGCCAGCAGGGAGAGTGTGGAGAGTGTGGCGTTGGTGCTGGGGGCGCGGGTGACCGTGATGGTGTAGGCCCGGGTTGTGTTGGCGTCCTCGGCCGTCACCACCACCGTGATGAAGGTGGGTGCACCCTCGGCCAGGTCGAT
>SRMO01000093.1:0-117 GCA_004768415.1 Aphanocapsa feldmannii 277cV | reverse complement strand
AGTTGCATCAGTACTGGCGTCAGCAGCGGCACGGCTCACAGCGATGCTGTAGCGCTGCGTTGTCGTCCCGTCCTGAGCCGTCACCACCACATCAATGGTGGTGGTTTCAGCGGCGAT
>SRMO01000092.1:6687-6917 GCA_004768415.1 Aphanocapsa feldmannii 277cV | reverse complement strand
CTGGGAGTGCGGATGGTCCGGAAAGGCCTGCCGCTCTTCTTCTTCAGCGGTGTGCCCAACCGGATGGCGGTCTGCCTGGCAGGCCTGAGCCGTTCTTCCTGCTGGCGGATCTCCACCAGGAAGGAATGGCTCTGTCTGCCGGGGTTGTGCTGGAAAGCCCAGTCACGCTGGGAGAAGACGGGATCGACGACGCCGGCCGCCATGGCGTCGTTCAACCGGCTCGTCAGGGG
>SRMO01000092.1:6576-6677 GCA_004768415.1 Aphanocapsa feldmannii 277cV | reverse complement strand
CTCTGTCTGCCGGGGTTGTGCTGGAAAGCCCAGTCACGCTGGGAGAAGACGGGGTCGACGACGCCGGCCGCCATGGCGTCGTTCAACCGGCTCGTCAGGGA
>SRMO01000092.1:5261-6164 GCA_004768415.1 Aphanocapsa feldmannii 277cV | reverse complement strand
TCGCCACCGTCATCGCCATGGCCATCGTCATGGCCGTGGGAGAGGGAGGGAGAGGGTGGGTGAAGTCGGGTCGGCATTAGCTCAGCTGGTCTCCAGCGAAGCCCTGGGAGGGCGGATGGTCCAGAAGGACCTGCCGCGTCTCTCCAGTGCCGTGCCCAGGCGGATGGCGGTCTCCCTGGCGGCCCTGAGCCGTTCTTCCTCCTGGCGGATGTCCGCCGGGAAGGAATGGCTGAGCCGGCCGGGGTTGTGCTGGAAAGCCCAGTCACGCTGGGAGAAGACGGGGTCGATGACGCCGGCCGCCATGGCGTCGTTCAACCGGCTGAGAAGGGGATCGAGGTCCCGTTCCAGCCGCTTCTGCTCACCCTTCACTGCCGTGATGGCATCCAGAAGAGCCTCGATCCCGATCTCCGGCCTGGCAGCGCTGAACACCTCTCCGGAAGCGGGAGAAGCCAGTGCAGCAGGGTGATCGGCCAGATCTGGCATGGTCGGCGCCAGGAAGGGTGGTGGTGAATCAAGCTTGCCGGTGAGTGGCGAAAGCTTGGCGGAAAGCTAGCAGCTTGGGGAGATAAGCCGCAACCCCTGCAACCAGAAAACTTTGGCGGAGCTTCAGAACGCCCTTCCAGACTGCTTTCCGGCGGAGTGGAAGTGCCCGGCCCTCGCCCCTCCAGGTCGGCTCCGGATCCTCTGGCCCAGGTCGCAGTGGTTCCCCTGGGCCCTTTCCAGGCGCTGGCTCGCCTCCTCCCACCAGAGACCAGGACTGGGCTCCAGCCTGGTGGTGGTGGTGGTGGTGGTGGTGGTCAGCGCCGCCGTTCTGCCTGCAACAGGGCGTACTGCTGGCCGTCACATCCCGGATCCCTTCCGCCCCAAGGCCCCTCGGACCCCCTGTAATAAAATAACTATATA
>SRMO01000092.1:4595-5060 GCA_004768415.1 Aphanocapsa feldmannii 277cV | reverse complement strand
TACTTATGGAGGGGGCTATCTCCCCGCCAGACCGTCACACTGTTCATCCTGGCGAGAACGGTTGCAGCGCAAGGCTTTTCGAAGTTACAGACGACGTCTGGAGGGCTGAATTGCGTGACCCATCGGCCGTCAGCGAGAAGTGAGAGGTGCTGTTCAGAGGGAAGCGAGAGGGATGGCAACCGTGCGGCTGACCATCCCGGCGCCACGGACCAGAGCAGATCCAGAGCAGATCCAGAGCAGACCGGAGCAGACCCGGAGCAGATCCAGAGCAGATCCAGAGCAGACCGGAGCAGACCCGGAGCAGACCGGAGAGGACCGCTGCCCAGCCGTGGGACCAGGCGGTATTCGCGAGGGGATCTGCTCTATCACCCTGGCGGAGTTGCTCAGCAGCAGCCGCTTCTCCTTCTCCTGCAGACGCAGCCGCTGCTGTGGGGGCGACATCGCTGGTCTGCTCGGCCAGGTCCG
>SRMO01000092.1:1563-3987 GCA_004768415.1 Aphanocapsa feldmannii 277cV | reverse complement strand
CCAGCAGGGTGCCGTACTGATCCCCCAGCCGCTGAGAATCGAAATGGCGGGCGGCGGCGCGGGAGGAGACCGTGGCGGCATGGCGGATCATCGGGAGGAGCGCCACACTGCGGGCGATCAGCCGTCTGGCCAGCAGGGGGGTGATGTGGCGTCCGGATCACGGTCCAGGGCGGCCCAGTGGGCTTCTCGCTCCTCCCTGGTGAGCTCGGCAGGGCTGCGGAGGGTGAGCTCGACAAGCTCAGATCCCCTCTTGCACAACTGGGTCTTGCTTTTCTCAAGATATCTTGCACTGGCAAAGGACGTTGATCCCTTTGCTGGATAGTCTCATGGGCACCTAGAAAAATCGCTTCTTTCTCATCGGAACAATCCTGCTGGCCTCCGCAATCCCTTGCAGCCGCTAATGTCTTCATGGCAACAGGCCATCCCGCAGCGGAGCTTGCTTGATGTTTCGAGGTGCTCTCATCCTATGAAGTGCAAGTATTAAAATGGGATTGCGTGGGCCACCAAGGCTGCTCAGGCGGATGGCGCCTCTCCATTTCGACCAGCAGGAGTAAGATGGAGTTGTTCGATGCGTCGTCACAACGAGTTGGTCAAGGCTGGAGTGAAGCGGAGGATGTGTCCACTTGAGCGTCAGGCGGTGGCACAGATCCCCAGCAGATGGGCATCCATGTGGCTACTGCTATAGCTGGCGAAAGGCCTGGTGGCTGCAGGGGGAGGTAGTAAACTGGAAAAGCCAACCACCTGAACTCGCTCTTGCTTCTCGATGAAAAAATTTCCCTTGCACTTCTGGCGAGTCTATTATTTGCGTCACCTTCCTTGGCAAAATGTGAACGCCATCAGAGAATTGCTTATAGGGATGTCCCATGTCTTAATGCTAAGGTGGTCAATCATTGGTGGCTTAAAAATAGATATGAATTTCAAAATTTATGCTCAGATCATGGTAAGATAGTAATTAAAGTTGACTTACGACACGCAAAGGATAAGCATATTACTATAAGTGGTGGTGGCAAGGGTAAAGGCTACAGTGATCATCATATCAGGAGCTTAACATGCTGCACTGATTTGTCTTCATCAGGAATGTGTGAACGTGAGCGAGATTAACTACCTGAGTGATCAGGAAGCCCTGGAAAACCAGCGCAAGTTGCAAGTTGGCCCTTGCAGCGCAATTAATCTCGGTGAGAGAATGCGGAGAATGCGGGTTTTTCCAGAACTTCCCTATGACCCAGCACAAACCCTGACTCTCCTCAGAACATACCGTTAAGATATATATAAAAGCTTAGCCTAGCAGGCTACCATTCATCTAACCTTGTACTTCGTATGTGCAAGCTTTCAGAATCATGAAGTTGCCCATGAGGCTTGCGGTGGTGCTGACGCTACTAGCGGCTACAAGCGGACCTGTGCTTGCATCATGCGGGAAAAGCCAACGAATCCGCCCCTCAGAAGCCCCTTGTATGGAAGGCGGTTACAAGAATAAGGGCCATTCAGTATGGAATCCGCGTTGGCAGGCCTGGGCCCGCAACCTCTGTAGTGATCAGGGAAAGATCGTCGTCAAGGTCGATGTCAAGAATGCCAAAGATAAGACATGGCACCTTACAGGTTCCGGAAAAAGGAAAGATAGTGGTAAAGGCCGCGTGCGTGGCGTCTACTACTGTCGTGATCTCTCCAATTCCGACTCTTCTTCAGGAGGGGGTTCAGGCTGGTATTGGAATCCACCATGGTGAATAGAGAACCTCTATAAAACAGCACCTTTCTGCCAGGAAAGATTCAGAACGGCCGCTGGCTCAGGCAGTAGGGGGTCCAGGCCGCCGTCCAGGCCGCCAGGCACTTCCGGCGGCTGTGGAAGTGTCCGGCCCTCGCCACTCCAGGTCGGCTCCAGATCGTCTGGCCCAGGTCGTAGTGCTTCCCCTGGGCGCTCTCCAGAACCATGTAGCCCCCCAGTTGCGCCGCCGTGCTGTAGGGGCGGCCACGGGGGGAGAGGGTCTTGAGGTCATAGAGCACCCGCAGGGGCTTACCCCCCGCCTCGCCGCCGGGCGGAGAGAGACCCGGCGGGACCGCGGAGAGATAGGCGCCGTCGAAGGCACCGGCCAGGTTGCGGCTAAGGCAGCAGCAGAGGCGCTCGCTGGCGATCACCGCCACCTCGTCCCAGAGGGGCAGGAGCAGCAGGGGCAGGATCCACTCCCGGTAGGTCTGGTGCTGGGGCAGGCCCTCCACCGCCAGCAGCGCCTCGGCCGCCGTCCGACCCTCCAGGAAGCGGACCTGGCTGTAGCACTCCAGGGCGGCGTGAACGGCATTGCCGCGGGGCTGCCAGATCCATCGACGGGCCTCCATCGCCCGCCGGGCCGTGGCGCTGAGGCCATGGCGGAGGACACCGGTGATGGAGACCGGGAAGAGGTGATCGCCGAGCCGGTAGCGGTGGCTCCTCTT
>SRMO01000092.1:0-1224 GCA_004768415.1 Aphanocapsa feldmannii 277cV | reverse complement strand
GCTTCTCCTGCTCCTTCTCCTGCAGCCGCAGGCCGTGGCGGGCGAGGGTCTGCTCGGCCAGGTCCATGCCGATCTCCTCGCTCCTGTCATGGCCGGCCACCAGGCCCACCAGCTCAGTGATGGTGCGGGTGAGGGGCCTGGCATCACCTTCCACCCCCAATGGGAAACCAGTCGGGGGGATCAACCACCCCCAATGGGAAACCAGTCGGGGGTATCAAAATTAAAAGTCCAGCCCTTGTGGGAAAGATCTTTGCAGTAGTAGATGCCACGCAAGTGGCCCTTACCCTTCCATTTCTTTTTTTTGGAGCTTGAGACATGTAATGTCCTGTCCTTACGATCCTTGATATCAAGTTTAACGACCATCTTTCCTTTATCACTACAGAGGTTGGTTGCCCAGGCTTCATGTTTCGGAAACCAGTGTCGATTGCCCTTGTTCTTGTAACCGCCTTTCATACACGGGGCGTTTTCTGGGCGGACTCGCTGACTGCGTTCACATGCCGCAAGTACAGGTCCAGCAGTGGAAGTCAAGAGAATCAGCACTGCTGCAAGCTTGATGGGAAGCTTCATAGTCGAGAGCTCATCAAAGAGTTGCAGAAGCTATGCTGACACATTCAGGCTCAAGTTAGCAGTAGCTCATCAAAAAGTTACACAGGCTATCATGACACATTCAGGCTCAGGTTAGTAGGGAAACATGAGGAAATCCCTGATTTCGCCTGTAGATTTGCTGAAATCCCTTGCGCTGCAACGGCAACGCTCAGGCTTTGGCAAGTTTTCCAGAGGTTCCCCGGCGCTGAGACCAGCGAGCGACACCGAGGCGCTGCCGCCCCGCAGCTGAAGCCGAGAGCTGCACACCAGCTGTTGGGCATCCTTCACCGCCACCGCTGACCCTACCGCCTTGGGACAGCTGGCCAGCACTGCGTCATAGGCAACCGAGATCAGCCGGCCCAGCAGATCTTCGCTGCTGCCTTCACTGCCGAGGGAGATGATTTCGGCGGAGGTCCAGTAGCCCGCCGCCAGCGCATCGGCTCTGACGGCCTGCACCAGGGTGGTCTTGCCGATGCCGGGGCGGCCGGCCAGGGCCACGTTTCCTCGAATCCATTCCGGGTATTTGCCGATCAGCCAATGTCATCCCTGCCATGTCCCGCTCCGCCAGCTGGCCCGGCAGGGCCGTTGAAGCCAGGCGGCAAGAGGAGGCATGGCAACCTCTCCCGGCAAATACGAGAT
>SRMO01000091.1:1931-2103 GCA_004768415.1 Aphanocapsa feldmannii 277cV | reverse complement strand
GCATCATCCGCGGACACGCTGCGGAGGTGCTTCAAACAACGTGCTAACGGTGGGAATGATGAAAGAGATTTACGAGCTGAAAGGAGCGGGGTGTTCGATCCGGGAGATCGCCCGGGAGTTGGACATATCGCGCAACACGGTGCGGCGGTACCTGAAGTCGCCGGAGGCAATG
>SRMO01000091.1:1587-1886 GCA_004768415.1 Aphanocapsa feldmannii 277cV | reverse complement strand
CAGGCGGATGGCCGAGGGGTTGGAAAATTGCGTGGTGCTGCACCGGGAGTTGGCGGCACGCGGATATGACGGTGGCTATTCGATCCTGAAGGGTTACGTGTCGCCGCGGCGGCGGAAGCGCCAGCCCGAGGCGACGATGCGGTTTGAGACCGCGCCTGGCGAGCAGGCGCAGGTGGACTGGGGGAGCCTGTCGTACATCGGAGAGGACGGGAAGCGGCGTAGCGTCTGGGTGTTCGTGATGACTATGGGGTGGTCACGGGCCTGCTACGTGGAGCTGGTGCGCCGGGCGGACACGGCCG
>SRMO01000091.1:0-1465 GCA_004768415.1 Aphanocapsa feldmannii 277cV | reverse complement strand
GCCAAGGTGGTCACCCTGGGCAAGGACGACGCGAAGCGTCCCATCTGGAACCAGCGGATGCTGGACTTCGCTTTGCGAGTTGGGTTTGAGGCTCGGCTGTGTCGGGAATACCGACCGCAGACCAAGGGCAAGGTGGAGAGCGGGGTGAAGTACGTGAGGTACAACATGTGGCCCAGCATCCGCTTCACCGATGACGCTGACCTGAACGGCCAGGCGCTGGAGTGGTGCGAAGTGGTGGCCAACGCCCGGATCCACGGGACGACCAACCGGGTGCCTTGGGAGGCGCTGGCCGAAGAGCGGCCCCGCTTGGGACGGTTGCCGGATCGGGCCAGGCTGGCGCCGTACCTGCGGCAGGACCGGAAGGTGTCCCGGGACGGCTTCGTCAGCTGGGAGGGCTCCCACTACGGCGTGCATTGGAAGTGGGTGGAAACCACGGTGCAGGTGGGCGAGCGGCAGGGGACGGTGGAAGTCTGGGCCGGCGATGAGCGGATTGCCGTACATCCCCGCGCTCAGCAGCCCAAGCAGCGTTTCATCCTGCCGGGCCAGTGGTCGGGATTGCCCAGGGGCGACAACCGGCCCCGCAGGGAGGCCGTGGCGGTGCAGATCCCCGCGGGCGAGGTGGAACGCCGCTCGCTGGACGTGTACGAACTGGTGGCGGGGGGTGTGGCATGATCGCCCTGGAACAGGCTCGTCAACATTTGGAAACACTGGGTCTCAAGCAGGCGGTGGAAGTCCTGGACAACACTCTGGACGCCGCCGCCAGCAGGCAACTGCCCTATCCCGAGATGCTGGCCGAACTGCTGGGCGTCGAGGTCGCCGCCCGTAGGGAACGCTACCTCACCACCCGAACCAGGCTGGCTCACCTGCCCTTCCAGCGCACCTTGGAGCAATTCGACTTCGGCTTCCAGCCCTCCATCGACGAACGGCTGGTCAAGGAACTGGCGAATTTAGCCTTCGTCGCCGAGGCCACCAATGTCATCCTGCTGGGACCGCCCGGCGTAGGCAAGACCCACCTGGCCATCGCTCTGGCCCTCAGAGCCATCGAGAACGGGCAAGGCGCCTACTTCGTCCGCGCCTACGACCTGATGGAGGATCTGCGCAAGGCCAGGGCCGAGCACAACCTGAACCGGCGGATGAAAGTCTACTTGGCTCCCAAGGTCCTCGTCGTGGACGAATTCGGCATCTGGCCCTACGACCGGGAGTCGGCCACCGCCTTCTTCACCCTGGTGTCGGCGCGCTACGAGCGGGGAAGTATCATCCTGACTTCCAACAAAGGCTTCGGCGAGTGGGGCGAGCTGCTGGGCGACAGCGTGATTGCCTCGGCGGTGCTGGACCGGCTGCTGCACCACAGCCACGTGCTGAACATCCGCGGCGAGAGCTACCGGCTCAGAGAGAAACGCCAGGCGGGGCTATTCCCGTCTCAGCCGCACCTGGGCGCAGCGCCGGAGGAGGCCGGCGACAACTA
>SRMO01000090.1 GCA_004768415.1 Aphanocapsa feldmannii 277cV | reverse complement strand
CGTGGCCGTCTTCAATGCCGCTGATCTGGAAGGGGAGGCCAGGCCCTGGCTGGGCTGACCGAGTCCCGCAATGCTGCCGATCTGATCGCTCCGGAGTCGGTGAACCAGTGATCCACTGATGCCCTTGATGCCCTGTTGAAAGACCCCATCCAGGAGTCGCGCAGTCTGGCTCCAGGGCAAGGGTTTCACGAGCCGGCAGTCGCCGGACCTTGCCTCTCCGGAGCCATGCCCGCGGTGTTCCTTCATGGCGCCCAAGGCGCTCTGGCTGGCTCATGGTTGTTCCACTGTCCCGTGCCTATGGCACCCCCGAGCAGGATCCGTTCGTGGTGCTCCATCCAGCCTGCATGAGGCGCAGCGCATCCTGCAGGGTCATCCCGATCAGCCGCTGCGTCGCTGCTGGATCGATCACCCACCCCTATGGAGAAGAGGAGATCGCCCACCTGGAAGAGGAGGTGCTGCCGGCAATCACTGCCTGCCTCGAGCGCATTGATGAGATCGATGCCAGGTTGCAGGCCCGGGAAGCAGCCCGCAGCACCGCGTTGCCGCCCAGCTGGCCTGTAGATGATCCTCCTGCCACGGCCTGCGGATCCGTAGGGCCGGGGGGGGCGATGCTCCCTGGCCCCTGGTGCTCGGGACAAGCGGGGGAACGCTTAGATCAGCTGCAGCGCCTCCATGCCCCCGCTCACAACCGGATCCCCCAGCCAGGAGATCCTGCTGAACTCGCTGCTGACGATTGATGAGCTCACCACCGGTCTCACTGTTCTGGCCTGTGATGCCGCTGCCAATCCACAGCAATCGCCACGGTTGCGGGCGCTGCTGGATGAGCTTCTGGCAGCACTGCAGGCATGTGAGAACGAACTCGGAACCTATTCAGATCCAGAGTCCTGTTCAGAGTGATGCCGAACCTGATCCGTGCAAGACATCCACCCGATCCAGCGCCACCGCTATGGCGCCTGGCTGACTGAGGCGCGGATCAGTCTTCAGGGCCGTGAGCAGCTGCTGGCCCTGGATGTCTCGACCTGAAATCCACTGCACTCACTGTAAGATGGGGGGGCGGGGAATTGCTGGACGAGTCATCAAGGGTCTGATAGGTTAATGGCTGTCTCAAGGCTGAGTAGCAAACATGAAAGATTTTCTTTTTTACGAAAAAGATTTATACAAACTAATAAATTCTTATCCTGATGCTCTCAAGCGTGAAGTAGATGCACTCGCAAATAACTTCCTGCTAGGCAGCGATGAGGATGAAGTCGTAGACATGCTAGTGTTGAAGCTGCAGTTGGTTGCACCAATGCTAAGTGGTAGGGAAAAGTGGTCACAGAGTGTCAAGGATACTAAAATCGATGTCTCTCATGATCCAATGCGAAGCGGCTTCTTTTCAATCCAGGGAAAACCACCCCTTTTAAAATGCCATGAAGTCACCATAAACATACCATTCGATGGTAACGGGAACCTCTTTGAATTCAAGCCGTCTTACCTCACGTCAAATCCACCTCGTGGAAGTGTTTCAAAGGAAACATCTACATTGTCTTTCTCGATTATCCAAGAGCAACTTGCTCCTGATGCAATTAATCACGAGCTAGATAAGATAATCTCGAATATTAATAATTATCTTGTGCAAGTGCGGAAGGATTGTAAACCGTGGAACGATGGCTTGAGAGAAGCTGTTTTAAAGTCCATTCACGCGAGGAAGAACAGGCTTCTCCAGCAAGATAAGCTAGGAAATATCCTTGGAATCCAGACAAGGGAAGACGGCAAGGAAGATCGTAAGAAGACCTATACTATCCCGTCTATAAGGAGGCCCAAGCCCCGCACTCTCTCTGTCTCGAAAGAAAATAGAGAACCGACGCTGTCCACCGATGACTATGAATATATTCTTGATGTCATCTCCAGGCTGGGACGCGATATGGAGAAAACTCCAGAGACCTACGCGAGGAAAGAAGAAGAACACATCCGCGATCATTTCCTCAGTACGTTGGCAACTCATGTCAAAGGAGGCGCTACACGGGAAACCTTTAACAAAGAAGGAAAAACAGACATTCTCATTCAAGTAAACGGCAGGAATATCTTCATAGGCGAGTGCAAAATCTGGAAAGGCGAAAAGTCTTTCCAAGAAGCCATTGACCAGACTTTAGGTTACCTTACTTGCAGAGACACGAAAGCAGCTCTGATCATATTCAGCAAGAACAATGACTTCACAAATGTGCAGTCTAAGATATTTAATAGCGTGCCCAATCATCCTAACTATAAGAACACGCAGAAGCTGAATATGGAATCGCAAGAGCGGTATGTATTCCGACACAAGGATGACCCAGACAGGGAAATCCTCTTGACTATCTTAGCGTTCAACTTCTTCGCTCGCTAGGGAACCTCTGAACAAGTCTCTTTCCCCCCTGGTGAGCCTTTAAAAACCTTGTGGGGAGAGGGAAGTCAAAGCCTGTTGATGCGTGATTCTGGCTAATTCAGAGGTTTTCTAGCGGCATTGTAGTAAAGGACATAAAAGTACCTAGAAAAATCAAGCACAAGCAACCTTGCCCTATGGGATGACCTGTTGCCATAAAGACACCAATAGTGACAAGGGATTGCTTCAGTCAGCAGGGCTGTATCTGATGAGGAAAAGGCGATTTTGCAAGGCGCCCAAGAGTTATACTCAAGATCACTGAAAAATAACTCGCGCAACTACGCTGACGCCACCGGATGATCACCCAGCCAGGGTGACGTGGACCGGATCGTAGGGATCTCTAGCCCCATCGCAGCTGCAGCCCATCACAGCGGCTGATCCGTCCATGCCCATGTGCACCTGATTGGCTGTGGCCTTGTCACGGCGACCGCCGCGACGCATGGCTGATCGCGGCCCCTCTCTCAACCCAGGGGAAGGTTAGGCACAGGGCATTGAGCCGCAACGGGAGCAGCAGCCAGCTCCCCGCAGCTTAAGCCATTGACATCTCAACGATCAGCAATCGGCGGAGCACCAGGCACCCGCGTCTCCACCAACGACTGGTCACATGCAAGCGCCATCTCGCGCACGTCCAGTGGCTCGGCACCAACCAGCCCCCAGCGCAGCAGCAGCAGACGGTCCTCCAGCTCCAGCCGCTGCAGCAGGCCTGACACACCCATGGGCCTCCAGCACTGCTGCTGACAGAGCAAACCAACCTGTTCAGACTCCCCGCAGGCGCCTCCCCCACCTACTCGCCGCCTACTTCCCACCCGTCCGCCACCTATCCCCCACCTGTATCCACGTCCCACCTAGTCCCCACCTGCCGATGTCGATACAGGCGCACCAGAGGCTGCCACCATGACCGTCCGCCTGGAAGACATCAGGCG
>SRMO01000009.1:406-2191 GCA_004768415.1 Aphanocapsa feldmannii 277cV | reverse complement strand
CTGGCCATGGAGATAGGGATAGATGGCGGTGAGGCTGGAGGACAGCTGGCCGTCACCGCTCGCGGCGGCATCCCCAAAGCTGTAGTCCACCTCACCCCAGACCCGCGACAGGGAAATGCCGCCCAGCCACTGCTCAGCGAAAGCGCGATCGGTGCCGAGGTAGAGCAGGTTCCAGGCACCATCGAAGTCGCTGATCTCTGTTCCGCCCTTGGCCCACTGCAGGTCCGTGCCGGCCCACAGGGTCCATGGCCTGCTCAGCTCTCCAACCGCGCCGCTGCCACAACCCAGCCCCCAGTCAGCGGGGTGGAGTGAATGGGGCCGGCCTCGGAACAGCTCCAGCAGCTCGTCAAAGGTCTTGTCCATGCTGTCCTCCTCCCGGTGGCTGACGTGGGGGACGCCGCGCAGGCCCATGCCGCCCAGATCCGTGTTCCAGCTCTCCCCCTGCCAGGTATCGCCGGCGATGAGGTCGTCGCTGCTGTCGCCATGGCTGCCACGGCTGACAGCGATGCTGTTGTCGCCAATGTCGCCATCAGCACCAGCTGCGGAACTGATGCAGACACTGCCGGAGGCAGCGGTGCCGCTGTCAAATCGCTCGCCGATCATCTCCGTCACACTGCCCAGCATCACCCGGCCATGACCGGACAGCGCAGCGCGGATTGCGGCTTCTTCCGCCGCAGAGGTGCCCACGGTCACCGGGAAGGATGCAGGATCCGATATCCAGTTTCCTCTTGCCGCCGTAACAGTGATTGTCGCCTCGCCTTCGCGGACCGGTGTCACCACCACGGTGGAGCTGCCGGGCGATTCGGGTTTGACCGATGCCACGCCTGGGTGGCTGGAAACAAAGCGCCAGATGATCGGACCACCATTGTCATTGTCCGTGGTGAACGCAGTGCTCCCGTTCCTCCTGCCATCCTTGCCGCCGGCGTAGAGAGTGAGCGGTTGCAGCGGAGCATCGCTGGCCATGGGCCAGGGTGGTAACACCGTAATCGTGTATGTGTTGGCAGTAGTGGTGTCCTCAGCGGCTGCCACCTGAGCTCTGGACCTCGACTTCACAGCGGCAGGCAGGGGGGACGTTATGAAATCAGGCCTCAAGGTGATGGTGATGATGGTGGCAGTATTCCGTTCCAGCTCGACCATCCTGTCTTCAGGCAATGGCATCCCATTCACCCTCACCTCCACCGTCACGCCCTTGCGGTTCGGGATCGTCGGCACATCCACCGAGCTTTCATCCGCGTTGAGCGTGTAATATATCGTGTCTGGATTGAAGGCAGGACTGAGGCTGAGGCTTCCGCTGCTGAAGGTGAAGTCGCTCGGCAGTTTCGTGATGTCTTCCGGGACGCGATTGACCGTGATGGTGTAGATCTGCTCGGTATTGGCGTCCTCGGCCATCACCAACACAGCGATGGAGGTGGGAGCACCATCGGCCAGGGCGATGGGTGCACTATCGCTGCCGTTCTCCACCGCCTTGCCGTTCACCTTCAATGTCGCTTTGGGCTCAGAGGGGTTGGCGTTGACGCTGAGGCTGGCAACGCTGTTGGCAACGTTGATCTCATAGTCAATGATTGCTGGATCAAAGCCGAAATCAGCCAGGCCGGAGAGGGAGAGAGTCGACAGCGTTGTATCAGTACTGGCGGCAGCTCCGGCACGGCTCACAGCGATGCTGTAGCGCTGCGTTGTCGTCCCGTCCTGGGCCGTCACCACCACATCAATGCCGGTGGTTTCAGCGGCGGTGAGAGGGATGGCGTTACTGGCGCTGCCGCTGGTCACCGCAGTGCCGTTGACCGT
>SRMO01000009.1:0-179 GCA_004768415.1 Aphanocapsa feldmannii 277cV | reverse complement strand
GGCACGGTTCACCGCAACGCTGTAGGTCCGTGTGGTGCTGCCGTCCTCCGCCGTCACCCTGATGCTGATGCTGGTGCTGTCACCCTCGCTCAGGGCGATGTCGGCGCTGCTGCTGCCGCTACTGCTCGCCACATCCTTGCCATCCACTGTCAGCGTCAGCCTGGCATTGTTGTCAGTCG
>SRMO01000089.1 GCA_004768415.1 Aphanocapsa feldmannii 277cV | reverse complement strand
CTGTCTCAAGCGCATTGATGAGATCGATGCCAGGTTGCAGGCCCGGGAAGCAGCCCGCCGTGCCGCGTTGCCGCCCAGCTGGCCTGTGGATCATCCTCCTGCCACCTCCTGCCACGGCCTGAGGATCCGCAGGGCCGGGGGGCGATGCTCCCTGGCCCCTGGTGCTCGGGACAAGCGGGGGAACGCTTAGATCAGCTGCAGCGCCTCCATGCCCCCGCTCACAACCGGATCCCCCAGCCAGGAGATCCTGCTGAACTCGCTGCTGACGATTGATGAGCTCACCACCGGTCTCACTGTTCTGGCCTGTGATGCCGCTGCCAATCCACAGCAATCGCCACGGTTGCGGGCGCTGCTGGATGAGCTTCTGGCAGCACTGCACGCGTGTGAGAACGAACTCGGAATCTATTCAGATCCAGAGTCCTGTTCAGAGTGATGCCGAACCTGACCCGGGCAACACATCCACCTGATCCAGCGCCACCGCTATGGCGCACTTGTCAACAAGCGGTCAGACACTATCCAGTCCGAACCATCGCAGCCCTGGCCATAACAGCTGGTCCACTTATCTTCCTACCTTGATGCTTTTAGTTCTCTAAGGAAGCTCTGGAAAACCAACGCTAGCCAGAGATTGGCCATCACAGCGCAATGGATCTCAGCAAGCGCAGAGGAAAAATCTGGAATTTTCTAGAGCTTCCCTTTTCCAGAGCTTCCCTATGTCGCGCTCTGGCAGCGGTTGACCCAGAGACCATAGCTCTGAACAGCGCGCCTACAAAGCCAGGACGGTGAGCACCCTCATCAGAAGGGCCAATAAGGATGTATGAACTGAGCACACAGTCGCCTTCGCTGGTGTTGCGTTTCGCACCTTCTGCACTTGTATCTTACCGATTGTTATGACGAAAGCAGATTCTTGAGCTTGCTGCTGAGATCGTGAATACGATCCACAACTTTCTTTATAGACAAAGAATTAGAAGTCCATTCTGTTTCGATCAGATGGAGGCCTCTGCTGATCTTGTGTAGATCACGAGAAAATGCATCATCGTGGTCAGAGATACGGTAATAGTATTCGAAAAGAAGCTGGTACCCAATGAAGCTCGCTTCTCCCTTAAGCTTCTCAACGCGTACCTTGTTTGCCATTGCTTCGGCCCTACCGTCAAGCTGTGATAGCAGGCGGGTGTATTTCCGGATGTTATTATGAATAGATTGTTTTTGCTCTGCGGAAAGAGGTACAACATCGATATGCTCGGCCTTGAGTCGAGCAGCTTCCTCGACAGCAATAGCGACATCACCCTTGATGATCTCATTTGAACTATCGTTTATACAAAAACTGTGGTGAATGAAGGCATCCAGTTTGTCGGCGATGGACAGCAGTCGCTGTTCAATCCCCTTCTCCACGGCGTTGTCTTCGCAGGCGCGATACCTTAGCTCTTTAACGGCTTTGCCGAACTTTTCTTTAAGATGATTAGACCAACAATCTTCTTCCCGTTCTTTGCACTCGCTGCCATAGATCAGAACTTCGATCAGCGTATCTGCAAGAGGGGAGAAGCGGCTGCCTTCATTATCCATTGTTAGCTCAAGTCTAACCAAAGTTGACAGAATTCCATGGCAAATCCGCAGAGCATGGGCAGGGTCATGGACAGTTCAGCAGGTGGTAACTGCTGAGCTGAGGCAAGGGAGAAGCATCCTGCCGTAGCCCTGACGGACCCCGCCGCTTTCAGTCCAACCAGCCCCCAGCGCAGCAGCAGACGGTCCTCCAGCTCCAGTCGCTGCAGCAGGCCTGACACACCCATGGCCCTGCAGCACTGCTGCTGACAGAGCAAACCAACCTGTTCAGACTCCCCGCAGGCACCTAGCCCCACCTACTCGCCGCCTACTTCCCACCCGTCCGCCACCTACCCCCCACCTGTATCCACGTCCCAACCTATCCCCACCTGCCGATGTCGATACAGGCGCACCAGAGGCTGCCACCATGACCGTCCGCCTGGAAGACCTCAGGCCCGACGCCCTGGTGAAGGGCCTGCTGGGCCGTGAGGCGGTGCGGATCGTCAGCTCCCGGATGATGGGCGATGCCGTCTGCAAGCTGGTTTACCGGAATCAGGACGGCACCCTGGGCGAGCAGCTGCTCTTCCGCAGCAGTGAAGCGGACCTGGAGCTGCTCAGCACTGGCCGGAAGTGGAGCTTCCAGGGCAGCGGCGATCTGTTCCGGCTGGTGAGCGAGGCGGCGCGGATCGAGCTGGCCTATCTCTTCGATCCCTACGTGGCGGTGAGCAGCAGTGGGATCGACCCCCTGCCTCACCAGATCAGCGCGGTGTACGAGCACATGCTCCCCCGCCAGCCGATGCGCTTCCTCCTGGCGGACGACCCCGGTGCCGGCAAGACGATCATGGCCGGCCTGCTGATCAAGGAGCTGCTCATCCGCGGCGAGCTGGAGCGCTGCCTGATCGTCGCGCCAGGCTCGCTGACCGAGCAATGGCAGGACGAACTCGAGGAGAAGTTCGAGCTCCACTTCGAGCTGCTCAGCCGCGACCTGATCCGTGCCACGGGTCTTGCCAACCCGTTCGAGCAGCGGCTGCTGCTGATCGCACCCATGGACATGCTCTCCCGGGACGAGGAGCTGCAGCACCGGCTGCTCCAGGCCCCGGAGTGGGACCTGCTGGTCTGCGACGAATCCCACCGCATGAGCGCCCACTATTTCGCCAGTGAGGTGAGGCGCACCAGGCGCTACGAGATGGGCAAGCGGGTGGGCACGGGGGACAAATCCCAGGGCCAGGAGGCCCCGATTGACATTCACTCGCTGACGGCGAGCAGCGGCGAAGAGGCACCCCGCGGGCTAGGGTTCCTGCTGCTGCCGAACCGGCTGAATGTGGCGATCAGCCGGTCCCAGTGCCTCTCGATCGTGGTGGGCTCACCAAGCCTGGCCAGCGGCATCGCCAACACGGTGGTGGAAGCCAAGCAGATCAATCGTTTGTGTGAGGTGATGCGCTGATGGACGTCTTTACCTTCCGGGATCAGGTTGTTCAGAACTACGGCCAGTTCAGCCGCAGCTTCACGCAGATCAAGGCTCCTGATCTGCAGGCCTTTGTCGATGGACGCTACGAAGCTGGTGAGTTCTGGCCGTCACCACTGATCCAGCTCAATCCGAGTTTTGTCAGTGGTGGTGCGATCAGTGATCTAGTGAAGGAACGTCTGCTGCACTCTGAATGCAGCTCGATCTTTCGCTGGGGCAAGGAAGACGGCCAGGCTGGGCGTGAACTCAACTTGTACCAGCACCAGCGGGAAGCGATCGAGATCGCCAAGCGAGGAGGCAGTTTTGTCGTCACCTCCGGAACCGGCTCAGGTAAGTCACTGGGCTACATCATCCCGATTGTCAACAAGGTTTTAGAAGCGAGAGAGGCCGGCGATACTGAGAAACGCATTCGCGCCATTGTCATCTACCCGATGAATGCGCTCTGTAACAGCCAACTGGAAGAACTGCAGAAATATCTCAGCCTTGGCTATCCTGATGGCCCAAATGTCACCTTCGCGCGCTACACGGGTCAGGAAAGTGAAGAAGAGCGTGAAAAGATCAAGAACAATCCTCCTGACATCCTGCTCACAAACTACATGATGCTGGAGTACATCCTCACCAGGCAGGAGCCTCTTGATCAGCAGGTGATCAGCGACGCCAAGGGTTTGGAGTTCCTGGTGCTTGATGAACTGCACACCTATCGCGGCCGCCAGGGTGCTGATGTGGCTCTGCTGGTCAGGCGCGTGCGGCAGAAGCTCAATACGGATCTGCTCTGCATTGGCACCTCAGCCACGATGGCGACTGAAGGCACCGCCAAAGAGCGAAATGACCTTGTCGCCCAGGTAGCGAGCAAGCTTTTTGGCACGACAATTCCGCCGGAGCAGATTGTCACCGAAACCCTGGAGCGGTTGACCCAGGGAGATGAGCCGAATCAAAGCCAGCTGACGGCTTCGTTGAACGACGATTACTCCGAGGCCACAACGGCGCACTGGCAACCCAGCGATCTGCAGCGTCACCCCCTGGCCCAGTGGGTGGAGCTGAATCTGGGCCTGGAGCGTGAAGATGGACTAGCTGATGGCAAGTGGGTCCGTTGCAGGCCCAAAACCCTGGAGCAAGCCTGCTCGGAGTTGGCTGCAGCAACGCAGTTACCCGAGGCAAGAATCCTCAGCCAGCTGCGGGATTTCCTGCTGGCGGCCTACCGCGTGCAGGTGGCACCCAACCGCCGTTTCTTTGCTTTCAGGCTTCACCAATTCGTGTCCGCCGGCGGTGATGTTCACACCACGCTGCAACCACCGGAGGAGCGCTACCGCACCCTCAAAGGCCAGAAATATCAACCAAATTCAGATCGCGCAACTCTTCTCTTCCCAGTTGTGTTCTGCCGTAGCTGCGGCCAGGAGTTCCACCCGGTCTGGGCACATCTCAGCAACAAGCTGATCAGCCACGTTGAGCCACGGGAGTTTTCCGATCAGAGCAGCTTGAGCGAGCGCGATGTGGTCCACGGCTATGTGATGCCGGACGCGGAGAGGAAGTACAGCATCGACGATCTCGAAGCAGCGAACTTGCCAGACGGTTGGCTGGAGCCGAACAAGGACGATGAGTTGGTGCTGAAGCGGAACTACAGGGAGTTCCAGCCTATCCCAGTTCGGCTGAGACCTGATGGGGAAACGAGCCCTGAGGGTTTACCCGGTTGGTTCCTGAGGAAGAGCTTTCGCTTCTGCCCCATCTGTGGCGTTGAGCACAACGTGCGCGCCAGCGAATTCCGCAAATTGTGCGGGCTGAATTCCGAAGGCCGAAGCTCTGCCACCACCACGCTCAGCCTGGCGGTGCTCCGCCAGCTGCTCGCCTTCCCAGAGCAGGAGATACCCGACAAGGCCAGAAAGCTTCTTGCCTTCAGTGACAACCGACAAGACGCGTCACTGCAAGCGGGCCATTTCAACGACTTCGTGCGGGTGCTGCAGCTCAGGGCTGGTTTGCTCGCGGCGCTGGAGGCCAGCACCGACAAGGAGCTCAGCTTGGAAACACTGGCGCAAGCCACCGAAAAGGCACTGCGGCTGGATGCCAATGACTTCATCGCCACGCAGAACGTCAAACCGCCGATCGAACAGAGGAACCGCAAGGCTCTCCGTGGTGTTCTCGAATATCGGTTGATCGTTGATCTGCGCCGAGGTTGGCGCCTCACCAATCCCAACCTGGAGGCGTTGAATCTGCTTGAGATGGATTACGCCGAGTTGGTCAACTGCGCCGAAGACGACGCGGATTGGAGAGAACGCCATCCGCTGCTTGCGCAGTGCTCCAGCAGCGAGCGGTTCCTGATCTGCCACCGCGTGCTGGAGGAGCTGCGTGAACGCCTCGCGATCGAATGCGATGCACTGAGGCAGGAAGAATTCGAGAGACGTAAGCAAGCAGCGTCTCAGCTTCAGGATGTGTGGAGCATTGGCTGTGATGAGAAGCCCGAGCTGGCCCGCAGCATGGTCACCCGCCCAGTGCCATCAGATGTCAAGGCGCCTGGCTTGGAAGGTATGTCGATCAAAGGGGCCTTTGGCCGCTGGATCAAGGCGCGCGAGCGTTGGCTCTCCATTGAAGATCTCTATCGCACCTACAAGTGGAACGATGATCTCTACCAGGAGGTCATCGGACATGTGTTGGCCATGCTCGAAGCCTGGGGTCTGGTCAAGCAGGTTGAGGTGCGACTCGGCCGCCGGGCCAGCGAAGTGCTCCAGGGTTGGAGATTGAACAGCACAGCCCTGCGCTGGACGCTGCTCGCGCCCGACGCAGAGCCGCAGGATGCCTATGCCGCAGCATTGGCGGAAGAACGCCGTTCCAGCGGCCGCCGTGGGCCGGTGAACAGCTACTTCCAGCGCCTCTATCAAGATCTGACGCAGCTGATCAGCAAAGAGGACAAACCTTTCCTGCAAACGCTGTTGGCGCGAGAGCACACCGCTCAGGTGGATGCCGGCGAAAGAGAAAACCGAGAGGAGGCCTTCCGCAAAGCGGCTCTGCGGCTGATGTTCTGCTCACCAACGATGGAGCTGGGCGTGGACATCTCCTCGCTCAACACGGTGTACATGCGCAACGTACCACCGACGCCGGCGAATTATGCCCAGCGCAGTGGCCGCGCCGGCCGCAGCGGCCAGCCAGCCTTGGTGCTCAGTTACTGCGGTGCCACCTCATCCCACGACCAATACTTCTTCGCTGATCCGGTGCGGATGGTGGCGGGGGCCGTGAGTGCTCCGACATTGGAGCTGGCCAATGAAGAGTTGCTCAAGGCCCACTTCCGGGCTCTCTGGCTGGCCGCCACACGGAAACGCCTGCCGGGCAAGGTGAAGGAAATGGTCGATTTGAACAAACCCGAGCGGCCGCTGCACGAAGAGTTGGAGGTTCCCCTCGCCAGTGATGATGCTTACCGCGCCGCGCAGGCGGCCTGCCAAGCGATTGTCGATGACCTGCTGGAGAACCAATGGCTGGGTAGTGCGCCTCCGCCCTGGCTGACAGGCAGCTGGCTGGAAGCCCTCACCCATGGTGCCGCCAATGATTTTGACCAGTCGCTGAAGCGCTGGCGTGAGCTGCTGCAGGCGGTGGACAGTCAGATCCAACAAGCCTACAAAGATCTGAGCAACCATGCCCTGAGAGAACGCGAGCGGCAAGCTGCGGATCAACGCTTCAAGGCAGCGCGTATGCAACAGAAGCTGCTGCTCGCCGATAAGGCTGGCAACAGCAACAACGACTTCAGCACCTACCGCTACTTAGCCAGCCAGGGCTTCATGCCGGGCTACAATTTCCCCCGTCTACCCTTGATGGCCTATGTGCCAGGCACCCGGGAGCAGGTGGGCGGCGGTACATACATCACCAGGCCCCGCTTTGTTGGCGTCAGCGAGTTCGGGCCCCACTCGCTGATTTACCACGAGGGCAACACCTACAAGGTGAAAGGTGCCCTCATGGCTCTGCAGGAAAACGTTGTTGCCACTGGATCAGCAACGCTGGCCACCCAGGATGCGCTGGTGTGCGGGGCATGCGGCCATGGGCACCTCGGCCCGGCGGCGGAGTCGGAGCTGTGTTGCCACTGCGGAACAGCCCTGAAGCAGCACCCCGAAGGCACGGCGGTACGGATCCCGAGCCTTTATCAGATTGAGCAGGTCACCACCACCCGTGCTGATCGCATCACCTCAGATGACGAAGAGCGGCAACAGCTGGGCTACGAGCTGCTCACCACCTACGAGTTCCCCAAGGAGAACGGCGTGGTGTCGGTGGCCAAAGCAGAGGTGAGCTGCCATGGCGCGCTGCTGCTGCAGCTGAGCTATTCACCTGCCACCACGATCAGCCGCGTGAATCTGGGCTGGCGCCGCCGGGAGAACAAAAACGACATGGGCTTCCCGATCCACCCGATCACCGGCAAGTGGGGCGGTGAAAAGGATCTGCGCGGCGATGGGGCCGATGACGACGGGCCGGAAGTTGGCTTCGTGAAAATCACGCCCTATGTGCAGGACCGGAAAAACACCCTGCTGATTCGCTTTCTCGACAAATGGGATGCCAAGGCCCTGGTGAGCGTGAAGAGTGCTCTGAAGCGGGGCATTGAAGTGGCCTTCCAGCTCGATGGCAGTGAGGTGGCCGCTGAGTTGATGCCCAATGAAGAGAACGCAACCGCGCTGCTCTTCTATGAGTCCGCCGAAGGCGGCGCGGGAGTTCTAAGCCGACTTGTGGAGAGCCGCAGTGCCGTGCAACTGCTGGGCAAAACGGCCCTGGAGATCTGCCACTGGGGCTGGGAGGGCGAATGCCCAACGGCTGAAAGCGAGCTGGTCAACCAGGACAACGACTGCGAGGCCGGTTGCTATCGCTGCCTGCTCGGCTACCACAACCAGCGGGATCACATGCTGATCGACCGCCGACTGCCGGAACTGAAGCAACTGTTGCTGAATCTAGCCCAGGCAGATGTGGCGATTCAGGGCGGTGTGGATCGCCGCAGCGAACGTCTCCAGAAACTCATGCCCCTGGCCGGCAGCGGCCTGGAACGGCTGTGGATAGAGACCATCTATCGGCTTGGCCATCACCTGCCAGATGACGCTCAGAAGGAGATACCGGGGCATTACGTGACGCCGGATTTCACCTATAGCAAAAATTACAGCGTGGTGTTCATTGACGGCCCCGATCACGAGCAGCCGCTGCAACAACGGCTGGATGAGGATAAGCGCCAAGCCTTGATCGCTGCCGGCATCAGCGTGGTGGTGTTCACTCAGCACACAGAAATGTGGCCTGCAGTGTTGGAGGACTACAGCTGGCTGTTTGGGGAGGGTGAGTCATGACCACAGCAGCCTCGGCATCCAGCCTCACCACCAACATCCCCAGCCCAGGCTCAATCGTGAAAGCGCGGGGGCGCGAATGGGTGGCGCTGCCGCAGAGCAGCCAGGAGAAACAGGACCAGGTGCTGCGGTTACGTCCGCTTGCAGGCGGAGATCAGACGACCGCCAGCCTCTACTGGCCCTTGGAGGGTGACGCAGTGAGACCCGCCAGCTTTGAGCCACCGGACCCCAGCCAAAGCGGTTCCCTGAGTTCGGCGCGGCTTCTCCGGGATGCCCTGTTGCTGAAGCTCAGAGCTGGAGCAGGTCCCTTCCGCAGCCTCGGCAACGTGGCGCTGGAACCGCGGCCCTATCAATTGGTGCCGCTGTTGATGGCGCTTAAGCAACCCGTCACCCGGGTGTTGATCGCCGATGAGGTGGGCCTGGGCAAAACCGTAGAAGCCCTGCTGATTGGCCGAGAGCTGCTGGATCGCGGGGAAATCCGCAGGATCACGGTGATCTGTCCGCCGCACCTCTGCGAGAAGTGGAAGGCCGACATGGTGCGCCAGTTCAACCTCGCTGCGGAAGTGGTGCGGCCAGGAACGGCACAGAAGCTGGAACGGGGGCTGCCGGCAGGCAAGTCGATCTTCGATGTGATCCTGTTCACGGTAGTGAGCCTGGATTGGATCAAGAGCGATCGCAACCGCGAGGGATTCCTGCGCAGCTGTGATGACTTCGTGATTGTCGATGAAGCCCACACCTGCGCCGCAGGCAAAGGCGGTGGCAAACAGCAGCGCTACCAGCTTCTGCGGGGCTTGGCGGAAAAGCCTGACCGCCACATCCTGCTGCTCACGGCCACACCCCATAGCGGCGACAGCGAGGCCTTCGACAACCTGCTCGGCCTGCTCGATCCGAAATTCGCGGGCCTCAGTGACATGCCGGAAGGGCAGCGCCGCAAAGACCTGCGTGATGACCTGGGCAACTACTTCGTGCAACGCCGCCGCCAGGACCTCAAGCTCAAGCAGGAATGGGGCACCGGCGGAGCGGACTTCCCGGACCGTGAGACCCGTGAAGCGACTTACACCCTCACAGGCGACTGGGGCGATCTGTTTGAGGACGTGCTCGAGTACGCCCGCAAGCTGGTGCGGCGCAGCGCCAACGCAAGCAAGTTGAAAAAACGGATGAGCTGGTGGGCAGCACTGGCGCTGTTGCGTTGCATCAGCAGCAGCCCTGCTGCGGCCTCCACCTCACTGCGCACCAAGCTTCTGAAGTTGCAAGGCGTTGACGAGACCGATGGCGCAGCGACGGACGAGGAGATGGTGGGCGACCTCGAAGCGATGGCTCAGCTGGCGGTTCTCGACGGTGCGGAAGAAGAGCTCAGCGGTGAAGAAGCAGCACCAGGATCGGATCTGGCCGACCCTGCTGACGCTGAGCATCTGCAGGATCTGATTCGCCGCTCCGATCGGCTTCGCGGCAAGGCCCACGACCCCAAGCTCAGGCAACTGATCAAAGAGCTCAAAGCTCTGCTGAAGGACAACTACCGGCCGGTGGTGTTCTGCCGCTTCCGGCCTACAGCCCATTACCTGGCCGAGCAGTTGGAGGCCGAACTGCCCAAACGCCGCCATGTGATTCGGGCGGTGACGGGTGAACTGCCCCCGGAAGAACGGGTGCAACGCATCCAGGAGCTGCAGGAGGAGGTCGCCAACGACAGGATCCCCGTGCTGGTGGCCACCGATTGCCTCTCAGAAGGGATCGACCTGCAGCACACCTTCGATGCGGTCGTTCATTACGACCTCTGCTGGAATCCCACCCGCCATGAGCAGCGGGAAGGCCGTGTGGATCGCTTCGGCCAGGCACGGCCAGCGGTGCGTGCCCTGATGCTGCACGGGGGCGATTCCAACCCCGTGGATGAACGCGTGCGCTCCGTGATCCTGGAGAAGGAACGCACGATTCGCAAAGAACTGGGTGTGAGCGTGCCGATTCCCGGCAACGCCAACACCATCACCGAGGCAGTGCTCGGCAGCATCCTTGGCGAGCAGGTGCTTCAAACCAGCCTCGATCTGGGCTTGAGCGGCAACACCGACACCCAGCAGGAGCTCGAAGCCACCTTGGAGGCGGAATGGCAGAGCGCCAAAGAGAAGGCCAAAGCCACCCGCACGATCTTTGCCCAGCGCAGCCTCAAACCGGAAGAAGCGCTCAGGGAATGGGATCGCAGCCAGGAATCGCTGGGCAGTGAGGCCGCCGTGGAGCGGCTGGTGGTGTCTGCCTGCCGCCGCTTGAACTTGCCGATTGGCCGACTGCAGAAGACCGATGGCTGCTGGGAGCTGGATCTCAGTGGCTTGAACAAAATCTGTGAACCGCTGGCCGATCGCCTGCGTCAGCACGATCTTGATGGTTGTTTGCGGCTGGGGTTCCACTCCCACGTGCGTGATGGCGCCTTGCTCGTGGGCCGCAGCCATCCGCTGGTGGTGGAACTGGCGGACTTCGTCGCTGAACGTGCCTTGAGTGGCCTGGAGCCGGTTCCTGCGGCGCGATCAGCAGTGGTGCGCACCCGGGCGGTGCAGCGCCGCACCCGATTACTGGTCCTGCGCCTCCGCCATCAACTGCACCAGGATCGCTGGACCGGCAGGGGCTACGAGGCCTTGCCGGATCTGCTGGTGGAGGAATGCCTCACGGTGCGGGCCGATGGGGAAGGCGTCGAGCCCCTGGAGGGAGCCGCTGCTCTGAAGCTGCTGGAAGCCGAGCCGATCGGCAATGTGGATCCCGGCCAGCGCCAGCACGAGCTCAGAGAAGCATTGGCTCAGTTGGATCCCTTGCAACCAGCGTTGAAGGCATTGGCGGAACGCCGGGCCCAGCTGGCAGAGGATGACCACAGGCGTGTGCGCGAAGCCTCGTTGCGCCGTGGTGAAGCCCTGCGCATGCGCTTTCAGTGCGAGCCGGCTCCATCGGTGGATGTGATCGGTCTGTTCCTGCTCCTTCCTGCTCCTTTGCTGTAGTCGCCATGGCCCGCACTACCGCCACTGTTCAGTTCCAGGCCCTTGAGCTGAAAGGAGGCCTGCTGCCCGCCTCGCTCCTGGAAGACATCGCCAAGCTGAGCCGGCCCAGGGATCTGCGCCTGGAAGCGGCCGATCACGGACTGAATCGCGGCGAGCGGCTGCGCGACCCATCGATGCCGCCTGGGTGCAGACCAAGAAGTTGTGGGAAGAGTTCCAGAACCTGAAAGCCCGTTCTGAGCTGGGTATGGCGGGGTTGCACTTCGGCCAGCGGTATGTCCTGCTGAGGATGAGTGATTTTCCAGGGTTTCCCTAGATGTCCTTTGGTAGACTACCCAGAGGTTCTTTGCCTGATTCTTAATGTCAATGACTGCTCGTAATCACTTCGACGAAGATATACAGCGTGTGGAAGCTTTCTTGGTACTTGCAAAGGAGCAGTCAGAAGCAGGATCACCCGAACGCCTTGTGAACGATCTTCGATTATCAGCTATCGCGTCATCTGTTGGCGCTATGGATGCCTACCTGTGCGACAAGTACGTCGATTGCATAACCGCCGCGCTACGTGCCTACGCAAACAAATCTTGGGACAAACTACGTGCCTACGCAAACAAATCTTGGGACGAATCAAAGCCGGAGCATCCCTACTTAAAAATCTCTTTGCCGGCTCGCGAGATTATCGATGCTTCAAAATCGGAGGACCGGGCCCGTCCACAGTGGGAGATTCGCATGGCAGCGCGTAAGTTAATGGAACGAGACAATATGTTGAGTATTAGTAAAGTGAAGGAAAATTTTAACCCAATTCTTCCTGAGGGCCATAAGCTATGGAATGATTTTATTCATATTCTTATCGCTAAAAACCGCAAGCGTTTCACAGGTGTAGTTGAAGAAGACCTGGACAAACTCAGTGGAGAAGAACTCCAAAAGAAACGTAAATCTGCAATAGATACAGTTAAAGATTGCCTCGTAGAAATTGTTCAAATTCGTCATGACTGGATCCATAATTGTGGTCGTCCAAAGTCTGCAATCAAGCGTTATAGTCAAGGAAAAGCCAAAATCTATATTTACTACATCAAGACTTTCGTGGAAGAGCTTGACAATTTTATTGAAGATCATCGTCTAGTATAAACGCAACCACGCAAAGAGCTAAGCAGGGCTTCCTGAAAAAGTAAATTAGCCCTGAAGATGACAAACATGGCTGAGGGCATCA
>SRMO01000088.1:3108-5227 GCA_004768415.1 Aphanocapsa feldmannii 277cV | reverse complement strand
GTGGAGGCGGGCCCTTCCGGCTGTGACTCCGATCAGTGCCTGCTGCCGCTGATCAAGAGATGAGGCACATGAACTGTGGTGGTGATCGGCAGGTTTCCTCAAGGCAGAGGACAGCTGGGTGGAAAGGGCGCAGGCCCTGAAAAGCAGCTATGCGTCCTTGTCGTTGTTTGGGAAAAGCCATTTTGCGACAATTATATATAGTCCAAGTATGCTGACTGTGGTAGTTGTAATAAAGATTACAAGAATTTTATCAGAAATCTTAAACGGAATAAAGTCAAATCCTTGACAAAATACAGCAGCCACAACACATGCCAACCAACAACAAACAAGATAAAAAACACGACTGGCACTTTTCTGTCGGAGGTCACGCTTTTGTTCCATATCTTTAATAATTTGCTCGTGATATTGATCAGGCGATGTTAGATACTTAGATGATTCAGAAGAAGATAATTCAGGAGATGGAAAATCAACAACCTCCTCAATTGCTTTTAAATCTTCGTTTACATCATTTTCTGATACCACTTCAGCGTCTCCCTTGTAAATAAGCTTCTTTTTTGTTCTTCAATGTTCTCTTGTAATAGTCTTGAATTCTAGAGAAGGGAATAAGGCTAAATTTTTCCTCTTCCCAAGTCTCGCTCCACGGAGTATTGGGCCTGTTGGTAAGATTAACTAGCTGCGGTCCAGTATAATTACCATAGCGTTTATATACTGCCTCAATTATATCTATTGCTACAGTATTATCTAAGGATTCATCTTGATTATCTAACTCAAGCTTTTCTATAACATATTTTCGTCCGTATCTCCTAAGAGCCTCGTAAAGGCTGGGAATAACTGGACCCCAATGCCAAGCGCATGTGTCATTATAGTAAAGCTTCTTATTAGTAATTGCAAGAGTATAGCCCTGAGCGATATAGACTAGCTTTTGCAATTGCAAATTCGTAAGTTGCTTACCATCTTTCTTGGCAAGCTTCAAGAATTCATTAGCGACAGCATTTGCTGAGACAGCTTTGGCGGAGACACGTTTAGCGGAGGAGACAGCCATGATCTAAGACTCCGTGACATGACAAGCTAAGCTTAGCTAGCTTGTCATGTCAATATATGTGGTAACTATCAAGCGCTGTGGCCCGGGGGACTTGGGGAGGGCGGAAGTACCACTCCGAGGCTTGGCTTCAGCCCCTGGGGAAGCAGTTGCTGTGGGCAGCTCAGAGCGGGCCTTGAGGGGCGTGTACGGATCAGGGCTGGGGAGAGCACCCTCTGGCAACAGAGGTGGTTACCGGTCAGTCAGCGTGGGGCTGAACGTGCGAGCTGAAGGTGTCCAATGCACACCCGGTGGGGCAGTTCGAGCAGGCCAGTTCGCTGCAGAAGATGTGATCGGCAGAAGGGCCTCGCCGGGATGACGGCGGATCGGCACCACCCTGGCCGAAAGCCCCGGGGAGGATCAGCTCCACCGGGGCTGAGGGCACTGGCCTCAGAGCACCGAGACGGTGCCGATGCCCTTGGCCTGCAGCTTGCGGGCCAGCTTATGGGCCAGCTCCGCCGGCATGAAGCGGGGCTTTTTCAGCGGCTTGCCACGGCGGCCATAGAAGACCGTGAGGCGCCTGGCCCCGGCGGCCTTGATGCCATCGGGATAGCTGTGCCACCACCAGACGGCGGATGTCCACAGCGGCCGGGGAGCAGAGGAAGGAGGAAGCCATCCCGCAAGGACGTCCCGCAGGGGCGCATGGCTCGATCCTTGCCGGGGCGTGAGGCTGGGGCAGCGTGCGTCCCTTCTCCCCTCGCCGGCGCTGATGGTGACTGACACCCGGTAGATCACCCCGCTGGGATCCACTGATGTGTGGTTCACGTCCCGTCCATGGCAATGGGCCGTGACGTTGCTGGGGCCGGGCTCCGGGAATGCCACCGGGAGCGGGGGCCTAGCAGTCAGATGCCCTGGCTGGGGAGCGATCGGAGTCCGTGGGGTAGGTGGCAGCCCACTGCCTCGCCAGAGCGATGGCCGGTAGGGTCAGGGTTCAGGGGCTCTTGCAGCGGCTGATGTCGTTCCCGGTGCGGGCCTGGCACACCACCACGAAGGTCATCGACGAGATGATCCCGCTGCCGACCGGGGCCAGGATCGCTGCAC
>SRMO01000088.1:1235-3098 GCA_004768415.1 Aphanocapsa feldmannii 277cV | reverse complement strand
CCACCAGCATGGCCAGCCCTCCACTGGTCTTGATCAGGCACCAGGCAGGCCAGAGCAGCGGTGGCAGGGGCCTCGGCCCAGCTGCCGCCAGCTGCTGGTGCAGGGCCGTGCTGGCCTTTTTGCGGGCCCGCTGCACTGATAGGCGTTGCTCTCCAGCCCCTCGGCTGCCGTCCGCAATGCAATGAGAGGCCCTCCAGGATCGTGAACTGCAGGGCCGTGGCCACCGGCAGCTGATCGACCTGCTGCTGGCGGCCCTCCCCTGGTGGTTACTGCAGTCTGACCGGCTCAGGTGTGCTGGTTGCTTGTCTTCCATGGCGAAACCAGGCCTATCCATCACCCGGGCCTGGGAGGTGGCACCGGTCAGTTGACCTTCCTGCTAGACTTCCCTCAGTAACACCTCCCAGGCCTCTGTCGGCTCCCGGCATGCCCAAATAGGGAGGTCACTCTTTCCAGCAAACTTTTGTCGAGGTATTCCAAGCCTCCGCTTGAGGTTTCCCGACAGCTTCGTCAGCTTCAAGAACGGGGACTCGTTGTCGAGTCTGAACATGAGGCACTGAACACACTGAATCTGATAGGTTACTACCGGCTCAGTGCCTACTGGCTGTTTTTTGAAGAGCCTCCTGCAGAAGGGGAGACGAGAAGTCACCGCTTCAGGGCAGGCTCAAGCTTCAATCAAGTCATTAAGCTCTATAACAAAGATCGACTTGTGCGCCTACTGGTGATCGATGCGATTGAGCGTATTGAAATCGCCGCAAGATCGGCATGGGTTCAGAAGATGAGTATCAAGCATGGCTCTCACTGCTATCTACGCTCTGAGCTCTTTAACTTTAAGAATAGCTTCAATCACAGTGAGCAGATCAATAAACTGCGTCAACGATTTAAGCAAAGTAATGAAACCTTCTTGGTCCATTACTTCAAGTCCTATTGCGAGCCGGAGCTCCCTCCGATCTGGGCGATGACCGAGCTGATCTCACTAGGAACGCTGCGACACTGGATCAATGCAACAGCAGAGTCAGAAATCAAGACCGTTGCAAAATCTCTGGGTATGCCTTCTGCCCAGGTGCTTAAAAGCGTTTTGCACTCGCTGAATCTGATTCGAAATATCAGTGTCCATCACGGCAGGCTCTGGAACCGTCTGTTCGTTAAGAGACTTCCAAAAATCAAGATCTACCAGCACTACTTTGTGATGGAAGAAGTAGATGGACATGGATTATTACCTACCAAAAAGCTCTATAACTATCTCGTCGTGATGGCAATCATTGTTCGCAAAGTGGCCCCGCAGAGCATCTGGACATTGAGACTAAAAACAGTTATTTCAGCAATGCCAATCGAGCAGCAGGAAGAAATGGATTTTCCTGGCGACTGGCAAGAGCAGGAACTATGGAATGAGGCAATGACTTGATCCCATTGATCTCCCAGGAGCTTGCTGAAAAACTCAGATCCTTTGCACAACAAGGGATATGTGGTTAGGGAACCTCTGGAAAACTCCTACAGCTTTTGTCAGGGCCGCGCCGGCCTTTTTGCGGGCCCGCTGCACCGATATGGCGTTGATGCGTTGCTCTCCAGCCCCTCGGCTGCAGTCTTCAAAGTCCGCAATGAGAGGCCCTGCAGGATGGTGAGCTGCTGGGCCTGGGCCTGGGCCAGCGGCAGCTGATCGACCTGCTGCTGGCGGCCCTTCCCCTGGTGGTTGCCGGAGTCTGACCGGCTCAGGCGTGCTGGAGCACAGTCCGCCTGGCCTGCTGCCGGGCGAGAAACGCTTCTATCCACTCCTGATGGTGCTTCTGCAGGATCCGATTGGCAATGGATGGTGCTTCTGCGGGTATCTGGAAGCGCTTGCGGAAGGCCTTGATCAGCTCCTCCAGT
>SRMO01000088.1:0-1225 GCA_004768415.1 Aphanocapsa feldmannii 277cV | reverse complement strand
GAAACGCTTCTATCCACTCCTGATGGTGCTTCTGCAGGATCCGATTGGCAATGGATGGGGCTTCTGCGGGTATCTGGAAGCGCTTGCGGAAGGCCCTGATCAGCTCCTCCAGCGCCGGGCGTGGCAGGGAGCGGATGCTGGTGTGGAGCTGCTCGATGGTGGCCGGATTCAACGGCGCCAGGGCGGGATCGGTCTGCTTGGCGGCAGGGTGTTCAGGTTGCCGGCTCTGTTCTGCCTGGCTGGAGTGGCGTTGGCTGTGGCCGCTTCTCGCTGCCGGCAGCTGGCCGCCATCCCCCTGAGCAGCGGGGCCACGCTCTTCCCCGGCGGCCGGGCCTGTCACCTCCCGTTGTTGCGGGTCATAGAGGGCCAGGCCGAACTGAGACCCGAAGGTCATCAGGGCGCGTTTCATTCCGTCCGTTTCCGCCTCCTTGAGGGCGCTCTCGTGGGCCTGGCCCAGGTCGGTGTCGATGCCATGGCCGGCCCCACAGCCCTCGCGGATCACTGCTGCGCTGTCGGGCATGCCGACGCTGATCCGCACCCGGGCGGTGTAGGTGACGCCCCAGCCGGCTTTCTGCTCACGGCCCCCCCTGGCGCCGACAGGGCGCTCTGCCTGGTGCACGCAGCGGACCTCGATCGTTTCACGCTGCCAGCCGTCGAAGCCGAAGATCCGGTTGGCTTCAGCGATCACATGCCAGCCCTCCAGGTAGCTGAGCTTGATGCGGCCCTGCTCCCGCTGGCGAACATTGGCGCGATCGAGGGGTGCGGAGAGGGAGGCGATCTGCTCGGCGGAGAAGCTGCTGCTGGCCATGGTGGGTTGATGGAGAAGGACAGGTGTGAGGAGCGGCAGGTACTGCCGGTAGGGGGATGGGAAGCGGCTGTTCTCAGCCCCGGGTTCGGCGATGGGCTCCATCAGCAGCCAGCAGGGTGGCTCGCTGCAGAAGACGTGCTGGGGAGAGGGTCGGCGGCTTTCCTTGCGGGTGATCGGCACCACCCAGCCCTTCAGCCGTGTGGACCAGATGTGGCCCCTGGGCCTTGCTGTGGCGGCTGTGCTGCCTGTGGCCGCTGTGGTGGGTGTGGTGGCTGTGGTGGTGCAGCTGTGGTTGCTGTGGCTGCTGTGGCTGCTGTCGGGGTTGAGATCCATCGGTGCAGATGCGGTGGTGATGCGTTGTGACGGGGGGTTGATGGGCCCGCTCCTCAGGCAGGCCCGGGTCGAGGCGGCTCCGGC
>SRMO01000087.1:158462-159751 GCA_004768415.1 Aphanocapsa feldmannii 277cV | reverse complement strand
AAGGGAGCGGGAGGGGGCTTCTTCTGGCTTGGATGACATACAAACAGGCATGGAATCGAGTTGACCTGGGTGGACAACTGATCGGGGCATCAGGCCACTGGTGAGAGCGCAGCGATGATGGCGAGATCAGTGGGTGAAGTTGCCGGGGGCGATGGGCTCGGGACCTTTGGCGCTGTCTTCAGTATAGCAGTACAGATGTACTTATGGTGTACTGGATCTGCTGCAGTCACTGGGATCTTAAGGATCTCGACTCAGGCCCACGGGCCTGGATGGAGTGATAACCAGCTGGCCATCTTTGCGGACGGCCTGGGGCTACAGATCTGCTGGATGGCCACCCAGTCGCGCGAGGCGCTTCTCTGCAATCAGCGGCCCTGATCGACAACCTGCGGGGCAGATGAGCAGCGGCACCGCAGTCGCGGGAAGGATGCCGTGGAAAGATGGATGGAGTGATAACCAGCTGGCTATCTTTTAGACCGGCCTGGAGTTCCAGGCCTGCTGAATGGCCGCCCAGTCGCGCGAGGCACTTCTCCGCAATCAGCGGCCCTGATCGACAACCTGGGGGGAAGATGAGCAGCGGCACCGCAGTCGCGGGAGGAACGCTGGGGAAAGATGGATGGAGTGATAACCAGCCGACCATCTTTTGGGCCGACCTGGAGTTGCAGACCTGCTGAATGACCGCGCAGTCGCGCGAGGCACTTCTCCGCAATCAGCGGCCCTGATTGACAACCTGCGGGGCAGATGAGCAGCGGCACCGCAGTCGCGGGAGAGACGTCGGGCGGACATGACCTGGGCCACCCACCATCCCCGGCGGCGGCAAGGAGGAAGGAGATCACGCGAGTGCAAGGGTCGGTGACCGCGTAGCGGCCTCACCGACTTGCGCAGCCCTTGCGCCGCGTGGCAACATCACATCCCGCCGCCGGGGTGGCGATGACGTGAACTCCAGGAATCGGTTCAGCGTGAGTGAAAGTCTTCAGGTGGCCGACCGGGCCGTTGGCTCCAGTTATGAATGCACCTTCCACAGAGCTGAACAGATCATCTGGAAGTGCAAGACAGCTGAGCAGTGGCACCACCACGGCCTACATCGCGCCAGCTTACCGTGGGAGAACGGCTTTGCCGCATCGTTCAACGTACGATCCGGGATGAGTCCTCAACACCGAGCTGTTCACGGCTCCCACAGAGGCCGAGCTGCTGGCCGATCACTGGCGCCGGGAGTACGTGTACATACCCTCGCGGCCCGCATTCGGCTCTTCAGGGGCTCACGCCCCTGGAGACAGCCCGACAAGGGGCTG
>SRMO01000087.1:129009-158241 GCA_004768415.1 Aphanocapsa feldmannii 277cV | reverse complement strand
AAAACTTCTCACATCTAAGGCTGAAAGACAATGAGACTCATTGCAGTGCAATATCTTTACAGAAATAAGTGGCTAGCCTTCAGAGCGCTGCGGATCGGATCACAGCCGCTGGCAGGGCCCTCTGTCGCTCGATCTGGCGGGCAGCCGACTCAACAAACAGGTTGGCGCCGGTGATCTGGATCTGCGGCGTCAGTTCCAGCTATTGCACTGCGAATGCTGTGGTGAGACCTTCCTGGGTGGTGTTCGCGCCCGTAATCACTTACTGAAAAAAGAGCAGGATGAAGAGCAGGATTACGTCGAAGAGCTGCTTCCCCACGAAGCGGAAACAGAGCGACTACCGGATCAGCCGCTGGCTGAACGTTTTGAAGATCTCAGCTATGAAGACTACGCCATTGTCTGGCCTCAGGATGACAACGAAAGGCCTGAGGAGGATCCCGACAACAAAGAACGTTGGAAGCCGATCTGGCTGGATCCGATCAGCGGCGTGCTGCATTCCCGTCCCCATCCACAAGGGCTCTGGCAGCCGGGCTATCTCTTTGAACGTGAACGCACCAGCAAAAACTCTGGACGCACCAGCAAAAAAAAGGTACGCGGACTGGACAATACCAGCCCTAGCAGCCACAGACCCTGTCGTTGTCCGCGCTGCAAGAGCGATTACGCCCAAAGACGTGGCGGTTCGTTGGGGCGACTGCAATACTCACCAATCAAGAGCCTCAGGCCGGGTTTCAGCCGCACCACCCAGTTGCTGGCCACCGAGATTTATGACGTCCTCGCTCGCGGCAAGGAGGGTAGCCCAAAACTGGTGAGCTTTGCCGACAGCCGTCAGTCCGCTGCGCGGACGGCGCTGGATGTCGAACATCTGCACCACCGCGATCTGCTTCGCGAGGTGCTCATGGTCACCTTGATGGATGTGGACGCCCAGCGCCGACGCAACGGCCAGGGCGACGGCATCCACCCTGACCAGCTTGAGCTTGAGTTACAGGAATTGAACAAAGACCTGCAGGCGCTTCGCGATATCGGCCGAGACGACAACTCACGTAACGTGCGTGACCTGCTGAAGCGACAGAAACAGATTTCCGCGTCGCTGCAACAGCAGGCCCTGGGGGTAATCCGATTCAGCGAGATCCTCGAGATGGAGGAGGACCCCAAGCCAGGGCAAGCGGTGGGGCCTTTCCTAAGTCAATTGATCAGGCTTGGGGTCCATCCCTTTGATGACCGTGGACTGGCGCAGGTAGAGGCCAGCATAGGTACAACATGCCGGCTGCAGTGGTGGGAATTGTTCGCCAAAGATTCCAAGGAAGAGAAATATTGCTGGCACAAGCCACCGGGCCGGAATCTCGCGGATGCAGAGTTCAGACGTATAGCTGGAGACATGGTGCGGTCAAAGGTCCTCAAGGCTCTCGCCGATGTGGTGTTCCACAAGAGTTACTTCGCAATTGAAGCGACAGGCCTGGCCATCCCAGTACCCCTGCCGACGCCGGAGCAACTTGCTGAGGAGAGCTTCGTCCTAGATGAAGATGAACTGCACCGTGCAGCGGCCTGGCTGCGTATCTATGCCGACGACTACCGCTATGAGCCGTGTCCTTGGACAAAGGACGGTCCGATCACTCCGGAGCAATTGGACCGCGGTGTGGCCAACATTGCTCGTGTTCTACAGCGCTTTGCCGAGAAGCAAGGCTGTGAACCACGCGATTGCCTGTTGGAAGGGCAGACGCTTCTGCAACGCTATGGATCTCATTCCAGCCCTGGCCATGACTATATCGAAGTGCCACGGATTGGTTTTCGGTTACCGGCCGACGATGATCCCTTCTGGCGTTGCAGCAACTGCAGCCGTGTGCATCTGCACCATGGCATCGGTGCCTGCACCCGCTGCGGCACTCCGCTGGACGAAAAGCCCAATGGCCGACGCGGTGAGCTGATCCGCAGCCATGTTTTCGGGCGTCGATTACGCCGCACGATCGACAGCTGGAGCCAGGCCGACGGCGCTGGCAGTGAGTTGTTCCGGCTGCGCTGTGAGGAACTCACCGGTCAGACGGTGGATCCGGGCAGCCGTCAGCGGGAATTCCGCGGCATTCAGCGACTTGAAGACCGTGGTCATCCGCTCCAACCCCATGGGATCGAGATGTTGTCGGTCACCACCACGATGGAGGTGGGGATCGACATCGGCCCACTGGAAGCGGTGCTACAGGCCAACATGCCTCCGCAGCGTTTCAACTACCAGCAGCGTGTTGGACGGACCGGGAGGCGTGGGCAGACCTTTTCCTTTGTTCTGACGCTGTGTCGCTCCCGCAGCCATGATCTGCATTATTTCCGCAAGCCGGAGATCATCACGGGCGATGTCCCGCCACCCCCGTTCCTGGTGAAACGGCTGGCAAGAATTGCCGGGCGGTTGCTCCGTAAGGATCGCTTGGTGCACGCTTTCCGTTGGCTTGAAGAACGGCATCGCTCCGCCTGCGGTTTCTGGGCAGGAGATCTGGTCAGGCCGGTGGATGTGCATGGTGATTTCATCCCCGCTAGTGTGGTGTCTGATGGCGACCTACTGCAGCAATGGCAGAACTGGTTGCATGAGGCTCTCGATGCCACGACGGAGCAGGCAAAGCAGACCCTATCTGCCTTGAATCGGCAACGTCAGCACGGGTTGGCTGACACAGAACCACTCGAGCTTGAACCCATCAATGATTTGGTGCAGGTGGTGGCGAAAGGGGCACAGCGGATCGGTGACAACACGGCTGGGCTGGCGGCGCACCTCGCCAATGAAGGTGTGCTGCCGATGTATGGCCTGCCAACCCGCGTACGTGATCTGGTGGTGGGTGTGGATGAAGCACGCCGGGAGACCATCAGCCTGGACCGGGATCTGGAGATCGCAATCTACGAATTCGCACCGGGGAACGTTCTGGTTCATGACAAGCGCGAACATCGCTGCATCGGCCTCAGTCCACGCATCGGCAGGGTGGGCAAGGAGCTGAAAACGATGCAGCAGCATCCCTGGGATCTGCACCTCAAGCTCGGTTGCTGCCCGGTCTGCGGTGCATGGCAGGACATGGAGAAGGATCGTGGCTCCGGCCAGATCAAATGCCCGAGCTGTCGGAAGGTCAAACCTCAGGGCGACTGGAAAATCCGAAACTGCCTGGAGCCTGCGGCATTCCGAACCGATTTCGAACCCTCCAGCAATCTCGACAGCTTGAATGGTGGTCGGAGCCATGCCCTCAGCGCCGATGCCAAGCCGCCAGAGGCAGACCGCTGGCGCCTGCGGTGCACAACGGCAAAGGGTGACCTGGGTGACTTGGAACTGAAACTGCTCACGAACCCCGGCTGCACGGTCTATCGGCTCAATCGCGGCCCGCAGGGGGAAGGCTTCCAGCTCACCTGGCGAGAGGGTGTGACACACGTGAATTCAAGGTCGCCCCGTCTGCGGGCTACGGATAAGCTGCCACTCAAGGGTCAGGCGATCGCTCGCGAGCTCTGCAGCGGCAACGGCATCAGCAGGATCCTCACTGAGCCCCGGGATGATCCCGCCGATCCCGCCACGATTGATCCGGTATTTCTCGTGGCACCTCGTGTCACCGACGGCCTCTACCTCTTGCCCAAAGCGGTGAATCCGCAGCTGGCCATCTCAGAGCTCGGTGCAAACCTGTCGGTACCTGGTGTGCAACCGGAGTCCAGCAGGCAGAAGAACAACATGCCGGAAGGCCGGAACTACTGGCAGGGCGTCAGGGCTGCGGCGATCTCCGCAGCGGAGTTGCTGATTGCGTGTGCCACCCGGGCCCTCGACGTGGACCATCGCTCCCTGGAGGCCGTGGAACCGCGTCCGTTCGGCACGGGCGATCCGGGTAATCCGCTGCTGCCGCTGATTCAGATCGTGGATGCGCATGTCAACGGTGCCGGATTCAGCACCTGGCTGGGAGAGGAGCGTCAGGCTGTGCCACCGATCCTGGCGCGGATCGAGGAATGCCTGCGTGAAGAGGCAGAGGAGTGGAGCCGCGAAGATCACCAGCACGACTGCCAGGACAGTTGCTACAGGTGCCTGAAGACCTACGAGAACCAGTACTTCCACGGACTGCTCGACTGGCGCCTGGCCCTTACCTACCTGCGGGCCTTTGTTCAACCCGACTGGATGTGCGGACTGGATGGCGACTTCAGCTGGGCTCCCCTGGGCGACTGGCCCAAGCAGGCTGAGCGTGCCGCTCGGCTCACCCTGCAGCTCTGGGGGGGTGACGACACGACGGATCTGATCCGCTCGCAACAAGAGGCTTCAGACAGTTGGCTGCTGGCCTTCCGCCTGCCAATGCGCGAAGTTGTTTCTGGTCGCGGCCCCTGGGTGATCGTGCGCCATCCGCTCTGGCGCTGGGGCCTTGACAAGGGACCACTCGCCGCTTTCGCAGCTGAGCTGGGCGAGGCGAACCCGGATCAGGCCGTGCTCTGCTGGGACACTTTCAACCTGACCCGCCGTCCCGGCCGCAGCCGACAGTGGATGACGGCTCAGGGTGCACGGCGCAGGAAGAGGCGGCGGCGGTAGAGAGGATCGAAACCACCGTCAGATTGTGTATGGAATGGGTCAGGACATAGAGGAGTAAGCGGCAGACACCGGGTTCTTGCCAGATAGGAACGCAAGGAGCGATCGACGTAGTAGCGATATGTGTGATCCCTTGGCCGATGGCGGGTGGGACCGGGCATCCTTGCGCCGGTGAGAGCAGCATGGCGGCCAATAGGCAGAGGCAGGTAGGCATCGGCGTCATAGAGCCGATCGATCTGGCCCGCTTCGCTGTTGGTGAACCCAAAGGGCCACAGCCCATCGCTGGCCACAGCAAGGGCATGCAGGGCCACCCGGTTGCGATGGCAACTGCTGAACACCGCCGCTTCGCGGACGGGATCATGGCTGTGCCAACGCCGTTTGCCGCGTTGGCTGGTTTCGGCCTGGATCTGCAGGCTGATGGGGGCGCAGCCCCCTTGCGGCAAGGGTTGGCTGGGTTTCCAGTGGTTGTCACGACCCCGGCGCCCGCAAATGGAATCTGCCCTGCACTGGCTGTGCTGACCGGTCGGCCATGGTGGCGTGTCGCAAGTCAATGGTGCATCGACCGCCCAAGTGTGTGGGGTGGGATCCGGGACCCAGTCCTCTTGGTTCACGAGACGCAGGCCACTGGCCCTGGCAAACGCTTCCACTGCACCTTCCACTGCAGCACCTTCCACTGCACCAACGAACCGCCAGCCGCGTGGCATTTCGGCACAGCTGGGCAGCACCCGTTGCACCTCGAGGCCCAACTGGTGGGCGTTAGCCAATACGGACACCAAGCCGCGGGCTGAAAGCAGCCCCACCAACTGAACGCCACCGCCGCGAAGCCACACCAAACGGGGATCCACGGGCTGTATACGCCAACGGGCCCTGCCTCGCTCCACGCCTTCCTCGATCCAGCCCCCTTCGCACCAGCCGCGAAGCACTGCATCCGGGAAGCCTGGCCATTCGTCTGGCTTGTTGCGCAACTGCGCGTGGAGCTGCCGGAAATCGCAGCGGCGGATCGAGGCGCGACGCTGAAACAGAGCCGAGAGACTATCGAGCATCTGCTGCTCGAACAGAGGATTGACATTCGCATCACCCTGATCGAGTCGCTGATGGGCCCAGCGCATGGCATCATCCGATGGTGAAGTCGTGGGTGGGGGCAGCTGCGGCAGCTCCAGTTTTCCGAGGGGCAGACCCCAGTCCTCGCGATAGGTGGTCAGGGGGCTCGATCGCCGATAGCTGACGCGCTCAGGTAGAGAGGTGAGCTGTATGGACCGCTCCAGAACGGTGCCGTCGTTCAAGCAGGCGGTGAAGCGGGCCGGGCCTTCGGCAAGGTCCGGGCGACAGCGATCCTGATGGGATGGTTGCCAGAGTTGACGGGATGGCGCGGGGTCCTCAACGGGGCTGCGCTCATAGACCAACGAGCTGTCGTCCGAGAGGACAAGCTGTGTCTTCTCGATGGAGAAGCTCTGGGGGGCCGCCAGCAGTGGTAGTCCAAGGCCCGTGGCCAGATATCCCTGTCCGTCTGTCATGCGAACTCCTCCGCGGTTGCTCAAGCGAGGAGTGACCTCCTGGGTCGAAGAGGTCCGGGGATTCAGAAAACGGGAGACGTCTTTGGCCTCTTCCTCCGTGATGCGGAATCCCTGCCAGTGATCTCCGTCCAACTCGAAGGGGGTACCGCCTACCTGCTCCTGAAAGGAGTCGGCCGAGTCCTCTCGGACCAGAACATGAGATGCCGTTCCGATCGCGTCGAGGGACACCAGTCGCGGCAGCTGCAGAGTCGGATCGGGAGCAAAGGGGAGAAGGCCCCGCTCGAGCCAGGGCTCCAGCGCAGGCATCGGAGGCTGCCCGGGATCGATGGCCAGGAATCCGGCCTCGATGGGAGCGAACTCAGGATCCTCGGGATCCTTCGGCACCAGCAGGGTCTGGCCTGGAAGCCACGGGGATTCCTGCTCAGCAATAAATTCATCAGAAGCTGTCAGATCGTCAGGCGGTAGCAGCAGCACGCCATAGGCGTAGTCTTCGAGTGATCTCAGCAACAAGGGGCCATAGTGGCAAAGGCCACTCTCAAGGACCCTGCTCTGCTGGTTGCTTTCAGGAACCGATGTTGCTGCAGGCAGTTGCGTCTCAGGTGAAGACGGTGGCAAGACCTGCTCAGCCTCCGGGGCAGGTTGAATGGGAGAAGGGACTTTTCGTCCGAAAAACCGATTGGCACTTTCTTTAACTTTGGATAGTCGCAGCAAAATTGGAAGCAAGCGAGCCAGACGGATGACCCAGCTCGTGAGTCCTGCATCACCCTCCTCCTCAACAATGGCAGCTGTCTCGTTGAGGCCAGACTCCAGAACCTTGACGATCTTGGTGACTTCTGCGTTGAGTTCATGAATTTTAATCTTTTCAGAAGTCTCTTCTTGCAGACCGCTCTCCAGATTTTCAAGCTGTTCCTGAAGGCTAGAAATCAATTTGCGGCGATGTTTATCGTGTCCTTTGAGGGCAGCGCGCGATCGGTTTGCTCTTACAAGCTTCTTTCGACATAATTGGTAAGCGTCAAGAATCTCATCAGTAGCCGGATCAGCCGGAAGCATACTGATGTCATCAGGATCATTGTCAAGTGTCATTCTTGATGGCGATGCAGAACGTTCCGCAGAAGAGCGATCAGCTCGTTTTTTGTAAATGCTTCGATGGGCACAGCAGGATCTGGAACTCCTTTAGCTTTTAGATGCATAATTATCAGCTTTTTTGTCATGCGCGAGTAGCCGCGAATCCTATGGATTCTGCAGAGACTCTCAAGTGACTTTCGAGTCTGCCTTTCATAGCTATACTGAACTTGAAGTGCTTGACATGGCTCTTCGGGCAGCAGGGAATCTTTCAGCTCCGATTCGGCACGGTTCAGGATCTCCCGGGTTCTTGTTAAATGTCGATCCACTGAGCGATAGATTCTGGCATCGCTTCGTGCCAGTTCACGACTTGCATCTAAGAAGAGTTCAGCAATTGAGACCTCTTTTGGTGCGGCTTGATCGCCGCCATTGGCCAGTTTTTCAATCATCACTCGCCACCTCACTCCCCGGTTCTCCACGATTGGCCAATGCTGCTGTCTGGCGCTGCTTGAATGCTCGCCAATGCCGCACAATCTCCTTCAGTTTCTCGATCAAGCGTCTCAAGCCGGTGCGTTTGATGCGATGAGCTTCATCAACAACCTGAGTCATATCGTTCGCGATGTCTTCCATTTCTTGCAAAGCATGAAAAAGCTGTTTGTTGATGGAATGAAGCTGGATTCGAGTCTTAGACTCAAGCGCTATATCATCCTCGAATTGCTTGATTGCAGTACGCATCTGAACAATAACATCTTTCTGTTGATCCTTCCTTGCTCTGAGGATTCGTCTTGCTTCGTTGGCATCGCTAAGGGCCTGAAGGCACTCTGGATAGAGAGAATGTGCCTTATCTGGCCTGGGGGATCTGGGGAACTCCGTTGCCGAACGGAAAGGGGGCAGTGGGGCTACGTTCTCGCCAGGCGGGGATGGCTGGTTCATGGGTTCATCAAGCCCTCCCCCATGTCCTGGACCGAGATCTGATTTTTGCGATGCCCAGCATAGGTGCAGCGTTTGGCGATCGTGCTCCCAGGCTCCGTCAGCAGCTTCTGGCCTGGTGGGAGGTCCATGGCCGGCGCAGTGTCGAGCAGAAGCCGTGGATGTTCACAGCTGACGGCAGATGGCCGGACCCAGGCGAGGAATTGCCCTGTCTGGGCGTGTGGATCGCCGAAGTGATGCTGCAGCAGACCCAGCTGTCCGTGGTGCTGCCCTACTGGCGCCGCTGGATGGTGCATTTCCCCAGCCTGCAGTGCCTGGCGGCGGCGGACCTGCAGGATGTGCTGCATTGCTGGCAGGGCCTGGGCTATTACGTCCGTGCCCGGCGACTGCACCAGGGCGCCCGATGGCTGGTGGAGGCTGGGCGCCCACTGCCGACATCCATGGAGGGGTGGCTGGCCCTGCCCGGGGTGGGCCGTTCCACGGCGGCGGGGGTGCTGTCTTCCGCGTTCGATCGTCCTGCAGCCATCCTCGACGGCAACGTCAAGCGGGTGCTGGCCCGTCTCCATGCCTTCCCCCATCCACCGCAGCGCCACAGCGACCATTTCTGGAGCCTCAGCGAGGCGCTGCTGGACAGGACCCGAGCGAGGGTCTTCAACCAGGCACTGATGGATCTGGGTGCCCTCTGCTGCACCCCGCGCAAACCTGGCTGCGCTGCCTGTCCCTGGCGCTCCGATTGCGGGGCCTACGCTGCCGGGACCAGCGAAGCCTTTCCTGTGCGTGAGGCCAGACAGCCCCTGCCCCATGAGGTGATCGGTGTGGGGATTGTGCTGGATGGTCTGGGTCGGGTGCTGATCGATCAACGGCCCGCGGAGGGTCTGCTGGGGGGTCTGTGGGAATTCCCCGGTGGCAAGCAGGAGCCAGGTGAGCCGATCATCGCCACTGTGGCCCGCGAGCTCAGGGAAGAGCTGGATCTGGAGGTGGCTGTGGAGGAGGAGCTGATCCGCCTGGACCACAGCTACACCCACAGGCGTCTCACCTTCGTGGTGCATCTTTGCCGGCCGCTGGCGGGCAGGGCCAGGCCCCTGGCCAGTCAGCAGGTGGCCTGGGTGGCTCCCTGCGACCTCGATGCCTATCCCTTCCCGGCAGCCAATGCCCGCATGATCACGGCGCTGCGTGAGCACCTTGCCCCCGGCCATCGCTGAGCCCTCACCACCTGGTTGGCGGAGCGGTCGCTGTGGTGGGCAGGCCAGGGTGGCAGCACCGGGCCGCCTGCCCTTGTCGCCCCAGGCCACCGCGGCCAGCCTGGAGTCAGTCGCCCGGAGTCGATGCTGAACGTGCTCTGTTTCGGCGAAGCCCTGGTGGACCGGCTGGGCCCCCCTGGTGGCGATCCGGCCGGGGATCGATCCAGCAGCCAGGACGTCCTGGGTGGGGCTCCGGCCAATGTGGCCTGTGCCCTGGCACACCTGGGCACGGCCTCGGCCCTGCTCGGGCGGCTGGGCAGGGATGCCATCGGTGAGCGGTTCCGCGTTCTGCTGGCCCGTCGTGCTGTCGATACGGCAGGGCTGCAATGGGATGAACGACGGCCCAGCCGCATCGTGCTGGTCAGTCGTGACGCCAGGGGTGAGCGGACGTTCGGCGGCTTCTGCGGCGACCGGGGCGAGGGATTCGCCGACCAGGCAATCTGCGCCGACCAGTTGCCTGCTGCTTTGTTCAGGGGAGCCCGTTGGCTGCTGTTCGGCACCATCCCCCTGGCCTCTCCTGTCGCGGCGGAGGCTCTGGAGAGGGCCCTGGCCCTGGCGAAAGCGGAGGGGTTGCAGCTCGCCCTCGACGTGAACTGGCGTCCCAGCTTCTGGCCAGACCCGGCCCAGGCAGCGGATCGTGTCCGCCCGCTGCTGGCCCAGGTGCAGTTGCTCAAGCTCGCTGCGGAAGAGGCCGATTGGCTGTTTCGCAGTCGCGATCCTGCTGTGGTCTCGGCTGCGCTCCCCCAGCGACCGGCCGTGGTGATCAGTGATGGTGCGGCAGGGGCGCGCTGGAGCCTGGGCGGTGATCAGGCGGCTCTGCCTGCCTTCGCGGTGGACGTGGTGGATACCACCGGGGCCGGCGATGCCTTTCTGGCAGGACTGCTCCACGGGCTCTCTGAAACACCCGATCTGCTCAGGCAGGCCAGTCCTGCCGAGGCATTGGATCTGTTTCGCTTTGCCAGCGCCTGTGGTGCCCTGGTCTGCAGCGGCGCAGGCGCCATCGCGCCACAGCCATCGCGCCACGCTGTTGCGGCCTTCCTGAACAGCAACCCGCACTGAGACCTGCCGTTCACCATCCGGCACAACAACGGTGGCGAGGTTCCAGCAGCTGCGATCGAGGCTGTGAACAGCATCTGCGGGCTGTCACCGGAGTCCGTTCCTCAGCCCGGATCGCTCACGGGGCACTGCACATCGGTGGTTTCTGCAGCGTGTTCCTGCTTGCTGCGAGCAGCCGGTCGAGGCGGCCTCAGCGTGGCCACCCTGCCCTCGTCCACAATGCGCAGCTCGAGCTGCCAGGCATCCGCTGGCAGGCTGGGCAGCCGCTCCGGCCACTCCACCGCCATCAGGGCACCTTCCTCCAGGGCCAGCTCCTCCTCCTGGCAGAACAGCTCCAGCGCTGCGGCCGGCTGCTCCAGGCGGTAGAGATCAACGTGCACCAGGCCGGTCCGCCGCCCGGCACAGAACCCCCTGTAGTGCTGAGCCAGGGCAAAGGTCGGGCTGGTGACCACCTCCTCGATGCCGAGCCCCGCGGCGATTCCCTGCACCAGCGAGGTTTTACCGGCACCCAGCGGTCCCCGCAGCAGCAGCAGGGAAGCGCCGGCCAGGACTGTGCCGGCGAGCTGTTGCCCCAGGGCGTGGCTGGCGGCCAGATCAGCCAGGGCAACGATCCGCACTGTTAGCCTCTCTCCGCAAGAGCCTGAAGCAGCGGCTTTTCTGCAGCGACGACTCCCGACATCACAACTTCGTTCCGGAGAGGCACATCACCATGGTGGCAACAGCTCCCTGCCTGGGCAGCCAGGCTGGCCATGGAGATGCTCCCTATGTGGTGGCCGACATCGATCTTGCCGATTTTGGCCGCAGGGAGATTCGCATTGCCGAGACGGAAATGCCCGGCCTGCTGGCCCTGCGACAGCGCTTTGCCGCGCAGCAGCCCCTGAAGGGGGCCCGCATCGCCGGCAGCCTGCACATGACCATCCAGACGGCGGTTCTGATCGAGACCCTGGTGGCCCTTGGCGCCCAGGTGCGCTGGGCCTCCTGCAACATCTTCTCCACCCAGGACCATGCCGCCGCCGCCATTGCCGCGGCTGGGGTTCCTGTGTTCGCCTTCAAGGGAGAAAGCCTCGCCGACTACTGGGCATTCAGCCACCGGATCATGGAGTGGGAGGACGGCGGCACTCCCAACATGATTCTCGACGACGGCGGCGACGCCACCGGTCTCGTGGTGCTGGGCAGCAGGGCCGAGCGGGATCCGGGGCTGCTGGAGAACCCCGGCAATGAAGAGGAGACCGCCCTGTTCCACAGCATCAAGGCCAGGCTCGCTGTTCATCCCGGCTGGTATTCCCGCATCCACGCCACAATCAGGGGCGTGACGGAGGAAACCACCACCGGCGTGGCTCGCCTCTACCAGATGGAGAAGCGTGGCGACTTGCCCTTCCCTGCCATCAATGTCAACGACTCGGTCACCAAATCGAAGTTCGACAACCTCTACGGCTGTCGCGAATCCCTTGTGGATGGCATCAAGCGCGCGACCGATGTCATGGTGGCCGGCAAGCGCGCTCTGGTGATGGGCTACGGGGATGTGGGCAAGGGCTCTGCCCAGTCCCTGCGTGGTCTGGGCGCCACGGTGATGGTGGCGGAGGTGGATCCCATCTGTGCACTCCAGGCAGCGATGGAGGGCTATCGCGTGGTGCGACTCGAAGATGTGGTGGCTGATACTGACATCTTCGTGACGGCCACCGGCAACGTCAACGTTGTCAGCCACGACCACATGGTCCGTATGCGGGATCAGGCCATCGTTTGCAACATCGGCCACTTCGACAACGAGATCGATGTGGCATCACTGAAGCGCTACCGCTGGGAGACCATCAAGCCCCAGGTGGATCACGTGATCTTCCCGGATGGCAGGCGGATCATCCTGCTGGCAGAAGGTCGCCTGGTGAACCTCGGCTGCGCCACCGGCCACCCCAGCTATGTGATGTCCTGCTCCTTCACCAACCAGGTGCTGGCCCAGATGGAGCTGTTCAGCAAGGCTGACCATTACGGCAAACAGGTCCACGTGCTTCCCAGACACCTCGACGAACTGGTGGCAAGGCTGCATCTCGACCGCATCGGTGCCAGCCTCACCGAGCTCAGCCAGGAGCAGGCCAGCTACATCGGAGTGGACGTGGCCGGTCCCTACAAACCCGACCACTATCGCTACTGAGCCAGGGCAGCTCTGGCTGGACTCCGGAGACCATCCCTGTCACCTCCCGGCGTGATTCTCCCCGGGGGAGGTTCCGTCAGGGATTCCGACTCCTTTCAGGGCGCACTCCACCGCTTGCCCGGAGGTGTCCTGGCGGCAGAGCCTTGCTGACGCAGATTATCCGTACTGTCATTGCAACAGATGGACCTGGCCGAACTGGCCCGCACCCTGCCCCAGTGGATCGGCCAGGCCGTCTCCACAGCACCCATCTGGGGCTATCTGGCCATCTTGGCAGCCATGTTCCTGGAGAACATCTTTCCGCCGATTCCCTCGGAGCTGATCATGCCCCTGGGCGGCTTCTATGTGCAGCAGGGGCAGCTCGACTTTGCGCCGGTGGTGCTGGCGGGCCTGTCGGGTTCGGTGCTGGGAGCCCTGCCGTGGTACGGCATCGGCCGCTTGATCAACGAGCGGCGACTGGAAGCATGGTTGGATCGCCATGGCCGCTGGATCGGCAGCAACGGGGGCGACCTGCGGCGTACCAGACACTGGTTCGATCGTCATGGCACCGCGGTGGTGCTCTGGGGTCGTGTGATTCCCGGCATCCGAACGCTCATTTCCGTGCCGGCCGGCATCGAGCTGATGCCCCTGGGCCCCTTCCTGTTCTGGACCACCCTTGGCAGCCTGGTCTGGACGCTGCTGCTGACCACCGCCGGCCTGTGGCTCGGCGAAGGCTATGACCGGGTGGAGCTGTGGATCGAACCGGTCACCAGGCTGATCAAGGTGCTGCTGGTGCTGGCGGCTCTGGGCGGCTGCGCATGGCTGGCGCGGCGACTGCTACGCCGTGGCTGTTGAGCGGATCACCAGCCCTGGCGACAGCCTCGTCGAGGCAGATGGCGGTGTGGGGCCGTTGGGCTGACGGGGCGGTCCTCCCCTGATGGGAAGGACCCGCACCGGGCACGGCGGACCAGTTCAGAAGGGCACTTCGTCCGCTGTCACGCGCTCGCCGGCTGCTGCTGCCATTTCGTTGTCGCGGCGGGAGCCGAGCAGTTCAAGGCGATCGACCCGCACCACCGGCTTGCTGCGCTGCTCCCCGGTGGTGCGGTCGTTCCACTGGTCCAGCTTGAGAGAACCGACGATGCCCAGCAAGGACCCCTTCCTGACGTAGTCGGCGGCCACCTGGGCCTGCTTACCCCAGATCTCCAGGTTGAACCAATCGGGTTCATCGTCGCGGCTGGGACGGTTGACAGCCATGGTCAGGTTGGCGACCATGGTGCCCGATTCGAAGTAGCGGACATCGGGGTCGCGGCCTGCACGGCCCACAAGGGTGACGGAGTTGACGCCCATGGTAATAAGGTGAGGGAGGGTGAGACAATGATGCGCCAGGTCGGTCCATGGCGCTGCTCAAGCCAGTTCCACCTTCTCAACCGCTGTCACGGTCGGGCCTCGACAGCGTCCGTATGATTTGCCAGGCCAAGCTCGGAGAAGGCGCAGAGCTGTTCTTCCTGTTTGGGTTTGCGCTTAGGGAGCCCGCCCGCCTTGAAATTCTTCCGCCGCTTTGCCTTCTCTCGCGACATCGGCATCGACCTCGGTACCGCCAATACCCTGATTTACGTTTCGGGCAAGGGAGTGGTGTTGTCTGAGCCCTCAGTGGTGGCGATGGATCTCAACCGAGGCGTCCCCCTTGCAGTCGGCAACGAGGCAAAGCTGATGCTGGGGCGCACACCGGGCAATATCCGTGCCGTGCGGCCCCTGCGCGATGGTGTGATCGCCGACTTCGACGCTGCCGAGCAGATGATCAAGTACTTCATTCAGAACGGGAATGAAGGCCGCAGCATGATCTCTCCCCGCCTGGTGATCGGCATCCCCAGCGGCGTCACCGGGGTGGAGCGCCGTGCCGTACGTGATGCCGCCATGGCCGGCGCTAGGGAAGTCCATCTGATCGACGAGCCCGTGGCTGCCGCGATCGGGGCGGGTCTGCCCGTGACCGAACCGGTGGGCAACATGATTGTCGACATCGGCGGCGGCACCACCGAGGTGGCCGTGCTCAGCCTGCAGGGCACTGTGCTGTCCGAATCAGTGCGTGTCGCCGGCGATGAGCTCAGCGACTCCATCACCAACTATCTCAAGAAGGTGCACAATCTGGTGGTGGGTGAGCGCACCGCAGAAGATATCAAGATCCGGATCGGCTCCGCTTTCCCGGACGACGAGCACGATGAGAGGTCCGCTGATGTGCGTGGCCTGCATCTGCTCTCGGGCCTGCCCCGGACCGTCAACGTGCGTGCCGGCGACATCCGTGAGGCCATGACCGAACCGCTCAATGTGATCGTCGAGGCCGTCAAGCGCACCCTGGAGCGCACCCCTCCCGAACTGGCGGCCGACATCGTCGATCGCGGCATCATGCTCGCCGGTGGTGGTGCCCAGGTACGTGGCATCAGCGACCTGATCAGCAACGAAACCGGGATCCTCTGCCACGTTGCCGAAGATCCCTTGCTGTGCGTTGTCAACGGCTGTGGTCGTGTGCTGGAAGACTTCAATCGCATGAATCGGGTGCTCGATGCCTATGAGGTATCCATGCGCTCCCAGGTCTGACCTGCCGGAGGCAGCATGGTTCAGCGCCTCCCTTCCGCCCGCCCGCGACTACTCTTCTGGCGCAGGCTTCCCCTTGGCGCCCTGCTGCTGCTGCTGCTCACCCTGCGTCAGCACGGCGGCTTGCTCCTGGCGGATACCTACGCCATCCTCACCCGTCCCTTCTGGCCAGGAACGGCACAGTCGGAATGGCTGAAGCGTGCCAGCACCCTGGAGGACTACCAGCGTCTCGTCTACCTCGAGCGGGAGAACCAGCGCCTGAAGCGTCTGCTCAACATCCGTTCCAGCTCTCCCAACCTGGTGACCACGCCCGTGATCGGCCGCAGTCCGGCCATCTGGTGGCAGCAGATGATCCTGGGGAGCGGTGGCCTCGATGGTGTGGCAAAGGGGGATGCAGTGCTGGGGCCCGGCGGCCTGGTGGGCCGCGTGGACAGTCTCACCCCCACCACCGCGCGGGTCAGGCTGGTCACCGATCCCGGCAGTCGGATCGGCGTCTGGATCCCCAGGATCCAGCGCCATGGCCTACTCACCGGCGTAGGCACCAATCGCCCCCTGGTGCGTTTTTTCAATCAGGATCCCGGCGTGGTGCCTGGCGATCTGGTCGTCACCTCGCCGGCCAGCACCCTGGTGCCGTCAGGCCTGCCTGTGGGTGTGGTGCAAGGTATCCCCGACCAGCAGCCGGTTGCCGAGGCGATCGTTCAACTCAGTGCCCCGATCGATGCCATGGAATGGGCCAAAGTGATGGTGGACCAGCCCGGGCAGGGCTGAGCCGATGCGAGTTCAGCCCTGGCTGCGCGGTCTGATGGTGGGGGCGACCCTGCTGCTGATCACCGGCATCCGTCAACTGGCACCCGCCCCCCTCGCCCTGCTGGGCGCAGGACCGAACTGGCCTGTGCTCTGGCTCCTGCCCTGGGCCCTGGTGGAAGGCACCTCCGCCGCCCTAGTGGGCGCCCTGCTGGCAGGGCTGCTGGCAGATGCGTTCACCATCGGCCCGGTGGGGCAGACCCTGCCATTGGTGGTGTTGGCGGTGTACTGGTCGCGTCTGGGTGGAAGCGCGCGGCGCTCCATCGACAATCTCTGCCTCCTTGGCCTTCACGGGATGCTGGGCTCCCTCTGGATCGATCTGTGTATCGCGCTGCAGTTGCTCTCACGCAGCCGCCCACTGGAGTTCAGCGTTGCAGCGGGCAGTGATCCCACACAGATGGTGCAGGGAGGCTGGCACCTGCCCGTACTGCTGGGAGCCGGCCTCTGGGGAGCACTGGCACAGGCACTGATGACCGGCCTGTTGGCACCGCTGGTGTCAGGATTGCTCCTGCAACTCTGGCGACAACTGGCCGTGCGTAGACCCCTCGGCTGATGCCCTGGCTGGTCAATAGCGGCGGGACGACACCACGTTCAGGCCTCATCCGGCCCTGCATGGATGGAGGTCCCTTGTAGGCAGCTCGACAGGGAGCTGCAGCATGGTCCTAACTTCTCAGTTTGATTCGGACTGGACCAGTAATGGGAGGGTCACTTGAACGGGTGTCCCAGGGAACTGGCGAGAGGCTGATCACGCACCGGCTTTTCCCGGGCCGCGACGCAGATGACCCCTGGCGCTGACTGGCGCCAGCCAGCGAGCAAACATTGTTAAGCAAATCAAAAATGCCACTGGCTTTCCGCTCCATCTGCCTCGGACCCAAGCGGTTGACTTGTACGATTTTTACTATCTGTTGTGATCTGAGAGGCGGATGGGGGCATCACCCGACACCGAGCTTTCAGCGCAGTCCCCAGCCGCTGGTCTCCCAACGTCACCTGACTCCACAGGTGATCCCAGCCAACCCAGGCACAGGGTCCTGATCGTCGACGACGAGCCCTCCGTGCGGCGTATCCTCGAGACCCGCCTGACCCTGGCCGGCTACGAGGTTGTCTGCGCCGAAGACGGAGAGCAGGCCATCAGTCGTTTCCACTCCGAGCAGCCGGATCTGCTGGTGCTCGACGTGATGTTGCCCAAACTCGATGGCTTCTCGGTCTGTCGCCGCATCCGGGCCGAGTCGAGCGTACCGATCATCTTCCTGTCTGCCCTCAGTGCCATCTCGGAGAAGGTGGCCGGCCTCGATCTCGGCGCTGACGACTATCTGCCCAAGCCCTTCAGCCCCAAGGAGCTGGAGACCCGCATCTCTGCAATCCTGCGCCGCATCGGCAGCGGTGCCAACGTCTCCATGCCCCGCGAAGGCCCCCCTGGACAGGGTGTGTTGATGGTGGGTGACCTGGTGATCGACACCAACCGCCGCCAGGTCACCCGCAATGGCGAACGCCTGGGCCTCACCTACACGGAGTTCAGTCTGCTGGAACTGCTGTTCCGGGAGCCTGGGGAAGTGGTTCCCAGGGCCGAGATCCTCGAGGAACTCTGGGGCTATCCACCCCGTCGGGCCGCGGATCTGCGCGTGGTGGACGTCTATGTGGCCCGCTTGCGCAGCAAGCTCGAGCCCGATCCCCGCAACCCTGAACTGATCCTCACGGTGCGGGGCACCGGCTATGCGTCCCAGCGCATGGGCGAGCCTCTGGCAATCACGGCCTAGGCGCAGCAGGCCTCCATCTCTCTGCTCTCCGCGGCCACTGCAAGGAGCGCATCAGCTGTCAAGGCCCTGGGGCAGTGATCAAGGTCCTGCGGCAATGGACGAAGGCCTGACTGCGCTGACCGCCTGTGGCCCCCCACAGTTGCCGTTGTCCGACAGGGGGCTCCAAGGCTGGTTCCTGACGGTCCCCCGGAGCCTTGGTGGCGATCCAGCAGGATGGGGCCAACCTCCTGTCCGAGCCTTGCCCGAGCTGCGCGACACCCGCCTGGAGAAGGCTGAAGCCCTGCGTCGGCTGGGTCAAGGTCCCTACGCTCTGCGCTTTGAAGCCAACGCCAGTCTGGGCCAGCTTCAGGCGGCCCATGCCGATCTGCCCAACGGTCAGGAACGGCAGGTCGAAGTGGTGGTGGCCGGCCGGGTGATGGCACGCCGCGTCATCGGCAAGCTTGCCTTCTTTCGGCTCAGCGACGAGTCCGGCGAGATCCAGCTCTTCATCGAGAAGGCGACGCTCGGCGCAGCCATGCCGGAGGACCCCGAGGCCTTCAGCCACCTCATCGGTCTGGTGGACAGCGGCGATCTGATCGGCGTGAGCGGCAACCTGCGTCGCACAGACCGCGGCGAATTGTCAGTCAGGGTGCGCCAGTGGCGACTGCTGAGCAAGTCACTGCTACCGCTGCCCGACAAGTGGCATGGCCTCACCGACGTGGAGAAGCGCTATCGCCAGCGCTACCTTGACCTGATCGTCAGTCCTACCGCAAGGGAAACCTTCCGCCGTCGAGCACGGATCATCAGCGCCATCCGCCGCCATCTGGACAACCACAATTTCCTGGAGGTTGAAACCCCCGTGCTGCAGGCGGAAGCCGGCGGAGCCGATGCCCGGCCGTTCATCACCCACCACAACACACTCGACCTCAGGCTTCACCTCCGCATCGCCACCGAACTGCACCTCAAACGCCTTGTGGTGGGTGGCCTCGAGCGTGTCTATGAGCTGGGCCGCATCTTCCGCAATGAGGGCATCAGCACCCGGCACAATCCGGAATTCACCTCTGTCGAGATCTACCAGGCCTATGCCGACTATCTCGACATGCTTGAACTCACCGAGCGCCTGATCGGCGTGGCGGCTGAAACGGCCTGCGGCACCACCCACATCACCTACCAGGGAACCGCGGTGGACCTCACCCCCCCCTGGCGTCGGGCCACCATGCATGATCTGGTGGAAGAGGCCACCGGCCTGGATTTCAGCCGCTTCGGGAGCCACGAGCAGGCGGCTGCGGCCATGGTCAGCGCAGGTCTCTCAGTGCCTGACACGGCGGACAGCGTGGGCCGTCTGCTCAACGAGGCCTTCGAACAGAAAGTGGAAGCATCCCTGATCCAGCCCACCTTCGTGCTCGATTATCCGCTGGAGATCTCTCCCCTGGCGCGGCCCCATCGTGACAAGCCCGGCCTGGTGGAGCGCTTCGAGCTGTTCATCGTCGGTCGTGAGACCGCCAATTGCTTCAGTGAACTGATCGATCCCATCGACCAGCGCCGGCGCATGGAAGAGCAGCTCAGACGCAGGCAGGCCGGTGATGATGAGGCCCAGCTGGTGGACGAAGATTTCATCACCGCTCTCGAACACGGCATGCCACCCACCGGTGGGCTCGGGATCGGCATCGATCGCCTGGTGATGCTGCTCACCGACAGTCCCAGCATCCGTGATGTGATCGCGTTCCCCCTGCTGCGCCCCGTCAGGGACCAGGCAGACCAGGAGGCCATTGCGGCTGAGACCTGATCCGGCCTCGTCAGGGCAGGCCCGCAGCAGGGCTTGGCCCGCGCAGGCCCTCGACCTGCTGCCAGGTGCTGCTGCCTGTGCCAGGGCAGACGTGCTGCAGCCGGGTGTTGAGGACCGCACTCCCGCCTGCCCCCTGCAGGGGGATAATGACGCAAAGGGTGGCGTAGTCATCCTTTCCTGAGTATCGGAGGTTTCGCGCCATGAGCGGCGAACGCGTCGGATTCCGTTTTGCCCACGCCGATGCGGTGGTGAAGCGCAACCCCCAGGGCAGGTCCCGACGAGGTTGGGTCATGGAGCCTGTGGAACAGACCACCAGTCGCGGCACCAAGATGCCCGCTTACCGCATTCGCTGGCGTGACAGCGAACGTCCCGAAATCGTGCTGCAGCACATGCTCATCGCTGATCCGGATCCAACCCCGCCACCAGAGGGTGTGAGCCTCGACCCCAACGCTCCCACCCGTTGAGTGGTCTCAGCATTGTTCAAATCCGAACCATGACGCCAGGCCATCCCCCGGATGGCTTTTGCCGAACCATCTCCTCCCAGGCCATCCCAGGGGTTCACTGCCCCTGACGCCGCCGCAGTGCTTCCAGCTCCTGTTCGATGGTGAAGGCGGCCCAACGGGCCTCCAGGGTCTGGTTCTCCTTGTCAACGGCCCTGCTCTGCCAGGCAGGTTCGCTCGTCCAGGTGTCCTGGGCCCCAGCGCCCCGACGGCGATCACCCCTTGGCGGGCTTGGCCCGAAGGGGGTCCCGCCGACTGACTGGCGGTCGTCCTGCGCCGCTGCCGCCGAACCGGCCCGACCCGCTCCAACCCTGTCTTCACGGGGCTGGCCGTTGCCGAACGCTTGCCCCAGGGCAATCAGCTGTTGCCAATGAGCTTCGCCGGATTGTCGCAGCTGCCGCAGGTGCTCGCTGGCGGCGGCTGCCAGCTCGACGGATCCAGCCGACTCGGCCTGACGTCGCCGTTGTTCCCAGGTCTCGATCCGGGCGGCCAGGTTCAGCAACAGCTGCCGTTGCCGCTGGGCTTTCTGCAGCAAGGCAGCCTGGCGGGCCGAGCGCTCCTCCTGCTCCTGGACACCCAGCTTCTGCTGTTGCCCGGGGTGGGCCGTCAGCCATTGGTCGAGCAGCGCGTTCAGCTCGGCTTCGAGGGACTCCAGCCAGTCTGTGCTCATGGTTGTGGATCCGGAGCGCGGGTGATCAGGGGTGCTTCGATTTCCTCCTGCAGCGGCAGCAGCGCCCCGTCGCGGGAGCGCAGCAGCAGCTGGGTCAGGCGGGCAATTCCGCCCTCTCCCAGCCCCGTTTCGCCGATGCGGTCAAAGGCACGGGTGTAGATAGCGTCAAGTTCCTCACTGAGTTCCTGGCGCAGCCGGCGGATTCCCTCTCGTTGCGCTTCGCGACCCATGGTTGCCCTGATTGCTGACCTCCATGGTCCAACAGATCGACGGCCACTGCCTACGCCCATGGCGGGGCTGCGACGCCGCGGCCTGACACGCCCCAGCCTGGAGAGGCGGATCAGCACGGTGTGGAAGGGACGGAAGCGGGCCCGGTACGATCTTCGGTGCTCCCGAGCTGGGCCCTGATGGCGATCTCACGAGGCTTCGTGGAGGCAGTGGGCAAGACTCCGCTGATTCGCCTCAACAAGCTCAGTGAACGCACCGGCTGCGACATCCTCGGTAAAGCCGAATTCATGAACCCCGGTGGCTCGGTCAAGGATCGTGCCGCCCTCGGCATCATTCAGGAGGCGGAGGCCAGCGGCTCGCTCAGGCCGGGCGGCACCGTGGTGGAAGGAACAGCAGGCAACACCGGCATCGGTCTCACCCATCTCTGCAATGCCAAGGGCTACAAGGCCCTGATTGTCATTCCCGAGACCCAGTCAGCAGAGAAAATCGATCTGCTTCGCAGCCTCGGCGCAGAAGTCCGCACTGTGCCGGCCGTGCCTTACAGGGACCCGAACAACTATGTGAAGCTATCCGGTCGCCTGGCTGTCTCGCTGCCCAACGCCATCTGGGCCAATCAGTTCGACAACACCGCCAATCGCCGTGCTCACTTCAACACCACCGGGCCGGAGATCTGGGAACAGACGGGGGGCCGTGTCGATGCCTGGGTCGCCGCCACCGGCACCGGTGGCACCTATGCCGGAGTTGCCCAGTTCCTCAAACAGCAGAACCCTGATGTGCACTGCGTGATCGCTGATCCCCATGGCAGTGGCCTCCATGCCTGGGCCACCACGGGGTCCATCTCCATCGAGGGGAGTTCCATCACCGAAGGCATCGGCAACAGCCGCATCACTGCCAATCTCGCGGGTGCCCCGGTTGATGGTGCCGTGCGCATCGATGATCAGACGGCATTGGCGACCATCTATGCTCTGCTCTGGGAGGAGGGCTTGTTCATGGGTGGTTCCGTGGGCATCAACGTGGCCGCGGCAGAGCATGTCGGCCGTCAGCTGGGCCCCGGCCACACAATTGTCACTGTCCTCTGCGATAGCGGCGCTCGTTACCAGTCTCGCCTGTTCGATGCGGAGTGGCTGGCATCCAGGGGTCTGACCATGCCCCAGCGGCCCTGAGCCATGCCGCCCCGGCAAGAGGGCCGCCACCGCCCACGACAGCATCGGTCGTCTGCCACAGCGCGTCGACGCTCCGGGCGCCAGGGGGAGCGGCTGTGGCGCCAGGAAGAGCGTCATAGCCTCAGGCAGCAATGGCAGCGGTCCCTGGAGGGGCCCGCCCTGGTCGTGTCGTTGCTGCTGGCTCTGGGATGCCTGGCGCTGCTCTTTGCCACGCTGGCGCTGCTGGGGAAAACCCTGCACAGTCCCAGCAATGTCGGTACACAGGGTCCCAGGCGACCAGAACCGTTGTCCACCGGTCGCTCCCGCTCGGCATCCACTGTGCCGCGGCCGGCCAGGCCAGAGCTGTTGCTGGAACAACGCCTGGCCTTGATGGGGGTTGACCCCGGTTGGTTCCGCACCCTGCTGAACAGCCCGGGCGGCGGCGGTCCAGCAGCGGCAGGACGCTGGCTGGTGCAGCTGGAGCAGTTTTCAGCCCAGCAGCGGTGGGAGCTGGGAGAGCCCACGGCACCCCAGTGGAATGCCCTGCGTGACCAGCTCGCTGCCAATGGCATCCAGCCAAGGGGATTCGGCTGGTTGGTGGATCGCCTCGCCCAGCGTCGCTTCCCTCAGCTGAAGCTGAGCGGATTGACCCCTGACCCTCAGCGGGCCCTCTGGATCGCCCTGGCCAAGCAGCAGCTGGGCGCGCTCAACAGGGCCGGGCTGAATGGACTGCTCACGGACGCTGCCACCCCTGCGCAGCTGCGGGGTGCTCTCGGGGCGGGATCCGCCCTGCTGGTGAGCCTCGAGCCAGTGCCCCCTGGCAGCCTGCTGCTGCTGCGTGGCGATGCCGATCTGCGCTGGCTGTTGCTGGCGGAGGATCGCTTGCTCACCCAGCACCCCCTCGGCCCCGATGAGAGCATCAGCCTGGATCCACAGCCCGATGGCGAGGTGGAACCCATGCAGTTGTTCCTGCTCAACCAGGGCCTTGCCTCCGGTCGTTATCAGCTCACCTTGCAATCCCCCTGAGGGCGTTCCGGGCCAGTGGCAAGGCACACCGGTCAGTCCGCCGGAATCCCTCGCCGGGGGCTGCCGTCAGGAGTCAGGATGCGAGACGATTCACAGTCTCCCCGGGGGTGGCGCGGCACCGCTGGTCCCGGCGCTTCAGCGGCGTGCCAGGGCGGCACGCATGTCTTTCTGATCCTGCCGGGCGCGATCGTCCTGGCGCTTGTCGTGAAGGTTCTTGCCGCGGGCCAGAGCGATGCTGAGCTTGATCCAGGACCCCTTGAGATGCAGATTCAGGGGCACCACGGTCAATCCCTTTCTGCTGACGCCCGCATCGAAACGATCGATTTCCCTGCGATGGGCCAGCAGGCGCCGCTTGCGCAGGGGCTCGTGGTTGAAGTAGCTGCCTGCATGGTCGTGGGGGGAGATGTGAACGTTGTGCAGCCAGAACTGGCCATCCCGCACCAGCACGAAGCCATCCCGCAGGTTGGCATTGCCGGCACGGATGGACTTGACTTCGGTACCCAGCAGCTCGATGCCGGTCTCGATGGTCTCGAGGATCTCGTAGTTGCGCCGTGCGATGCGGTTGTCCGCCAGCAGGGTGCGGCGGCCAGCAGCAGGTCTTTTCTTCTTCTGATTGCCGCCCCTGGCCATGGCCCCTCTTCGCCAATGCCAACGGCACCATGCTGCTGCATGGTCAGGGCGTTGCCCAGTTTGTCAGCCCTCGCAACCCGGCAGGTGTTGCAGAGCCGGCTGCCGCTCAGGCCCGTTCCAGGGGAGCCATGGTGAGCCCTTCCATGGCCAGTTGCTGGTGATAGTGCTCCGCCTGCTCCTGGGGGCCCACCCAGACGATCGCCTGTCCTTCCCGGTCCACTTCCTGCGCCAGACCCCAGGCTTTGTCGGGGTTCATGCCTGGCAGGTACTTGACCAGCACGTCCACCACGTGCTGGAAGGTGTTCACCTCGTCGTTGAGCACGATGATCTTGTAGCTGGGGTACTGCTTGCGCTCCAGCACCGTTCCCGTGGCTGGGCTGGCAAGGGGGGTGGTGCCCATGGTTCCCTGGCTCTCTGCAGGTTGTTTCAACGACATTCTGACCCTTCCGCCGGGTTGACACGTGCCTTAAGGTCGAGCTCAGAGGCAAGCTGGGAACCATGCTGATTTCTCTGGGCTGGGCTGCGCTGGCCGCCATCTTCACCCTCTCGATCGCTTTCGTCGTCTGGGGCCGCAACGGCGACAACACCATCAAGTTCTGATTCCCCCTGCGGTGGACCCCAGCTCTGGCTGAGCACTCCATCACGTCACCGCCAGGGTGGTTTCTCCCGATGGGTTAGCCCCGAGCCCACAGCATCGCTCCATTTGTCAGTCTTTTCCCGGTCGTGGATCCGACTCTCGCAGCCAACGGCGTTCTGTCCAGTGTGGCCTTGGTGCTGCTGCTGTTGGTGACCGGTGGGGTGATCTATCTGTCAGTGATTGAACGGCGCGACAAGCGGCGACGCCAGCAGGCGGAGGCCGCTCGATCAGGTGCCGGCGGCGGCAGGAAAACCCGCCGCAGGTCTGCCAGGCAGTGACGTCGCTCTTCACACCGCTCCCCTGACGGGCGCCGCCGCGTTCGCGATGTGTCGCCGGTCAGGCCAGGACCATGCGATTGGTCCATGGCGCTCCCATGGGTAGTTGATTCCGATCGGCCGGCTCCTGGAACGTTGCCGGGATCCCCGGACTCAGTCTTCCCCCTGTTCCGCGCTGCCGACACTGTCGCCATCGGCCCCCGTTCCCCTGGCCTCGGCTTCCTGGCGCTCACGCTTGCGACGCTCAGCAGCCACCGCTTCCTCCATCACCTCCAGGCTCATGGCCATCTTCTCCAGGTTGCTCCTGTAGAGGCTGAGATCCTTGTCCACCCGTTCACCGGCCAGGCCCATGGCGGTGGTGAGCTCCTTGGCCGCCTTGGCAGCGGCCTCGGCGTCGTCGGTATCGACCCCTTCCGCAGACTCGATCAGGGTGATCAACCCCACGGCAAACAGACGGCTGTAGTGGAAGCTTTCGGTCTTCGCGGCTTCCAGGGCCTCGGCCAGCACAGCAGGTGCTCCGCTGGCGGAGGCAACCCAGACCTTCACCAGTTCGGAGCTCTGGCCGGCTGTGGCGTTGCGGGCCTCGTTGCTCAGGCGGCGCACGTCTTCGCCATCCAGCCCCGTGGCGGCAGTGATGGCAGCGAACAGTACGGGCAGGTGGGCTGTGGGCCTGTAGCCCGCCATGAAGCTGTCGAAGACCTGGCAGAGGCCGGTGCAGAAGATCGGATCGGCATGAAAGTTTCGCTGGTTGCTGAGCAGATTGAGCTCCACCAGCAGCTCATCCACCACGTGGCGGTAAGCCGGCGCGATCAGCCGGTCGTAAGCACGGTGGAATGCCCGCTTGGTATCGGATACGGTCTGCCCTCGGTTCAACGCACAGCCTGAAGCAATCGGGCGACCATAGCGCTGTCCTTCCCGTGTCGCAGGCCATTCGTCACCCCTCGGCTTGCTGCCTGTGGGCCTCTGCCGTGCCTGGTCACATCCCTAGAATGCCGACGGAGTCGTTTGTGACGCTGATGATCCCCATCGTGATCGAGGACTCCGGCAGGGGGGAACGGGCTTTTGATCTCTATTCCCGATTGCTGCGGGAGCGGATCATCTTCCTCGGCGAGCCGGTGACAAGCGAATCATCCAACCGGATTGTTGCCCAGCTGTTGTTCCTCGAGGCGGAGGATCCGGAAAAGGACATCTACCTCTACATCAACTCCCCCGGCGGCTCCGTCTATGACGGCCTCGGTATCTTCGACACAATTCAGCACGTTCAGCCGGACGTTCAGACTGTTTGCGTGGGTCTCGCTGCCAGCATGGGTGCCTTCCTCCTCTGCGCTGGTGCCAAGGGAAAACGCAGCAGCCTGCGCCACTCCCGGATCATGATCCATCAGCCCCTTGGCGGTGCCCAGGGCCAAGCCAGTGACATTCAGATCCAGGCCAGCGAGATCCTCCATCTCAAGGCCCTGCTCAACAGAGAGCTCTCTGACCGCACCGGCCAGCCCCTCAGCAAGATCGAGGACGATACCGACCGGGACTTCTTCATGTCGGCCCGGGAGGCTGCCGAGTACGGCCTGATCGATCAGGTGATCGAGAAGCGCCCTCTGGCCACCGTGTGAGGCCATTGCCTACGGCCCCCGGTGAGGGTGGGTGGGTGTGGTACACAGCCCGAACTGCCGTTGCCCAGGAGCCACCTCAAGGCCGCTGCAGGGCATGCAACGGGGCATGAAGATGCTGGACCATGAGAGTGGGTCTGTTCTGCCGTGATGTCGCAATGCTGCTCACCACTCAACCGGCACTGAGCAGCGGCGTCAGACGCTCCTTGACGGGAACGGTGGTGAAGGCTTCCACCAGACTGCTGAATTCATCGCCATCAAGGGTTTCCTGCTCGATCAGCACCTCCACGACCCGGTCCATGCAGCTCCGCTGGGCTGCCAGCAGGGCAACGGTGTCCTTGTAGAGGCTGCCCACCAGGCTGAAGACCTGCTCATCCACGCTCCTGGCAGTGGCACCTGACATGTCACTGCGGGTCAGCAGGTCGCGACCGAGAAACACCTCCTGGTTGCCTTCGCTGAGGCTGAGGGGACCGATGTCACTCATGCCGTACTGCGTCACCATCTGGCGGGCGATGCCAGCCACCTGTTGTATGTCGCCGCCGGCACCGGTGGTGACCTCGGCACGACCGAACACGACCTCCTCCGCGGCACGGCCACCGAGGGCGCCCATGATGCGGGCCTTGAGCTGGGCGCGGGACACCAGGCCCTGCTCTTCGTCCGGGGCAAACCAGGTGAGGCCCTGGGCCTGGCCACGGGGAATGAGCGTGACCTTCTGCACTGGGTCGTGAGCCTCCACCAGGGTGCCGACAAGGGCATGACCGACTTCGTGATAGGCGATCAGGCGCTTGCTGCGGCCGTCCGTGAGGGGGCGACCCTCCATGCCGGCGATGATGCGATCCACAGCGTCATCGATTTCCACCAGGCCGATGAAGTCCTTGCGGCGACGGGCCGTGAGGATCGCTGCCTCATTGAGAAGGTTGGCCAGATCGGCCCCGGTGAAGCCGGGGGTACGGCGGGCGATGGCCTCGAGGCGGACGTCGTCGCCGAGCTTCTTGTTGCGGCTGTGGACCTCGAGAATGGAGAGGCGGCCTTTGATGTCCGGTGGATCCACGCTGACCTGACGATCGAAGCGGCCGGGGCGCAGCAGGGCCGAATCCAGTACGTCGGGGCGGTTGGTGGCAGCCAGGACAATGATGCCGTTGTTGCCCTCGAAACCATCCATCTCCGTGAGGATCTGGTTGAGCGTCTGTTCACGCTCGTCATTCCCGCCACCCATGCCGGCGCCCCGTTGACGCCCCACGGCGTCGATTTCGTCGACGAAGATGAGGCAGGGGGCGTTCTCCTTCGCCTTCTTGAACAGGTCGCGCACCCGGCTGGCCCCGACACCGACGAACATCTCGACGAATTCCGAGCCGGACAGCGAGAAGAAGGGCACACCTGCCTCGCCGGCGATGGCCTTTGCAAGCAGGGTCTTACCGGTGCCCGGGGGGCCTACCAGCAGGGCCCCGTTGGGAATGGTCGCACCCACGGCGGTGAACCGCTCCGGGGTTCTGAGGAAGGTGACGATCTCCCTGAGCTCCTGCTTGGCTTCCTCAACACCGGCAACGTCGTCAAATTTGACCCCGGTCTCGGCTTCCATCATGAAGCGGGCCTTGCTTTTGCCGAACTGCATTGCCTGGCCTGGGCCGCCGGGCATGCCTGCACTGCGCCGGGCAAGGAAAATCAGTGAACCGATCAGCAGCAGCGGGAAGAGCAGGTTCCCCAGAACGCCGAACAGGGGCGGGGTGGTACGGGGCGGATGGACATCGAAGGACACCCCTTGCTGCTTCAGCTGACTGAGCAGCTCGGGGGCCAGGCCTGGCAGGTCCACCCGCAGCCGCTGGACACGGTTGTCGAGGTCCGGATCCACCGCCTCGACGACGGCGCTGCGGCCGCCTTCAAAGACGTCCACGGCGGTGACGCGGCCATTGCCCAGATAGTCGAGAAAGCGGCCATAGGTCATCCGGCCCACTGCGGTGTTGCTCGGAGCCGCGGTGGCACTGCTGGCTCCGGCGGCCACACCGCCACCGCGCACCATCCCGAACAGCATGAACAGTCCCAGAAGCAGGGGAAGGCCCCAGAGGGCGATGGTGCGCCAACGGTTGTTCATGCTCCAGCCATGTTGAAGTAACACAATGTAAACCTCCTCCGGCCCTGGCGCTGGCGGTATTCAGCCCTTCTTCACCTGAAACGGGATCAGAAAGCGTCCCGTTGCAGAAGCCGCTGCCCGAGCAGCAGCTCAGAGGCGCCGCAGGGCCACGATCGGATCCAGGGAGGCGGCACGCCGGGCAGGGGCCACCCCGAAGAACAGACCGATACCTGCCGAGAGGGTCAGCGTCAGCAGCACAGTGCCCACACCGACCCTGGCCGGCAGGGGAGTCAGCAGCGACACCAGCCCTACCGCTCCCACTCCGGCGGTGCTGCCCAGCAAGCCTCCGAGGGCGGAGAGGATTGCCGCCTCGATCAGGAACTGCAGCAGCACGTCGCGGCGGTGGGCCCCCACCGCTTTGCGCAGTCCGATCTCCTGGGTGCGCTCGCTGACGGCCACGAGCATGATGTTCATGATCCCGATGCCACCCACCAGCAGGGAGATGCTGCCCATGGCGGCCAGCATGAGGGTGAGACCATCGCTGATCCTGCCCACGATCGCCAGCGCGTCCTTCTGGGAGCGCACGGAAAAGTCGTCGTCCCGCAGGATCCGGTGCCGTTGTCTGAGCAGGTTGGTGATCTGAAACCTGGCCGCGTTGACACTGTCCCCATCCCGTGCCTCCACACTGATGAAGCTGAGCGAGATCCCGTAGGTGGGATCCCGACCGCTGATGCGGTTCACCATCGTCGACAGGGGGATATAGGCAGCCTCGTCCTGGTTCGAGCCGAACGCCGCTCCCTTGGGGGCCATCACACCGATCACCGCGAAGGTGCTGCCCGCGATGCGCACACGGGCGCCCACAGGGTCTTGCTGGGGCAGCAGGCGCCCGGCCAGGTCCGGTCCGAGGGCAACCACCGAGCGGGCGGCCTTCACATCCTGGGCACTCACGAAGCGGCCCCGGGCCACGTCGAACTTGCGCACCGCCAGGAACTCGGGCGTGATTCCGTTCACCAGGGCGTTGGCGCTGCGGGGTCCCACCTGCAGAACATGCTGCCCGCTGATCTGGGGGGCCACACGGCGCACACTGGGCACCTGCTGGCGG
>SRMO01000087.1:119632-128896 GCA_004768415.1 Aphanocapsa feldmannii 277cV | reverse complement strand
TCTGTCGTTGTTCCCCGGTACCACAAACACCACATTGGCGCCCAGGCTGCTGAGCTGATCACCGGCGAGCTTCTGGGCGCCGCGCCCCACACCCACCAGGGTGATCACCGAGGCATTGCCGATGACGATGCCCAGCGTGGTCAGCAGGCTGCGCATGCGGTTGGCCCTGAGCATGGCCACGGCCATGGTGGCTGTCTCTCGCCAGGCAATCCCCATCACTCCCCCTTACACCGTCCTAGGCCAGCGATTGTGCCGACTGCTCCAGGCTGCCACTCCCTCTCTGCACCACGCCCTGGCGTACATCGAGGCTGATCACCTCCCCCTGACGCACATCGCAGGTGGCGCCGTTGACCCCAACGATCACCGGGATCCCGAGGCGCTGGGCAATCACGGCAGCGTGGCTGTTCCTGCCATCCTCTTCGGCAACAAGGGCGCCGGCTTTGCGAATGGCATCCAGGTAGTCGACGCTGCTTGACGAGACGACGAGCACGTCGCCGGGCTCGATCCTGGCCGCCTCGCTGGGGCTGGTGGCCACACAGGCCTTTCCACTGAAGGGCATGTTGCCAAAGCCCCGGCCCCGGCCCAGCACCGACGAGACGATGCCCACCTTGACCAGGTCGGTGGAGCCACTCACGCCGCTGAGGGTGCCGGCCGTCTGCACCACCAGATCCCCTTCGTGCAGCAACCCCCTCTCCCGTGCAACCCCCATGGCGAGCGTGAACGTGCTGCTGGGAGAGTCCTGATGGGCGATCACCAGGGGATTCACGCCCCAGACCAGTTCGAGCTGTCGCGCCACCTTCACATCGCTGGTGATGGCAAGGATCGTCGTGCTGGGGCGGAACTTGCTGACGTTGCGGGCAGTGGCGCCGGTCTTGGTGAGCGGAATGATCGCTGCCGCCCCCAGCTGGGAGGCAATGGTGCTCACCGCCTGGCTGATGCTGTTGGCAATGGTATGGGTCAGTTCCGTCTGCAGTGAGCGCATTGGATAGTCCTGCTCGATGCGCCGGGCGATGGTGGCCATGGTCTCCACCGCTTCCACCGGATAGCTGCCCACTGCGGTCTCGTTGGACAGCATCACGGCATCGGTGCCGTCGAGGATGGCGTTGGCCACGTCGCTCACCTCCGCACGGGTGGGACGTGGGTTGGCAGCCATGGAATCCAGCATCTGGGTGGCCGTGATGATGGGAATTCCCAGGGCGTTGGCCTTGCTGATCAGGCTCTTCTGCAGCAAGGGCACTTCCTCGGCCGGCATCTCCACGCCCAGGTCACCTCTGGCCACCATCACGGCATCACAGAGGGGAATGATGCTGTCGATCTGGTCGATCGCCTCGAACTTCTCGATCTTCGCCACCACGGGCGTATCGAAGCCATGGCGATGGATGAGCTCCTTGATCTCCCTCAGGTCGGAGGGGCTGCGGACAAAGCTCAGGGCAATCCAGTCCACGCCCTGCTTGAGACCGAACAACAGATCCTGCTTGTCCTTTTCGGTCAGGGCCCGGACCGAGAGCAGCGCATCGGGGAAGTTGACACCCTTGTTGTTGGACAGCACCCCACCCACCACCACGCGGCAGTGGAGGGTCCGGTCGACCTTGTCAACCCGCTCCACCTTCATCTCCACCTTGCCGTCATCCAGGAGGATCCGTGCCCCTTCCCGCAACTCGTCAGTGAGGCGGTCATAGGTGACGGTGGCGATGGTGCTGCAGCAGTTCAGCTGCCGCGAGGTGAAGCAGAAGGGGTCACCTTTGCTCAGGGTGATGGGGCCGGCCTCGAAGCGGCCCAGGCGGATCTTCGGGCCCTGCAGATCACCGAGGATGCCGATGTTGCGACCCATCTCGTTGGAGACCTGCCGGATCGTGGCGACGCGGGCAGTGTGCTCCTCGTGGCTGCCGTGGGAGAAGTTCAGCCGGAAGGTGGACACGCCGGCGCTGATCAGTTGCCTGAGGCGCTCCGGGCTGTCGGTCGCCGGTCCGACTGTGGCGACGATCTTGGTGCGCCTCTGCAGGTCGGGCTGGACCATTGCTGCGACCGGAAGCTGCCAGCCGGAAGTTATCACCATGCCAGTGTTGACGATCGTCGCTCCGCCATCGGGGTGGCAGGTGGCAGGGGAGACAGCCGGCCCATGAATGCCCCACCGGAACACATTCGCATCAGCGCCATGGATCTGAACAGCTACCAGCAACAGGCAGGCAGCACTGCGCACTACCCCTGCCGCGGTTCCAATGTCCTCTACCCCACCCTCGGACTCTGCGGTGAGGCAGGAGAGGTGGCCGACAAGGTCAAGAAGGTGATTCGTGACCAGGACGGTGTGTTCAGCACGGAGCGCCGTGAGGCCATCGTCATGGAACTGGGGGACGTGCTCTGGTACGTGTCCCAGCTGGCTGATGAGCTTGGCTATTCGCTGGAGGCCGTGGCGTCGGCCAATCTCGAGAAGCTGGCAAGCCGTGCCGCGCGGGATCAGCTCGGGGGCAGCGGCGACGATCGTTGAGCGCTGACCCGTGGCCCGGACAGATCAGCTGACGGGCATGGCCCTGTAGGCAGCGGCAATCACGCTGGCACCACCGCTGCTCACCAGGCTCTGGCTGAGGCTGAGGGCCATGAACGCCAGGATTGGCGAGAGATCAATGCCGCCGATGGGAGGAATCAGCCCACGAAAAACATTGAGGAAGGGATCTGTGATCGAACTCAGCCCCGCCAGCACCGGACTCTCCCAGGGGAGGTTGGGGAACCAGCTCAGCAACACGCGAGCGATCAGCAGAAGAGAATAGATGCTGATGGTCTGTGCGATGACCTGGAGCAGAAATCCGGCGATCAACATCGGCTGGGATGTGACGAGACCATCAATGTAGACGGCCCAGTTGCAACTGGGGCAGAACAGCTCGAGACAGCAGTGGCAGCAAGGGAGCCGAGCCGTTCTGCCCCAGGGACGGCAAGCAGGCCTGCCTCGATGACGCTCCTCCGCTTGCGGCTGAGCCCGCCACCTTCAGCGCTGCCGCCGGCCGTGGGTCTGTGCTGCGCTCCCATGACTCGCCGCAGCAGGACGATCCGCATCCAGGATGCGGAAGGTGCGATGAAACTTTTCGCTGAGCGAGATCCAGTAGGAACGGCCATCACTCTGGCGCCGCCGCTCGAGGAAGCCCTGTTTCACCAGCTCCTTGATGTGGTCATAGGCGCCGCCACCGCGCAGATCCACGAGTTCGCTCTGCAGCAGACGCTTCTTCAGGGCCACCGTGGCCAGGGTACGCAGTGTGGCGGTGCTCAGCTCTACCGGCAGCAGCTCCTGGACCAGCTCGCCGAGATTGGCGCGCAGCTGCAGACTGTAGCCATCGCCATCCTGGTGAATCTCGAGGGCGGTCTCCCGGTGGGCATAGTCCGTCATCAGCGTGATCAGGGCGGTTTCCGCCTCCTCCCCGGCGCATCCGGCCAGCTGGGAGAGCTCACTGAGGCTGAGTGGCCTGCCCTTCAGGTAGAGGATGGCTTCCAGGCGGGCTGGCAGGGAGAGACCGTTGGCGGCCGCTCTGGCTCTGGAGGAGAGGGCCAGATCCTCTGCGCTGAGCTGCCGCTCCCCACCGTCCCCTTTCCAGGGCTCTGCAAGGGCCCCGGCAGCAGGGCAGTCCCCCACGCCGGTGTTCAGGGACTCTCTCGTGTCCATGAAGACCATTATCGGAGGTTTCCCGGAGCCTGCCCGGAATCGCTGGAACGCAGGGCGGGGGCACTGTCGCCATTGCTGAATTCGTGATCAGCGCTGCCCGAGGAAGAGGCGGTAGGCCTCGTTGCTCGTTTCATCCCAGTAGGGGTAGCCCAGCTGCTCCAGAAAGCGGTTCCAGTCCTCCAGCTCGGCGTCGGGAACCTGCACCCCCACGACGATGCGGCCGCAATCGGAGCCATGGTTCCGGTAGTGGAAGATGCTGATGTTCCAACCCGGATGCATGGTGGAGACGAAGCGCATCAGGGCGCCGGGGCGTTCCGGAAACTCGAAGCGGTAAAGCCGCTCGCTGGCTGCATCCCGGCTACGTCCACCCACCATGTGGCGCACATGCACCTTGCTCAGCTCGTCATCGGTGAGGTCCCTGGTCTGCAGCCCGGCCCCATTGAGCGTGCGGCAGAGGGCTTCGCTGTCCTCGCGGCCACTGACATGAACGCCCACGAAGATGTGGGCCTCGCTGCCCTCGCAGAGGCGGTAACTGAATTCCGTCAGGTTGCGGTTGCCCAGATGGTCACAGAACCGCCGCAGGCTCCCCGGCCGTTCAGGGATCGTCACCGCCAGCAGGGTCTCGCGGTCCTCTCCGAGTTCCGCCCGTTCCGCCACGAAGCGCAGGCGTTCGAAGTTCATGTTGGCCCCGCAGGCCACCGCCACCAGTGATCGACCCCTCAGGCCGCGGGCCTGCACATCAGCTTTCAGCCCTGCAATGGCCAGGGCGCCGGCAGGCTCGAGGATGGAGCGGGTGTCCTCGAAGCAGTCCTTGATGGCGGCGCAGATGGCGTCGGTGTCCACCAGCACCATGGCGTCAACGTAGAGCTGGGCGAGGCGAAAGGTTTCCTCACCCACTTCCCGTACGGCGACGCCGTCGGCAAAAATCCCCACCTGATCCAGATGGACCCGCTGGCCTGCATTGAGGGAGCGGGTCATGGCATCGGCATCCACCGGTTCCACGCCCACGATCCGCACCTGGGGCCAGACGGCCTTCACATAAGCGCCCACACCGGAGATCAGCCCACCACCGCCAACAGCCAGGTAGATCACATCCGGCGGGTGGTCCAGCTGGCGCAGGATCTCCATACCGATGGTCCCCTGGCCAGCGATGACCAGAGGGTCATCGAAGGGGTGGATGAAACAGAGGCCTTCGGCAACCTCCAGCTCCCGCGCAAGGGCGTAGGCAGCATCGAAGTTGTCACCGTGGAGCACCACCTCCGCCCCCAGGTCGCGCACGCTTCTGACCTTCACCTCCGGGGTGGTGACCGGCATCACGATCAGGGCCCTGGCACCGAGGGTCCGGGCCGCCAGGGCCACTCCCTGGGCGTGGTTGCCGGCACTGGCGGCGATCACACCACGCCTGAGTTCCGCACTGCTGAGCTGGCGGATGCGGTTATAGGCGCCGCGCAGCTTGAAGGAAAAGACGGGCTGCAGGTCCTCCCGCTTCAGCCACACCTGGTTGCCGGTCCGCTGGCTCAGGTTCCTGGCCTGCTCCAGAGGTGACTCGATGGCCACGTCATACACCTGAGCCCGCAGCACCAGTTCGAGATAGGACTCCATCGTCGCGGGCACCTTCCCCCCCACTGGACTTCCCATCTTGTCGCTCGGGAGACCCACATCCTGGCTGTGTCGGCTGTTGGGCTGACCGCTCCGGACCGGAGCCAGTCCCCGCACGCCGGAGCCTGCTGCATGTCGACCCGGCTCCCCCCGGCTGTGCCGTTCCGCTGCAGGAGCCGGTCGAGCCGGGCGGAGCCACCTTGGCTGTGTGTGGGCTGCACATGAAAAAGATCGTGCTGCACGCCCTCGCAGCTGCCCAGCCCTTAGATTCGGGTCAGCAAGAGCACCGCCAGTTCATGCATCTGAGCGAGCTGCGCCATCCCAACGAGCTCCACGGCCTGTCCGTGAAGGAGCTCGAGCAGATCGCCAGTCAGATCCGAGAGAAACATCTGGAGACCGTCTCCACCAGTGGTGGCCATCTCGGGCCGGGTCTGGGGGTCGTGGAACTCACCCTGGCGCTGTATCAGACCCTCGATCTGGATCACGACAAGGTGGTCTGGGATGTCGGTCACCAGGCCTATCCTCACAAGTTGATCACGGGTCGCTACAAGGACTTCCACACCCTGCGTCAGCAGGGCGGCGTCGCCGGCTATCTGAAGCGCTGCGAAAGCCACTTCGACCATTTCGGTGCCGGCCACGCCTCCACAAGCATCTCGGCTGCCCTGGGCATGGCCCTGGCCCGCGACCAGCTCGGCAAGACCCATAAATGCGTGGCCGTGATCGGTGACGGCGCGCTCACCGGTGGCATGGCGCTGGAGGCCATCAACCACGCCGGCCATCTCCCCAGGACGCCTCTGCTGGTTGTCCTGAACGACAACGACATGTCCATCTCACCGCCGGTGGGAGCGTTGTCGACTCACCTCAATCGCATGCGGCTGAGCGAACCGGTGCAATTCCTCAGCGACTCCGTCGAGGAGGGCGTTCGCCATCTGCCCTTCCTGGGTGGTGAACTGCCCCACGAGCTGAACCGGCTCAAGGAAGGGATGAAGCGGCTGGCGGTACCCAAGGTCGGTGCCGTGTTCGAAGAGCTCGGCTTCACCTACATGGGTCCAGTCGACGGCCATGACATCGCCGCCATGATCCGCACCTTTCAGTCCGCCCATCGTGTCGGTGGTCCGGTGCTGGTGCATGTGGCCACCACCAAGGGCAAGGGCTACGCCTTTGCCGAGGCCGATAAGGTTGGCTACCACGCTCAATCGTCCTTCGACCTTTCCACCGGCAAGTCCAGGCCCAGCAACACGCCCAAACCCCCCAGCTACTCCAAGGTGTTCGGCAACACACTGGTGAGGCTGGCCGAGAACGATCCCCGCGTTGTCGGGATCACGGCGGCGATGGCCACTGGCACCGGACTCGACATTCTGCAGAAGGCCCTACCCCGTCAATACATCGATGTGGGCATCGCCGAGCAGCATGCGGTGACGCTCGCCGCCGGCATGGCCTGTGATGGTCTCAGGCCGGTCTGCGCCATCTACAGCACCTTCCTGCAGCGCGCCTACGACCAGGTGATCCACGACGTCGGCATCCAGAACCTGCCCGTTGTGTTCGTCCTGGACCGCGCCGGCATCGTCGGCGCTGACGGGCCCACCCACCAGGGCCAGTACGACATCTGCTACCTCCATTGCGTGCCCAACTTCACGGTGATGGCACCGAAGGATGAGCGGGAATTGCAGCGCATGCTGGCCACAGCAATTGCACACGATGGCCCCTGCGCCATGCGCATTCCCCGCGGCAACGGTGTCGGTGCAGCCCTGGCCGACGAGGGCTGGCAACTGCTGGAGATCGGCAAGGGTGAACAGCTGGCCGCCGGGGATGACCTGTTGATCGTGGCCTATGGCGCCATGGTCACATCGGCGATGGAGACTGCCGGTCTGCTGCAGGAGCAGGGGGTGCGTGCAGCCGTGGTCAATGCCCGCTTCCTGAGGCCCATGGATGGTGAACTGATTCTTCCCCTCGCCAGCCGCACCGGTCGCGTCGTGACCATGGAGGAGGGCTGTCTGGCGGGTGGCTTTGGCTCAGCTGTGCTGGAACTGCTGCAGGACAACGACGTACTGGTGCCAGTGCATCGCATCGGCGTTCCCGATGTGCTTGTGGACCATGCCAGCCCTGCCCAGAGCAAGCGCGTTCTCGGCCTCACCCCTGAACAGATGGCTCGGACCATTCTCGATCGCTTCCCCGTCCTGCGACCTTCCCTGGCCACCGCCTGACCAACCAGGCACTGGCCCTGCTCAAGCTTGGCTCCAGGGAAGGAAACTCCGGATAACCGGCGCAAACCACAGAGGTCGGCCCTTGTGGTGCGCCGACCACCTGGCTGCATCAAAAAGCCCCTGCGACGACAGGGGCTTGATCTGTGCAATCACGCACTGCGGCAATTGCCTGGTGATGGTCCGAGCCGATTCAGAGCACGCCCTGGGCGGCCAGGCCCTGAATAGCGCCAAAGCCAAGCACGTGTCCCAGGCTGGTGGCGCCCAGGACGGCGGGCAGACCGAAGCCACCGAACATCTTGGCGTCACCGGGCATGGCAGGCCCCTCGGAAGGGTACTTGACAGTGGCCTTTGCCACAGCGATGGCTGCAACGTTGCAGGCAACCATGGTCAGGCCAACGGCGGGAGTCCAGCTGACGGTGGCCGGGGCGATGGCGAGAAGCGAAGCGATCAAAGCCGTGTCCTCGGTATTGAGCATGAAGGCGGCGCCTTCGGACGCCGTGGCCCAGTCTCATTTCAGGAAGCGGATGTCATTCCCCCTCCTTAAAACTTGTTCACAAAACCACCACGCCCAGGCTCGGACCCGGACCCCTTGCCGTCACAGGGCGACGATGTCATTCCCACGGCGCGACCATCTGGTCTCGACCTGCTTTGATAAGCATGGTTCCATGCTGCCACGGCTTTCTTCCTGAGCTCAGGCCCGGGCCCGGACCTACAGCAAGCCCGAAGCCCGTTCGCAGCAGGTGACGCCTGTCGCTCCGGCCGGATCTGCTGAGGATCGTCAACTCTGATCAGGTGTTGGCAGTCTCGGCGGGACTGTATAAAATGTTACGTCGTTGTTCGAGGGAGGTCTTGTCGAGCAGGAAGGCTCTGGCCGGCAAGACGAAAAGAACCACGAGGCCAAACGAATTTTCTGGGGACAGGTGGGCAACCTCAATGTCACGATCCAGTGAACACGAGATCAGTGGTTTTTGGCTCAATACAGGCTGCCGTCTTTGTGGGTGAATTGCCACGTTCCGGCTTCGTCGAGCACTGCCTGGATATCGTCTTCTGGATAGTGGACGCTGTCGCCCGGGCTGCGATCGCCAACCTCAAGATACGTAACATCTTCGCTCGTGCGGTTCACAAGATGATGGACGTTGCCCGTGCCGGCCTTGAATCCAGCACACCAGCCGGAAGACAGAGGGATGTCTCCCGAATCCGTCACCAGAGTCGGCCGCCCGGAGACGATATAAATAAATTCCTCCTGTCGCGAATGCCCATGGCGCAGAGCAGAGACGGCAGCCGGAGCGAGTCGCGTCAAATTGACGCCAAAGTTTGACAGCCCGAACACCTCGCCGAGCTTGCGCTTCTCTCGACCGACCATCCGTGAGGCAAACGGCTCCGGGTAGTTCGACGACCTGACAGGCAGCCCGACGTCCTCAGCCAGGACCGCGGTCGGGAGACTCTCACCAGCCATAGAGCCCTCTCTCTGGAAGCTCTGGAAAACCTGCCGGAGCCTGAACGTGGCCCTTGCAGGGCAATGGATCTCAGCGAGAGAACGCGGAGAACGCGGGGCTTTCCAGAGGTTTCCTGAAAGTCTGGCATGGAGAAGATTCAGAGGGTCGTTCTCTGGCCAGCAGAGACCATTGAGCCCGCATCAGATCGGGGTCTGAATCCGCAGTTGCCAGAATTGTGCTCGGCCGGCTGCCGCACCCCGGTCGGGATTGGCCCTGTGACAACTACCCCACGGAGGGCTGAATGGCAAGGCTGTGTCTGATGGGGTGTGGGTGACAATGGACCGAGCCCGTCTCGACGGGTCCGGATCACCTGGAA
>SRMO01000087.1:107686-119554 GCA_004768415.1 Aphanocapsa feldmannii 277cV | reverse complement strand
CAACTCAAGCCTTACCTGGAGGCACGCCGCAGGGAGGTGGAGGCGGCCCTGGACGATGCCCTTGCTCCCGAGCGTCCCGAGCGCCTGCGCGAAGCAATGCGCTACTCGCTACTGGCTGGCGGCAAGCGTCTGCGGCCGATCCTCTGTCTGGCCAGCTGTGAGCTGGCGGGCGCGGCACGGAGTCTGGCCATGCCCACGGCAGTGGCCCTGGAGATGGTGCACACCATGTCGTTGATCCATGACGACCTGCCTGCCATGGACAACGATGACCTGCGCCGCGGCAGACCCACCAACCACAAGGTGTTTGGGGATGCCAACGCAATCCTGGCCGGCGATGCTCTGCTCTGCCGCGCCTTCGAAATGGTGGCGGAGCGCTCGCCGGGTGTGCCGGCTGAAAGACGGGTTCAGGTGGTCGCCGCCCTTGCCAGAGCCGCCGGCGCCCCCGGTCTCGTAGGCGGCCAGGTGGTGGATCTGGAGAGTGAGGGCAAGCTTGTCGGGCTGGAGACCCTGGAATACATCCACCTGCACAAGACCGGTGCCCTGCTGGAGATCAGCGTGACCAGCGGCGCCATGATCGCCGGTGCTCCCGGGGAGCTTGTGGAGGCCCTGCGGCGCTATGCCCGCGGCATCGGCCTGGCGTTCCAGATCATCGACGACATCCTTGACGTCACCGCCGACAGTGCCACCCTCGGCAAAACGGCGGGAAAGGACCTGATCGCAGACAAGACCACCTATCCATCCCTGCTGGGTCTTGACGAGTCCCGGCGTCGTGCCGACGCTCTGACGACCGAGGCCACCCAGTCGATCGAGGCCTGGGGTGAGGCCGCCCAGCCCCTCATGGCCCTCGCCAGCTACATCACCGCGCGGGACCGTTGAGCCCGATGCCGGCCTTTGCAGCGCTGCTTGACAATGCGGTTCTGGCCTGGGCCCTGCTGGCCTGTGGTCTGGCCCAGGCCAGCAAGCCGATGATCCAGCTGCTGCAACATGGGCGTTGGCATCCCGCTGCGCTGGTCGAGACCGGCGGTATGCCCTCCAGTCATTCCGCTCTGGTGACCGGTGCCGCCACCGGCATCGGCCTGCAGAACGGCTTCGATGACCCACTTTTTGCAGCCGCCTGCACCCTGGCCTTCGTGGTCATGTACGACGCCAGCGGTGTGCGTCGCGCCGCAGGTCTGCAGGCGGAGCGCCTCAACGCACTGCCGCAGCGGAGCTGGGGCGAGCAGCGCTTCGACAGACCTCTCAAAAGCAGCCTGGGCCACAGCCATCTGGAGGTGCTGGTGGGCAGCTTGCTGGGACCGGCCATCACTGTGCTGGGCATGACCTACTTCGGCAGCCCGCTCCAGATGGCCCACACCCTGCAGCTCTTCGTCAGCCTGGCCTAGATGCCTTTCTTCCCTGGTCAGCAGGGTGCGCCGACGGGGCTCACGGATGCCCAGCTGGTGGCCTGCGACGCTTTCCTGACCTGGCTCGGTAGCCGTCAGGATGGTCTGCCCTTCGTCCTGCGCGGATACGCCGGCACGGGCAAGACCTTCCTCTCCATGCGACTGCTCGGCATGGTTGAGGAGCGAGGCCTCTGCTGGACCACCTGTGCCCCCACCCACAAGGCCGTGGAGGTGCTGCGGGATTATCTGCGCCGGGAAGGGTTGAGGGCCAGCTGGTATCCGGCCACAATTCATCGCCTGCTGCGGTTGAAACTCCGGCGCATCGATGGGGTGGAGGTCTGCGAGGAGACCGATCAGACCGCCATGGCGCTGCAGAACCTGGACCTGGTGCTGGTCGATGAGGCCTCGATGGTGGACAGCAAGCTGCTGCAGGTTGCCCTGCAGTGCGCACATCCCTTCGGTACGCGGCTCGTCTTCGTCGGTGATCCGGCCCAGCTGTCTCCCGTCGGCGAGGCATCCAGCCCGGTGTTCTCGCTGGGGCGTGCTGTGGGGGCCTCGCTCACACAGGTGGTACGCCATGGTGGCCCCGTGCTGCGGCTGGCCACGGGACTGCGCCAGAAGACCCTGCCCAGCAGCCAACCACCCCAGCTGGATGCCATCCGCCAGGCGGAGGGAAGTGTGGCGGCGCTCGACCGCACCGCCTGGCTGGCACAGGCTCAGCAGGCCCTTCGCCGTGCCGTGGAGCTGGATCATCCGGACCATGCACGCATCCTCTGCTACACCAACCGCGCTCTGGATCGACTGGTCCCCTTCGCGCGGCGGGCGATTCATGGTGAGCTGGCTGACCAACTGCCTGTGCTGCCCGGTGAGGTGCTGATCACCCGCAGTGGCGTGATGGCCGCGGCCTGCAGTGAAGGGGCGCTCAAGGGCGAGAATCCGGATCTGGTGATGGGCTCGAACCGGGAACTGGTGGTACGGGACGTGGCGGTGGAGCATTGCGACCTGGCGGATGTCGGCCTGCCCGATGCACCGCTGATCGAGACCTACACAGTGGAGGTGGAAGCAGATGAGCTGCAGCTGAAGTTGCGTCTGCTGCCACCCCCTGGTTCCGCTCCACGGCATCAACTCAACGAGGTGTTGCAACAGCTGAAGCTGCAGGCCCGGAAGGCCGGGGGAGCATCCCAGAAGGCCCTGTGGCGCCGCTTCTACCAGGTGCGGGACGCCTTCGCCTCGGTGGGCCCGGCCGCCGTGCTCACCGTGCACCGCAGCCAGGGCAGCACCTTCGGTCAGGTGTTCATCGAGCAGGACGTGTTCTGGCCGGAGGACGAGGCCGTGCGACGTCAGCTGCTCTACGTGGCCGTGAGCCGGGCCAGTGAGGCGGTTGTGCTGGTGGGAGCGAGGGCCACCGACCGAAGCCATCGCGATGCCCTGGCCAGTGCCCTGCGCTGTCCGGTCAGCTGAGCTGCCTCCATGGCACGGAAATGATCACGGTCACGACGCCCCCGGATGGCCGCTGCTGCATCTCCATGGGACACAAGACACAGGCCATCAGGCCCCAACCATGGGGGGAGGTGGTCAGGTCGAACCGGACCTGTGCAGCGCTGATCTTGCTCTCAACCTGATCGTCTTGCCGCCGTTGCCAACCGACATGTGAAATTTTATTTAATTTTCTTAGATTCCGTATAATCCTTTGTTTGACTGCACATCAAAGTTAATTTGCGGAATTCTGAAATAATGAATCAATCTGATCGCACCTCAATCATATTTACATTTGCACTGTTATTAGCTTTTGCATCTGCTGGTCCGGCCCATGCCAATTGTGGTAAAAAATATAGAATTAAGCACGGGGATGCCGAATGCCTAACTGCCAAGTGGGACAACAGCAAAGATTGGCTCAGCAGGAGCGAGTACGAAATCAAGAACAAATGCTCAAGCCTTGGAACGGTTGTCGCAAAGATCGACATTAAGAATCTTTGAGATAGGACAGTCTACTTAAGCGACGATGAGTGGGAAGAATCGAGCTTAGGCTTCGCAGATATTAGACATATTTACTGCTGCACTGACCTAAGTGATCTCTGTAATCGCTCGGACATCGAAGACGACAATTGATGTGTTTTCTATGTCATGGTATAGCATGCAGTTGATCTATGCAGGAGTCCGTATCGAGGGTGGTCAAAACCAAGACGGCGAAAACTGTCATCACATTGGTGAGTGAGCTTCCCACATGGGATGATTTACGTAACGACCCTTGGGCAAAGCAATTCAGATATCAATAAGGGTACCTCGAAGAATTAAGCAACCTTGGCCTGTGGATTGCCTGTTACCAAGAAGACATCAGCAGTGGCAAGGGATTGCGTTGGTCAGCAAGCTTTACTAACGAGGAAGAGGCGATTTTTCGAGGTGCCCCTATGTCATCGAGCGGTTCAAGGCGCGGGCCGACGGGCTCTGTGCCCGGTGCGGTGGACGAGTCCTCGAGGCACTGTCGCGCTGCAGCCCCTGTGCACTGTCATCGACGAGCGCCGCCGGTCGCCGGAACGCAGGAACACCCGGTCCCGGCAGCTTTACGCCGAACGGCGCATCCGAGGTCACCTCGAAAAGTCAGGTAGACTCTACTGTAGGATACCATGCTGTCATACATTCGCCAGTAGTGGCAAGGGATCGCGTGACGCAGCAAGGCTGTTCAGGCGAGGAAGAGGCAATTTTTCGAGGTGGCCTTCGGAGTCTCCCTGAAAGCCATCGCTGCGGTTTGTTGCAATATTTTTGATGTAAAGTTTTTATTAAATCCTGGAGACTCTGGACAGCCTTTATTTTAGAATTGTAGCAACTCAACAGAATTTCATGAGCAAACCTTATTGGCTCTCAGCGATGCTTGTACTCCTATTCGCTGCTGGCTCTGCCGGTCCGGCCCATGCCAAGTGTGGTATCAGTTCCAGAATCAGTCACAATGATTCCGACTGCCTCACTGCCAAGTGGGACAACGCCGCAAATTGGCTCAGCATAAACAAGTACCAAGTTAAGAATGAATGCTCGGACCTTGGCACGGTTTTTGCAAAGCTTGATGTTAAGAACTGGCAGGATTTGACAGAAGAATTGAGTGACGACCAGTGGGAAAAAGGAAGCACAGACTTATTAAACATTAGACATATTTACTGCTGCAGTGATCTAAGCGATCTCTGTAATCGCTCGGACATTGAAGATGACAATTGATCTCCTTCCCAGATCGTGTTTCAGCGGTACGGCTGATTGATGCAGGAGTTCATTCAACGGTACACAAGACACAGGCCATCAAGTCCCAACCATGGGGGGATGTGTGGCCAGGTCGGGACTGGACCTGTGCAGCGCTGATCCTGGCCTCAACCTGGTCGTCCTGCCGTTGCTGCTGACCGACAGCTGGCGGCAGCGATCAGCCGCCGTGGCACCTGTGGGCAACCACTCCAGTGCAGATGGAGCCAGCTCGCCTGGAGCCACTGGCTGGCGAACCCCTCATGACGCGCGGAGACTCCCCAGCCCTCCAGGTGCCACAGGTCCCCATGGGGCTCATCCCCAGCGATGCCTGCTCGCGGGAGAAGTTGCCAGCGATGAAATTCATGGCCGCGCAGCTGTTCACCCTGCCGCACAGTCAGGGCATCTCGTGCCACCCTGGCCTGCCGATAGCCGAGGCTGAGGGCGCCCCTGCCGGCGCTGAACGGAAGCAGGCCGGCCATGGGCCAGGACCTGTCCTCACCATCCCGCAGGCTCTCGCCCAGCAGCAGCATCCCGCCGCACTCGGCCAGCAGGGGTCGCCGTTGGCCGCAGTGTCGTCGCAGGGCCTGCAGACTGCGCTCTGCCTGGCTGAGCTGTTCGGCGTGGAGCTCCGGATAGCCACCGGGCAGCACCACTGCCGCGCAGGCAGCAGGCAGATCCTCATCGGCCAGGGGAGACCATCTCAGCACCTCGGCGCCGAGAACCTCGCACCACTCGAACAGTTCCGGATAGTGAAAGTGGAAGGCCTGGTCCGCGGCAACGCAGATCAGGGGACGCCGCAACGTATCGGGCGGGGGCGCCATGGCAACTTCACCCCGTGGGGCGGAGCTGGCCCTTGACCTGTCCCCGGATGGCGTACCAGTGCCTGGCGAGGCCAGCAGCCTGCCATAGGGCTCGACCTCCGACTGCTGCCGTGGCGCGGTCAGCAGCGGCAGCAGCCGCTCCAGATCGAGGTGCCGTTCGGCATGGCTTGCCATTGCGTCCAACCGAACGCTGAAATCCGCCAGCTCCCGGGGCGTCAGCAGGCCCAGATGCCGGCAGGGAAGTTCCAGGGCATCGGCGCGGGGCAGGCTGCCCAGCAGAGGCAGGCCGATGCCAGCCAGGGATTGCTCCAGAAGCTGACGATGGCGGGCACTGCCCACACCGTTGAGCACCACGCCGGCCCAACGCAGCTGAGGCGCCATGGCGCGAAAACCCTGCACCAGTGCCACCAGGGAATGGCCCTGGCGGCGTGCATCCACGATGAACAGGATCGGCAACCCCAGTTGCTCGGCGATGCGGGCGGTGCTGCCCTCGGGGGTCGGTCCCTGGCCATCGAACAAACCCATCACCCCCTCCACCAGGGTCAGATCCGTCTGACCACCCCAGTGCCGGTAGGCCAGCTCCGGCCAGGCCTTGCCACAGAGAAGCCGATCCAGGTTGCGACAGGGTCGTCCGCTGGCCGCACTGAGCAGCTGGGGATCCAGGTAGTCGGGACCCACCTTGAAGCTCTGCAGGCTGAGGCCCCGGCGTGCCACGGCGGCAACCAGACAGAGGCTGAGCAGGGTCTTGCCGCTGCCGCTGGCAGGTGCCGCAATCACCAGGCCCATATCCTTGAAGGCGCTGCGCTGACTGTTGCAGAGCAGATCATGCAGGCGGCAGTGTTCTGCAGCCGGACCGCAGCGTTTCCCAACACCTTGCCGACCCGTCGACCTCAGCTGGCGGGGAGCATCTCGGCGGCGAGACAACCGGCCATCCTCAGCAGCGGGTTGGTGCTGTCATGACCACCGGAGAGCACCCTGGTCACCTCGGCATTGAGGGGACCATCGAGCACCGGCACCACATGCTCCACCAGTTGACGTTGCGTGGCACCGCCCCCCTCCAGGCGCATGCAGCCAGCGGCTTCGCCACAAAGGATCACGCACAGGCCCGGGCCCTCGGCCGCGGTGGTGAGCAGCCGCAGCCCGACCACGGTGCCGGAATGGGGTGTGGGCATGCCGATGGGGGCCGGCGACACGACCATGGCCGGCGTTGCTCCGTCGGGGCGGCGGAACTGGCTGTGGATTGCACCCTCAGTGTCAAAGCGGGAGTGCTGGAGGCTCCAGCCCAGCTGGGCGGCGATCCAGGCGCCCAGCAGCAGGCCCTGACAGAACTGGTGGCCCTGAATGTCGATGTCGATCCGTTCGATCTGTTCGAGGGCACTGCGGCGGCTGGGTGGGTCGAAGGCCATGGCGAGGGACTCCCGCCAGCTGCGCAGCCGATACCAGTTGAGGTCATAGATGGTCTGACCGCTGCGGATGCGCTGGCCCAGCAGGGTCAGGCCACCCCGGGCGTCACCGAGGGAGGTGTCGATGATCAGGCGGCGGGGGGGAAGGGCCAGCCGGTCGAACACCTCGGGGCTGTCCTCGGGGGCACTGTTCCACCAGACCCAGCAGGGCAGCCCTGGTGTGACCAGGGGATCGATGCGTTGCAGTTGCGCCGCAATGACCGGCACCCCCCCACGCAACACCAGCACATCACCGCAGGCGGTGTTGACGGCACCCGCTTCGGGCATGGGGCAGTAGGCCGCCACCTGGCTTTCCAGCGGCGCGGTCCGGTCCAGCAGAGGATTGACGCTGATCAGTCGACGGGGCTGGAGTTCACTGATGCGACCATCGATCAACTGTCCGCGCAGATCATCCGGCTGCAGGGCTCCCGGCTCCCGGCGGAGCGCCTCCACCAGGGCCGGATCGAAGGGGGCGGTGGCGTGATGCAGACCGAGCTGCTGGATTGCCTGGCGTGCGGCTTCGATCAGTTCGGGCCGCTGGATGCCTGTGACCGGTCCCCGCAGGCCACCTGTGCGACCCAGCTCCTGCTCCAGCCAGGCCGGCTGCCAGACCAGCAGGGTGAAGGTGGAGGCCCCTTCGGGGCGGCTGACATCCTCCCCATCCCAGAGGCGCTCCATGTAGCTGGGCACCTCGTTGAGGGGAAGTGCCAGAGGGCTCTGGAGCGTGACCGGTGGCGGCGTCATGGTGTCGGGTGGCTTGGGGATGAAATCGGGAAGGCCCATGGGACTCGGCCGAGGCTTCAGGGAGCAGGGAATGATGCGGAAGCTGTTGCCCAGTTGGCCTCAGGGGCGGCGCCAGAGCAGGTCATCTCTGGCGAGCAGGGTGTCTGAAGCGGCCGGTCCCCAGGTGCCGGCTTCGTAGGGATGCACGGGCAATTGCCATGGAGCATCCTCCAGCACGTCCAGCACGGGCGTATAGAGCCTCCATGCTGCCTCCACTTCGTCGTTGCGGGTGAACAGGGTGGGGTCGCCGAGCATGGCGTCGGCGAGCAGGCGCACATAGCCCTCGTCCGAAGGCTCGCCGAAGGATTCATCGTAGGAAAAATCCATCTCGATCGGACGACTGCGCATACCGGAGCCGGGTGCCTTCACCTCGAAGCGCAGGTTGGCCCCCTCATCGGGCTGAATGCGGAGCACCAGCTGGTTGGCCATGCTCGCACCGCCCACCGCATCGAACAGATGCACCGGCGCATCCCTGAACGTGAGCACCACTTCGCTCAGTCGCTTGGGCAGATGCTTCCCCGTACGCAGGTAGAAGGGGACGCCCTGCCAGCGCCAGTTGTCAATGAACAGCTTCAGGGCCACGTAGGTTTCCGTGGTGCTGTTGGGATCCACCCCCGGCTCCTCCCGGTAGCCGGTCACCGGCCGGTTGGAGCTGCCCCCCCGGGTGTACTGACCACGTACACAGGCGCTCCAGGGTGACTCGATATCGGCCAGGCGGGAGGCCTGAAGCACCTTGGCTTTCTCGTTGCGGATGGTCTCCGGTTCGAAGCGTCCGGGCGGCTCCATGGCGGTGATCGCCAGCATCTGGGTCAGGTGGTTCTGCACCATGTCCCGCAGTGCACCGGAGCCTTCGTAATAGCCCGCTCGCTCTTCCACACCGACAGTTTCGGCTGCCGTGATCTGCACACTGCTGATGTAATTGCGATTCCAGATCGGCTCGAAGATGGTGTTGGCGAAGCGAAGCACCATGATGTTCTGAACAGTTTCCTTGCCCAGATAGTGGTCAATGCGGAAGATCTGGCGTTCCTGGGCATAGGTCTTCACCAGTCGGTTGAGTTCCTGGGCGCTGGCCAGATCTGTGCCGAAGGGCTTCTCGATGACCACGCGACTGCGTTCAGGATCACTGAGCAGCCCCGCGGCCGCCAGGGCACGGCAGCCAGCGCCGTAGTGGCTGGGCGACACCGACAGGTAGAAGGTGGTGTTGTGGCGGGTGGCCCGCAGCCGATCGATCTGCTCGAGCCTTTTGCCCAGTCGGGCCAGATCCTGGGGCTTGCGCAGATCCACAGGTTCATAGAAGAGACCCTTGCTGAACGACTGCCAGCCTTCCGGCTCAGCGGCAATGGCAGCCTTGAGTGATGGCTCGATCTTCTGCCTGAACTCCTCATCGCTCCAGGGGCGACGGGCACAGCCGAGAACGGCGAATTCGCTGGGCAGGCGCCGCTGCACAAACAACTCGAACAGGGCAGGAACCAGCTTGCGGTGGGTCAGATCGCCGGAAGCCCCGAAGATCACCAGACACTGGGGCGGAATCACCCGCTCCTGGCGCAGACCGACCCTGAGGGGATTCGTAAGCGTGCTGACCATGACCTTGGCTGCGCTCTCCATTGTTTAGACCCGTCTGTTGCCGCTGCCTAGGAACTCCATGGTGCTGTAAGCAATCCCGAAAGGCGTGGCGATGGCCTTGACGTCCTCACCGCTGGTTCAAGGCCACCGTGCCGGCCCAGCCAGCGAGCGGGGGCCGGGATCTCCCAGCCAACGGGCGGCAAGGCTCGGCAGGCAGGCCATGGTTGGGCCTGTCAGTAGACCTCGACATGCCAGCGCTCGGCCTTCTTGAGCTGGGGACGCAGCTCAGCCCAATCGAGGCCCCGGGCAGCAGCGGCCTTGGTCATCGCCTCGTCGATGCCGGGGGCCATGCCCTTGAGACCACACATGTAAACGTGGGTTCCGGCATCGCTGATCAGCCGGAAAATCTCATCGGCGTATTCCATCACCCGGTCCTGGATGTACATCCTTCCACCGGAGGGATTCTGCTGCTCGCGGCTGATCGCTTTGGTGTAGCGGAAGTTCTCGGGGAAGTCCCGCAGGTAGCGCTGCAGGTCTTCCTCATAGAGCAGGTTGGCTGTCTTGGGGGCACCCATGATCAACCATGCCTTGCCACGAAACTGGTATCCGGAGTTCCTGGCCCGCTCGCCGGGATCGAACATGCGGCGCAGATAGGCACGCATGGGGGCGATGCCGGTGCCTGTGGCAAACATGATCACGTTGGCTTCCTCGTCCTCGGGGAGGAGCATTTCCTTGCCCACGGGGCCGGTGATCTTCACCCTGTCACCTGGCCCGACGTCACAGAGGAAGGTGGAGCAGACGCCGTTGATGGTCTCCCCGTCTTTCTCGTACTGCAGCTGACGCACGCAGAGGGACACGGTGTTGTCCCCCAGGTCGTCGCCGTGGCGGGTGCTGGCGATCGAGTAGAGGCGGAGTTTGTGGGGCTTGCCCCTGGCATCTTCACCATCGGGAATGATGCCGATGCTCTGCCCTTCGAGATACTTCAGGCCACCGCCGGAAAGGTCAAAGGTGATGTGGTTGACCCGTCCGATGGCCCCCTCGCTCAGCAGGCTGTAGTTCTCGGTGACGGTGCCGATGAAGGGGGACCGGGGTTTGTAGGTGTTCACCGGCACGTCAGCGTGGACCTTCCTGGTTGGCGATGCGGTCACGGCAGGGGCTGGGTGTTGGCTGGTCGGGGAAGAGACGGGAGGTGCCGAAGCCGGATGGATGGAATCAGCACCGATGGTGATCGTGAGGATGCGGCCGCCGCGGCTCTGGATCATGCCAATGGTGGACCGCATCCGTCCGTAGGGAACGGTGAGCCTGCGAACGCTCATCCGGGTCCGGGCTCCGGTGGTCATGGGTGCGATGCTGAACGTCACCATGCGGGAGTCGCTGGACGGGGAGCCGGAAGAAACGCGCATCGAGCAAAATGAGGTGAGAGAGCCAGGCGACGGCATCGCGACAGGCCGGTGATGGCAGGCCGACTGAAGTTCAGCGGTCCTGATGGCAGGCGAATGTAGAGCGAAACGGTTCTGCCCAGACCATCCCGGGCGCCACTCCGGCAGGCTTCCGCCGCCGGCAGCCCCGGGGGCAGTAGTTTTCTCACTGTTCCGGTGGCCTGGCCCGTTGGCCTGATGCGCTCCCCGACCTTGTTCAACCCCTTTGCCGCCAGCCAGTACATCCAGCAGGAGATGGAGCGCCTCCCCCAGGGTGTCAGGCGCCTGGCAGCAAGGCTACATTCGCGTCACAGCCTCGCTCAGCTGTGGTCTGTCCTCACCGATTACACAGCCCTGAGCAGATTCATCCCCAACCTGGCCAGCAGCAGACTGCTGTGGCGCCAGGGGAACCGGGTCGGGCTGGAACAGGTTGGCAGTCAGCAGTTCTGCGGACTGCGCTTCAGCGCCAGGGTGGAGCTGGAGCTCGTCGAAGAGCCGGATGACAACCGGCTGCGTTTCTCGATGCTGCGGGGCGACTTCCGCCGTTTCGAGGGTGCCTGGCTGCTGGAGCCGGCTCCTGAGGACGGTAGCTGTTGGTTGCGCTACGAGCTCACAGTTCAGGGCAAGGCCGGCATGCCCATCGGGCTGGTGGAATCCCGCCTGCGCGAGGATCTCGCCTCCAATCTCACCAGCGTGGAACTGGAGACCGAAGCACGTCGTCAGGCCTGAAGAGATTCCCCCAGTTCTCGCCACAGGCAGAGCGAGCAGGCTCAGCCAGGCATCTGCCGCAGCAGGAAGGTCTCCACAGCATCGAGACCCTCACCGCTGGGGATGTTGGTGAAGCACCAGGGGCGTTGACCCCGCATGCGCCAGGTGTCCCGCTCCATCACCGCCAGGCTGGCTCCCACCAGCGGCGCAAGATCGATCTTGTTGATCACCAACAGATCCGAACGGGTGATGCCCGGCCCTCCCTTGCGGGGAATCTTGTCACCGGCTGCCACATCGATGACGTAGATACAGAGGTCCACAAGCTCGGGGCTGAAGCTGGCGGCCAGGTTGTCGCCGCCGCTCTCCACCAGCACCAGATCGAGGTTGGGGAAATCGCGTTCCAGCTCGTCGATGGCCACCAGGTTGATGGAACAGTCCTCGCGAATGGCGGTGTGGGGACAACCGCCGGTCTCCACCCCTCTGATGCGCTCCGGATCCAGGACACCGGCATTGGTGAGGAAGCTGG
>SRMO01000087.1:88405-107628 GCA_004768415.1 Aphanocapsa feldmannii 277cV | reverse complement strand
GATGTCGTTGGTCACCACGGCCAACTGCAGGCGATCCCGCAGCCGCCGGCAGAGCGCTTCCACCAGGGCGGTCTTGCCGGAACCCACGGGGCCGGCGACGCCGACGCGAAGTTTGCTCATGGCCAGGCGGAACGTGAAACAGAGAGGTGGAGTGCGCGAGACGTGGCGAGGGGGCCAACGGCGGGGCCCCATTCAGCTGCGGAACAACCGCGTGCGGAGCTCACCATGGCCGAGCTGGGCGAGGGACAGGCCCGTGCTCTCCACCCAGAGCCTGCCAGGGACCAGTGAACCGGCCTGGCTGGCCAGCTCCTGCAGCATGGGAATCAGTCGGGCCTGCAGAACCTGGCCATCGGTGTGCCCCAGGGGTACCAGACGCACCGCAGCGCTGATCAGGTTGGCACTCCAGGCATAGAGATAGGTCTCCACCGTTGCAGCTGGCGGTAGATCCAGGCTGACGCTGGCCAGGGCCCAGGCCAGCGGCCAGCTGGCAGAACGCAGCGCAGGCAAGGGCGTGGTGCAGAGGGATCGCAGCAACCGCAGCAGCGAGGCGCCCATCTGGAGCTGCTGGCGGCGGATGGCGCTGACATCGCGATGGGCCAGCAGCCAGCGATCCAGCCGCTGGGCCTCCTCGTCACGGCCCTGGCGCAGCAGCAGCAGCAGGCGAGGCAGCACAGCCACGTCGAGACGGATGGCCCCGCGCTGCTGCTCCGCCTCCAGCCAGCGCTGCAACACCGACACGTCACGCAGAATCCCCTGTTCCACCAGGGTTTCCAGGCCTTCGGAGTAGCAGAAGCCCCCCACCGGCAGAGCTGGGCTGCCGAGCTGCTGCAGGCACAGACGTTGCCATGGGGAGGGGGGTTGACCTGGCCAGACCCCTGCGGGCAGGGGAGTTGTGATCAGCTCCTGAACAGCCGGCGGCAGCAAGGCCCCATCGCCGCAGGCCCAGCTCTCCGCCCCGTGGCCAGCGACGTCAGCTCCTGACTGCGGCGTCAGCCCGAACCTGTCAGGGGTGGCGGCCATGGCCCTTCCCTCCGTAGGCGCCGGCCTCGGGATCGAAGGGGCCTTCCACCCTGGTGAGCTCCAGACCGCGGGCCAGCAGCATGGCAGCGAGCACACTGTCCTCGCAAAGCAGCAGCCGATCGACACTGATCTGCAGCGGCACGTGACGATTGCCGAGGTGATAGGCCGCCTGCAGCAGGGTCAGGGGATCCCTGGCGGTGACCTGGAGCAGGCACTCTGCAGCGGCGCAGACCCGCACCCAGCAGTCACCATCCGCGTCAGCCAGCCAATCGCCGGCACGGAGCTCACCGCCACGGGGCAGCTGCAGGATCAGGTCCCGGCCACAGCGGCTGCGGTGGTGCCCACGCAGACGGGTGCGCTCCTGGGCGGTGAGGGACAGCTCCAGCACGACAGCTCTGGGTGAGCAGGGATCAGCAGCGGCAAAGCGGCGCGTGAGCAGCGTGGGGACCTCGGTGGGTGGGTCAACCATGGATTGGGCCGGCACAGCGATCGACTGCCATCCTTGAATGGTGCTGCCCTCTTGCCACCATCGGTGTCAGCCATGACCAAGCCATGGGGCACCGGATTCCACAGTGGCGATCTGAGCCCCTCGGATGGCTGAGCAACCCGGCTGGTTGGGAACCGCGACGCTGGTCTTCTTCCGCCGGGGCCGTGGCACCGTGCACCAGGGAGGGGCCACGGCTCCGCTGAAACTGCAGCGCGGCTATGACCATGGCGACGGCCGCTGGCAACTGCCGCTGCTCCACACCGCCGGCGGACTGGTGGGGGGTGACCAGCTGGCTGTGGATGTGCGGGCCGGTGCCGGCAGTCAGGCCCTGATCACCACTGTGGCCGCCCAGAAGATCTACGGTTCGGTGGGTCGCTCCCGTCAGGTTCCTGAGGGACGTTGGAGCCGCCAGAGCCTGCACATGCACCTGGCCGAGGCTGCCGATCTGGAGTGGATGCCCCAGGAGACGATCCTGTTCGACGCCGGCCTGTTCGAACAGCACTGCCTGGTGGAGCTGGCCCGTGATGCGGTCTGGCTCGGCGTTGAGGTGGTGCGGCTGGGATGCACAGCGGCTGGCCAGCGGCTGAACCGGGGGGAGTGGCGCTCCCGTCTGGAAGTCTGGCGCGGCGAGCACCCCCTGCTGATCGATCCCCAGCGACTCTCGGCGGAGGGACGTGACTGCCCCCACGGCATGGACACTGAACCGGTGTACGGCACCCTGGTCTGGGCCGGTGTGCAGCTGCCGGATGGAGCACTGCTGGAGCGCTGTCGTTCGGACCGTCGCGGCCTGGCGGGAACGATGGTCTGCGACGCCATCGCCGAGGCAGGCCATGCTGGGCTGATCTGCCGCTACCGCGGCCCCTCCACGGTGGCTGCCCGTTTCTGGTTCGCAAGGGTCTGGGCCCGTCTGCGAGCCTTTCGCCAGCTGCCGCCCCCTGCCCTGCCCCGCGTCTGGCCCTTCCAGGAAAATCCCCTGCTGGGCGCTTCCTGATCATCACCCCCTGATCGATGCATCTCTCGCCCCAGGAAAAGGACAAGCTGCTGATCGTCACAGCCGCCCTGCTGGCAGAGCGGCGCTTGCAGCGTGGGCTCAGGCTCAACCAACCCGAGGCGGTGGCCTGGCTGACGTTCCTTGTGCTGGAAGCCGCCCGGGACGGCAAGACCGTGGCTGCGCTGATGCAGGAGGGCACCACCTGGCTGAGCCGAGACCAGGTGATGGAGGGCATCCCTGAACTGGTCAGGGAAGTGCAGGTGGAGGCCACCTTCCCGGACGGCAGCAAGCTGGTGACCCTCCACGACCCCATCCGCTGAGCGCCGTCCCTGCTCCGCCCGGGCCCTGTGCCGCTGTGTTTTGACCCTCCTCTTCACCATGGCCCCCCTGATTCCCGGCGAACTGATCTCCGAACCCGGCGCGCTGGAGCTCAACGCAGGCCTTCCCACCCACAGCGTCAGCGTGGCCAACAGTGGCGACCGACCAGTGCAGGTGGGCTCTCACTTTCACTTCTTCGAAGCGAACGCCGCCCTCCGATTCGACCGCCCTGGCACCCGTGGCATGCGACTCGACATCCCTGCCGGCACGGCAATCCGCTTCGAGCCCGGTGACGTACGTGAGGTGCGGCTGGTGCCGCTGGGCGGTCGCCGCCGGGTGGTCGGCTTCAACGGTCGGATCAATGGCAATCTCTGAGCTCAGCAGCTGACGGCGGCGGGCTGAATGGCCGTCGAACTGGACCGGGCAGCCGATCTCCGCATGTCTTCTTGTTCATTGTCTGCCGCAGTCCCAGCTGCTCAGCGCAGGGAGAGGGCCTGCCGCGCCTGTCGAAACAGGACCTCGAGGGCCTCCTCGGCCCCAGGCGTGTCCGCAACACCGTGCTGCAACAACACCACACCATCGCGAACCTCCACCAGGCCGTAGCCAGCGGTCCTCAGCCAGGGAATCCGCTCCAGGGAGCCCTGCACCTCGCCGCGGCTCTTGGCGAAGGCAGGAACGTAAGGCAGACGGCCGCCGATGTCCGCCGCCACCACATCGACAGGTGTCGGCCGGCCCCTGTCATCCAGGAAGGCGACGCTCAAGGGGAAGCGCACAATGGCGCGGCGGGCTGCCAGATGCGGCACCAACGGGGTATTCGCCGCCACGGAAGCATTCGCGGGGATTCGTTGCAGCAGCGCAAGGGCCTGCTGTCCATGGCTCCACTGGCGGGTGAGGGGCACATGCACCCAGGGCTGAATGCTGTCGGGAACCAGAAAGGACAGGCTGCGGTTGGGGTTGCTGGTCAGGGTGAAGAAGAGCGACAGAGCGATGGCAGCGGTCCAGAACCGGCGAAGACGGAGCGAGGCGAAACGGGGTTGGCGGAACTGCCACCAGAAGACCGCACCGGCGAACAGGCCGGGAACCACGGACATGGCATAGCGGATGTTGATCGCCAGGGCTGACTGACCATCCAGCAGCAGCAACTGCAGCAGTGGCAGGCCAGCCAGCAGCCAGCTGTCGAGGGCGATGGCCGGAACGAACAGCAGCGGCAGCCACTGCCCCAGCAGGTAGCGGAAGGTGCCACCGAACGGGGAGACGACCTCCCGCAGCACCAGCAAGGGCTGTCGCAGCAGCGCCAGCAGGATCTCGAAGGCTCCGGCCTCCTGCCCCTCGCCCAGGTACTGACCGAAGCGTTCCCCCGCCCAGCGCCTGGCCACATCGTCACTGAACTGGGGCATGGCCCAGCTGCTCACCCAGAGCAGGTAGGCGCTGGCATAACCGCAGATCAGCAGAGCGGCCCAGCTGGGCAGGTGCCTGCGCCAGAAGGCCCAGACAGCGATGCTGAGCAGTGCTACCCCACTGTCCTCACGGATCATCGGCAGAAACAGCACGCAGGGCACGATCAGCCAGCAGCGGCGGCGCACGATGCCCAGCACCAGCAGGAACACCAGCAGCGGAAGCTGACAGATGTCGTGGAAGTTGGACCAGGTGGGACCGAGAACGGCATTGGCTGCGTACCAGCTGACGCTGATCAGGGCCGCCAGCACCGGTTCCAGACGGGTCAGGGCGAGACGGTGCAGCGCCAGGCCGGCCCCCGTCACCAGACCCACCTGAATCAGCGGCAGGGCCCATTTCCCCAGCAGTCCCACCAGGGGAACCCAGAGCAACAGGGCTGGGGTGAAGTGCTGACCCAGCCGGTGATAGGTGGTGGCAGGCAGCTCACCGGCGTGGATGACGTTGGTGGAAAGCTGGGACGAGAGCGTGCTCTGGAAGGGATGGCCGGACAGGCCGTTCCAGATCACCTGCAGGAAGATTCCCTGGTCATAGGAGGCCGTGAGGGATTGCAGTCTCCAGACCTGGATCACCAGGCCCAGCAGGGTGAACAGGGCCGCTGCCATGATCACCACATGGCCTGGTTGCCGACCCCAGAGACGCTTGGGACCGGCCAATCCCCCGCTGGCCTGCTTCACGGGGCCTGATTGCGGATTCAGCAAGGAAAGATACGTCCCGGTGTGATTGACTTTCGTAACTGAAAAAGCTGAATAAGGTGGCCGGATCTGACGGGGCCCACCCTTGGTAGCAGCCCCAGCCCTGATGGACGGGAGTCCCGCCCTCAGCCTGCTTCTGATCGCCAGTTCGAGGCACCTGGCGAGCTTGGAGCTGCGCGACCTGCTGGCCTATCTGAAGCAGCAGGAGCTGAACGAGAGCATCAAGCTGCAGCTGATTGATCCAGGTCAGCACCCCGAGCTCCTGGAGCACTACCGCCTGGTGGCCACCCCGGCCCTGGTGAAGCTCAACCCCCAACCGCGCCAGGTGTTCACCGGCGTGACCATGCTCGATCAGGTGCGCGCCTGGCTGAATCGCTGGCACCAGATGGAGCGGGTCAGCGGGCTGGGGGTGAGCCTGGATGTACTCGAAGACGACAGCGCAAGGAGTTCCAGGATCCTGGAGCTGGAGGACCAGCTGCTGGTTCTGCGCCAGGAGAACGAGGCCCTCAGCAGCAGGTTGCGCATCCAGGAACGCCAGCTGCGCATGGTGGCTCACGATCTGCGCACTCCCCTGACAGCAGCCAACCTTGCCCTGCAGAGCTTCGAGCTGAATCAGATCGATGTGGTGCATCTGCGGGATGTGCTGAGCCGTCGTCTCCATGACATGGAGCAACTCTCCCGGGATTTGCTCGAGGCCGGCTCCACCCGCTGGGAGGCGCTGTTCAATCCCCAGCGACTGGCCCTCTCTCAGCTCTGCGCGGATGTGCTGCTGGAACTGGAGAAGATGTGGAGCGGCCGCGGACTGGAGATCATCACCGACATCCCCAGTGACCTGCCGGATGTCTTTGCCGACGCCCGGCGCATGCGCCAGGTGTTGCTGAACCTGCTGGAAAACGCCTTCAAGTTCACCGCCGATCAGGGGATGGTGAAGCTCGCCCTGATGCATCGCACCAGCCAGTGGGTGCAGGTGAGCGTGAGCGACAACGGACCCGGTATTCCTGCCAGCGACCAGGGACGGATCTTCCTGGACACCGTGCGTCTGCCCGGCACATCCAAGCAAACGTCCGGATTCGGTGTGGGTCTGGCCGTGTGCCGTCGCATCGTGGAGGTTCACGGCGGCAAAATCTGGGTGGTCTCCAGTCCCGGTGAAGGCTCCTCCTTCTGCTTCACCGTTCCCATCTGGCGTGGGCAGAGCCCATAGGGTGCGCATCCCGGCCTTGCTGCAGGCCAGTCTCTCCAGTGTTTTGCAGAGCTGCCTGGGGGTCCGGCCGGATGTTTAGGATTGCTCTGCTACGGACTCGGATCGAGTCTTCTCCAGGCCAGCGCCACGCCCCCATCGTCTAGAGGCCTAGGACACCTCCCTTTCACGGAGGCGGCAGGGGTTCGAATCCCCTTGGGGGTATCAGTGATCATCACCCTGAACGCTCTCTCAGGAACTGATGCCGGGAATGAGGGTGGAGGTCGTCCGGATCCATCCGAGGGAAACGCTCGACAAGCTTCCATCCCCAGCCAGGCTCGCCACATGCTCCAGCCATGGCTGTGACGTACTGGAGGGGTGGGTCTTCCAGTTGACCGGAGCTTCCCCAGTGCTTGATACAAGGGAACGGTGGTGCCGAGAGGCAACTCGCCGTCAGGCTTGACCCGGAGCTGGCGCACGAACCGTGCCCTGATCGATTCTAGGGCCAGTCGCGGTCGCCCCCATAGCCACTGAGGTCGGCCAGTTCGCCCATCCCCTTGACGCCGCCGTCCTGAAGCACACCCTTGATCTCCCAGGTGGGATAGCCAACCACACCCTTCGTGTCGCAGAGCTCGGACTGGGAATCCTGGCCGTCGGCTGCGCACTCCACCACATCGAGACTGGCCACCGCTTCCTTGCCGAACAGCTCCTTCTGGATGCTGCAGGCGTGGCACCAGTAGGCGGTGTAGACCGTGGCTCCGCTGGCAGTGAGGTGATCTGCCAGGGCCACCTGGTCTGCCGTGCTGCTGCGTTGCACCTTGGGCGACACGTTGCCAGCCAGAAGCGTATCCATCATCGAGCTGGCGTCGCCCTGCATCGGTCCAGCCGCCTCCTCTCCGGAATCCAGCGACGTCATCCCCCCTTCCGGAGCGGGTGGCGTAGTGCAAGCGGCGATGGCGAGACTGAGCAATCCGAGGGTCAGCACGCGGGCCAGGGGAAGCAATCGTCTCTTGCAGGTGTCCCCATTTTAGCGTTATCTTCCCAATTCTCGCTTTCGCCAAGATCCATTGCGCTGCATTGCAAGGGGTGACTTATGGCTTGCACCGGTTCTCCAGAGCTTGCCTAACCACCTTGCGGGTACCTCGAAAAATTAAGAAACCTTGATCTGTGGGATGGCCTGTTGCCGTGAAGTCACCAGTAGCTGCAAGGGACCAGGTAGGCCAGCAATGCTTTTCGGGTGAGAAAGAGGTAATTTTTCGAGCTATCCTTGCGCCTGCATGTGCTATACTAGGCTACGTCAGTCCCTTTAGAATAGCCATTTGCTGAGTGAATCGACCATGAACCTTCCCATCAAGCTTGCATTAGCACTGATTCTGCTGACGTCCAAAATAAAATATATGTCTAAATCACTTTTACTTTTTGCAACTCTGTTGTTGGTAGCAGCTCCAGCAATTGCTGATTCTTGTAATAAACCAGATAGGGTTCATGCTAATGATTCATATTGTCTAGAAGCTGATCACTCTAATAAAAATTTTCCATGGAGAAAAGCTTCGGCTTCGGCTAAAAATAAATGTTCTCAATTTGGCAAAATGATAGTAAAGGTTGACAGAACTGCAGCTTCTGATTGGACTTGGCATTTAGAAAATTCCGACAAGCGCAAGAAAAGTGGAACCGCTAAAATTCGTGGAGTATATTGTTGTGATGATTTAGGTCCACGCAATATTTGTACTTGGGAGCCTGGAGATCCTGATCCAGTTGATAGAATCTATATTGATGGTGATCTTGATATACCAGTTGGTTTTGGGTAGTAGTTTTTCTGAAATTTAATCTTATTGGCAGCTCAAAAAATCAAGAAACCTTGCCCTGCAGTATTGCCTGTAGCCATGAAGGCATCAGTAGCTGCAAGGGATTGCGTAGACCAACAGGTCTTGTCTCGATGAGAAAGAAGCGATTTTTCCAGGTGCTCACCAGCTGTGGAATTGAAGATTACGAGGTTACCCATAACTTGCCTCAGATTAATATATAAGTATACAATCTTAACTTAAGGAACCTCTGGAAAACTTGCCAAAGCCTGAGCATTATCGTTGCCCCGCAAGAGACTTCAGCAAATCTACAGGCGAAATCAGGGATTGTCCTGAGGTTTCCCTAACTACCATGGGCCTGCATGTGTCACAATAGCCTATGTCAGTTAAATTGAATCGCCCCTTGATGAGCTCTCGACCATGAAGCTTCTCATCAAGTCTGGAATCCAAGCTATAAAGCCTGGGCCCGCAACCTCTGTAGTCATAAAGGGAAGATGGTTGTCAAACTCGATATCAAGTATCGTAAAGACAAGACATTGTATCTCACAGGCTTTGGCAAAAAGAGGATGAATGGCAAGGGCCACTTGCGTGGCATCTACTACTGCAAAGATGTTTTCCGCCGCGCCAACACTTTTTAGTTTTGATCCCGGCTTGGTTCCCATCGTTCCTTTTGTAGGCTTTCAGACAGCTTAGGGAGCCTCTGGAAAACCTCGCATTTTCCACGTTCTCTGACTGAGATCGATTGCGCTGCAAGAACTAACTGGTAACTTGCGCCAGTTTTTCAGAATTTGCCTAGACGTACCACAATGCCACTGACTCAATCCTCCGGGATCACAATCTGATCGCCAGGCCGGAGGCCAGCGACGATCTCGACCGAGTTCAGAGTGGTGTTACCGATCTCGACCTCACGCACTTCCACCTCGCCAGTCTCCGGGTGGACCACCAGCAAGTGATTTGATCTGCCTTGCTGTTCCACCGCGTCGATCGGGACCAGCAGGGCATTGTCGTTCCTGTAGACGGCGATTGTCAGATTGCTCGACATGCCGGCAAGCAGCAGCTCCCGCTGCGAGGTCACGAGGGGATCGAGCGTCACGGTAACGTCGAACTTGGGCGCACCCTGCAGCTGCGCCTTTGCCTGGGACGAGACGTGGGTTACGGTTCCCTCCAGCCTCAGGCTGGGGAAGGCGTTGCCGGTGACCGACACCGCCTGGCCATTCCTGATGCGCACAATGTCCAGCTCGTCCACCTTCGCGACTGCCGACATCTGCGCAAGGTCTCCGATCTTCAGCAGCACCTCGCCCTTCTCGACCGACTGGCCCGCGGCGATCCCCGTGCTGTCAGACTGGCCCGGCAGGAGGACGATGCCACTGAGCGGAGCATGGATTGCGCTCTGCTGCAGGTTCTCCTCGAGCTCGAGCATCTTCTCGCGGGCATTGCCCAGCTCCAGCTCGGCCCTGTCCCTGGCATCCTTGCCGCCCCTGGCGCGCACCGCCTCGAAGTCCAGCTCGGCAACATCGAAGTCCAGCTTCTGGTTTTGGTATTGCTGTTCCGTATCCTCGTACTCGGTGGTGGCGATCAGGCCTTGATCCAGCAGGAACGTGGCCCGATCCAGTCGGTTCCGCTGGCTCTTGAGCTCCAAACTCGCTCGGGCGAAAGACCGCCGGGCGTCGGCCATCTCGGCGCTACCCTCCCAGTTCTTGAGGGCCTCAAACTTTTCCAGCGCATCAATGTAAGCCACCCGGGCATCCCGGTGCTCGCGATTGGCCTCGGAAGTGTCTAGTTCAATCAGAAGCTCGCCCTCCTTCACCAACTGGTCGTACTGGAAGTGCACCGCCCCAATTCGGCTGGAAACCGGACTTACGACGTTCAACGTACGCCAAGGCGCAAGCGTGCCCACCAGCGAGATCGTCCTATGCAGCGTCTGCGGCTCGACGGTCACCGTGCGCAGTCCCTCGTCAGCACCAGCCGATGCCAGGGGCAGTTCACTATCAACGCCGGTCGCTATGAAGGAGTCTCTGAGCGGGTTGCGAGACTGCCAGGTGTAGGCGCCGGCCCCCAGAAAGACCCCGATCACAAGGACCGTCGCCAGCACCCGTGCCGCCTGAGATTTCTTTAGCAGCGCCTTGTGCTCCTCGATCTGCCTGTAGGCCATCTGCAGCTCGCCGCGCTGCGCATCCACAGCCTTCGCCATGCATAGCTCCCAGATCTTGCTGGTGTCGCTGAAGGACACGATGACCGCGGTCGGCTCGGCGGATCCATCACACCTCGACCTGATATACGAGATCGCTACCGACAGCAACTGCTCCTCACCTCCGGTATGCAGGGTGACGACCTGTCGGCCAGCTTTGCCTCTGTTCTCGATAGCATCCAGGACAAGATCGCTGAACTCCTCGAAGCCCTTGCGGGACATGAATAACTCCGCAAACGCCCTTCCTGTCACTGCGTCGGGGAAAAGGTCGAGGATGCGCCCCGCCGCCGGATTGAACATCGCAATCGTGCCGCCGAGCTCGATCACAATGACGCCCTCCAGCAGGTTGTCAAGACAATCCCTGCGGAGGTCTGGGCTGCAGTCCGTCATCGCCTGACCCGCTCCACGCAGATGTGCCATGGCTCAAGCGTTGTTGCCAGGGTCTGGTCCAGCGATGTCAGCGCGTTCTCATCGCTGCTGACTGCGTCCACCTCGGAATACTGCGCGTTCATCAGATCGTCTTCGAGCTGGCTCAGCCGGGACGCTGACGACAGGCCAGGATGCAATTCGCTCCGTTCGATCTCGAGCTTCTGTTGTGCGAGGGCGAGCATCCTGCAGGCAGGCTGGATCCGCTGCTGCCCAACCTCGACATCATGGAACACCTTGCACACCGCGATAGCGATTGCCTGGCCTGACTCAATCAGGCCACGCTTGGCCTTCCGGACACTGGCCAGAGTATTCATCAGCAGTGCCAGCGAAGGGGGACGGTTCGACAGCGGAACAGTCAGGTTCAGCGTGGCAGCATAGTCGGTCTCGCCACCACTCCAGAGGGTGTCAGGTTGTTCCAGGCCAGCTATGGCTGACCTCCAAGCTGGGGCACTGCCCCGGGCCGGAGTGGTGGGGGAGGGGGGTGCCATGGACGACCATGATCATTCATACCCCGGACAGCCACCAGTCGATGAGCTCTCAACCGCTCGACAAACCCGAGCTCCAGCGGAGCAGGGTATTGAAGTTGCTGTTGGCTTCGTCTGGTCTGTAGGAGAGGCTCAGGGAGCAGCCTGATGCTGTCTGATCAACGTGAAGAACGCTTCAGCGATCTGCTCGAGCTCGGCGCGGCTGAACTCGGCCACGTTGCGTGGTGGGGGTGTGACTCCCTTCGCCTCCAGGCAGACGATCAGCTCGTGCTTCCTCAGTCTGGAATAGCCCCGGATCTTGTTTTCCTTACAGATGGCCTTGAGCTTTTTAACGGTCTGGGTGGAGAAATCCCCTGTGGGGAACCCGAGCAGATGATCGACGTCAACTGCTGTGCTGGCAGCGCCAGTGGGGAGAAGCAGCCTGGCCTCTTCAGCCAACTCCTGCTGCTGGAGTGTTAATGCCTGCTCCCGGCGCATGAAGTGTTCGCCGAGGCTGCGGCTGTGCTCAGCGAGGCTCTGGCCGAGGGAATTCAGTTGGTCGCGAAACTGCTCTGAAAGTGGGCGCTTGCTCATGGCACCTCCAGGTCCAGACTGACAGGAATGTCTGGATCCACTCCATCCATCAGATCATCGAGGTCTTCAAGGAAGTTGTCGACGCCACGATGCAGATCTTCAGTGGTGTTTCTGGGCCAGTAGCCAGCGTCGATGACTTGCTCGTCCACAACCAATTTGAGTCTGCGTAATTCGTTGACGGCATCCTCAAACCGCTGAAGCTTGCTGAGCAGGGGAGCAAATCCCTGATATTTGATCTTGACGTCTCGGAGATTTTCGGCAAGATCCTCTTTCTCTTTCTGAAGCGCCAGATTCTCGCTTTCCAGCGTGGCTGCCTTCTTTTTTCACTGGGTCATCCAACCCTTGTACCCACCTCGCTGGCGGTTGGATGTCTTGAGCGCCTCACGCATCTGTGCGTACCAGCGGCGCAGTTCAGCAAACGTGATAAGTCTGTGAACCAGCGGGAAACGCCCAGCGGCAGTGCTTCGAAATTCGTCTGGAGTGACTGGCATGGCAGGGGTTCGAATGGGTCGAACTTGAGGTCTCAGGTTAAGCCTTTTCATCTGAAACCCCCCATTTCATTAATCGGCAATGTTTCGAGGGATCTCGATGGGCTCGACTGGCCCGAACAGCACACAGTGATTCTGGCTCCAGTCGTAGTTCTCCCACACTGTCGCCGGGAGTTTGTAGTCAGCGCCGGGGAAGTCGCCGAGCAGCACAGCTGTGGGGCTGGCGGAGCAGTAGGGGCGGCTACCAGGTTTCACCAGATACTGCTGGTGATAGGCCTCGGCAGGGAAGAAGGGGACGGCCTCGACGATCTCGGTGGTGATGGTGCCCTTGCCCGCTGCCGAGAGCAGCGCCTGATAGGCCTCTCTGCTGGCCTCCGCCTTGCCGGTCTGCGCCTCGGTACTGGTGTAGATCCCGCTGCGGTACTGGCTGCCACGGTCGTTGCCCTGGGCCATCCCCTGGGTGGGGTCATGGCATTCCCAGAAGAGCTTGAGCAGATCGCTGAAGTCCACCACATCCGCATTCCACACCACCCGCACCACTTCGTTGTGGCCGGTGGCACCGCTGCAGACCTCCTGGTAGGTGGGATTTGGCGTGTGGCCACCCTGGTATCCCGTGGCGGTGAGGAACACGCCGGGAAGGCGCCAGAAGGCCTTCTCGGTGCCCCAGAAACAGCCGCAGCCGAAACCTGCCTCCTCATGGCCGGCGGGAATCGCACCGCTCAGCGGTGTGCCCAGCACGTAGTGCTTCTCGGCGGTGGGAATGGCCTCGCCTCTGCCCGGCAGTGCTTCCGCGGCGCTCACCAGACGGCCCTTGCCGCCGAACCCCGTGGCGAAGTTTGCAAACATCAGGCCTCTCCCGGAGCGAAGACATTAGCCATCCCGGCCATGTTTCAGCTGCGCTGCGCCGCTTCGGTCCGGTGCCGGTCCTCCATCGTCATCCGGGTTCCCGGCAGGCCGGACGAGGTTCAGCTGTTGCCGCCGCCCTCGCTGGGCTCCAGGGCGATGTGGTTGAGCAGGGTGGTGACGAAGGCGAAGAGCAGGAACGGCAGGGACAACACCAGCACGAGGCCGACGGCCACCAGAGCGAAGAGGGGACGACTGGCGCCCATCAGCCCAAGGGCTGCTGCAAGGCTCAGAAAGATCACCAGCATCCAGATCATCACCTGGGGGTAGATGTCCCCGAAGGTGAGCGTGCAACGGATGCGGTAGGGCAACGCACGGGTCATGGCGGCAAAGGCACGGCAACACCCCCCGTTATGGCGACTTCCGGCCTGCGGGAAAACCCAGCCAGCCGCAAAGATTACCGAGCGGAACCCACCGACCGGGCCACTCTGCCGCCGCCGGGCACGTCATGGATGAAGACGTTGTGGCAGCCGGGAAGCGCATCTGCAGCCGGATCAGCCCTCCCACCGAGATGCTTCAGGCCCAGCTGGGCTGCTGCAGGTGCGCCTCCACCTGCTGCCGCTCCCACAGGCGCCGGTAGGTGCCCGGCTGCTGTATCAGATCGTCGTGGTGCCCACTCTGGACAAGCCGGCCGTCCTCCAGCACCAGCACCCTGTCGCAGATCGCCGCCGCGGAGAGCTGGTGGCTGATGAACAGCACCGTGCGCTGGCCCTGGTCGGTGATGGTCCGCAGGATACGGCTGGCCGTGGCGTTGTCCACGCTGGCGAGGGCATCGTCCAGTACCAGCAGGGGGGCTTCCATCATCAGGGCCCGGCCGAGGGCTGTGCGTTGACGCTGGCCGCCGCTGAGGGTGATGCCCCGCTCCCCCACAAGGGTGTCGAGACCATCGGGGAATCCCTCCACATCGCTGCTCAGCCGAGCAGCATGGCTGGCGGCAACCACCGCCGCCCGCTCTGCCGCGGGAACGCCGTAGCGGAGATTGTCCGCGAGGCTGGCGGTGAACAGAAAGCTGTCCTGGGGCACCAGGGCCAGCCGGCTGCGCAGATCATCGAGCCGCAGCTGGGTGATGTCCTGGCGGTCGATGAACAGCTGACCTGGCCCAATGTCGATGCTGCGACCAAGGGCACGGCTGAGGGTGGATTTGCCGCAGCCCACGGGGCCGACGATGGCCACCAGTTCCCCCGGTTCGATCGAGAAGCTCACCCCTGACAGCGCCGGCCTGACGGCGTTGGGATAGCGGTATGTGAAGTTGCGGGCCTCGATTCTGCCGCTGCAGCGCCGAGGCCGCTCCTGAGGGGTGGCGGGATCGGCGATGCGGGGTTCGCGCGCCAGCAGCTCCTCGATCCGTTCGAGGCTCACCTGGCCGGTCTGAAAGCTGTTGAGGGTGAAGCCGAGCAAGGCGGTCGGGAACACCAGGCGCTCGGTATAGAGCACCAGGGCCACGAAGCCACCCACCGTCAGTCCACTGCCAGCCGCCCCTGGGGCTTCCAGCTGCCGGGCTCCCAGTGCCAGAAGCACCAGCAGGCTGACGCTGCTGATTCCCTGGAGCAGGGGAAACAGGGTGCTGCGGGTGCGGGCCAGGGCCAGGGCAGCGTTGCGATACGCCTTGTTCAGCCGGGCGAAGGCGGCATTCTCCCGGGCCTCCTGGCAGTAGATCTTGATGGCGCTGATGCCGTTGAGATCTTCCTGGATCAGATCACTGAGGGCCGCCTGGCGTTCCTGCAGCTGCCGTTGCTGGCGCATGATGCGGTCGCTGAACAGGCGAACCATCGCCAGCATCAGCGGATAGACCGAAACGGTGGCCAGGGTGAGCGAGCCACTGATGGAGAGCATGGCCGGCAGTTGCAGTCCGTAGACCAGGGCGGTGTTGGCCAGGCTGAGCAGGGCAAACCCCAGCAGCCGTCGCACGTTCTCCACGTCATAGGTGGAGCGGCTGATGACTTCGCCACTGCGCATCTCATGCAACCAGGCCGGCTCCTGCCTGAGCAGATGCTCAAACAGCTGCTGACGCAGGTTGAACTCCACCTGTCTGCCAACCCCGAACACAAGGATGCGCGACACCAGCCGAATGCCGCCCATCACCGTTGCCAGAACAATCAGCACCAGTGACTGGCGCATCAGGTCGTAGACAACGAAACCCGGCTGCAGGGAGTCGATCGCCTGACGCACCAGCAGGGGGATCAGCACACCCAGCAGATTCACCGCCACCAGGGTCGCCACACCACGGGCAATGCGCCTGCGGTAGGGCCGCAGGAAGCGTGCGATCAAGCCGATCCGCAGCAAACCTGCCAAGCCCTGATGCAGCAATGACAACTCACCCTAAGGATCGGGTCCGCCGGGCGGCCCCGGGGGCAGGGAGACCACAGGCAGCGGATGCGCAGGGATCCGCTTGCCTCGCCTGTGTGGGTTGCCGCCGGGGCAGGGAGGTTGCTGGAGGCTTGCCGGCAGGCAGAGGACCCGGGAAGCTGACCATGTCCTGGTCCTGGTCCCATGGCTGAGCAGCAACATCCCCTCTATGCCAGTGATCGTCGCGTGGTGGATCGATTGCTTCAGGTCCGGGTGCCCCAGGATGGAGACCTGGTGGATGCCGCCCGCCTCATCCATCGCTACATGGGATTTCCCGGCGCCTCGGACCTGCAGGAGAACCTCGACAGGGCGGTGAATCTCTGGTCCCTCGACCGAGAGGCCCTGCAGGTCCGCTGCCGTGCCATCTGGGCTGCGGGGTTCAGGCCAGGGATGGACAACGCCGACGAGGCTGTCGGCAGTGGCTTCGACACGGGAGGCAAAGCGGAGACGTCCATCTGACCCTCACCGCTGGATCGAATCGCTGGCTCGGTCCCTGGCGGTCTCCTGCCTGTTCCAGGGAGACGTCCAGGATGGCCCACCTTCCTCGCTGCCAGTGCCCGTCACACTTGAGGATCCCATCAGCGTGGCCTGCGTTGCTGCTGCGTTTCGCCGCCCTCGCCGCCCCAGGCACAATCGATCCAGCCGCATGTCTCAACCCTTGGCAGCTGTTTCCTGGGCCCCGCTGATCGAGCAACTGCTGGCTGGTCAGCCCATGGCTCCTCACCAGTCCAGGGAACTGATGCAGGCCTGGCTTGGCGGCAAGGTGGACCCCGTACAGACCGGTGCCCTGCTGACGGCCCTGCGTGCCAAGGGGACCACCGGGGCTGAACTGGCGGCGATGGCGACGGTGCTCCAGGAGGCCACCACCAGGCCGGAGGGGCTTCCCCCGCATCTGCTGGACACCTGCGGCACCGGTGGGGATGGGGCCGACACCTTCAACATCTCCACGGCGGTCGCCTTCACCGCTGCCGCTTGCGGCGCCAGGGTGGCCAAGCACGGCAACCGTTCCGCTTCAGGCAAGGTGGGCTCCGCCGATGTCCTGGAAGCCCTGGGACTGAATCTCGGGGCGGAGCCCCGGCGCTGCGTCCAGGCCCTGCACGAGGTGGGCATCTGCTTTCTGTTTGCACCCGGATGGCATCCGGGCCTGGTGGGGATGGCCCCCCTGCGCCGCAGTCTGGGGATTCGCACCGTCTTCAATCTGCTGGGCCCGCTTGTGAATCCCATGGGTCCCGCTGCCCAGGTGCTGGGGGTGGCCCAGGTGTCCCTGCTGCGACCGATGGCGGAAGCCCTTGCTGTGATGGGGATGGCCAGGGCCATTGTGGTTCATGGCAGCGAGGGGCTGGATGAAGCCGGCCTTGGCGGTGAGGCCGCGCTGATCCATGTGGAGGCTGGCGCTGTACGCCCTGAACGCCTCGATCCCGCCGCCGTGGGGGTCACGCCGGCGCCGCTCTCGGCCCTGGCCGGGGGTGACATGAAGACCAATGCGGAGATCCTCCGCGCCGTGCTGCAGGGACGCGGAACCACGGCCCAGACCGATGCTGTGGCCCTCAACACCGCCCTCGCGCTGCTGGCAGCAGGTCGGGTCGCCAACGTGGCTGACGGGGTATCACAGGCACGTGACGCCCTGCTGTGCGGCAAGCCCTGGGCCAGGCTGGAGTCCCTGGTCACCATCGTCGCCGGAGGATGATGCAGGGGTCAGCGCCGCCGCCTGCCGAGATGGGTCCCAGTCCTACCCCGCCCGCCCCAGCGACCGAGCAGTCGTGCCAGGAGCGGCAGGCCCTGCTGCTGCTGGCCGATGGAACGCTGCTGCGGGGCTCGGCTTTCGGCGCCATCGGTACCGCCATCGGGGAAGTGGTGTTCAACACCGGCATGTCCGGTTATCAGGAGATCATCACCGACCCCAGCTACGTCGGGCAGTTGGTCACCTTCACCTTCCCCGAGCTCGGCAACACCGGGGTCAACGAACAGGACAACGAGTCGGCCGGGCCCAGCGTGCGCGCTGTGATCAGCCGTGAGCTCGCCCCCGTTGCCAGCAACTGGCGCCATACCGAAACCCTGCCCGACTGGCTGGAGCGCCATGGGGTCGTGGGCATTCGTGGGCTGGACACCCGTGCCCTGGTGCGCCATCTGCGGGACGGGGGGGCCATCAACGGAGCGGTGAGTAGCGATGGCACCTCCCCCGCTGCACTGTTGCAACGGGTGCGGCAGGCACCCTCCATGGCCGGTCTGAACCTTGCCAGTGGCGTCAGCACCAGGGCCACCCATCACTGGCGGGAAGACCCCGCCGCGGTCTTCGATGCACGGCTCCGACGCGGCCAGGGTGCGCCTTACCACGTGGTTGCCGTCGACTTCGGCATCAAGCGGGCCATCCTGCGGCGTCTGGCCAGCCATGGCTGCAACGTGACCGTGGTGCCTGCCGACACGGATCTGGCCGGCGTGCTCTGCCACGACCCTGAGGGTGTCTTCCTCTCCAATGGTCCAGGGGACCCCGCTGCCGTCAGCAGCGGAGTGACCCTCGCCAGGGGACTGATCGATGCCGATCTGCCCATCTTCGGCATCTGCCTCGGCCACCAGATTCTCGGCCTTGCCCTGGGGGGCACCAGCTTCAAGCTCGGTTTCGGTCACCGCGGGCTCAACCACCCCTGCGGCACCGCTGGACAGGTGGAGATCACCAGCCAGAACCACGGCTTCGCGCTCGCCGCCGACAGCCTCCCGGCGGAGGTGGAGGTGACCCATATCAATCTCAACGATCACACGGTGGCGGCCCTGCGGCACCGCGAGAAGCCCATTTTCGCGGTGCAGTATCACCCCGAGGCAAGCCCTGGCCCCCACGATGCCGACCATCACTTTTCACGCTTCACCGCCCTGATCGAAGCCCGCAGGCAGCGGGGTTGAGGGATCCGCGGAGACAGCAGCTCCCAGGAGGTGGCCAGCGGACCAGCGCCCGCTGGCCAACCATGGGGCAGGTGTTCGGCACCGGCCTCTGCCCATGGCCTTGGCGACCCGCTTCTTCCCTGTCCAGTTCCCCATCCAGCCATAAAGCTGGAGTCTTTCCAAAGTTTCCGGACTCCAAGGGAGGGGTCACTACACTTCTGCCGCTCGCCTGGTTCAGGAGATGGTCCCTTGGCGGAGCTGCAGCGACTGACGGTCTCCCTCAGAGCAGGGTGCGAGCCCCATGGGGCCTATCTTCTGATGCGCTTTGCCGGCCAGCTCGATGCCTACTCCGAACGCCAGTTCGAAGAGTTCATCACCAGAGAGCGGGACGACAGGCCGCTGCCTCTCGTACTGGATCTGAGCCGCATCGACTTCATTGATTCCTCCGGCCTCGGCTCGCTGGTCAAATTCGCCAAGGCCTGCAGGACTGCTGCAGTCCCCTTTCAGCTGGTCGGCAATGGCCGCGTCAATCAGACAGTCAAGCTCGTCAGGCTGGAAACCTTTCTCAACCTGCAGCCGAGCCTCGATAGCGCCGTCGGTCAGCTCAAGCTGACCTGATCCACATTCTCTCACGTCCGATGACGAGGATGTGGGGAGGGAGCACCGAGCTCAGCCATGGCTGCGGCCCATGCCGAGCAGCACACACCTTGACAGCTGCAGAGAAGACGTCCGCAGACCCACCGTCCTCTGCCCAGGACTGGCTTCGTTTGGATCTGCCGATGGCTGCAGCGATCCGCGGCGGCGAGCCTTCGCCGGGCCGCCTTGCCTGGCTGGGTGACGCGGTCTGGGAGCTGCATCAGAGGCTGCGCAGCTGTCTTGAGCCATCCGCCCTGCGGGAATCCCATCGCAGCGTGGTGGGTCTGGTGAAGGCAGAGGCACAGTCCCTGGCCCTGGCCCGGCTGGAACCCTGCCTGACGGCCCAGGAGCTGGATCTG
>SRMO01000087.1:86528-88339 GCA_004768415.1 Aphanocapsa feldmannii 277cV | reverse complement strand
ACCGCGGCCGGGCGTCGCCCCAGCCGTGCGGAACCGGGCGTTTATGGCAGGGCCTCAGGGTTTGAGACGATGGTGGGCTGGCTCTTCCTCTATCGGCCCGAACGACTCAAGCGGCTGTTGGCCATGCTTGAGGCAGAGAACACATCCTCCGACGCTGCCCCCTCCGCATGACTCCTCCTCCCCGCCGTCGCGGCACTGACGATGGCTTCTCCTCGGCTGGTGGGGGCCGTTACGGCCGCCGCCCCCCCGCTGGCGGCCCCAGGGGCGGGGACCGCTCCGACACACCCGCTGGTCGCCGCTATGGCAAGTCGGATGACCGCCGCTTCGCGGCCGGTGGAGGTGGCCGTCCCCATGACAGGGGCTGGCGCAAGGGCGAGCGCGATGGCAGCGGTGGTCAACGTGAAAGGTATGGCAGTGATCGCTTCGGCGGCTCTGCCGCGGAGGGTGGGTACCGCGGCAAGGAGGATCGTTTCGCTGCTGATCGCCGCCGCGGTCGGTACCAGGACGGCAGCTCCGATGAACGGGCCGGTCGCCGCTCGGACAACCGCGGCGGCGACCAATGGCGCCATGGGGAGCGCGACGACTTGAGCCGTGATGACCGCTCTCGGGGAGGCTTCCCTGGCCCGGACAGGGGTCGCTTCAGGCCAGAGGCCAGCGGTGAACGCCGGCGGGATGGTCGTGACGGCGGCAGAACGGGTGGCTTCAAGCGCGCTGGCGAGCGGGACAGTGGTCGCTTCCAACGCCGTGACCAGGCCCCGGATGCCTGGTCCCATGGGCTCAGACCGGCCCGGCCGGATGATGCCGGCCTCGCTGACGATCTCGTCTGGGGGCGCCACGCGGCGGAGGCGGTGCTGAGCAGCGATAGGCCCATCCACCGCATCTGGTGCACTCCTGAGCTGCGCTTCACGGCCCGTTTCATGCAATTGCTGCGGGAAGCCAAGGCTGCCGGTGTGGTGGTCGAGGAGGTCACCTGGACACGCCTGGTTCAGCTCTGCGGAGGTGCGGTGCACCAGGGCATCGTGCTGCAGACGGCCGCGGCGGCCACCCTGGACCTCGATGAACTGCTGGAGCTCTGCAGGGGCATCAGTGAGGCGCCCCTGGTGATGGCTGTTGACGGCGTCACCGATCCCCACAACCTGGGAGCGATTGTGCGCACCGCTGAAGCCCTGGGAGCCAACGGCATGGTCATCCCCCAGCGCCGCAATGCCGGCTTGACGGGCACTGTGGCAAAGGTGGCAGCCGGCGCCCTCGAACACCTGCCCGTGGCCAGGGTCGTCAATCTCAATCGTTCCCTGGAGCAGCTCAAGCTGGATGGCTACACCGTGGTCGGCCTGGCGGAGGAGGGGGACATGCGCATCACGGAAGTGCCTGCCGGGGGGCCCCTGGTGGTGGTCACAGGTTCGGAGGGCAGCGGACTCTCGCTGATGACCCGCAAGCATTGCGACCACCTGGTCAGCATCCCCCTGCGGGGAGAGACGACGAGCCTCAACGCATCCGTGGCAACCGGGATGGTGCTCTACGAGATTGCCCGCAAGCGCTGGCTCGGCAAGCTCTCCGGCACCATGCCCCCGCCCCCCCTTGCAAAGCGTCAGCGGAGCCGGCCAGGCCAGGCCCCCTGCGAGCCAGCCGAGGCTGTGGAGCCGGCCACAGCGGCTGCCGAAACCCTGCCTGCCGCTGACATCTCCACAACGTCTGCCGCCACTGCCACCAGCACAGCGGTCGCTGCCGCCAACGGGATCGCCTGCAGCGAGGCTGTCCCGTCCAATTCCCGCCAGGACATTGCAGCGCCGCTGCCCCCCACGCTGGATGAC
>SRMO01000087.1:76977-86518 GCA_004768415.1 Aphanocapsa feldmannii 277cV | reverse complement strand
TGTGGAGCCGGCCACAGCGGCTGCCGAAACCCTGCCTGCCGCTGACATCTCCACAACGCCTGCCGCCACTGCCACCAGCACAGCGGTCGCCACCGTGGCTGACCCCGCCGTGGCCAGCGTGCTCGATCTGGACGCCCCGGCGCCCCGGGCCTTCTGCAGCGACATTTCCCTATGAGGCGCAGGGGCAGAATGCGGCGTATCCAATCCCTTTCGGATCATTTCCAGATGCATCTGCCCCTGGCTGGAATCGATCCGATTGACCTGATCGGCCTGTCCCTGCGGCAACTGGTCAACCTCGCCGGTCTTGCCTGGTGGGCTGAGGTGAAGACCACCGCACCAGATGCCATCTACTGGTTCGGCCCCTTCGTGCGCCGCTACACAATGGAACGGCAGCTGATGCAGTTTCTCGACGATCTTCGCGCTGAGGGAGCGCTGCGGCTCGACGTCAGTAAACAACGTATCCGCCGCTTCGAACCCCTCACGCTCGAGGGCCACGGCGTGGCGTGAGCTTGCGCTGATAGCGTCCCTGCGGGGGACTTTCAACGACACCACCAGGCATGGCTATTGCGGCATGGCGACGCAGACTGCTTGCCAGGGAGATTTCCGCCGTTGAACTCTGTGAGCTCTTCCTGGGGCGGATCAGACACTCCGACGAACAGGTCAGGGCCTTCCTGAACGTGACGGGTGATCAGGCTCTGGCAGCAGCCCGCGCTGTGGATGACCGACTTGCTGCAGGAGAGCGGTTGCCGCCCCTTGCCGGCATGCCCCTGGCCATCAAGGACAACCTCTGCACCAGGGGGGTGCGCACCACCTGCGCCAGTCGCATGCTCGAGACGTTCGTGCCTCCCTACGAGTCCACCGTCACGGGGAGGCTCTGGGAGAGCGGTGCGGTGCTGCTGGGCAAGACCAATCTTGACGAGTTCGCCATGGGAAGCTCCACCGAGACCTCGGCCTTCGGTGCCAGCTGCAATCCCTGGAACAGTGACTGCGTGCCTGGTGGCAGCTCCGGTGGCAGCGCTGCGGCCGTGGCTGCCGGTCAGTGCATCGCTGCACTGGGTTCCGACACCGGCGGTTCAATCCGTCAACCTGCTGCCTTCTGCGGCGTGGTGGGTCTCAAACCCACCTATGGCCGCGTCAGTCGCTGGGGGCTGGTGGCCTTTGCCAGCTCCCTCGACCAGGTGGGTCCCCTCACCCGGAGCGTGGAGGACGCCGCTGAACTGCTCAACGTGATTGCCGGACCCGATCCTCGCGACGGGACCTGTCTGGACACCCCGGTTCCCGATTACACCCAGGGTCTCGACAGGGACCTGACGGGCCTGCGGGTGGGCCTGATTCGGAACTGCCTGGAGCAGGGGCTGGATCCCGCCATCGCCGCCAGCGTCAGCAGGGCGGCGGATCAGCTGGCGGCCCTCGGATGCGACATCGTCGAGGTCGACTGCCCTCGCTTTGGCGACGGCATCGCCACCTACTACGTGATCGCTCCCTCGGAGGCGTCCGCCAACCTGGCGCGCTACGACGGCGTCAAATATGGTCTGCGCGTTGAAGCTGGCGACGGTTGCACCGTCATGACGGCCCGCACCCGTGCCGAAGGCTTCGGTGCAGAGGTTCAGCGACGCATCCTGATCGGCACCTATGCCCTCTCGGCTGGCTATGTGGATGCCTTTTACAGGAAGGCTCAGCAGGTACGCACCCTGATCCGGCGTGATTTCGACGTTGCCTTCGAGCAGGCAGATGTGTTGCTCACCCCCACATCCCCCACCACGGCTTTCCGCGCCGGGGAGCGGGCCGATGACCCACTGGCCATGTATCTCGCGGATCTCCTGACCATTCCCGCCAACCTGGCCGGTCTGCCCGCCATCAGCATCCCCTGCGGTTTCGACACGGCCGGTCTGCCCATCGGGCTGCAACTGATCGGCAATGTGCTGGATGAGCAGCGGCTGCTCAATGTGGCCCATGTCTACGAGCAGAAGGCTCAGGTCATGGCTCGGTGTCCCCTGGCCCCGTTGGTGAGCAGCAACGATCCGGTCTGAGTGGCTGCACGGCTGTCCCGGGGCGGGAAGGCCGGCAGTCAACCTTGTTGCACTCCCCTAAGGCTTGTGCTCAGTGGTCCCGCAGATCCCCGACAATTCTGTAATCCTATGCGCTGGCTGCCGTGTTCGAGAACGCTGGTCTGGCTCTGCCCCTGACCCTTGCCGGCCTTGTGGTCGTTGCCGGCGGTGCATACTTTCTGCTGAGCCGCAGCAAGCCTGCCGGCAAGGACTTTTCCGTCGTGCTTGACGAGAAGGCTGAAACCGGCAATCTGCCCACTGCGAAGGCCGCTGCCACCACTGAAGGGACCGTTGCGGGCGCCGGCTTCGCCCCTGAACAGCTGAACCCCTTCAACAACACACCGCGGCCCAAGCGTCGTCCCGGTGCCAGTGTCGGCAGGTTCCGCGCCATGGCTGCCGACCTGTCCCGGAAGTGATCCCCAGGGCCCTGCTCAACCCAGCAGCAGCCCCCCACGCCACTGCTGGGCCAGTGCAAGGGCTGTGAGTCCCCCAGTCACTGCCCTCAGCACATGGGGCCCGAGGCTGGCAAACTGCCACCCCGCCGCTGCCGCAAACGCCAGCTCCGCCCTCGACCATCCTCCCTCCGGCCCCAGAGCCAGCTGCAGTGTCTCCACGGCGGGCGGATCCAATGCTGCCAGCTGCGCAGCCAGGCCAGGTCGCTGCTGACGGGCCACACACAGGAAGCGCCGCAAACCCGGTGATGGAGCCGTGTCGAGGGCCTGCCTGCTTGGTCGAGGCGGCCAGAGTCGAGGCAGCCAGAGCCGTTCACACTGCTCGGCCGCTTCGCAGCAGATCAGCTGCCGGCGCTCCAGGCGGCTGTTTCCTCGATCACGTCTGCTGTGGTCGCAGATCAGGGGCTGGAAACCATCACAGCCCAGCTCCGTACCCAGCCTCAGCAGCTGTTCCTGGTCCTTCCGCACCAGGCCGCTCAGCAGGGTGATCCTCGGCCTGGGAACCGGCTCTCTGGCCAACAGGGCCTCGAGCCGCGCCATCGCGCTCCGCTCGAGGCAGGCCTGCCAGAGCTGCCCGCAGCCATCGGTCACCAGGAAGGAATCGCCAGCCGCGAGGCGCAGCACCCGACCCAGGTAGTGGCTCTCCCCCTGGCTCAGGGCGAAAGGCTGATGGAGCGGGTCGGAGCCGAGGCGCACAGGGTCGATCAGCAGGCGACGTTGCTCACGCATGGCCGCTGCTCAGGCGTCCGGGTCCACGAAGCTCTCATGGCCCCCATCCACCGGCCAGTCGGGATTGACCCCACCGATCACCACCTGCCGAACCTCCACGATGTCACTGTTGAGGGTGGCAAGGGCATTGATCAGCAGGTCCAGCGCCACCCCGTCACTGGTGCCCAGATCAAACCAGCAGCGGCACCATTCCTGCTTCGTTTCCAGCTCTCCCTTGTTGTGCATCACTGCCGCCAGGGCCGCTCCTGCTTCGTCACGGTCGTAGTGCATCCAGCTGATCTCGGCCCCGGCGTTGTGCACCTGCAGGTTGTCGGCGTTGAAGGCACCGAGCTTGCCCAGGTAGTACCAGCTGTCGAAGACCTCCTCCAGGTAGGGCTTCTCCTCCGCCCGCAGGGGCTCTGACAGCTGAACCCAGATCCAGCAGTCGAAGGGGTCGAAGGAGCGGAAGCTGACCTGCATGGATGCCCCTTGGCCATGGCGATGAGATCCATCAAGATCGCATCTGCCGGTCCCTCTGTTCGTGCTGGAACTCGACCAGCTCCGCTACCAACCCGCCACAGCCGAGCAGCCTGTGCTGCGGGGCGGCAGCCTGCGGCTCAGGCTGGGGGAGGCCGGCGTGGTGTCTGGCCCCAGTGGCGCCGGAAAGAGCACCTTGCTGGAACTGGTCAGTGGCCTGGCCCAGCCGGACGCAGGGGTCATCCGCTGGCAGGGGGAGGCGCTCAGCCGGCGCCAGCGTCGCTGGCTCTGCGGCATGGTGTTCCAGTTCCCGGAGCGCCATTTTCTCGGGCTCACCCTGGGGCAGGAGCTCAGGCTCGCTCACCGCCGGCTGTCCCAGAAGGCCATTGATTGTGTTCTGGACCAGGTTGGTCTGAGCCGAGTTCCCCTGACCCACCCGCCCGAGCGCCTCAGTGGCGGTCAGCAGCGGCGGTTGGCGCTGGCGGTGCAGCTGCTGCGCAACCCGGCGGTGCTGCTGCTGGACGAACCCACTGCCGGCCTGGACTGGTCTGTGCGCGGTCAGCTCGTCGAGCTGCTGCAGAGCCTGGGGCACGACCGCGTGCTGTTGGTGGTGACCCACGAGCCCGAGCTGTTCGGCCCGCTCCAGCCGCAACGCCACCAGTTGCGGAAGGGCCTGCTCAGTCCCCTCTGAGCCGCTGCCGTCTGTGGCGTGGTGGCACATGGCCGCTGCGCTGAGCTGCCTCACCGCTGCTTACCATCCCCTCCAGCTGCGCGAGGCACGCGACCATGGCCGATCAACTGGTCCGGGCCACGGCTGCCGGTGGGGGAATTCGCCTGGTGGCGGTGGACACAACGGTGACCAGTCGCTTTGCCCAGCGTCGTCACCAGCTGTCCTATCTGGGCACCACCGCCCTGGGCCGCGGTATGTCGGCTTCCCTGCTGCTGGCCAGTGCCATGAAAGTGGCCCACGGTCGGGTCAACCTGCGGGTGCAGGGGAATGGTCCCATCGGAGGTATGGTCTGCGATGCCGGCCGCGACGGCACTGTGCGGGCCTACCTGGGTCGCCCCGACCTGGAGCTGGATCCGCTGGCGGATGGGACGTTTGATTTCAGCCGTGCCTTCGGCACCGGTTACCTGCACGTGCTGCGGGATGAGGCCGGTGGCACCCCCTTCAGCAGCACGGTGGAGCTGGTCAGCGGCGGCATCGCCGAAGACGTTGCCAGCTACCTGGTGCATTCCGAACAGACGCCGTCGGCGGTCTTCCTGGGCGAGCGGATCACCACCAGGGGGATGCGCTTCAGTGGCGGTGTGCTGGCGCAGCTGCTTCCCAGGGCTGCGGAGGAAGCTGAGCTGGTGGCACTGCTGGCCGACGCCTGCCGGCAGATCAGCGATTTCAGCGAGCGGCTCGGGGCCCATCAGGGCAACAGCTGGGCGCTGATCCAGGATCTCTTCGGGGCACTGCAGCCCAGCTTGCTGACGCCAGCTCAGCCGGTGCGCTTCCACTGTCCCTGCAACCGCTCCCGCTCCCTGGCAGCGCTGAAGCTCCTGGGCCATGCCGAGCTGCGCGACATGATTGCCAGCGATGGTGGCGCCGAGCTGAACTGCCACTTCTGCAGTGAGCGGTACGTGTTCACGGCTGATCAGCTGCTGCAGCTGATGGACGAGGACAGTGGCACGATCGAACCGGCGTCGAGCAGGACATGAGCCCCGGCCACAACCTGCAGGTATGCAGGAAGGCCGACTCTGCACGGTTCAGCTGCCCTGGCAAGCGCTCCTCCCACACGCTGCGGCGCAGGGGCGACCTACAACGCCTCCGGACTTGGCGGGGCGCCGTCGCGATCGACAACGAAGCGACGCGCCTTCAGCTCGAAGCGCGGCAGCGTTCCAGCAGCCACCGGCGTCACCGGCACGGTCAGACCGAGGGCCAGCCGCAACCGGCTCGCGGCCAGCGTGGCAGTCGCGCTGCCGTCGGCGCCCTCCTCGGTCTCGATCTCGACGGCCATCTCTCGCAGCGATCCTGCCAGCCGCACTGTGCAGCGGTACTCGGCAACGGCCCCAATCGCGCGCAGGACGGACTCCACTGCGGCCGGATAGATGTTGACGCCACGCACGGTCACCATGTCGTCGGACCGGGCAACCACCCCGCCGACAAGACGGGAGAACGTCCGCCCGCAGGGGCAGCGGTCGCGGGTCCGGACCACGAGGTCGCGGGTCCGGTAGCGGATGACCGGGCTGGCCGTCCTGCCGAGGTTGGTGACGACGAGCTCACCCCGTCGGCCATCCGGGACGGGCTCGTCCGTGTCGGGATCGATCACCTCAGCGATGAATTCCTGCTCGTTGATGTGCAGGAAGCCGGGCGCCGCCAGGCATTCGAAGCTGACTGGGCCGACCTCGGTCAGCCCGTGATGGTCGATGACCCGCACCCCCCAGCCGCGCTCGATACGTTCTCGCGTGGCCGGGATGCTACCGCCCGGCTCGCCCGCAACGATGAAGGTGCGCACCGTGCTGGCGGACAGATCCTCGCGCCCAGCGCTCCTGCGGGCCACATCGAGCATCCGCAGCGCATAGGTCGGTGTGCAGCAGATCACCGTCGGCGCCAGCGTGTCGATCAGAGCGATCCGTTGCTCGCTCGTCATCCCGCCAGCCGGGATCACATGGGCGCCGATCTGCGTTGCAGCGTCGAACCCCGTCCAGAAACCGAAAAAGGGACCGAAGGAGAAGGGAAAGAAGACGCAGTCGCGGCCGCTGACACCTGCGGCGCGGTAGACGGCCTTCCAGCAAGCGAGCATCGACTGCCAGCTGTCAGGCGTGTCGATCCAGCGCAGTGGCCGGCCGGTCGTCGCTGATGTTTGGCTATAGCGTGTGTAGCAGTCGATCGGCTCGCTCAGCGCCGTCCCCCATGGCGGCGATGCAGCCTGGTCTGCCACCAGCTCAGCCTTTGTGGTGAACGGCAATGCAGCCAGGTCCCTGGGGAACTCCAGGCTGTTGATGTCGAGGCCGACGCTGGCGAATTTGCGGTCGTAGAAGGCGTTCCGGTCCCGCAGACGCCGGAGCAATGCCCCCAGCCGTTCGGCCTGTCGCGCCTCCAGCACCGCCCGTGGCTGACACTCGCTCCACGGCGGCTCGCCTGGCCCCTTTGGCATCGGTGGGGCGTCCGGGGTGTTCGCATGGTTCGCCATCATGCGTCGGGCAGTGGCAGCGCGACGCCGAAACGGCCGGCGATCTCGGGCGGAATCGCAGTCGACCTGAGCGCCGCGCCCGGTGTCCAGGTGACACATGCGACAGTCAGGCTACCAGTGGCCACAGCTGCTCCGTCCTTTGCCACGCAGACGGCATAGCGGATCGAACGGGCACCGATTGTGGCGATCCGGATGTGCACCTCGAACTCGTCCTCGAACCGCAGCGGTCGGTGGAAGTCGAAGGACGCCGCGACACGGGGAAAGCCAACCCTGGCGTCGGACGACGGTGCGATGCTCAGGCCCGCCGCGCGCCAGAGCCCGTGCTCCGCTTCCTCCATGTAGCGGTAAAACCATGAGAAATGAACGATGCCTGCCGCATCTGTCTCGTGGAACTGCACCCGGCGTTTCAGTCGGTACTCTCTCACCACATGCATCGTTCACGAGCCGCTGCCGGCCAATTGTCCGAATTCCGCCGATGATGCCTGTGGCGAGAACTCCCGGAGCGCGGCGAACAGCGGCCCGAGATCCGTGAACACATTGCCAACGAGGGCGTCCACCAGCTGCGGCTGCAGGTCCGGGTGGGCCCGGATGAAGTCCCGGAAGCTGAATGCCTGGTCGTAGAACGACAGCACGAGCTGCCGGAACTGGTCCAGAGCCCTGCACATGTCGCGTTCGTAAGCGGTGAAGGTTGCGGCGGTGACCACTCCGGCGTCAAGCCCGCGGTGGACGGCGTCGGCCGCCATCTCGCCGCTCTTCAGCGCCATGAATACGCCGGTGGAGAAGACCGGATCGAGGAACGAAAAGGCGTCGCCGGCCAGACAGAAGCCGTTGCCGCCGATCGCATCGGCGCGGTAGCTGAACTCGCCGGTCACCCGGACAGGCTCAACGCGCGAGCCGGCCCGCAGATGGTCGGCGATCCAGATGCAATCGTCAGCCTCGCGCGCAAACACTGCCTCCGGGTCGCGCGTGTCACGGTACAGGTAATTCGCCTCTGCCACGACTCCGACGCTGACCAAACCATCGGGCAGCGGGATGTACCAGAACCAGCCCTTCTCGGGAAGGTAGGCGATCGTGGTGGCACCCTCGTCGAGCCCGGGATCGCGCGTCGCGCCGCGATAGTAGGTGAAGATGGCGATCTGCCTGAGCTCGGGGTCGCGGCGTTTCCAGCCGAGCTTCGACGCGAGCAAGGTATCGCGACCGGAGGCGTCGATGATTGCGTCGGCGCAGAGCGTCATCGATCCGCTGGCGGCGCTGTCCGCCCGGACGCCCACGGCGCGATCCCCATCCATCAGCACTTCGCGGACCGTCGCCCCCTGCCGCACCTCCACTCCCTTGGCGCGTGCGTTGTCGAGCAGCATCCGGTCGAAGTCGCTGCGCAGCACCTGCCACGTCAGCGAGCAGGGATGCTTGATCGTCTCGAAGAAATAGAACGGCTGCGAAACCCTGCCGGTCGTGGAGACGAACTGCACGCTGTACTTCTTCGGGCAGGCCGCCTGCTCGAACCAGTCGAGCACCCCGAGCCGCTGGAACGTGAACCACGTATATGGCATCAGAGACTCGCCGATGTGGTAGCGAGGAAAGACATCGCGCTCGAGGATGGTCACACACCGACCGTGCTGTGCCAGCACGGTTGCCGCCGTTGCGCCCGCCGGTCCCCCACCAATGACGATGCAGTCGTAGTGCGCGTCGGTGTTCGTCATGCTGATCGTATGGCCAGCGGCAGGACCTCGATGATCTTGCCGACTCTGGTAGCTTCGTGCACCGCCTCGGTGTGACGGCCGTGAAGTACCCATGGCTCCTGCATCCGGACGACGCCATTCATCGACGTGTTCGGGCTGACCGCGAGAGCGGAAAGGCTGGATCAGTCGAGCAGCAGAGCCGTGATCAGCAAGGTCAGCAATGCCAGGCCGCTGCTGAGTTGCAGTTCGGTGAGGCCGGCGAGAAGTGGTGCCAGGCTGGCGGAAGCCAGGCCGCCCAGGCTGAGGCCGAGGGCCAGGGCAGCGAAGCCCAGGAACACCGACTGGAAGAAGCGTCCACTGCGTTTCAGCAGACTGAACACTGTTGCCCCTGTGCCGAGGGCCAGGAGGAGGGACAGGTTCCGGGGATCCGGGGGAGCCACCAGGGTCCAGGCCAGCAGGCCACCCAGAACAACCAGGGGCAGCCAGAGTTGCGGACCTTCCGCGAGAGCGAGGGATGGAGCCTTGAAGCCTGGGCTGCCGATGCGGGGCGCTGCTATGGCATTGGAGCGGTTGGGAGCCGGCAGCCGTGGCAGGGTTGGCAATTTCACCTGTTTCAGCGGTCTGCCGGCCTTGGCCTCCTCCTTGGAAGCTTCCACAGCCGCCATGCTTGCCTGGCCGGACTGACGTAGCTTGAGCCTGTCCTGCAGGACAGCGTCATAGGCCTTCTCGATACGGGCCTTGGCCATGGGATCATCCCCACAGGCTGCCAATTTGTGATCTCTGGCGGCCTGGACCGCCTCGAAACTGGCTTCGGCACCGATGCCCAGCCGTGCATAGGGGCTATCGGTCTCCTCGCTGGCCTGGCCCATGATGGGAACGGTGGGAACCTGGCTCCCTGACTGCTTTCAGCCTATCGTCCGGAACCTTGCTTGCGCTGAAGTGCTCCCCAGGGGGGAGCTGTGACCGAATGCACGATCCCCGCAGGTGCTCGCTGCTGC
>SRMO01000087.1:67993-76871 GCA_004768415.1 Aphanocapsa feldmannii 277cV | reverse complement strand
GGTCTGCCTGACCCTGCATCCAGGCAGACCGGCCAATGTGGCGCCTGTGGCTTGCCCAGCCCGGTGGAGCTGCCCGCTTTAGAGGCTGGATTGCTGCGGGTCTCCGCGCAATTGTTCCTCCAGGTTGGCGATGTCCCGCTCAATCGATGCCAGCACCTGGAGCTGTTGATGGTGGCGCTGATGCAGTTCCTCCAGGTTCCGTTCCAACAACCGATGGAACTGCTGTTCTCGCAGTTCAGCGGCGACACGATCGCGACGATCTCGCTTGATCAGGTCACTGAACGCACGTTTGTCGAGCATGGCCACTCAAGCCATCGAGGCCAGTCAGGCGTCCCATTACAGCGGCTTCGCGCCGGTTCAGCAATTCCCATCAGAACGTCGTCCTTCCATTCGGCAGCAAGCTCCTGGGCGATCTTCCGATGGATCAGCCTGGCAGGAGCCATCTCCTGGGCACCTCGAAAAATTGCCGTTTCCCCATTGGAAAAACCTGCTGACCCAGATGATCCCTTTCCATGACTTGTCCTTTCACAGCAACAGGTCATCCTTCGGGGGAAGCTTGCCTGATGTTTCGAGGTGCCCGTCTGTGATCAGACCATGCCTTGGCAAATCGATCCAGTCGGGACTCACAGTCAGCTCGGCCATGACTGCGGGACCTTGCATCGATGAAGATTCGTGAAGGGAGTGTTCTGGGATGCGCTGATACTTGACTGCAGCAGCCGACTGGGCCTGGTGAGCGAGACTCAACCGTCGCAGGACGACAAGATCCGCGCAGCAGTGATTGGCTGTCGCGAGCGCCTGGTGGAGATCCGTCGCCACATCCATGCCCACCCTGAACTGAGCGGCCAGGAGCACCAGACCGCTGCCTTCGTTGCCGGTGTGTTGTCCTCGCTGGATTGCCGTGTGCACGAGGGGGTGGGCCGCACGGGTGTGGTGGCCGATTTCGGTCAGGGGGATGGTCTCTGCGTCGGGCTGCGGGTCGACATGGATGCCCTGCCGATCGAGGAGAAGACCGAGTTGCCCTTTGCCTCCACCCGGCAGGGGCTGATGCATGCCTGTGGCCACGACATCCACACCAGCGTGGGGCTGGGTGTCGCCATGGTGCTGGCACCGCTGCAGCAGCACTTGCCTGGCCGCGTGCGCATCCTCTTCCAGCCCGCTGAAGAGATCGCTCAGGGTGCCCGCTGGATGATGAACGCTGGTGCCCTTGAAGGGCTCGATGCCATCTATGGCCTGCATGTGTTCCCCCCGCTGGCAGCAGGCTGCATCGCCGTACGGGAAGGCACCTTCGCTGCGGCTGCCGACGAGTTGATCGTGGACATCCACGGTGAGAGCGGCCACGGTGCCCGCCCCCATGAGGCATTGGATGCGATCTGGATTGCCGCGCGTGTGGTGACGGGTCTGCAGGAAGCCATCAACCGTCGCATCGATCCCCTCCATCCCGTGGTCCTGAGCTTCGGCCGGATCGAAGGTGGTCATGCCTTCAATGTGATTGCCGACCTGGTGCGTCTGCAGGGGACCGTACGGTGCCTCCATCCAAAGACCCATCAGGGTCTGCCCCGCTGGATCGAAGGGATCATTCATTCCATCTGTGCCACCCATGGCGCCACGGCATCCGTGGATTACCGCCAGATCACCCCACCGGTCATCAACGACGCACGCGAGACCCGGCTGATGGAGAAAACGGCCCGACGCCTGCTGGGGGATGCCAGGGTTGAACGCCTCGAAAACGCTTCCCTCGGTGCAGAAGACTTTGCCGAGATGCTCGCCGAGGTCCCAGGCAGCATGCTCCGCCTCGGTGTGGCCGGGCCAGGGGGTTGCCATCCACTGCACCACTGCCGCTTCAACCCGGATGAGCGCTGCCTCGAGACCGGTGTGGAGGTGTTGGCGGGTACCTTGCTGGCGCGACTGCGGACTGGCAAGGTCGAGACCCCTCCGCTGCCGGTTGGAGAGGCGAGTCACCAGCGCGTCCCGCCCTTCTCCTGACCCCAAACAATGACGGAAGCCGCACAGCTGCGCCTGCGCCTGCTGCTGTCACTCGCAGCACCTCTGCTTGTGCTCTTTGGCCTGGTGGGCATGGCCCAGCGCCAGGGGCCGGAACGACTGAAGCCTCTGCCGCCGGTGTTACTGGGTCTGAGTCTGATGGCGGCCAGCAGCCTGCGCCGTCGCTATCACCGCCGACTCCTGCTGGAGGCGCTGCGGAATGGGGACCCGTCCCAGCAACCTTCCCCATGAGCAGTGCTGCCCTGGGGCCTGGACGCCCTGGTGGGGAGCCTCAGGACATCTGGACAGCCCATCAAGCGGTGCCCTGAAACCCTTTGTAGGGGGTGTGACGGAAACAACCCCTACCGGGGTCGGGCGAGGCAGAGCTGCACCGCACACCGCTGCCGGCTTGAAACGCCGGCTCCACAAGGGTTTGAAGCCGTCGCGACGATTGAGCAGGATGACCGGACCGCGATTAGCAAGGGCGTTCCGCATTGTCTTTCGGGAATCGAAGATAACAGAATGCAGTGTGCGATGCAGGTCGGCGCTGGCATTCATCACACATGGCCCATCAAGCTCGGCATCATCACCTCAACGCACGAGTGCCAGCGCACGTGTTCCACTCAGCACTCACCCTTCATAACAAGAGCAGCTCGGAAAATCGCTTCTTTCCCGTCGTAACAGTCCTGCTGACCAACGCGATCCCTTGTAGCTGCTGGTGCTTTCGTGGCAACAGGCCATCCCGCAGGGCAGGATTGCTTGATGTTTCGAGGTACCCTGCTATCTTCCCGGCATAAGGCATCTTGAAGCCTGGGGTGGCTGCAGGGTGGCCTGCGGTACCAGGTGCAAGCAAAACCTTGAGACAACCAAGTTGTGTATCCATTGATACCAGGAGACGCTCAGAAATGTAACTTACAATACAAAGCCTACCCCCATTCGCCCGCAGGCTCCCCCCTGTCGTCCAGGGCGCAGTCCCTTTCTCGTGTCAGACATGACCCTCACCAGCAAGCGGTTCTTCGGCTGTGCCGCGACCGTTACAGCCTCTCTGGCTCTGCTCGCCTGCTCTGGCGGTGACATGGGTGCCGGCCAGTTCGATGATACCGTCACCGTCGGCCTGTTGCACTCTCTCTCAGGAACCATGGCCATCTCTGAAACCACTCTGGTCGAGGTGGAGAAGATGGCGATCAAAGAGATCAACGAAGCCGGTGGCATCACAGTCAGCGGCAAGACCTATGGGATTGACTACATTGAGGAGGATGGTGCCTCCGACTGGCCCACGTTTGCGGAAAAATCCAAGAAGCTGATTGATCAGGACGGCGTGCCCGTGGTGTTCGGTGGCTGGACATCAGCCAGTCGCAAGGCGATGCTACCGGTCTACGAGTCCAAGGACGCATTCCTCTACTATCCCATCCAGTACGAAGGGCAGGAGTGTTCCAAGAACATCTTCTACACCGGTGCTACGCCGAATCAACAATCGGAACCGGCAACGGAGTACATGTACAAGCGCTCTCCCGCTGCTGGCAAGCCCTTCTTCCTCGTGGGCTCGGACTACGTCTTCCCGCGTACCTCCAACACCATCACAAAAGCGCAGCTGCGCAGCCTTGGCGGTGTGGTGGCCGGTGAAGACTACCTACCACTGGGTAATACCGAGGTGGCACCGATCATCTCCAAGATCAAGAAGGCGCTGCCTGACGGTGGTGTGATCATCAACACACTGAACGGAGATCAGAACGTCGCCTTCTTCAAGCAGATCCAGTCTGCTGGCATCACGCCGCAAAACGGCTACTACGTGATGAGCTACTCCATCGCCGAAGTGGAAATCGACACGATCGGACCTGAGTACCTGGCAGGTCACTATGCTGCATGGAACTACTTCATGTCGATCGACAGCCCTGCCTCCAGGAAGTTCACCGAAGACTTCCAGGCCATGTATGGCTCAGATCGGGTGACCAATGATCCGATGGAGTCAGCCTACAACATGGTGTATCTGTGGAAAGCCGCAGTGGAGAAGGCTGGCAGCTTTGATGACAACGAGGTGCGTGAGGCTCTGATCGGCGTAGAGTTCGACGCTCCCCAGGGTCCTGTAAAGGTGATGCCCAACCACCACCTGTCCCAGACCGTGCGCATCGGTGTTGTGACTGACGATGGCCAGTTCGACATCATCGAATCCACCGAAGGCCCCGTGCTTCCCCAAGCCTGGAATCAGTTCGAGCCCACCTCGAAAGGCTACGCCTGCGACTGGACGGACAGTACCAAGGGTGCACGCTACAGGCTTTGAGCCGAGGTGACGCTTCTCTTTGAAAGCCTCTTCAATGGCGTCGCCATCGGCTCCGTATTGTTGATGGCTGCCCTGGGCCTCGCCGTCGTGTTCGGCCTGATGGGTGTCATCAACCTTGCCCATGGCGAGTTGATCATGCTCGGTGCTTACACCACATATGTGGTTCAGAACATCTTCAAGCTGGAGGCATTGAAGCCCTGCTTTGGTGCCTACATCTTCGTGGCGGTCCTGGTGGCTTTCATGGTCAGCGCCATCGCAGGACTGGTGCTGGAACGCAGCGTGATCAGGCGCCTCTATGGCAGGCCCCTGGCAACCCTGCTGGCCACCTGGGGCGTGAGTCTGATCCTGCAGCAGTTCGTGCGCACCACACCGATGGCCTACGCCAGCGGACTGTGGATGACGCTGCTGCTGGGCCTGCTCATGCCTGTGCTGCTGCCACAACGGATCCGGGCTCGGTTCAGGGCGCTCCACCTGCGGGTGGCAGGCTGGGCCCTGGCCCTTGCCGGTGGCATCGGCACCGCCGCCTGGCTCTCGGGCATCTCCCGGCTCTCGCGCGCCAGCGCCCGCAACGTGGACGTCACGGCGCCGAAATGGATGCGGGGGGGGATTGAGCTGGGCAGCCTGAACGTGCCCGTTCCACGGCTTTTCATCATCTGCCTCACCGTCGTGGCGGTGATCGCCATCTACTGGTTCCTGAACCGCAGTGTCTGGGGCATCCGCATCCGCGCCGTGACCCAGAACCGCGAGATCAGTGATTGCCTTGGCATTCCCACCCAGACCGTGGACGCCCTCACGTTCGGCATCGGCTCCGGTCTGGCCGGTGTCGCCGGCGTTGCGGTCTCCCTGCTGGGTTCCGTTGGTCCAAACGTCGGCGGTGACTACATCGTGGGCAGCTTCATGGTGGTGGTGCTCGGAGGTGTCGGGAAACTTGTGGGCACAGTGGTGGCCTCATTCGGCATCGGCCTGCTGACCGATGTGATCGGGGCCGGCCGGCTGCTGGAGGTCTGGCCTTCCATGCCACCTACCTGCGCGGCCGTGGTGGAGTTCTTCGCCACCACAAGCATGGCGAAGGTGCTGATCTTTGCACTCATCGTCGCCTTCCTGCAGCTGCGTCCTGCTGGTCTCTTCCCGCGTAAGGGCCGCATGGTGGAGGCCTGACAGCATGGACTCCCACAAACCAGAGGGGATCCGCCTGCTCGGAAGGGTGCTGCCCTGGCTGTTGATCGTGGTACTTGCGATCGCAGCCCCCTACGCACTGCCCTCCTTCCGCCTCAACCTGCTGGGCCGTTTTCTCTCCCTCGGCGTGGTTGCTCTCGGGGTGGATCTGATCTGGGGCTTCACCGGTCTGCTCAGCCTCGGCCAGGGCATCTTTTTCGCCCTGGGTGGTTATGGGGCCGCCATGCATCTGCAGCTCACCTGCGCAACCTGCAGCCGTTCCGCCGGCGGCATCCCCGAATTCTTCGGGCTCTACGGCGTCAAGCAGCTGCCCTTCTTCTGGTGGCCTTTCCATTCCCCCTGGTTCACCCTGGTGGCCATTTGGTTCATTCCAGGCCTGGTGGCGGGTTTGCTGGGCTACCTGGTGTTCCGTAACCGCATTCGGGGAGTCTATTTCTCCATCCTCACCCAGGCGGCACTGCTCGTTTTCTACAACTTCTTCAACGGCCAGCAGAAGCTGATCAATGGGACCAATGGCCTGAAGACGGACGTGACCCGCCTCTTCGGCCAGATGGTGGGCTCCGACATCATGCAGCGCAACTTCTTCTGGCTCACGGTGCTCTGTGTCGTTGTCGCCTGGTGGATCTGTCGCAATCTCGTCAGGGGTCGCTTCGGTGATGCCCTGGTGGCCATCCGGGATGACGAGGCTCGCCTGCGCTTCACCGGCTTCAATCCCACAGCCTTGAAGACCATCGTGTTCGCTGTCGCCGGTGCTCTGGCCGGTGTGGGTGGCGCCCTCTACACCGTGCAGTCGGGCATCGTCTCGCCCCAGTTCATGTCCGTGCCCTTCTCCATCGAGATGGTGATCTGGGTGGCGGTGGGCGGCCGCGCCACCCTCCTGGGGGCCATCTTCGGTGCCCTTGGCATCAACTACGCCAAGAGCCTCGTCAGCGAAGCACTGCCCTACCTGTGGCTGTTCATCCAGGGCGGGTTGTTCATTGTTGTGGTGACCGCTCTTCCCGACGGCTTGGTGGGCTGGTGGAAGAAGGGCGGTGTACCCCGCCTGCTCGCCCGCTTCCGCGGTGCTCCCAGACTTGCCACCTATCCCGCCCTGGAACTGGAGGGGCCTGACAAGCCCAGGATCACCCTCAAGGGAGATCAGCAGTGATGCATGGCAATGCACCCATTGATGGCAGTGCACCGCTGCTGGAGCTGGACGGTGTCAGCGTCGATTTCGACGGGTTCCTTGCCCTCGACGATCTCAGCCTCTGCCTGGCATCGGGAGAACTCAGGGCGGTGATTGGTCCCAACGGTGCCGGCAAGACCACCTTTCTCGATGTGATCACCGGCAAGCTGTTGCCCAGCAGTGGTGACGTGCGCTTCAAGGGACGCTCCCTGCTGGGGCAGCAGGAGCACCACATTGCCCGGCTGGGGGTCGGGCGCAAGTTCCAGAGCCCCCGTGTGTTCGAAAACCTCAGCCTGCGCCAGAACCTCACCCTGGCCGCCAGTGTCAAGACTCCCTTGGCACTGCTGTTCGGCAGCCTGGGCCGCAGCGAGCGGGATCGGGTGGAGCATCTGCTTGGGGTGATCGACCTGGCCGACCGTCCCCATCTGCTGGCTGGGGAGCTGTCCCATGGTCAGAAGCAATGGCTGGAGATCGCCATGCTCGTCGCCCAGGATCCCGATCTGCTGCTGGTGGACGAACCGGTGGCAGGCCTCACCGATGGAGAGACCGAGCGCACGGCCGATCTGCTCAGGGAACTGGCCGGAGACCACACCGTGCTGGTGATCGACCACGACATGGAGTTCATCCGTCGTCTGGATGCACCTGTCACCGTGCTGCACGAGGGCCATGTGCTCTGCGAGGGCACGATGGATCAGGTGCAGTGCGACCCCGCCGTGACCGAGGTGTACCTCGGCCGGGCAGACGAGACCCCATGACCACCGAACCCCTGCTCAGGGTCGAAGGACTCGACACCTATTACGGCGAAAGCCACATTCTGCGCGGGGTGGACCTGGCGGTGCCATCAGGGCAGATGGTCTGCCTGATCGGTCGCAACGGTGTGGGCAAGACCACCCTGTTGAGAACGGTGATGGGTCTGCTGCAGCCCCGTTCCGGCCTCGTCTGTCTTGATGGTGAGCCCCTCGGCCGCAGGCCCCCCCACGAGCGCGCCCATGCCGGCATCGGCTATGTGCCCCAGGGGCGGGAGATCATTCCCTGGCTCACGGTGCGGGAAAACCTGATGCTCGGCCTGGAGGCCCTGCCCGGAGGCCTGGTCCGCAACCGGCGCATCGATCCGCTGGTGTTCGAGCTGTTCCCGGTTCTGGAAACCTTCCTGAACCGCCGGGGTGGAGACCTCAGCGGCGGACAACAACAACAGCTGGCCATTGCCAGAGCGCTGCTGGGCAAGCCGAAACTACTGCTCCTGGATGAGCCCACCGAGGGGATTCAGCCATCGATCGTGCTCGACATCGAGCGGGCGGTGCGCCGCAGCATCGAAACCACCGGCATCAGCGTGCTGCTGGTGGAGCAGCACCTCCACTTCGTGCGCCAGGCCGACTGGTACTACGCCATGCAGCGAGGCGGCATCGTGGCTGCCGGCCCCACGTCGCAGCTCTCCCAGTCCGTGGTGAATCGCTTCCTCAGCGTCTGAGCCGGCCACCACAGCAGCGAGGAAAGCATGGCCGCTCCGACCCACCCGTTGGTTCAGAGGAGAAGCGGCAGCACCGCCGTTCCCAGATGCTTTGAGGAGCTTCCAGGGGGCGAATTGTGCTCTCCGGCGCTCCAGAAGCTTGCCAAAGAGCCATGAAGATTCGTAGAGTCTGCGCACAAATACCTAAGGACCCTCTGGAAGCAGCGGCAGACCGCACCCTCTCAGCACCCCAGGACCCTTGCCGGAACCTGAGATGAGAGTGGCGATATGACCTTCTCCGGAGAGCACCAAGGGCCGCCCAACCGCACCCCAGGACCCCTCAGCACCATGGCGCTCGTTTTCTTCACGGCCTGGGCCTCCTATGTGGTCACCCACGTCGGCTCCCTTTCCTGAGTGCCTGGCAGAACCACTGCCCCACATGTCAGGTTCCCTGCCCCAGGGCCATCCCGGTTGGCACCCCTGTCCGGGGATCAGCCTCCCCTCCCGGGTGCTCGCTCGGCTGACGAGCCACAAGCCAGGTCCGTTTCGCCATCAGCACTGCACCAGCTCGTTGAACAGGGCGCGGGTCTGATCCTGGCTGAGGATCTGTGCGGGAACAGTCCCTTCCAGCGCGCCAATTGCACGGCAGCCAAGGCTGTTGATCAGCACCCCACCGTCCTGCAGGGCCTCCTGATCAAGCTGTTCCTCCCTGGCCAGCCCCAGCGCTAGGGCCCTGGCACGGAGGGTGCCCGGCAGGCAGCCACTGTCCAGAGACGGGGTCAGCCACAGGCCGCGACGCCGGATCAGCAGGGTGGCGGCTGAAGCGCAGCTG
>SRMO01000087.1:51165-67914 GCA_004768415.1 Aphanocapsa feldmannii 277cV | reverse complement strand
CCCCCCCCCGGCCGCCCGGGCCTCCCGCCGCGCCAGCACCGAATCCGTATAGGCAAAGGTCTTGCAGCGGCTGGTCAGGCTGGCGGGATTGCGACGGACCTGCCTGCTGACCACGACGGCAACCGGGGTGAACAGCGGTTGATGGCGTGTGAGTTGCAGCCAGAGTCGGGGCTGCTGGGGATCAGGTGCGGCAAGCCCACGGCCACCGCTGCCACGGCTCAGACTCAGCCGCAAAGCCCCCTGGCCTGCACCCGCGCCCAACCCGCTGCGGCTGCAGGCCTGGTTGACCAGATCGGTGATGGCATCCGGGTCGGGGGCCGCGCCGAGGCCCAGCAGGGCACAGCCGCGGGCCATCCTCTCCAGGTGTTCCCCCAGCAGCAGCGCCCGACCACCACGCACCAGCAGCGTCTCGAACAACCCGTCGGCCAGATTCAGACCCCGATCCGACAGGGGCACAGTCAGTTCGTGAGGACTGCCCCACCGCCCGTTGCACCAGGCGATCTCCTCCGGCTCCGTCATGGTGCGGTGCTGCCGGGGCTCTGGTAGACCCTATCGCTCAGCACAGAGCGCAGCGCGGCAATTTTGACGGCCATTTCGGCGGTTTCCGCGTCGGGGTCGGAGTCGGCCACAATGCCGCAGCCGGCATGGGCGCGCAGCCTCTGCCCATGGAGCATCAGCGAGCGAATCACGATGCTGCTGTCCCATTGGCCATCGCAGCCCAGCTGGAACAGGGAGCCGCAGTAGGGCCCTCGCGCCACCGGCTCCAGCTCGGCCAGGCGGCGGCAGGCCCGCACTTTGGGTGCACCGCTGATGGACCCACCGGGCCAGCAGGCCCGCAGCAGATCAACCACGTTGTGGTCGGGCCGCAGCTGGCCTTCCACCACGGAGGTGAGGTGGTGTACCTGCCGATAGGGTTCATGGCCCGCCAGCACGGGCACACGGATGCTGCCCGGCACACAGACCCGGCCGAGATCGTTGCGCAGCAGGTCGACGATCATCACGTTCTCGGCCCGATCCTTCGGGCTGGTGATCAGTTCAACCGCCAGATCCGCATCGAGCGCTGGGTCCCTGGCGCGGGGACGGGTCCCCTTGATCGGACGTGTCTCGATCCAGCCATCGGCACCTGCCCTGAGGAAGCGCTCGGGTGAGGCGGAGATCACGGCGTCGCCGGCGCTGATCGCCAGGCCGGCAAAGGGGGCCGGACTTGCCTGGCGCAGCAGGCCATAGAGCGCCATGGGATCCGCTGCGTCCGCCAGGGTGGCCTCGCAGCAGCAGCTGAGGTTGGCCTGGAACAGATCCCCAGCGGCGATCCAGCGCTTCACCTGCCGCACCTGGTCTGCAAAACGCCGGGGCTCGGTGCACCAGTGCCAGCGACCGCTGACCGGGATGGACGGGAGGACGGCGGTGGGCAGCTGCTGCCAGAGGCTCCCCACTGCTGCCACCCGCTGCTCCGCCAGGGCGCGGTTGCCCGCCAGGCTGCCGGGTGTGAGGCCATGGCTGAGGACCCAGACATGGCGCTGCCTCAGGTCGAAGGCCAGCAGAGGGTCGTGCAGTGCGGCCCACAACAGAGGTTCATCGGGTTGCTTCCAGGTTGGCCGGCTCTCGATCCAGGCACCGGCCTCATAGGCCAGCCAACCCATCCATCCGCCGTTGAAGGGAGCCGGACCCTCGCCCCCCAGGTGCGCCACGGCCTGCAGTCCCGCTGCCAGTTCGGCGAAGGGATCCCGCGCCTGAGGATCCCCCGGAAAGCCGCGACAACGGAGCTGCCGGATCACCCGCCAGCCCAGGTAGGCCCAGCGGCTGGTGCTGGCGCCATCGCTGTCCTGGTCCAGCAGCACCAGGCCATCGTTCCCCTCCAGTGCAGCCACGCAGCGGGCCGTCGCCCAGGGATCACGCCAGGACAGCCGGGCTGCGGCCAGGATGCCGCTCACCGCAGTTGTTGCCGCGCCCAGGGACTGGCCAGGTCCGGTCGGCCGCCATCGATCAGGGCCCGATCACGGATGCGGCAGCTGTCGCAGCGCCCGCAGGCTTCTGCCGCGCCGCTGTAGCAGCTCCATGTGCTGGCAATGGGGACCCCCAGCCGCAGGGCCTCGGCCACGATGCCCCGCTTGTCCATGGTCAGCAGCGGCGCCCACAGCCTGGCCCCCCGTCCTTCCCGTCCGGCCTTGCTGGCCAGGTCCGCCAGGCGCTGGAAGGCCTCCAGGTAGTCGGGTCTGCAATCGGGATAGCCGGAGTAATCCACCGCATTCACCCCCAGCACGATGGTGCCGGCACCGCGTGCCTCTGCCAGGCTCAGGGCCAGGCTGATGAACACAGTGTTGCGGCCAGGTACATAGGTGGGCGGAATCACACCTTCCACCACGCCACCGCTGGGCAGCGCGATGCTGGGATCGGTGAGGGCGGAGCCGCCCCAGTCCGCCAGGTTCACTCTCACCTGAAGCTGGTCCTCGAGTCCCAGCGCCTCTTTCAGCATCGCTGCACAGGCCAATTCCCTGCGGTGACGCTGGCCGTAGTCGAACGAGAGGCCGATCACGCGGTCACCCCGTTCCAGGGCCAACGCCGTCGCCGTGGCGGAGTCCAGTCCGCCGGAGAGCAGGGCGATGGAGAGGGGTTGGTCCACAGGATGCTGGGCGGATGCGAGGCTCCGGTTCCCATCTTGCGTCCTGCCCTTGTCCGCCGCCTGGGAACGCCGAGGGCAGCCGCCAGCCACGCCGGCCTCTGGCCTCAGTCGTGATCGGGCGGTCCTCCTTCGCGGTCAGGCACGGGTGCCAGCTGCACCACCAGTCCCGCCGCCAGCAACAGGCCTCCCAGTCCCATGGCGAGGACAGCGTTCCCCGCTGCCGGGCCATCGGCCCACAGACCAGTGGCGATGAAGCTGCCTCCCAGCAGCACGGCAGGAACCATCACGATGGTCCTGGCCGTTCGGGTCATGGGCACGGGGGTGCTCCGCAGGCGTCATCCCATTCGATCAGGCCCGCCTGGGCCAGCCCCACGCTGAGGTCAAGCCCGTCATCCAGGCGGCGCACCCGGGCCACCAGGGTTCCCTGGTCATTGTCCAGGGGCAGCAGGTTCACCCGGGTGCCTCGCGGCAACTGTCCACGCAACCAGGCCAGGGCAGCGTCCGGATCTGGATCACTGTCCCGTCGGCAGCCCAGCCGGACGCTGTAGCTGCGGTTCCGGTCGCCGATCTGCAGCAGTGTGGACGAGCGCACCTGCAGCACCTCCGCCCCATTGGCGGGCAGGGCAGGCACCATCAGCAGGCCGAGGCACAGCAGCAGCGCCATCAGCAGGCCGCTGACCGCCTGCCACATGGCCCAGGCACTGCCTTCCAGGCTCCGCTGCCGAGACCGGTCACAACCAGATCGGATCACCGCATTCAGAGCTTGGCTCCACAGACGGGGCAGAAGAAGTGCTCGCTGGCGGTGATGGCACCGCAGCTGCCGCAGTCGCGGGTGGTGGTGGCCGCCAGCTCGGGATGGCTGGGAAGGCCCACCATCTGGGCGTTGCTCTTGCCAGGGGGAACCATGGGATAGCAGTTCTCATCACGACGCACAGCGACATCCACCAGGACCGGGCCAGGATGACGGAAGGCCTGCTCCAGCTCCGGCACCAGCCGATCGCGACTGTCTATCCGCACCCCCCTGACCCCGAAGGCCTCCGCCAGGGCCTTGAAGTCCGGCATGCCATTGCTCATGTCGGAGGCGGAGTAGCGCTCGCCGTAGAAACTCTCCTGCCACTGGCGCACCATGCCCTGCCAGCCGTTGTTGATGATGACGATCTTCACCGCCAGGCCGTACTGAGCCAGGGTGCCAAGCTCCTGAATGTTCATCAGCACGCTGGCATCGCCGGCGATGCAGATCACCTGCGCGTCGGGGAGAGCGGTCTGCACACCCATGGCGGCAGGCACACCAAAGCCCATGGTGCCAAGACCGGCACTGCTGATCCATTGGCGAGGGCCATTGCGCAGGTGCTGGGCGGCCCACATCTGATGCTGCCCGACATCGGTGGTGACATAGGCATCCGGCGCCAGGTCCCGCAAGGCGACCATCACTTCCTGAGGCGAGATCTCGCCTTCAGGGGGAGGAATGACGAGCGGATAGCGTGCCTTCCATTCGCGAATGCGCTCCAGCCAGGCGGCGGTGCGACCTTCATCACGGTCCTCGCTGCTGGCCTTGACCATGGCATCGAGGGTCTGGCCCACATCGGCGATGATGCCCAGTTCGGGGCAGCGGTTCTTGCCCACCTCCGCCGCATCGATATCGATGTGGATGACCCGTGCCCGGGGGGCGAAGGTGTCGAGTTTTCCCGTGACGCGATCATCGAAGCGGGCTCCGGCGGCAATCAGCAGATCGCACTCTGTAACGGCAAAGTTGGCGTAAGCAGTGCCATGCATGCCGAGCATGCCCACCGACAGGCCGGCCCGTTCGTCAAAGGCACCCTTGCCCATCAGGGTGGTGGTGACCGGGATCCGGAAGCGTTCCGCCAGGGCCTTCAGGGCGCCATGGGCGCCGGCGGCAATGGTGCCACCCCCCACGTACAACAGGGGACGACGGGCGGCTCTGATCATCTCCAGGGCTGCCGCCACAGTTGCGGCAGCAGGGCCGGGGGGCTGCCGGAAGCCCCTGCGGATGGCCGTACCCGGCGCCACCGGGCTGTAGTCGAAGTCTTCCGTCCCCAGGTCCTTGGGCACATCGATCAGCACCGGACCGGGACGGCCGCTGGCGGCAAGATGGAAGGCCTCGGCAACGACGCGACCGATGTCGGCGGGGTCGCGCACCACCCAGGAGTGCTTCACAATCGGCAGGGTGATACCGACGATGTCAGTTTCCTGGAAGGCATCGGTACCGATGGCAGCGCGTGGCACCTGGCCGGTGATCACCACCATCGGCACAGAGTCCATCTGGGCGTTGGCGATGCCGGTGACCAGGTTGGTGGCACCGGGACCCGATGTGCCGAAACAGACCCCCACCTTGCCGGTGGCCCTGGCATAGGCATCAGCGGCGTGGGCGCCCCCCTGCTCATGGCGCACCAGTGTGTGCTTCATCCAGCCGCGGCTTTCGGCCCGGTACAGGGCGTCGTAAATCGGCAGGATGGCCCCGCCCGGGTAACCGAAGATGTGCTCGACACCATGGCGATGGAGGGCATCCATCAGCGCATCGGCGCCGCTCAGCCGACGCACCTCACCCAGGGGCTGCACAGCGATCACATCCGGGCTGGTGAACGTGACGGTCACGGGTGGCTCAGCGGCAGGGCTGGAGTGCAAGCTTAAAGTTTGACCTTTCCCTTTGGGCAAGGGAGGGATTTGGCGCCTCTGCGCAAGGAACCCACACCCGATGCACCCGCTGGCTGCAGGTTCAGCCAAGCGGGATCCCACCTCGGTGGCGGTAGCCGCCCCTCAACACCTCCGGTTCCCCACAGCAGAGCCGGACCAGCCCCTGCCGGTCAGAGAATCCCGAGGGCATGGAGCGGGCCCTGGCCCGTCAACAGTTCCAGCAGGAAGGCCGAGAAACCGAGCATGGCCAGGCGTCCGTTCCACACTTCCGAACTGTTGTTCCAGCCCCACTGCCACTTTTCCTGGGGATAGAGCTTGGTCTGCTTCGGCAGGCGGGAGAGGCTCTCCATGCTCACCGGCGGCTTGGCCAGGGCGCCCTCGACCAGGCCGGCCAGGGCATCGATAAAGGTGGCGTTGGTATCCAGCGCAGGCACGCGATGGAAGTTCCTCACCCCGGCTGCAGTGGCGATTTCGCGGTACTCGATATCGATCTCCTCGAGCGTTTCGATGTGCTCGCTCACGAAGCTGATGGGCACCACCACCAGATCCCTGACACCCGCCGCGCCAAGCTTTTCGAGGGCGTCTTCGGTGTAGGGCTGCAGCCACTCCACCGGCCCCACCCGGCTCTGGTAAGCCAGCGTATAGGGGTTGTCGCGACCCAGCGCCCCCATGATCAGAGCAGTGCATCGCTCGATCTGCTCCTGATAGGGATCGCCGGCTTCCTCCACATAGCTCCTGGGCACCCCATGGGCACTGAAGAACACGTGGGCCGTGGCGGGATCGTCCGCCCCATCGATGGCCTCGCCGATCAGCCCGGCCATGGCCTTCAGATAGCCGGGATCGTCATACCAGGCGCCAATGGCCCGTATCGGCAACCTGGCGAAGTCACTGTCCTCCTGGCGGATCCGCTCCAGCAAGCGGAAACTCGAGCCGCTGGTGCTGATGGAGAACTGGGGGTAGAGGGGCAGCACCACCACCTCGTCGATCTTGTCCGCCTTGATGTCGCCCACCGCCGATTCGGTGAAGGGATGCCAGTAGCGCATCGCCACGTATGTGGTGGCATCGATGCGACGCTGCCGCAGCACACTCTGCAGTTCCTTGGCCTGCTGGTCTGTGATGCGGCGCAATGGAGATCCGCCACCGATGGAGCGATAGGCCCGTTGGGACTTTCTGGAACGCAGGGTGCTGATCAGCCAGGCCAGGGGTTTCTGGAGCTGGGGGATCGGCAGCCGGATGATTTCCGGATCTGCGAAGAGGTTGTACAGAAAGGGGCCCACATCCTGGATGCGCTCGGGGCCGCCAAGATTCAGCAGCAGTACGCCGACGCGGGCCATGCCGGGAACGTAGGTCGATGCTGCGACCCTACCGCTCGGCAACCCCGCCCCAGTGATGGATGTCACACGCTGGCAGGCAGTCCCCCCGGCCGACAGCGTTTTCCGGGAGGTCAGTGGAGCTGCCCCACGCTCTGGCTGTGGCCTCGCTTGGATGGGGGTTCCGTTTCAGCAGCACACGACCGTGACGGCCGCCGGCAGCAAGCCCCTGCGGACCCTGGCCTATCGCCATGGCTGGATCTATGAGACCGTCACGGCGCTGACGTCGATACCGGCCGGTGGTCCGGGACGACTGCGTGATCTCTGTGCCGCGGCCCTGGCCGAACGCCTGCCGCAGGGTGCGGCAGTACTGGACCTCTGCTGTGGTGGTGGTGCGGCTGCCGGCTCCCTGCTGCGTCGTGGCTTCGTCGTGACCGCACTGGATTGCTCCGCCGCCGCCCTCGACCGCGCCGCAAAACGCTATCCGGAGCTCATTCCCGTGCAGGGCCTGGCGGAGAACCCGCCACTGGCGGACCAGAGCTTTGCGGGCATCCAGGTGAGCCTGGCGCTGCATGAATTCGGCCCGGATGCCCTGGACGTCCTGCTGCGGTCGGCCCGGCGTCTGCTTCGTCCCGGTGGCTGGTTGGTGGTGCTGGACCTCCATCCCGCTCCACCGCTCCTGAAGCTGGGCCAGGACCTGTTCGTGGGCCTGTTCGAGACGGAGACCGCCACAGCCTTTCTGCGGGACGATCCCATCCAGCGCCTCACGCAGGCGGGGTTTGTCGTCGAGGAACAGCAGCTGGAAGCTGGCGGTGCCCTGCAACGCATCACCGCGATACGTCCGCTCGAGGCCAGCTCGGCGGCAGAATGATACCCACGGCGACCGGGTCCAGGGTGGAGAACGGCATGGACAGTGCGATACCCGCCCAGGCCGCCGAGGCCAGGGGTGAGGCTGACGACGATCTGGCGGATCTGGACCAGGCCGCAGCGACGATCGGGCCCGGTGGATCCAGTGCGCCGGAGCGGGATGCGGCGGGCTATCGGCGGCGCATGGAGCGGCGCAGGGAGGTCCAGGCCCGCCGCGTGGCCGAGCGCAGCAGAGAGAAGGGGCTGACACTGGTCTTCACCGGCCAGGGCAAGGGCAAGACCACCGCGGGGCTCGGCCTGGTGTTGCGCAGCCTCGGCCATGGCGAACGGGTCGCCATCGTGCAGTTCATCAAGGGCGGCTGGACCCCAGGGGAAGCCAGGGCTCTGACGGTCTTCGCTGATCGGGTGCGCTGGCATGCCCTGGGGGAGGGTTTCACCTGGGAGACCCTGGATCGCGAGCGGGATCGGCAACTGGTGGCCGAGGCCTGGCGGGTTGCCTGTGACTACCTGCGGGACGGGGCGTTCAAGCTCGTTCTGCTCGACGAGATCAATGTGGCCCTCAGGCTGGGCTACATCGAGACTGAAACAGTTCTGGCAGGTCTGGCGGAACGACCCGCCCTGACCCATGTGGCCCTGACGGGCCGCGGGGCCCCCAGGGAACTGATCGCGGCGGCGGATCTCGTCACGGAGATGACCCTGGTGAAGCACCCCTTCCGCGAGCAGGGCGTGAAGGCCCAGGCCGGCATCGAGTTCTGAGCGGTCGCGGCCTGCCCCGGTTCAATTCCCGGTTCAATGCTGCCGGCGGGGCTCCGGACCGCTGCCCGGCAGCCGGAGGTTGCTGATGAACACAGCATGCCAGCGGCCGCCAGTGGCCCCAGGGACGTGCTGCCGGCAGGCATTGCTACGTTTGAGCTGCCTGCAACGTCTTGGAGATTCAGAGGTGGCGTACAGGCGTGTGTTGTTGAAACTCAGTGGCGAAGCCCTGATGGGCGAGCACAGCTCAGGCATCGACCCGGCCGTTGTGCAGCGCATCGCCGGCGAGATCGCAGCGGTGGTGGCTGGCGGCACGGAACTGGCCATCGTGGTGGGCGGTGGCAACATCTTCCGCGGCCTCAAGGGTGCGGCGGCGGGGATGGACCGGGCGACTGCCGACTATGTCGGCATGCTGGCCACCGTGATGAATGCCATTGCCCTTCAGGATGCCCTGGAACGCTGCCATGTGACCTGCCGTGTTCAGACGGCCATCGCCATGCAGGCAGTGGCTGAGCCCTACATCCGCCGCCGCGCCATGCGTCACCTGGAGAAGGGACGGGTGGTGGTCTTCGCTGCTGGCTGCGGCAACCCCTTCTTCACCACAGACACCACCGCTGCCCTGCGAGCGGCCGAGATTGCCGCTGACGTGGTGTTCAAGGCCACCAAGGTGGATGGCATCTACGACAAGGACCCCGTCAAGTTCGCTGATGCGATCCGCTACGAGACCCTGACCTTCCAGCAGGTGCTCAACCAGGAGCTGGGCGTGATGGATGGCACCGCCATTGCCCTCTGCAAGGACAACAAAATCCCGATCGCCGTGTTCAACCTGTTCCAGGAAGGCAACATTGCCAGAGCTGTTGCCGGCGATGCCGTGGGCACCACGGTGACGCCAGCATGACGGCCCGACCTGGCCACCTCCTCTTCAGGCTTAGTTTTTCAACGCCCACGCGCAGCGGATCATGTCCCTCGAAGCAAGCCTGCAGAAATCGCTGGACGCGACCCAGCGCACCTTCAACACCATCCGCACTGGCCGGGCCAACACATCCTTGCTCGACAAGGTGATGGTGGATTATTACGGCAGCGAAACGCCGTTGAAATCCCTCGCCAGCCTCTCCACCCCGGATGCCCAGACCATCCAGATCCAGCCCTTCGATCGAGGGGCCATGGGGGATATCGAGAAAGCCATCGCCATGTCCGGCCTGGGCCTGACCCCCAACAACGACGGTCAGGTCATCCGCATCAACATCCCCCCCCTCACCGAAGACCGGCGCAAGACGCTCTCCAAGCTCGCCGCCAAGTACGCCGAGGAAGGCAAGGTGGCGCTGCGGAACATTCGTCGCGATGCCATCGACAAGGTGAAGAAGCGGGAGAAGGACGGTGAGCTGTCTGAAGATCAGTCCCACGACGCACAGGCTCGGATCCAGAAGACCCTTGACAGTTTCATCAGAACGCTCGAAGCACGTCTCAAGGAGAAGGAAGCCGAGATCCTCAAGGTCTGAGCACCACCCGTGCCGCGAGCGACTGCACACCACCCCTGTCCGGCACACCAGCCGTCGCAGGCCCGGTTCCATGGCCTGGTGTTGCCGTGGTCTGCTACCGTCGCCTGCTGCCCTGATCCGCTCCTGCCGGTCTGATGCCAGCGAGTGCCATGGGCCTTGATGTAGCCGTTGTGGGTGCCGGTGCTGCCGGCAGCAGCGCGGCATACCACCTGGCCCGAAACGGCTTCCGCGTGGCCTTGCTCGATGCCGAGCGACTGCCCCGTGCCAAGGCCTGCGGTGGTGGTGTGGCCGCCTCGGCGGAGCGCTGGTTTCCCTGCGGTCTTGTCGATGTGGTGGATTGCGTGATCACGCGGGTTCGCTTCACACTGGATCTGGTCGATCCGGTGGAAGCGCTGCTGCCGGGGGATGCGCCGTTCTGGATCGTTCGTCGTTCCCGGCTGGACCACTATCTGGCGGAGCAGGCAGCGGCTGCCGGCGCCGACCTCCAGCAGGGTCGTCGGGTGGATGGACTGTTGCCCGAGGGGGATGGCTGGCGCCTGAGCACCAGTCAGGGGGATCTGCTCTGCCGCCGGTTGGTGATCGCCGCCGGCTCCTGCAGCAATCTGGCCAGGCTGGCAGGGATCGGTCCGGAGCGGCCCAGGCTGGCCCATGCCCTCGCCGTTGAAGCCGAAGGCCTGGATGCCGACCCCAAGACCGCCCACTTCGAATTCGGCTTGGTGCGTTCGGGCTTTTGTTGGTGCTTTCCCCGAGAAGGGGGCATGAGCATGGGGATCGGCTCCTTCCTGGGGCGCCGTGAGGCCGATTACGACCCCGTTCTGAAGCGACTGCTGCACCACTTCGGTGCCGATCCTCGCCATGTGGTGTGTCGGCCATGGCCGCTGCGGGTCTGGGATGGCCATCGGCCGCTCCACCGCGGCGCGGCACTGGCGGTGGGTGACGCCGCATCGCTCTGTGATCCCTTTCTGGCGGAAGGGCTCAGACCTGCGCTGCTATCGGGCCTCAGGGCTGCCGAGGCACTTGAACGGGATCTGCACGGTGGAGGCAAGGCCGCTCTGGCGGGCTACAGCCAGGCCATGCGACGTGAGTGGGGCGACAGCATGGCCTGGGGCGCACGCATTGCCCAGGTCTTCTATCGCTTCCCGCGGCTGGGCTACCAACTGGGCATCAAACGACCGACAGCCCCTCGCCGCATTGCGCAGATTCTCAGCGGCGAGCTGGGTTATGGAGACATCGCCCAGCGGGTGATCCAGAGGTTGGGCGGCGGCCTGTTGCGGGGCCGCGTCAGCAGTGGGGGAAGCTCTGGATCAGCTCACGACACCGTCGATTGAGGCCATGGGGCTCATGGGAGCCTCGATCAATCAAGGGCACCTCGAAAAATCGCTTCTTTCTGGTCGGAACAGTTCTGACGACTTCCGCGATCCCTTGCAGCTACTGGAACCTTCATGGCAACAGGCCATCCTGCAGCGGAGCTTGCTCGATTTTTCGAGGTGCCCTCAAGGCTTCAGCAATGGCAGCAAGGACTGAAAAAGTCGTCTTCCGGCACTGCCACCGGTTCGCGGATCACAGGCCCGCTCGGGGTGGGGCATGAGACCGAGGACATTACCGCGTTCATTTGTAATCCCCGCAATAGAGGCGATCGAACCATTGGGGTTACTTACATAGCGTAGTGCTATCTGGTCATTATCCTGCAGCCGTTTAAGACCTTCGGTGTCAATCTGATAGCAACCTTCGCCATGGGCAATCGGAAATTCCACTTGCTCAGCTTGAGCATAGCCTGTCAACCAGTTGGAACGATTACTATTCACCTCCAGATCGCAGGGACCACAGATGAAGTTCAGCCCGTTGTTGCGGGTCAGTGCACCGGGCAGCAGACCGGCTTCGGTAAGCACCTGGAAGCCATTACAGATACCAATCACAGGTCCGCCATTCGCGGCAAAACTTGCCACGGATTCCATCATGGGAGCTGAGCGCGCCATGGCACCGCAACGAAGATAGTCGCCATAGCTGAACCCACCTGGCAGCGCAATTGCCTCAATGCCCCTGAGGTCATTGCCGCCATGCCAAAGAAAACGTACCTTCATCCCCAGGCAACCCTCCACAGCCCAGCGAATGTCCCGGTCGCAGTTCGAACCTGGGAAAATGACCACACCGATAGCCATCTCAGCGCACCTCATGGAGCTCAAGGTCCCAGTTCTCGATCACGGGATTGGCAAGCAGGCGATCGCTCAGCAATTCCAACTGCTGCCGGGCAGAGGCCTCGCTTTCCGCATCGAGGCAAACCTCTATAGCCTTCCCGATCCGCAGTTTGTGAATGCGGCAGACCCCCAGACGGGCAGCACAGGCCCTGGCAGCCTCACCGGCAGGGTCCAGGACAGAGGGCCTCAGGCTGACCCTGACGGTGGCGGCGTAGGTAGGCAAGGCAGATGGCCGGTTGTACATCAGTGTCTCACCACATCCCGACTTCCGGCCAGGTGTCAAACGGGATCACTCGGAGGACAGCCCCAGGACAGGCTGATGATTGAGAACAGGAAGGCTCGCTGGAAACAGATGCGAGCAACTGATCTGTTCAGGTATGCTAAGGTAAGGGCTTGGGGTAGCTTTGAGTAAACCCAGGTTTCGCCTTTCCATTCTCAGAAGGGCAGCTCGAAAAATCAATCAAGCTCCCCCTGTGGACGGCCTGTTGCCATAAAGGCATCAGCAGTGGCAAGAGATTGCCTTGATCAGCAGGGCTTGCCGACGCGGGAGAGGCAATTTTTCGAGGTGCCCTCAATCGTCAGTGTCGCAGGATTTCATCGAGCTTCCCAAGTTGATTCAACGCATCTCAATGGCACTGAGGCGATCCCGGAAGGTCGGGTTTGACCTGGACTGCTCACGCCCCAAACCAGCTCGACCCATGATTGCATTATCGGTTGCAGCCGTGCCCGGACTTTGCTCAGCGTTTCGACCACCTAGCTGATCATTACAGCCAGAGAGCCCGGCGCCACCGGGACTGTCATCAACTGAGGCTGCTGCTTCGTGATGGGTGCTGGCGGGAGTGGAGCTCGCGGGTACTCCTAGTCTGGAACGGTAGCCGCCCCGACTACCGCCACCAAATGGGCCGGGACGATACTCGATTGTACCGCTGCCGGACTCAAGTCCTTCAAGCCCTCGCTGAATCGGTCTGGCACGCAGATCGCCGCGAAGCTGGTTGAGCAGCCGGAGATGGCTGGTTGTGGCATACTTGCGCGACAGCGCTGAATCCCAAGCCATGGGGTCTGATGATTTAGAAGACCATCGTATTTGGGCGCAAGCTCCTCAGCTGAAGTATGGCCAGTCAGTGGGGTGGCACTAGGTTGGATCGAGATTGTCCTGGCAGGACGCTCAGGGAACGGCTGCCCAGGCGGAGGGCTGCTGTGGCAGGTCCCCTGTACAGACCTGTACGGGCGGGCGCGAGCCAGGGACTGCAGATGGCGACATCCAAGGCGAGACAGGGCTGAAGCGCTGCTCCATGGCTGCTCTGTCAGGCCAGGTCACCAGCGGAGCGCAACCTGCAGCTGCATGTGTTAGGTTGCCTCTGTCATTCAACCCGTATCGAGTACGTGTTGGATCCGAGGTCAAGCCTCGACAAGCCCCCAGTCAGTCCACAAAGCAATGACCATCCGCGTCGGCCAGCAGGCTCCAGACTTCACTGCCACCGCCGTCTACGATCAGGAGTTTGTTGAGATTACCCTGTCGCAATACCGTGGTAAGCATGTGGTGCTGTTCTTCTATCCCCTCGATTTTACCTTTGTCTGCCCGACCGAAATAACAGCCTTCAGTGACCGCTACACTGAGTTTGCTGAACTAGGCACTGAGATCTTGGGTATGAGCGTTGACAGTCAATACTCCCACCTTGCCTGGATTCAGACTGATCGCAAGAGTGGTGGTCTGGGGGACATAAGCTATCCCTTGGTGGCAGACCTTACCAAGGACATCTCTAAGGCCTACAACGTGCTGGATCCCGAGGCCGGTGTCGCCCTTCGCGGCCTCTTCATCATAGATCCTGATGGTGTGATCATGCACGCCACGATCAACAACCTTCCGGTTGGACGCAATGTCGAAGAGACCCTGAGGGTTCTTAAGGCCTTCCAGTATATCCGCAACAACCCAGATGAGGTCTGCCCTGCCAACTGGAGCCCTGGTGACAAAACAATGAACCCTGATCCTGTCGCTTCCAAGGATTATTTTTCAGCAGTCAACTGAAGAATTAAGGGCACCTCAAAAAGTTAATCAACCTCTCCCTGTGGTTAGCCTGATTGCGATGAAGCTGTCAGTCATGGCAAGGGGTTGCCTCGGTCAGCAGGGCTTGCCGACGAGGAAGAGGCTATTTTTCGAGGTGCCCTTAAGAAGTGGTCGACGTGGTTGCTGTCTTGCCTTTCCTGCAGGAGAAGCAGTCTCGCTTCCTCGTGGAGGTGGAGAAGGCGGCCGGCAGCTTCAGGCTGCTTCAGCCGAAAGACACCGAGCTGGCGCCCGATCCATCAGCCCAGGACCGCGACAGCCTGCTGTTCATCGAGGCACATCTGCAGCACACGGTGTCCATGAATGCAGCTCTTGATGGTGGGGCGTCAGGCGACGACCGCATCGGCACCTTTGCGCCCGGAAGCAGCCGGCCTGGGGTGCCCTTCTGCGGTGACTACGCCCCAGCACCCTGCTGCGGAGAATTGCCCTGGGCGATGCCAAGCCCATGCCGGATCGCGGCCACAGTCACTCCGTACGATACCCACAGCCCAGCCATGGTCCGTGCAGGTCACTTTCCTCGGCACCAGTTCGGGTGTGCCGACCCGTGCCCGAAATGTGTCGGCGGTGGCCCTGCGGCTGCCGCAGCGCAGCGAGCTCTGGTTGCTCGACTGTGGCGAGGGTACCCAGCATCAGTTTCTGCGCAGTGAGCTGAAGGTCTCCCAGCTGCGCAGGATCTTCATCACCCACATGCACGGTGACCATGTCTTCGGGCTGCCGGGTCTGCTCGCCAGCCTTGGGCTGGCCGGCCAGTGCCAGGGCATCGATCTCTATGGCCCCAGGCCCCTGCAGTCCTTCGTGGAGGGGGCGCTGCAGGCCTCAGCCACGCGAGTGGGCTATCCCCTCCGCTTCCACGTGAACGAGCCAGGTCCGGAAGGCCATGTCGTGTTCGAAGACGACGAGCTGGAGGTGAGCTCCCGACCCCTTCAGCATCGGGTGCCGGCCAGTGGTTTCAGGATCGAGCAGAAGCCCAGGCCCGGCCGCTTTGACGGGGCCAGGGCCAGGGCCATGGGGCTGCCGGCAGGACCACTCTATGCCCGTCTCCACCGCGGTGAAACCGTCACCTTTCCCGATGGTCGCGTGGTGGATGGCCGCACACTCTGCGGTCCGCTTCGGCCAGGCACAAGCGTCGTCTACGCCACGGACACTGTCTTCTGTGAGCAGGCCATTGCCCTGGCCCGGAGGGCTGATCTGCTGATCCACGAGGCCACCTTTTCTCACAGGGATGCCGAGATGGCCCTGAGGAAGCAGCACTCAACCACCACCATGGCGGCCCAGGTCGCCCTTGCAGCCGGTGTGAAACAGCTGGCCATGACTCACCTCAGCCCCCGCTACGTACCCGGCCAGCCTCTGGCGCCTGCCGACCTGCTGAGCGAAGCCCGGGCGATTTTCCCCAACACGCTGCTGGCGAAGGATTTCCTCAGCCTGGACCTCCATCCCAACGGGGAGATGGCGTCCATCAGCGCCGCCGAGGCTGCCGATGGCCAGGGGACCGGTCCGGTCAGACAGCCTGGCCTTACGGCTGGGATCCGCCGCCGCCGTGTCAGGACCTGAGCAGCAGGGTGTGGCCCAGGCTGGACTGCGCCGCCTGGCTCACCAGGCCGTATGGCAGTCCTTCCCCGCGTCAGACACCCCATGGCAAGGGGCCACCTCGCCGGCCGTGGCGTGCCTGGAGCAGGCGCGCCATGGGGTCCGGGCAGCACTTCTGAAACAGTGTCTGACAGTGTGACGCCTCAGCTCTCAGGGGATCGTCCGGCCGTGATACAAAACTGCTTGGGCACCTCTAGTACCTCGATGGACACGCTCCCAATGAATCAACTGCCTTTCCGGGTGATGTCCGCAGTGCGCAGGTTTCTGGCTCTGTTTATCGGTTGCCTGATCGGCCTCGGCTTATTGACACCTGGCTTGGTGCAGGCTGCCGACTGGAATAATGAAGAGCTGACCGTGCCCGCATCCTCATCCGGTGACACCATGACATTCAGCAAAGCTGAGGTGAAGGCCGGTCGGACCACCTTCAACAAAAGCTGCGGCGAGTGCCACGCTGGCGGGATCACCAAAACCAACCATAACGTGGGACTCGATACCGAGACCCTTGCTCTCGCCACGCCACCCCGGGATTCCGTGGATGGACTGGTGGACTACATGAAAGATCCAACCTCCTACGACGGGGAATACTCCATTGCCGACCTTCACCCCAGCATGCGCAGCGCCGATGTCTGGACCAAGATGCGTGACCTCAATGACGAGGATCTGCGTCTGATGGCCGGCTACATCCTGATCGCTCCCAAGGTGCAGGGTATCCAGTGGGGTGGCGGTAAGATCTACTTCTGAGTCCTCTGGCTCTGGCGTTCTACACTTAAGATGGTCCAAACAGAAAGCTCTGCCTCAAGCAGGGCTTTCTGTTTGGCGGTGGCAGATCTACAACGTTGACCGGGCAGCGCAACGCTGGACCCGGCTCTTTTCGGGGTTCTTTCACTGACTGGTTTCTCCTGTACGGATCTACGTCCCAGCGAAGCCAGGACTATGAAGACAAGGCCTATCAGGAGAACGGTTCTGACCGCTCAGCTCAGGCGAGGCTGGGCCGAATTGAGCCATCAACCACGCACTGCGGTCAGGCCCGATACGGTGATCATAGCGGGCTCCGTGCCACAGGTTGTTGTCGGCGCAGGCTCCCCGAGCCGGGGAGGCTGGTGGGCATCGGTTGCTGCAATGCTGCGGGGATGCTTGCTGTACCACCACTCCTGCAGCTCCGCTGAAAGCCGTTCGGAGAAGAGGGTGATCACGATGGTGGTGG
>SRMO01000087.1:42179-51042 GCA_004768415.1 Aphanocapsa feldmannii 277cV | reverse complement strand
CCCCACGCGACGCCAACTGGGCTCCTTGTTGCGCCAGCTGAGACGACAACAAGGCCAGGGCAGCTCCTCACGGTCAAACAGACGGCAGCAGGGACCGATCACGCGAAAGCTGTATTGACCGCCAGGACTGGCCTGTTGGCTGTCGTGGGGTAGCAGGGACTCGACGATCTTTACCATTGTCCCAACGGTACGCCCCCCGGACCCAGGGCACGGTGGGTGTGGGCTGGAAAACCGCCAAAAAACCACCCGCTTTGGCAGGTGGTTTTTGTAGGTTGACCAGGATAATGGGCAGATCAGTAAAGATCTTCTTCGGTGTGGGTCTTGATGGTGCAGTCAGAGGTGGGGTAAGCCACGCAGGTCAGCACGAAACCGGCTTCGATCTGGTCGTCGTCCAGAAAGCTTTGGTCAGACTGGTCGACAGTGCCTGAGCTGAGCTTGCCGGCACAGGTGCTGCAGGCACCAGCTCGGCAGGAATAGGGCAGGTCAATTCCCTGCTCTTCAGCGGCATCGAGGATGTACTGATCGTCGGGAACTTCAATGGTCTTGTTGAGACCTTCGCTCTCGGCGACGAGGGTGACCTTGTAGGACGCCATGGATTGAGAAAGCGGACTCAGAACCCAGGGATCTGGGCCTGCGGGACCCCCCTGTCCTACTCCCTTTGGTGCCTCAGGGGACCACACCTGCAATGTCAGTGGGGGAGAATCAATCAGTTATAGCTCTACTGATAAGTCAAACTTATGGCCATTCGTCACTGCGCCGGACCCCCTGCAAGGCCCATGGGGCCTCTGCCGCCGGTCTGCTCCAGTTACCAGTCCGGATCGTGAAATCGGGAGGCGAGGACCGGTGCCGGGTCCATCGGCACGCCGCTCGGCAGGCTATGGCCGTTGGGCTGCAGCAGGCTCTCGAGGGTCGCTAGCAAGGCAGCTGAATGGGCTGGGCCGGCACCTTGAGACAGATCCCTGGGCCATGTGAAAGCGACCGCCGCTCAGGTGGTTCAAGGCCTGGTTGCCCTGGCTGGCCGTCACCGCCTCAGGAATCGAGATCCTCGCTTGTCATCCCTTGGCCCCAAGCCCACCTGGTCCGGATGGCTCATGGAGACTTGAGAACGCCCCCGCAGGGGTGGGCAGAGCACCATCTCCACTGCTGTCCCACGTTGACGGCTGCCAGTCCGCTGCCCCCGCGTGATCCGGGTCTGCGATCCAATCCTGTTCCGGAGCTGGGTGGAGACATGTCCAGACCTGCCGCGCCAGTTCAGGGCCGATGCCCTCCACCTTCGCAATCTCATCGGTGGAGGCCATCTGGATGGCGTCGAGGGAACGGAACCGGGCCAGCAGCTTTCTCAGCCGCTTCGGTCCGATGCCGGGGATGTTGGCGAGGCGGGACCGTGTCATCCGTTCGCCACGTCGCTGGCGATGGAAGCTGACCGCAAAGCGGTGTGCTTCATCGCGCAGCCGCCGCAGCACCTTCACGCCCAGCTGGTCCGGATCACTGTCCAGCGGCTGGCCCTCCCCCGGCAGAAAGATCTCCTCACGCTGCTTGGCCAGGGAGCAGACCCTGAGCTCGTCGGCCAGGTCCAGTTCCCGCAAGGCCTCCATCACGGCGGAGAGCTGCCCCTTGCCGCCATCGATCAGCACCAGATCAGGCCAGTCTGCCAGTGCATCAGGCTGCAGCATGCTCGCTCCGGAAGAACGCAGTGCAGTCAGATCCGCCCCATCCGCCCTGGCCGTGGCCCAGCGGCGGAAGCGGCGCCGCATGATCTCCGCCATGGCCATGAAGTCGTCGCTGTGGCCTGCCCTGATGCTGCTGGATCGAATCCTGTAGTGGCGGTAGTGCTGTCTGGCCGGCAAACCATCGACGAACACCACCTGGCTGGCCACCGCATCGCTGCCCTGGATGTGGCTGATGTCATAGGCCTCGATGCGGCGGGGCGCGCTATCCAGATCGACAAGCTGCGCCAGATCCTCCAGGGCCAGTTGGTGTGCCTCGGCGCCCCGCTGAGCACTGGCAAGCTCGAACTCGGCATTGCGCTCCACCAAGCCGATCAGGTTGGCCTTCTGACGACGCTGGGGGATCTGCAGCCTGACCGGCCGCTCACAGCGCTCAGACAACCACTCCAGCAGCAGCTCTGCCTGGGGCAGAGGATGCTGCACCAGGATGTCTGCTGGAACCTCCACAGGGTCCACCTGGCTGTAGTGCTCCTCCAGCACCCGTTGCAGAATGCCTCCCGCGGAAGCGGCACTGGCATCTGCGGTGTAGCCGAGTCGGCCCACCAGCTTGCCGGCCCGCAGCTGGAACAGCTGCACGCAGGCCAGCCGATCATTCGCCGCCAGGGCAATGGCGTCACGGCTGACAGTGCTGTCCGGCAGGATCATCTTCTGGTCGGCGGTCAGGACCCGAAGACCCTGCAGCTGGTCCCGCGCGGCCGCTGCCTGCTCGAAGTCCAACCGTTCGGCGTGGCGCACCATCCGGGCCTCGAGCTGGCGTAACAGCTCGTCATTGCGACCCTGAAAGACCATGGCCACCTGCCGCAGGATGCAGTGATAGGCCTCCGAGCTGATCTTCTCCTGGCAGACACCCGGACAACGGCCGATGTCGTAGTTGAGGCAGGTGCGATCCCGGTAGAGGGGCCTGGGTCGCTGGCGCAGGGGGAAGACCCGCTTCACCAGCGAGAGGGTGCGTCGCAGCAGACCCACATCCACATAGGGACCATAAAAGCGGTCGCGAGGATTGCGCAGGCGGCGCCGGCGGGTGATGAAGATGCGAGGATAGTCCTCTCCCCAGGTGATGCAGAGATAGGGATATTTCTTGTCGTCTTTGAGCAGTATATTGAAATGGGGCTGCTGGGCTTTGATCAGATTTGACTCAAGGGCAAGTGCTTCTGCTTCCGTATCCGTTACGATGAATTCGATCTCATAGACTTGCCTCACCATCAGCAGGATGCGTGGATTTAGCATATGGCTATCGCGGAAATAACTACGCACACGCTGACGCAATACCTTCGACTTACCGATGTAGAGAATGTTGGCCTCGCGACCGCGCAGCAGATAGCAGCCCGGCTCATTGGGCAGCTCCTGCAACCGTTCGGCAAGCCGCTCAGGGTCGTTGACCAGGGGGTGTTGTAGGGCAGCCGGAGAGGCGGATAACGCAACAGAGGCAGCTTCGGCCTCAACCGCCATAGTTCCAACCGGTGCTGGCGAGGTTGAGCGCATTGGCATTGCGGTGCAGCACGGCGCTCTTGACTTCACCGACAAAGATCGTGTGGTCACCTTTGGCGACTGCGCCGACCAGTTCACATTCAATGGCACCGAGGGCCTCATCGAGGATCGGCAGACCCAGTTCACCCAACTGGAAAGGTGCCACGTCGAAACGACCACCGACGGCAGCCTGGGGCTTGAAGAACACCGCCACCAGGTCTTTCTGATTCTCAGCCATGACATTGAGGCTGAACCTGCCAGTGCGCTGAATGATGCCGTTGCTGATCGAGTCGGCCCGCACCGCCACCACAACCAGTGGAGGCTCGAATGAGCCCTGGGTCACCCAACTGGCGGTGAAGCCGTTCACCTGGTCTCCTTCAGCCACACCACAGACGAACAGCCCATGGGGAATCTTGCGCAGCAGCGTCTTCTTGGCGGCAACATCGAGGCCCATTGCGCGATCGCGGGGAAGTTGGATCCTAGGAAGCTTCAATGGGGCCCAGCTGCGGTGCCAGCCGGCAGACCATGCGCGCCCTCTATCCAGGCAGCTTCGACCCGGTGACCCTTGGCCACCTCGACCTGATCGAACGCTCCCATGGGCTCTTTGCCGAGGTGGTGGTGGCCGTGCTGCGCAATCCCAACAAACAGCCCCTGTTCGAGCTCGAGCAGCGCATCAGCCAGTTGCGTGGTGCCACGGCTCACCTGCCACGGGTGCGCATTGCCAGCTTTGCGGGCCTTGCCGTCAACTTCGCTCGCCATGAGGGCTGCAGCGTGATTCTGCGGGGTCTGCGGGCCCTCAGCGACTTCGAATTCGAACTGCAGCTGGCCCACACCAACCGCTCTCTGTGCCAGGACGTGGAGACCTTCTTCCTGGCCACCGGGGCCCACCACAGTTTTCTCAGCAGCAGTGTGGTGAAGGAGGTTGCCCGCTTCGGCGGCGATATCTCCCACATGGTGCCGGCGAAGGTGGCGCAGGATCTGCGCAACTTGTTTAATCAGGCTTCTGAGCGTCACGCGTCCCATGGACCGGCCACTCATCGAGGTACTTGACCTGCTCGAGCAGCTGGAAGAGCTGCTGGTGGAGGGATCCAGACTGCCATTCAGCAGCGTGCGCATGGTCAACGAAGACGAGGCCATCGAGTTGATCGACGCCCTGCGGGCCAGCCTGCCCGCCGAGTTCTCCCGCTCCGATCAGCTGCTGCACAAGGCCGACGCCATCGTGAACGAAGCCCGGCAGCAGGCGGACGCACTGCTGGAGCAGGCACGCGGGGAGCGGCAACAGCTGCTGCAGAGCAGCTCAATCCGTGCCGAGGCGGAGCGGCGGGCCCAGGAGCTGATCGATCAGGCACGTCAGCAGGCGGAGCGGTCCCTGGAGCAGAGCCGGCAAGCCATGGCAACCAGGGAAAACCAGGCCCAGCAGCAGCTGCGTGAGCTGGAACAGCAGTCCATTGCCCGGCGTGAGCAGCTGGAGCAGGCCCATCGGGCCCAGCAGCAGAAGCTGGAGCAGGCCCTGGTCCAGCAGCGGCAGCAGATTCAGGAGGACGGCGAGCGTCTCTGGGCCGAACTGCGACAGTGCCGCCAGCAGACCAAGGCCCACTGTGAGCAGCTGCTCTGCCGCTCCAGAGATGAGGCCACCACGCTGCAACAGGGTGCCGACCGCTACGCCGAGCGGGTGCTCGGGGAACTGGAGCAGCGCATGCAGGAGATCAACCAGACGGTGGTGGCCGGCCGTCGCGAATTGATTCGCCTCAGGAACCAGCCCCATCAGGTTGGCAGCGGTGTGGCCCAGCCCAGAGCCACTCAACCGCTGAGCCAGCGGGAGCTACTGCGACGCCGCCTCAACGGCGGCCAGGGAGGCGCTGCCTGATTGATCGAGGTGTGCTTTTATCGCTGCGGCGCTGATCAGGTTGGGGGCCACAGGAGGCAAGGGAGTCGGCGCGGGTCAGCAGCGCCTCCATCAGCTCCGAGGGGTTCTCGGCACCATTGGCGAGAAAGCTGAAGAAGACCGGCCCACCTGGGGTGTTCAGGCGTCCGGACATGGTCCTGACGCCCCGCAGGGTGCCGGTCTTGGCGACAAAGCGTCCCTTCAGGGGTGATTCCGCATAGCTGTATTTCAGCGTTCCGGTCTGCCCGGCCCTGGCCAGCGAACCAAACCAGGTGGTGCTGTGGGGATGACGATGCATGTGCAGCAGCAGGGCAGTGAAGAAGCGGCTGCTGGCCCGGTTGGCGCGGTCCAGCCCGCTGCCATCCGCCACCGTCAGGCCGCGGTGCCAGAGGCCCCGCCGCCGCAGCCAGACCAGCGCGCGTCGTCGCGCCGTGCGCAGATCCCAGCTGCGGCCGCCGATGCGCAGCAACACCTCCGCGGTCACGTTGTGGCTGCGGTTGTTGGCACGGGTGATCAGCTGGCTCAGGGGCGGCGACGCCACGGCATGGATACGGCGGCTGCCGCGGGACAGGCGAGTTCTGGCAGCAGAAACGGGGGTGACGTCGAGGGCACCACCAGCCGCCAGTGCACCCTGCCGGAGCAGACGACTGATCTTGGCGGGGGGGTCCTGAACGGCGAAGTCCCCTTCGCTGTTGGCCGCCACCGAGAGCAGGGTCACCGGAGCCGCATACTCCCACTGGCGATCATCCAGGGGCCAGCCGCTGGGCCACCAGTGACCCCTGGGCAGTTCAGGAAGGTCCAGGTTCGGAACCATCTCACCGAAGCGCAGGCCATCGCGCACCGCGAGCATGGCGAAGTGCTGGATCTGGCTCTGCGTCAGGAAGGGATCTCCCGACCCCTGAAGGCGATAGCGACCATCGGGCAGGCGCCAGAGGCTGGTGTGGAGGCGGTGGCCCGGACCCAGACGGTCGATGGCGATGGCCGTGGAGATCAGCTTCTGGTTCGAGGCCGGAATGAGGGCATCGCTGCCGCGATGGTCCGCCAGCAGGCGACCGCTGCCATCCACCAGGGTGACGCCCCACCGACCCGGGTCGGTGGCAAGGATCGCCTCCACCGCCCGCTGCAGCGGAGCACAGCGCAAGCCATCGATCAGCCCCGGCTGAGCGGCGGTCGGCGGGTATGACATCGACGCGGGGACTGAAGCCGCCAGCGAGGGGCGTGGCAGCAGACCCCTGTGGGAGAACTGCGGGCGGGGCTGCGCCAGGGCTTCAGCGGCCGTGGGGACGACGGCTGAGCTGGACGCGGCAGGACTGGCCAGGGGTGGTCTGGGCGGAGCCGGCGGCAGCGGTGCCGCCTGGAGGGGAAGCACTCCCTGCAGGACGAGCCAGGCACAGAGACGGCGGCATAACGTGCCGTTATGGAGGGCATGTCCCACCGCAGACCCTTCAGGCTCTGTGGATGGTAGGGATCCGTCCCCGCCATCAGTCCGGTGGTGCTCGGCTCCGACATGGGCCCGCCTGGGGCCAACAGCAACAGAACAGCGGCGGCGTGTTGACGACAACGCTCAACCCAGAGCCTGCAGAAAACCATCAAGACCGGCCAGGCCTGCCGTGCCCTGATCACGGCCGAGGGCTGTGCCGATGGCTTCCGCGTCCGGACGCTCGTCGAAGCCCTTCACCGCCCGGTAACCATCGTTGTCTTCCCGATAGAGCTCCCAGGGCCCGGGGTGGGCGCGGCGCAGGGCAGCCCCATCCAGGGGGTAGAGGCCGTAGGCAACGCGCCAGCCGGAGAGGAAGGAGCGGCGACGCTCACGGGCCACGCTGCCGATGCCCACGGCGGCATCCTCGAGGTCACCGTTGAGCATCACCACCGGGGCCGCTGCCACGGCCTCGCAGAAGGTTGCGAAGGCATCGAACTCGGCGGCCGTCGGCGCGACGGCGATGAACAGCCCGGCACCGCCACCACAGCGCCCAGCGCAGACGTCAGCGAAGGTGCCACAGCGTTGGGCGGGCAGGTCCAGATCCCTGCGCGCCAGTGCCGCTGCCCCCATGTCCGGGAAGACCACACAGGCTGCAGCGTCCCGGGTAGAGAGGTGTGCGTCCAGTCGCGCAACGATGGGCAGCAGCTTCAGCCCCTCGAATCTGAAGTCAGCCCGCCACAGACGGGCCTGGCTCTCCTCCAGGGCGCCTGCCAGGGCATCACAGCACTGCTGCACCGCCGTGGAAAGATCAGCTGGAAGCACGGAGATCGGTGGCTCGCACCAGACCACTCTCGCGCCTGACCCGGTCCAGTGTGGAGGGCAGTTGCAGAACCCTGGTCTCGGACACCCACGGCCCGAGGCTGATGCGCAGGCCGCTGCGACGCCACGGCGAGGGGATGCCCATGGCGGTGAGCACCGGGCTGTCCCCGCTCTGTCCGGCAGCACAGGCAGAGCCACTGCTGACGGAGAAGCCTTCACGATTCAGCCCACGCACAAGGGCCCGGCCATCGAGGGGTTCGCCCTGGGGTGTGCCCACCAACAGACTGATGTGATGGGGCAGACGCTGCAATCGTGGTCCGGTCAGCGTCATCCCCGGCCGCTTCAGGCAGTCCTCAAGCAGGCGGTCACGCAGTTGCCCGACCCTCTCCATGGCTTCGGACGCGGTGTCCAGGGAGACGGCACAGGCCACACCCATCCCCACGATCAGGGGCACCGGCTGCGTGCCCGCCCGCCGACCTGCTTCCTGTGAGCCACCGAGCAGGCGGGGGCTGAGGGGGAGGGCAGGATCCGCCACCAGGGCACCAACCCCCTTGGGGCCCATGAATTTATGAGCTGAGAGGCTGAGAAGATCCGGGCCCTGGCGTCCCATGGCCAGGGGTACTTTACCGGCAAGCTGCACAGCATCGCTGTGGAAGGGCACGGCGTGGTGGTGGCAGATGTCGCTGATCGCTGCCAGGGGCTGCAGCGTGCCCACTTCGCTCTGGCCCCCGATCACGGAGACCAGGTCGGCACCCTGGCGCAGCTGAACCTCCAGGGCCTGCAGGTCCAGCAGCCCTTCCCCGTCTACGGGGATCGTCTCCAGCTTCCATCCGGCCTGGCCGAGCCGGCGGGCGGGCAGGGCCATAGCCGGATGCTCCACCGCGGAGATCAGCAGCCGTCCCGCTGGCCGGTCCGCCAGCAGCCCTTCCAGGGCGAGATGGTTGGCTTCGGTGCCACCTGAGGTGAAGGTCACCCAGTCCGGTGAGACGCCAACGAGGGCTGCCACCTGCAGCCGTGCCCGCTCCATGGCCTCGGCGGCCATGGAGCCATGGGTGTGGATGCTCGACGGGTTACCCCAGCACTGACGCTGTGCCACATCCATCGCCGTGGCCACGGCTGCATGAAGGGGAGCGCTGGCGGAACCGTCGCAGTAGCCCGTCACATCCGGGCTGGCAGGCACGGAAGCCGGAGTCGGGTCCGTTTGCGGCTCTGTGTGTGGCTGCATAGCCCGATGCTGTCGCAGCGGCGCAGGATCTGTTCAGCCGAGAGGGTGTTCCCGGCCGGGGCAGTGGTGGTGTCGAGGCTCCTGTGGTGGGGCCATGGTTCCAGGGCGTGCTCAGCTGTGGTCCGGAGCCGCCGGGGTGACCGCTGCCGTTGCTGGAACAGGCTGCCTGCTGCCCATGGCGGCACCGGCCGGGGCAGCCTCGAGCTGCCGGGTGTCCAGCTGAGCAGTGAAGACGCAGCGAGCCGGCCCCGTCATGCCCAGGCGGTTGTCGCCGCCCCAGGCAATCAGCAGGGGACCACCAGGCAGCTCAACGGTGGCCT
>SRMO01000087.1:15639-42081 GCA_004768415.1 Aphanocapsa feldmannii 277cV | reverse complement strand
CCAGTGCCGCAAGCCAGGGTCGGGCCGGCACCACGCTCCCATACCCGCAGCCTGAGGCGGTCAGGTGCGAGGATCTGAACAAAGCCGGCGTTGGTCCTGGCCGGAAAGGCGGGGTGCCTTTCGAGGACAGCACCGAGAGCCTCGACGTCAAATGTCTCCAGATCAGGCACTGGCACCACGGCGTGGGGATTGCCCATGCCGATGGCGCTGACCCTCAGCAGTTCGCCATCGACCAGCAGAGGCTGATCGATGGCGCGATCACGGCCGGCAGCGAGGGTGGTGGGCACGGTTTCGGGGGACAGACAGGGCTCGCCCATATCCACGCGCACCTGGCCGTCCTCCAGCAGCTCGGGGCTGATCACCCCGGCAAGCGTTTCGACGCGCCAGCAGGATCCGGCCGGCGCATCATCCAGATCAGCGATGAAACGGGCCAGGCAGCGAATGCCGTTGCCGCACATTTCCGGCTCGCTGGCGTCAGCGTTGAAGATGCGCATGCGCAGATCTCCATCCCGCTGCGGGGGAAGCACAACAATGAGGCCATCGGCACCCACGCCGAAACGACGGTCGCAGATTCTGGATATGGTGTCCCGACCGAGGTCCAGGGCGCCTGTCCGCCGGGCATCCACCAGCACGAAGTCGTTGCCGAGACCGTGGTATTTGCGGAACTGCAGCATTTGCTTGTCTGCCTGGGATCTCGTGTGGTTTCGAGGAGTCGGTGTCTTCGAGCCTATGGGCTCCATTGGGAGACAATCATCCCAGCGTCGCACCAGCACCGATGGTCCAACGCACGCTGCGGATCGTCCAGACCATCGAGCGGGAGGGACCGGGCCTGCTGGCCCCACTGGCCCTCCGACGGGGCTGGCAGGTGCGCACCTGTCGCCTCTGGCTGGCTGAACCACTGCCGCCCTTGCGACCGGGGGATGCCGTGCTGCTGCTGGGGGGACCTGCGAGCGCCAATGACGGCCCGGCCAACGCTAACAGTCGCATTCCCGAGCTGCTGGACTTCAGCCGTGGTCTGCTGGCCCGGCAGCTGCCAGTGCTGGGTATCTGTCTCGGGCTGCAGCTGCTGGTGAAGGCAGGTGGCGGCAGCGTGGTGCCCGCAGCGTTGAGGGAACTGGGCTGGTTCGATCCTCTGGGGCAGCCCTGGTGGCTCGATGTCACGGCACAGGGCCGGCACCATCCCCTGTTGGCAGGTCTGCCCGATCCCTTTGCCCTGTTTCAGCTCCACGGCGAAGCGGTGCGTCCCACCTCGACCATGGCGGTGCTGGCCGAGGGCCGTTGGTGTCGCCCTCAGATCGTTCAGGTGGGTCCACAGGCCTTCGGTATCCAGGGCCATGTGGAACTGAACGGACCCAGCCATCTGCGATGGTTCCGGGAAGACCCGGATCTCTGGGCCCTGGCGGACCGCCAGTTGCGCCCCGGAGCCGCGGCACTGGCCCGGCTGCAACCCCTGGGCGAGCGGCTGCTCGACAATTGGCTCGATCTGGCCGAGACCTACGTGTTCAGCCCTGCTCTCCGGTGATGGAAAGTCCTGCCACCCACACGTGGGGGCAGCGGCCATCGGGTGTCACCACGGGATCTCCCTCCAAGGCCAGCAGAGCATCGAGCACCTTGCGGATGTCACCTGCCACCGTGGCCGCCTCGATCGAGCGGCGTTCACCAGCCCTGATCAGCCAGCCGTCGAAGGGCAGGGAAAAGGAGCCCTGGGTCGCCTTCACGCCAGCGTGCAGCGCCGAGAGGGTGTCGATCAACACAACGTTGTCGGCCGTGGCCAGGGAGAGGCTCTGATCACCCCGCCCCCCACTGATATCGAACCAGCTGGGGCTCACCGACACCTTCGCTCCCATGGAAGCGTGGCCAGTGGCCTGGGAGCCATCGGCAAAGCGACGGGCTGTGCCTTCGCTATGGAGGAAATGGGTCAGTCGCCCCTGTTCGATCAGCGCCAGACGGTGGGTCGGCGTGCCTTCTCCATCAAAGCTGGCGGCCCCGATGTGGTCGGGATGGCGGCCGTCATCAACCAGGTTCAGCAGCGGGCTGGCCACCTGGCTGCCAAGGCTCCCCCGGCTGGAAAGGCTCACGCCATCCAGTACGGCCCGGGCACTGAACATGTTGCTGAAGGCACCGATCAGATCGAGAAAGGCCTCCGGACTGAAGCAGACGTTGTAGACACCGGTGTCGATCGGGGCATAGTCCAGATGGCTGATGGTGCGCTCAGCCGCCTCGTCGATGCAACCCTCCACATCCAGACCGTCCACGCCATGGGCCAGCCGCACGGCACCGGCACTGCGGGGTTTGCGGCCTTCCTCCTCCGCCCTCGCGTAGAGGTAGAGGCTGGCGGTGCGGAAACGCTGGCAGCGCATGGCACCTTCACTGTTGAGATAGAGACGCTCGCTGCTGCGCTGGCCCAGACCGTTGTAGGGCACGTGATGGATGGCCCCATGCCTGGCCAGCAACCTGGCCTCGGTATCGATCAGCCTGGCCAGCAGCGCCTGGATCGACACCACTGCCGGCTCGGGGCTGGCCAGGGGAGGCAGCGGCGCCATGGCGAGGGGAGAGAAGCGGGGGGGGTCCTCGCTGTCTCCGAACGCACTGGCAGCCCTGGCTCCTTCAAGGGCAGCAGCCACACCTTCGGGAGTGAGGTCGCTGGTGCTGGTGATGCCCACCAGGCCGGCGTCGTTCCAGACCCGCACGCTGACACCGTTGCGCTGGCTGGCCTTCATCTGTTTGGGCTCGCCACGGTCAACCTGCACGGAGGTGTCGCTGCTGCAGGCGGCCCCCAGATCCCAGCTGGTGATGCCGAGACTGTGGGCGCCGTCTTCCAGCTGCTGCCGCAAGCCTGGAATGTCGAGCCGGGGCGCGAGATCGGCGCTGCCCATCAGCGGCCTCCCACGGTGATGCTGTCCACCTTGATATGGGGCTGACCGACGGTCACGTAGATGCTGCCGCTCACCGAACCACAGAAGCCGGAGGCCAGCTCCATGTCGCTGGCACACATGGAGATCTTCGGCATCACGCTGACGGCATCACCGATCAGGGTGGCACCCTTGACAGGCTTGTCTTCACGCAGGGCGCCGTCTTCGATCAGGTAGGCCTCCTCGACGGAGAAGTTGAACTGGCCGGTGGGGCCCACGCTGCCCCCGCCCATGCGTTTGCAGTAGAGCCCGTTGTCGATCGAGCCCATCACCTCGGCAATGCTGTGGGGGCCTGCAGCGATGAAGGTGTTGCGCATGCGGCTGGCGGCTGCGAAGGCGTGACTCTGGCGGCGGCCGCTGCCGGTGCGGGGGTGGCCGGTGCGCATCTCGCCCGCCCGGTCGCTGAGAAAGCACTGCAGCACGCCATCCTGTATCAGGGTCGTGCGCTGGGGCGGCATGCCCTCGTCGTCCATGGAGAGGGAGCCGAAGCTGTTGGCACTCAGCCCCTCATCGATGGCGGTGAGGGATGGATGGGCGATCAGTTGGCCGAGCTTGCCGGCGAAGGGGGTGGTACCCCGCTCCAGCTGGGTGGTTTCCAGCAGGTGACCACAGGCCTCGTGAAAGATCACACCACCGAAACGGTTGGCCAGCACGACCGGATAGGTGCCAGCCTCGACGAAATCGGCATGGAGCATACGGCGACCGCTCTCGCAGAGATCGAGGGCAGACGTCTCCTCGTCCCATTCCGCCAGGAAGGCCGGATCGTCGCTGCGACCGTAGCGACGGGCCACGCTGGTGCGGTGGTCGCCGTCGGCAGCCAGCAGATTGAGCCCCAGGCTCTGGTGCAGGCGAATGTCATGTCCATAGGTGCCGTCACTGGCGGCCACCAGCACCTGCTGGACATCGCGGCTGTAGCTGGCCCGGTAGGCCTGCAGGTGCTGGCCATGGCGTTCCACCGCCGCGGTGCCCCTCAGCAGACGGTCGGCGATGTCCTGGGCAGCGGGGCATGACTGCAGCCAATGTTCCTTCCCCCGGCCGTGATCGTCGAGGCCAGCCAGTCCCTGCCAGCCCGAGGGTTGGGTGCTGCGGCCGAGGCCGAGCATGGCCAGGGCCTGTTCCAGTGCCGCCATCAGCCCCCTGTCACTGAGGTCGTTGGTGGAAACAAAGCCGTCGCGCTGGCCCTTGAAGACGCGGATTCCGGCGCCCCGTCCGATCGAGGGATTGACGCTGGTCACACGATCCTGTTCTGCCAGCAGGCTCAGTTCGTCATTGCGTTCAAGGAAGATCTCCACCAGATCTGCGCCGGCTCCCACACCGCTGGAGAGCAGGGTCTCCAGCCGCTCCTGCCACGCCTGCGGAGCGCAGCCCTGGGCCTGCGGAGCCACTGAGGCAGGAGAGGAATCGAGCAAACCGGATCTGGGTGCGTGGTGCACTGGGACAGGCGTGCATAGCATGTATCAGCGCACGGCTGGCTGGAAATCTTCGGAGCGGATCGGCCTGGCCAGAAACAGCATGGTCATTTCCAGCGCGTTGCCCAGCCAGTGGGAGAGCTTACGGGCCAGCTTCATGGCCATGGGAGCCGCTGATTCATCGACGGCCCTGAGACTGGCATTGTGGCTGACAATGCGCTCCAGGCGCTCGTAGAAGTGTGGATGGTCCACATTGAGCACCACGGGAAAGACGCGGGCTGATGTCTCATTCGTCTTCGCTATCACGTGCTTGTCATAGCTGCGTGCATCGAGTCCCAGAGCTTCGTAGAACTCCTTGCGGGCCACGTCGCGCACGTACATGGTGGCAAACACCGAGAGAAGGAAGAAACGGCACCATAGACGGGCCACCAGGCCACGCACTGTGGCGGGCTGGGCTTTCATCAGGGCATCGAAGAAATCGCCATGTCGATTCTCATCCTGGCACCAGTTCTCAAAGAAGTTGAAGATGGGGAAGATCTTGCAATCGGGATTTTTTTCCAAGTGACGGTAGATGATGATATAGCGCCAGTAGCCAATCTTTTCGGACAGATAGGTTGCATAGAAGATGAACCTAGGCTGGAAGAAGGTGTAGTCCTTGTTGGCAGTGAGGAAGCCCAGATCAAGCTGCACGCCGAAGTCGGCCATGGACTTGTTGAGGAAGCCGGCATGACGGGCTTCATCGCGGGACATGTGTGCGAAGCACTCTGCCAACAGTGGATTCTGCCGCTTGATGCGACGGCTGAGTTCTTTGTAGAGGAGGAAACCGGAGAATTCGGAGGTGCAGCTCTGCTCAAGAAACTCGACAAAGACCTTGCGGGTTTTTACGTCGAGCTTGTCGGCAGCGCCGTCGAACGCTTCACTGCGGACAAAGTGGTGGCGATTGTAGTCCTTGCGAAACTCCTCGCAGATCGCCTCGAGCTCTTCTTCATTGGGCTTCAGATCCATCTTCGCCATCGCTTCGAAGTCTGTGGTATAGAAGCGGGGCGTCAGGATCGTGTCCTTCACCGGGGCCTTGATGCCGGGGCTGAGCTCATCGAAGCCGGAGGTGCTGGGGGCTGAAGCGGTGGAGACCATCGGGGCGATTCACTCGGTGATGCGTGAAGCACTTGGCCTGATGGTGTCTCCACCAGGCCAAGCCACGACTGGAGACCTAATCTACGGGGCCTGGCCGACCGGCTGCCAGAGCAGGTAAACGAATGCTGCGAAGTGGCTGTCGAGGACAGGGGCGTCTCAGTTGGGTCCCAGCCATTTCTGACCGTCGAGGCGCTGCACCAGCCGGGAGACCAGCAGGGCCAGGCTCATACGTTTCTCGTCGATCAGGAAGGGCTCCAGCAGCGAGGGCTGGCCACCCGACTCAGCCAGGGCAATGGTCTTGCGGGCGTTGATGTCGGCAGTGGTGAAGCAGAGCCAGAAGCGCTTTTGGCCAGGCAGTTCGCCGCGGATCTGCCAGCAGCTGCCACCCACCACAGGCATTGGGGCCTCCAGCAGCTCCATGGCGGGGGCATGTCCCCCATGGGCCTGGCAGGCCCTTGCCATGGCGGGCATCAGCAGCCGGGGCACAAACTCGCCAAAGGGTTTGTCCTCGGGTCTGGGGGGTCTGGGCTTGGCGACAGGCTTGGCAGTGGTCTTCCTGGCTGGCCGACCGCCGGCAGCTTTTGCGTCTGGTTGTGCTGCGGCTTTCGCAGTCGGTTGTGCTGCGGATTTGGCAGTGGCCTTCCGGGCCGGCCGACTGCTGCCGGCCTTTGCGTCTGGTTGTGTTTGTCGTGTGGCGGGTTTGGCTGCGGTGCTGTCGGCTGCTCGATCGGCGCCGGTTTTTCTGCTCCGCCCGGCAGGCGATCCGGCAGCAGTCTTCCCGTCCGCTGGTCTGGTGGCAGCCGACCCGGCAGGCGGAGCCGGATCGGCAGATTCGGCGGATTTGACAGACGCCGGATCCACGGGTTCGTTCTTGTCGGCTGCCTTGTCACTGGGCCTGGTTGTCTCGCCGCTCACGCTGCCCTGGATCACTCCATCGATCCTAAGGACGCTGTGGACAGGCGGCACAGCGCGGCTGGGAAACCTCCGGATAGCTGGCAAAGCCAGCAGATCGCAACTCGACAGTCATTGCAACTGAACCTGGGCGAGGGTCGCGAAAGGAGATTGAGGTTGTCCAGAGCGCTCCTGACCGCTGTGGCACGCTGTGCCGCTACCAGCTGTCGTCAGCGGCACCGTCCCAGCCATGGGCAGCTCCTTCGGCGACCCCGTCGCCAGAAGCGGGGGCCGTGCTGCCACGCTGCACCACCCGGAAGGGTACGTCCATGGTGGGCCGGGGTGCATCAGGGTTGCGTTCAGGCGGCGGTCCCCAGGCCATGGCAGCCCCCTGCTCCCCCCAGGGCACTTCATCCTGCTCGGACTCCCCATCCCCCTGCCGGCGCCAATCCTCGCCATCCTCCGGCCGGCGGTCGGCGCCGGCTTCGGCATGGGGGGGGTCATCACGCAGGCTCCACTCCGAGGCAGGCCGCCGCAGCCGCCGTCGCAGGGGAACATCCGAAGGACTCAGCAGCAGGGCCATGGCCAGGGAACCAAGGCTGCCACCACCAGCCGCAGCCACCATCACCCACAGGCCCAGTGGCAGGGCCGGGGTGCGCCAGACCAGCAACCGCAGGGCCACGGGGTTGGCGAGGTTGAGCATGCCAAGGTAGAAGGCCACAGCCAACGGGGCCAGCAGGGGCAGCAGCAACAGCCGCTTCATCGCTCACCCTCCGGCAGTGCTGTGATCGGACCCTGCCAGCGATGGATCCCACCCAGGTCATAGCCGAGCCCGTCCAGCATGCGGACAACAAGGAAATCCACCATGTCGTCGATGGATTCCGGCCGCTGATACCAGGCGGGAATGGGGGGCACGATGCGAGCCCCGGCTTCGGCCAGGGTGGTCAGGTTGCGCAGGTGCACCAGGCTCCACGGCATCTCCCGCGGAGCGATCAACAGCGCACGGCCTTCCTTGAGGTGAACGTCGGCACAGCGTTCAACCAGATCCAGGGCCACACCGGCGGCAATGCGCCCCACGCTGCCCATGGTGCAGGGGAGAATCAGCATGCCCCGGGTACGGAAACTGCCAGAGGCCACCCGGGCCGCCTGATCACTCCAGCGGTGACAGCGCAGGCAGCCGCCACTGCTGCCGGTGCGCTCCCGCCAGAAAGCTTCCTGCCGTGCCGGTTCGGTGGGAAGGGCGAGTCCCAGCTCGGTCTGCCAGACCAGAGCCGCACCGCGGCTGGCCACCAGATCTACAGATGCTCCCGCGTCAAGGAGGAGCTGCAGGGCACGCACGGCCAGCTGCTGGGCCGAGGCGCCGGTAACCCCCAGCACGAGAGGAAGATCAGCGTCGGCCAGCATGGATGGGTCCTGCGGTCCTGCAATCAGCTGTCGCCGCTTGCGTCAACAGGATCCCCATCGGCAGCCGCAGGGGTGTCGTCCAGCGTGGCGAGGGGCTCTGCTGCTGCCCCATCCTCAGCGGCAGCCGGTGGCACCAGCACCACCTCCGTGAGGCGGTCCCGTGCATCGAGCCTCTGCAGCCGCACGCCGGTGGCCGCTCGGGACTGCTGAGGAACGAGATCCCCCTTCATGCGCACGATCACCCCCTTCTCCGTGACCAGCAGCAGCTCCTCGCCGCTGGCCAGCACCCGCAGACCCACGAGCGTATCGTCGTCCCTGCGGAATCTGATCGCTCGCAGACCCATTCCGGCCCGGCGCTGCAGGCGGAACTGATTCACCGGCACACGCTTACCCAGGCCGGAGGCGGTGGCCACCAGCACCCAGGGCCCTTCGCCTGTCGAAACATCCCCCTCCTCATCCAGGGCATCGCCCGTGCTGCTGGTGATGCGCTCGGCCAGGTCGCAGGGCAGTACATCCATGCTCACCAGGCGATCCCCCGGCCGCAGGGCCATGGCCCGCACCCCCCTGGCCGTGCGCCCCAGGGGTCGCAGATCCCCATCGGAGAGGCGGAAGTGGATGGTCATCGCCTTCAGCGAGCCGATCAGCACGCTGTCGCCGGCGGCGGCAATGCGTACCCAGCGCAGGGCGTCGCCGTCCTTCAGATGGATGGCGATCAGGCCGTTGGCCCGCACCCTGCTGAAGGAGGACAGGACCGTGCGCTTGATGAATCCGTCGCTGGTGAGCATGACGATGTAGTCGTCATCGCTGAAGACACTCACCGCCAGCAGGGATGTGATGTACTCCTCGCGGGGAATCGGCAGCAGCTGGACCACCGGGGTGCCCTTGGCCGTACGACTGGCCATCGGCACCTTGTAGGCCGGCAGTGAATAGGCGACGCCGCGTTCACTGAACAGCAGCAGGCTGTCGTGGTCGTTGCAACTGATGAAGAGCTTCACTTCCTCATCTGCGTGGCTGCGGGTGCCGGCCTTGCCGCGGGTGCCGCGGCTGGTGGCCTCGAACTCGCTCACCGGCATGCGCTTGAGATAGCCGCTGCTGGTGAGCAGTACCACGGAACGCTCGTTGGCGATCAGATCGACGTCGTCAAGCCCCCCCTCAAGCTCGAGGATCTCGGTGCGGCGTGATGTGGCATGGCGGCTGCGGAGCATCTCCAGCTCCTCGCCGATGATCGCCAGCACCCGTTCGCGCTGGGTCAGGATGTCCTTGTAGTCGGTGATCCTGGCCAGCAGCTCCTCATGCTCAAGGCGGATCTTGTCGGCCTCCAGGGCCGTGAGCCGCCGCAGCTGCATCTGCAGGATGGCATCGCTCTGCGCTTCACTCAGCCCGAAGTCGGCCATCAGACCGGAGCGGGCCGAGGGGCTGTCTGGTGCGGAGCGGATCAGGGCGATCATCGCATCGAGCTGGTCGAGGGCCACCAGCAGACCCTGCAGGATGTGATCCCGCTCCTGGGCCTTGCGCAACAGATATCCGGTCCGCCGCTCAATGGTCTCGATGCGGAAGCCGAGGAACACCTCGAGCATCCGCCGCAGGGTGAGCAGCTGGGGCTCGCCACCCACCAGGGCGAGCATGTTGGCGCTGAAGTTGGATTGCAGCGGCGTGAGCTTGAACAGATTGTTCAGCACCACCTGGGGGTAGGCGTCGCGGCGCAGCTCGATCACAACCCGCATCCCGTCGCGGTCGCTCTCATCGCGGATATCAGCGATACCTTCCAGCTTCTTGTCGTTCACCAGCTCGGCGATGCGCTCGATCAGGGCCGCCTTGTTGGTCTGGTAGGGCAGCTCGGTGATGATCACGGCATCCCGATCGGGACGGCCGGCTCCCTCCACCGTCTCGATGCGGGCAACGCCACGCATGGTGATCGAGCCGCGGCCGCTCAGGTAGGTCTCGCGGATGCCGCTGCGACCGAGGATCTGGCCACCGGTCGGGAAGTCGGGGCCGGGAACGAGGCGGCGCAGTCCGCTGTCCTCGATCTCCGGGTCGGCGATCAGGGCCTGCAGGCCATCGATCAGTTCCCCCAGGTTGTGGGGTGGGATGTTGGTGGCCATGCCGACGGCGATGCCGGTGGAACCATTGAGCAGCAGCTGGGGGACCCGGGCAGGAAGCACCGTGGGTTCCTGCTGGGAGCCATCGAAGTTATCGATGAAATCGACGGTCTCGCTCTCGATGTCCTCCAGCAGGCTGTCGCTGGTGAGAGCCTGTAGCCGCGACTCGGTGTATCGCATGGCCGCCGGCGGGTCGTTGTCGACCGAGCCGAAGTTGCCGTGGCCATCGATGAGCGGCGAGCGCATCGAGAAGTCCTGGGCCATCCGCACCAGGGCGTCGTAGACAGCTGTGTCGCCATGGGGGTGGTATTTACCCAGCACCTCGCCCACCACGCGGGCGCACTTGCGATAGGGGCGATCCGATGTGAGCCCCAGCTCGTACATGGCGTAGAGGATCCGCCTGTGCACGGGTTTGAGGCCATCGCGGGCATCGGGAAGGGCCCGGCCCACGATCACACTCATCGCATACTCCAGGTAGGAGCGCGACATCTCGTTGCGCAGATCCGTCTGAATCAGCCGGGGATCTTCGCTGGGCTCCATGCCGTTGGAATCGTTACCGGTCGGATCGGCCATAGGGGGGCTTGGAGGGGATCGGGCGGCGAAAGGCGGCGCAGAGTACGACCCTGCAGGGATCGAAGCCGGCCGCTGTCAGAGGCGCTGTGTCGGCCACAGTCAAGGCTACAGAAGCCTTTTCGGCTTCGGCCGCTGCTGGCCAGGTGCTCCGTCCCGGGGATGCCAGCATTGCTCCTGACCAGCGCGAGAAGCGACGTGGGGAGGCTGACTGCGGTACCAGAGGAAGAGATGCTGAAGCACGACAGCGTCAACGCAGCGGACACCATGGGCGAGCAGGACAGCGGCGACAGCTTCGACCTGAACAATCAGGCAGGGGAGGGTGGCCCGGGCTCTGCAGCTGATGGGTCCGCCAGGCCGTCGAGCCCGGTGCTGTCAGAGACCTTGGAGGATGCGTCCGGGGCAGAAACCATCCATCTCGAGCCGGTCGACGGCCCTGCCTCCGCAGCGGGTGGAGAGTTCGACCTGCTGATGGGCAAGCTGAAGACCTGGTCTGCCGAGCAGTCCTGGCAGGGGATCCTGCAGCTGTCGGTTGGCCCACTGAAGCTACTCTTCACGGCCATCAGCCTGCTGGTGGTGCTGCAGTTGTCGATCGGCCTGGTGCAGACGCTGAACAGCGTGCCCCTGCTGGGTGGGTTGCTGGAGCTGACCGGACTGATCCGGATGGGCCTGTTCGCCCGCGACAACCTGCTCAGGCAACGGGACAGAACTGCCCTGTGGGTGCGCCTCAGGGAGCTGCGCGCCAGTGTTCTGGGCTGAGGACCAGGGGCTTCTCCGGCTTGTGCCAGTTGGTAGCTTTGCCGGATTGCGGCGAGGCCGACGGTGAGCATCGAGCTGGGACGTTCTCGCAGCGTGCGGCGTGCCTACGGGATCGACGATATCGCTCTGGTCCCGGGCAGCCGCACGGTCGACCCTGCCATCACCGTCACCCGCTGGAGCCTCGGCGGGATTGAACGGGAGATTCCGATCATCGCCAGTGCCATGGACGGCGTGGTGGATGTGAAGCAGGCGATTGCCCTGTCCCGGCTTGGCGCTCTGGGGGTGCTGAACCTGGAGGGTATCCAGACCCGCTATGACGATCCCGCGCCGATTCTCGACCGCATCGCCAGGGTGGACGGGCAGGGATTCGTGCCATTGATGCAGGAGCTCTACGCCGCTCCGATCAAGGAAACGCTGATTCGGCAGCGGATCGGGGAGATCAGGGCCGGGGGCGGCATCGCCGCGGTCAGCACCACTCCGGCCGGCGCCATCCGCTTTGGCAAGACCGTGGCTGCGGCCGCTGCCGATCTGTTCTTCGTGCAGGCCACGGTGGTCTCCACGGAGCACATTGGCCCCGACGGGCAGGACACGCTCGATCTCGCCAGCTTCTGCGAGGCGATGCCCATGCCGGTGATCCTGGGTAACTGCGTGACCTATGAGGTGTGCCTGCAGCTGATGCAGGCCGGCGCCGCCGCTGTGATGGTGGGTATCGGCCCGGGAGCCGCCTGCACCTCCCGCGGGGTGCTCGGTGTGGGCATCCCCCAGGCCACTGCCGTCGCCGATTGCGCCGCAGCCCGCGATGACTTCCGGCGCATCAGCGGCCGCCACGTGCCACTGATCGCCGATGGGGGCATCATCACGGGTGGCGATATCTGCAAGTGCATTGCCTGTGGTGCCGATGCAGTGATGATCGGTTCCCCCATCGCCCGTGCCAGCGAAGCCCCCGGGCGCGGTTTCCACTGGGGCATGGCCACCCCCAGCCCCGTGCTGCCCCGGGGGACCCGCGTCAGGGTGGGCTCCACGGGCAGCCTGGAACAAATCCTGCGGGGCCCTGCCAGCCTCGACGACGGCACCCACAACCTCCTGGGTGCCCTCAGGACCTCCATGGGCACCCTCGGTGCCTGCACCCTCGAGGAGATGCAGCAGGTTGAGATCATGGTCGCCCCGTCCCTGCTGACGGAGGGCAAGGTGTACCAGAAAGCACAGCAGCTCGGCATGGGTCGCTGAGACATTGCCCCGCCATGAACCCGGCACGGGTCACCCACAGCTGCCTAGGATTGATCTGCCGGGGTTCATGACCCCAGCATTCCTCACACACCCAGCCCGGCGACACTCCGGGCTTTTGTCTTCCCCCGGAGGAGCTGGCCACGCTGCTGTTTCAGAAGGCAGATCCTTTGCCCCACAGGCGGTTTCAGGCCACAGCCCACTGCTACATTGCCCCCACATCAGCGGAGATAACCATGTCCAGCGCGGCCGCGGTGACCGACGACTCCTTCGAAGTCGAAGTGCTCAAGAGCGACATCCCCGTGCTGATCGATTTCTGGGCTCCCTGGTGCGGCCCCTGCCGCATGGTGGCCCCGATCGTCGATGAGATCGCCAGCGAGTTTGCGGGCAGGATCAAGGTGGTCAAGCTCAACACCGACGAGAACCCCAACGTCGCCAGCCAGTACGGCATTCGCAGCATCCCCACGCTGATGCTGTTCAAGGCTGGTCAGCGGGTGGACACCGTGGTGGGCGCTGTTCCCAAGAACACCCTCTCCAGCACCATCACCAAGCACCTCTGAGCGTTCCCCATCGCCAAGCCGGAGCATGCAGCCATTCAGGGCGTATCCATGGCTGTCTCCTCCCAGGGTCGAAGCTCAGGTTCTCTGCAGCAGCAGCTGGCCGCCCTGGCAGCGGAGCTGGATCGACACGATCACGGCGACATCGCCGTGAAGCTGCTGGAAAATCTGGTGTCCATCAGTCGTAGCGAGGCGGACAGGCTGGACTGGGAAATCCTTCACGGTGCCCTGTCCGACATCAGCAAGGCGTTCGAGGTCTTCCATCCCGGTCGGGCTCAGCGCAAGGTCTCGGTGTTCGGCTCGTCCCGCACCGACCCGGACCATCCCGTCTACGCCCAGTGCGAAGCCCTTGCCCTTGCCCTGGTGCAGGGTGGCTTCGATGTGCTGACCGGTGCCGGCAACGGGGTGATGGAAGCGGCCAACAAAGGTGCCGGGCCTGGCCGCTCCTATGGCCTCGACATCCATCTGCCCTTTGAGCAGGCGGTGAACAGGTACATCGAATCTGCCCCACGGCTGATCACCTTCCGCCACTTCTTCACCCGGAAACTGTTCTTCCTGCGGGAAAGCGACGGGCTGGTGGTGATGCCCGGCGGCTTCGGCACCCTCGATGAACTGTTCGAGGCCCTCACCCTGATCCAGACCGCCAAGACACCACCGATCCCCGTGGTGCTGCTGGCACCCCGCGGGGATGACTACTGGCTGAGCTGGCAGCACTACGTCAACAGCGCCCTTTGCAGGCGGGGCATGATCTCCCACGAGGACCACACCATCTACCGACTGCTGGACAGCGTGGAGGGAGCCGTGACCCACATCGCACGCTTCCACAGAGTGTTCCACGCCTGCCGTTTCGACGGCAACCGTCTGCAGATGCTGCTGAACCTGGCTCCGAGCGACACCCAACTGGCATGGGTCAACCACAACTTCGCTGATCTGCTGCTACGGGGCTCCATCGAGGCGGGCCGCACCAGCACCGCCCAGGGCACACTGGCCACCCTGGAGTTCTGGTTCGACATGCGCCACATGGGCAGGCTCTACGCGCTGATCGACCATCTCAACAGCTGGCCGGCTGACCGCCAACTGGCAGCGGCCTAGGTTGAGCGGACCGTGTCTCGCCTGGTCCCCGCTCGATGCGTCCCTCTTCAGCACCTGGTGGCCGCGGTGGCGGCAGGTCCTGCTCTCTGGGCCTTGTGGACTACGGCATGGGCAACCTCCACTCGGTGGAGAAATCAATGGCAAGGGTCGGAGCCACCTGTGAGCCACTCGGCGACGGTGCCGCCCTGGCCGGTGCGCTGAACCACCTCGATGCCCTGGTGCTGCCGGGCGTGGGGGCCTTTGACCCGGCCATGGAGCGGCTGGAACAGCTCGACCTGATTGCAGTGCTGCGCGACTGGGCCGCGGCGGGCCGTCCCCTGCTGGGCATCTGCCTCGGTCTGCAGCTGCTGTTCGAGGCCAGTGAGGAGGGCCGACGCTCCGGCCTGGGCATCTTCCAGGGCCAGGTGCGGGCGCTGCAGGCCAGCCCCGGCCATCCCGTACCCCATATGGGCTGGGGGCGCCTGCTGCCTGGCAGCCCCAACCCACTGCTGTCTACCGAACAGGACGATGCCTGGGTCTACTTCGTCCACTCCTTTGCAGCCGTTCCGCAGGACCCGGCGGTGGTGGCTGCCTCGGTACGCTTCGATGACGCCGTGACGCTGACTGCCGCTGTCTGGCGTGGCCAGGTTGGCGCCACCCAGTTTCACCCTGAGAAGTCGGGGCCGGTGGGGCTGGCCATGCTGGAGCGTTGGCTGGAACACCTGCCCCGGTGAACCTGCGGCTCAGCGACGGTCGCAGGCTGCACAGCCCCCCGGGACAGGGCACGCGGCCCACCGCGGCGCGGGTGCGGCAGGCGGTGCTGAATCTGCTGGCGGCTGAGCTGCCGGACTCTCGCTGGCTTGACCTGTGCTGCGGCAGCGGCGTGATGAGCTGCGAGGTGCTGCTGCGGGGGGTCGCCAGCGTGGTGGCGGTGGAGTGGAAGCCACAGGTGGCGGCCATTGCCAGGGCCAATCTCGATCTGGTTCGCGACGCAGACCAGGAGGTGTGGATTGTTCGCCAGGATGTGCTGCGTTGGCTGCGCAGGCCCTGCCTCCAGCCCTTTGATCTGATCTACTGCGATCCGCCCTATGGGGCCGGGCTCCATGCACAGGTCTGTGGTGCCCTGCGGCAGGGAGGATGGCTCAGACCAGCTGGCACGTTGCTGCTGGAATGTTCCAGCAGCAACGTGGTGACGACACCGCAGGGCTGGCAGCTCTGCAAATCGAAGGTCTACGGCAGCACGACGCTGCTGCTGTTGCAGGCCGAGGGCAGCTGAGCAACCAACCACAGGGACTTCAGTCAGCCACCCAGACTGCTGCCCCGCTGGTACTGGTTGTAGGCGGCGACGAAGAGACCCAGCACGGTGATGGGGACCAGCCCCAGGACAATGCCGCAGAGAAGGGGCTCAACCATGGTTCACGAATGTGTCGGTCCACTCTAAGGGACATGGCTGCGGGGGACGAGACAGGCAGGGTTCGCGGCAGCAGAGCGAAGCAGGGCAAGCTGGTCTGAACCGGACTGTCGTCTCTTTGAGCGATCCCAGTTCTGCCAACGGGCCCCAGGGCAGTGCAGGCCTGACATCCGGGAACGGGAATGGCGCCCCTGTGACGCAGCGCACCCTGATCACAGCGCTGGTCACCCTGGCCGCCATCGCCTGCGCCATGCTCGCGGTGGTGGTGCTGCGCAGCCTGCATGCCGATCCCTACACGCTCAGCACCCTGTCCCTGTCGGGTAACAGCAACCATGGGGGCAAGCTCTTCCGGATGAACTGTGCCGGCTGCCATGGCATCGCCGCCCAGGGTCTCGTGGGACCGGACCTTCACGGCGTGTCCCATCGCAAGAGCGACACGGCCCTGATCCACCAGGTGGTGAGCGGCAAGACACCGCCCATGCCCAAGTTCCAGCCGGAACCCCAGGCCATGGCAGACCTGGTGGCCTATCTGCGCAGCCTCGATTGACCCCCCTCTGGTCCGGCTGGAATCGTCCGCCCCTGCTGGTGCTGGTGGGCACCGCAGGACCGTTGAACCTGGGAGTCTCGGCCCGGCTGTGCGCCAATTTCGCCATTCCCGAGCTGCGCCTGGTGGCACCGCGCTGCCGTCGTGATGACCCGCAGGCACTGCAGATGGCCGTGCACGCTGCAGCGTGGCTGGAGCGGGCGCGGGAGTTTCCCGACCTGTGCAGTGCCCTGGCGGACTGCGGCCGGGTTGCGGCGGCTTCGGCACGGCTGCAGCCTGAGCCCCTGCCCCTGGCCACGCCTCAGGAACTGGCACCCTGGCTCGCCCGGGGCGGCAGCCGCCCCACCGCTCTGGTGTTCGGCCGCGAAGATCATGGCCTGCAGAACAGTGAGCTGCTGCTGGCCGGCAAGGTGCTTCGCCTGCCCACTGATCCCGGCTACGCCTCGATGAACCTGGCCAGTGCCATCGCAGCCGTGTTGGCAAGCCTCAGTGTCGTCCCCCTGGCCCAGACCCCGGCAACAGCCTCGAGCGTCCCCATGCCGTCAGGACCGACCACACCACAGCAGCTCTGCAGCAGCGGCGACCTCAGCGCCGCCCTCAGCGATGCCGGGGATCTGCTGCTGGAGGTCGGCTTTCTGCTGCCCCACACGGCCCGGGCTCGCATGGCAAAGCTCGAGACACTGCTCCGCCGCGCCGAACTCAGCACGGCGGAGCTGGCTCTGCTGCGGGGAATGGTGCGTCAGCTGCGCTGGGGAATCCGCCGCAGGGCAGTGTCCGACGACCTGCCTGACTAGGCTGCAGGGCAGCATCATGGTGGAGTCTTGACAGCGTCCTCGCGGCAGCGGCAGCAGCAGCCGCAGCGGCGGAGCAGGGCCTGGGCCACCACCCTGCTGCTGCTGAGACTGGTGGTCACCGCCATCGGTCTCGGCCTGGCCATCGGCACCGTTCTCAAGCTGGTGGCTCCGTCGCTACAACAGACCGAACGGCAACAGCAGCCTGGGGAGCCCCGGGAGGACACATCCCCGAGGTTGCTGCGGGGGATCGGCAGCTTCCAGCCCAGACAGGAACTCACTGCGCTGAGTGAGCGCTTCGCCAGCCTGACGGCGACCCAGCCCGACCTGCGGGCGGGAGCCTACATGGTGGTGCTGGACGACGGCAGCTTCGCCCAGCTGAATCCAACCGTCCCCTACGCAGCCGCCAGTTCGATCAAGCTGCCGATCCTGCTGCTGCTGCTCCAGGATGTGGGTGATGGCCGGATCGACTGGAATCAGCGGGTGATCATGCGGGCAGAGCTGATCGGCGGCGGGGCTGGCTGGATGCAGGGTCAACCGGCAGGCTCGTCCTTCCCGCTCTACGAGGTGGCACGGGACATGATCCGCGTCAGTGACAACACTGCCACGAACATGATTGTGGACCTGCTGGGGGGCAAGGAAGCGGTCAACCGCCGCTGGCAGGACCTGGGGCTGACCAGCACGGTCCTCAACAACTGGCTCCCGGATCTCGGCGGCACCAATACCAGCAGCGCCGAGGACCTCTGCCGCAGTCTCGCCCTGGCGGAACTGGGCGAGCAGCTGGACCTGCGCAACCGCGACCGCTTCCGCGAGATCATGGCCAGCTCCAGAACCGACAGTCTTTTGCCCGCTGGCTTTCTGACTGGTCTCGGGGGCGCCCGGGGCCGCGTTGACGAGGCCCTGCGGGAATTCGGCTCCCAGGTGCTGAACAAGACCGGTGACATCGGCACGGCCTATGTGGATGCAGCCCAGATCGAACTGCCGGACGGTCGCAGGGCCCTGGCCGCGTTCATGGTGGTGGGCAGCGAGCAGACGGAATACAACAGCCCGCGCTCCCGTCAGCTGATCCGCGATCTCGCCACTGCCACCGCCCAGGCGCTGTTGCCTCTGGACAGCACTGACATCACTCCCTGATCGGTGCTGACAAGGCAGTCCTGTCACGCCATCCGGGGGGACGGCACCTGGGTGGCGACAAACCCTGCGGTGCCAGGGCAAGCAGGATCACTGTGGAAGAATTCTGTGTCAACTGGTGGCCTGAGCTGTGTCCCCGAGCCGTAAGCGCCGCGTCTTTCCCTTCACAGCAATCGTTGGCCAGGAGGAGATGAAGCTGGCGCTGCTGCTCAACATCATCGACCCGCGCATCGGTGGCGTGATGATCATGGGCGACCGTGGCACAGGCAAGTCCACCGCCATTCGTGCCCTGGCGGACCTGCTGCCCGAAATCGACGTGGTGGCCGGTGACCCCTACAACAGCTCCGCGGCTGACCCGGACCTGATGAGTGGTGAGGTGCGCGAGCGCCTGGAGCGGGACGAGACCCTGACGCTCGAGAAACGCCAGGTCCCGATGGTGGATCTGCCTCTGGGCGCCACCGAAGATCGCCTCTGCGGCACCATCGATATCGAGAAGGCCCTGAGTGAGGGGGTGCGGGCCTTCGAGCCCGGCCTCCTGGCCAAGGCCAACCGCGGCCTGCTCTACGTCGATGAAGTGAACCTTCTGGACGACCACCTGGTGGATGTGCTGCTGGATTCTGCGGCGTCCGGCTGGAACACGGTGGAACGGGAAGGTGTCTCCGTGCGCCACCCCGCCCGCTTCGTGCTGGTGGGTTCCGGCAACCCCGAGGAGGGGGAGTTACGCCCCCAGCTGCTGGACCGCTTCGGGATGAGCGTGGAGGTGCGCACCGTGCGCGACCCTGAGTTGCGGGTGCAGGTGGTGGATCAGCGCACCAGCTTCGACAACGACCCCGATGCCTTCGCCGACACCTTCCAGCAGCATCAGGACGGGCTCCAGGGGCGGGTGGTGGAAGCCCAGCAGCGCTTGCGCTCGGTGCAGATGGATGACGACCTGCGGATCCGCATCTCCACCGTCTGCGGCGAACTGGACGTGGATGGTCTGCGGGGCGACATCGTCACCAACCGTGCCGCCCTCGCCCTCGCCGCCCTTGAAGGCCACGACGAGGTCAGCGAAAAGGATGTGGCCCGCGTGGTGCCCTGCTGTCTGCGGCACCGCCTGCGCAAGGACCCGCTTGAATCGATTGACTCCGGCGCCAAGGTGGTCAAGGTGTTCTGCAGGGTGTTCGATCGACCTGAACCCGATGATACCCGTGCCTTTGAGCTGGCCCTGGCGGTGTGAGCGACTCCACCCGGGCCTGGGGGGCTGAGCCATGCGGGTGCTGGGGCTGGATCCGGGGCTCGCCCGGGTGGGTTACAGCGTGATCGAGACCGACCAGCCCCTCACCCTGCTGGACTGCGGCATCATCCGCACCCGGCCGGGCCCCAGCGACGGGGAACGCATGGTGGAGATCGTGGGCGATCTGCGGCAGCTGATCCGCCTGCACAGGCCTGCGCTGGCAGCGGTGGAGATGTTCTTCTTCTACCGCTCCAGCAAAACCATTGCCGTGGTGCAGGCCCGGGGCGCGATGCTGATGACCCTGGCGCGCTTCGGGGTTCCGGTGCGGGAAGTGCAGCCCATGCAGGTGAAGCGATGCCTCACCGGCAACGGCCATGCCGACAAGCCCGAGGTGCTGGATGCGGTGATGCGGGAACTGCAGCTGCGGGATCCCCCCCGCCCCGACGACGCCGCGGATGCCGTCGCCATCGCCCTGACCGCCTGGTTCCAACGCTGATGCACAGCCCCGCGTACGAGGCCAAAGCCCAGCTGCGTCGCACCCTGTTGCGGCAGCGCAAGGCGCTGGCTGCGACGACAGCCCAGCTGGCGGCCGCCCAGGTTGTGGCGACACTGCGGCAGGCACTGGCCCATTGGTCTGCCGCCGGGGGGATGGTGGGGGCCTACTGGCCCATCGGCGCGGAGCTGGATCTCAGGGAGCTGCTGCAGGGCCCGGGAGGCTGGGCCCTACCGGCCATCCGCGCTGGCGGGCTGCAGTTCCAGCGCTGGCACCCCGGTGATCCACTGGAAGCAGATGCCTGCGGCGTGCCTGCGCCTTGTGCCGCAGCGGCGGAGGTGCCGGCAGCAAGGATGGCGCTCGTGCTGGTGCCCTGCCTGGGGCTGTCGCGCCGGGGCATCCGGCTGGGCTACGGGGGCGGCTGGTTCGACCGCATGTTCGCCGAGGCCGACTGGCGTGGCTGTCCCCGGCTGGGGGTACTGATGGATGCCTTCACCGATCAGCCCATCCCCCGGGATCCCTGGGATCAGCCCCTGCATGGCTGGGTCAGCGAAGTTGGCCTCACCTGGCTGCGACCACCAATGGGCTGGCCGGCAGAGTGATGCTGGCTCTGACGGCCCTGTCCCGTCGAACCCAGGGCAACAACGGTGGATGGATCTCGCTGCAGAGCATTCGCTGCAGACCACATTCACGGCAGGCGATGGATGGCACGACAGCCCTCGCGAAGACGACAGCGAACGACGCTGTCAAACAACCGTAAAACGCTTTATAACGCTTGAGGGTGAGGCTTGCCGATGGTCCCAGGTGCCTGAGAGACTTCCCGACAAGTATCCCTTGACTGATGGACGCACCTACCCGCAGCACCTGCAAGGCCAGCACGTTTCCCGGTCGTGTGCTGCGTGAAGAGCGCACCCTCGGCAGCACCGACAGTCCGGCTGTGGCACTGATGGTGAGCTCGATGGTCCGCATGGTGCAGGCCGGACGTCAGGAGAACGGCAGCCTTTGAGGCTTCCGCCCGAGACCCTCCATCGCCCCGCCGCAGGAACAACCATGCCGGCGCCATGCTGGGATGCCTGAGCCACGCCCCGAAGTGATGGCGGCCACCGGCAGCGAAAAACTCGATCGCATCGTTGAACGCCTGGGTTCCAGCAGAGATCCCAGGCGGCGCTACGAGTATCTGCTGTGGCTGGCCAGGAAACTGCCAAGCTTCGAGCAGGTTCTCAGGACCGAGGCGAACAAGGTGAAGGGGTGCGTCTCCCAGGTCTATGTCAGCGGACGGCTCGAGGACGGTGTGCTGTGCTGGCAAGGTGACTCCGACGCACAGATCACCAGGGGGCTGCTCGCCATGTTGATCGAAGGCCTCACCGGCCTCACACCTGCGGTGGTGATCGCCATGACACCGGATTTCATTGCCGAGACGGGATTGCAGAGCAGCCTGACCCCCTCCAGGGCCAATGGCTTCATCAATATCTTCCGTCAGATGCAGCAGCAGGCCGCCGCCCTGATCGAAGCCTGAACCGGTCACCAGGTGCCTGGCCGCAGCCGGGCCGGTCGCCGCGAAGCAACCACGATGAAACCGCCAGCGGGCAAAGCGGCAGCAGAGCGCGAGCCGTCGGTCCATAGGATCCCTGCTGTAGCGCAGGTGCGGCCATGGCCATCGGCATCGGACTGCTGGGACTGGGCACTGTGGGCAGCGGTGTGACCCGCATCCTGCAGACCCCGAAAGGCCGACAGCCCCTGCTACGACAACTGCAGCTGCGTCGTGTGGGTGTGCGCAGCCTCTCCAAGGCCAGGGATGTGACCCTGCCGCAGGGTGTCCTCGGCGATGACCTGGAGGCCGTGGTGGACGATCCCGGCGTCGAACTGGTGGTGGAGGTGCTGGGGGGACTGGAGCCTGCCCGCAGCCTCATCCTCCGCGCCATCGCAGCGGGCAAGCCGGTGGTGACCGCCAACAAGGCCGTGATCGCCCGCCACGGGGCTGAACTCAACGCCGCTGCGGCCGAGCAGGGCGTCTACGTGTTGATGGAGGCAGCCGTGGGTGGCGGCATTCCCATCATCGAACCGCTCAAACAGTCTCTCGGAGCCAATCGCATCGAGCGGGTGAGCGGAATCATCAACGGCACCACCAACTACATCCTCAGCCGCATGGCCGAAGAAGGGATCAGCTTTGCGGAGGCGCTGACCGCTGCCCAGACCCTGGGCTATGCGGAAGCCGATCCCTCCGCCGATGTGGACGGCCATGATGCGGCCGACAAGATCGCGATCGTGGCGGGACTGGCCTTCGGTGGGCTGGTGGATCGGGCCCGGGTGCCCACCGAAGGCATCAGCCGGCTGCAGAGCGCCGACATCGCCTATGCCGACAAGCTGGGCTACTGCGTGAAATTGCTGGCCACCGCCGAGCGTCTCGACAGCGCCGCCGACGGCGCCGAGGTGCTGGATGTGCGGGTCCACCCGACCCTGGTGCCGAAGACCCACCCCCTGGCCGGCGTGCATGGTGTCAACAACGCCGTGCTGGTGGAAGGGGATCCCGTGGGTCGCGTGATGTTCTACGGACCCGGTGCCGGTTCAGGACCCACCGCCAGCGCCGTGGTGGCCGACATGCTCAACATTGCGGCCATTCGCGAGGTGGCCGAAGGCAGTCCGCGCCTGGATCCTCTGCTGGCGGCCAGCAGCTGGCGCCAGTGTCGCCTGGCCCAGCCCCAGCGGACCCGTCACCGCAACTACGTCCGCCTGGGTGTGGTGGACAACCCCGGGGTGATCGGTGGCATCGGCTGCTGCTTCGGGGATGAAGGCGTCAGCATCCAGAGCATCGTGCAGACGGATCCCCGGCGTGATGGGCGTGATGGGGCGGAGATCGTGGTCATCACCCATGAGGTGGAGGAAGGCCGGTTCCAGCGGGCCCTTGAACACATCTGTGCTCTGCCGGCGGTGAAGGGCATTGCCTCCATCCATCGCACCCTATGAGCAGGGGGGCACTGGAGCACGACGGGGCGGCACGTCAGTGAGGTGATGAAGCCGGCCATGGTGACTCCGCCGGGCCGGAACAGCAGCCTGATGTGATCGGCGAATTCCCATCGACCTCGCTGCAGACAGCATCAGAGACGACCAAATTGCCCAATCAGCCAGGGAATCCTGACTGCCTGGCCTTGAGCAACGTCCCGACACCTGGCCACCATGGCTACGCCTGCGCCAACCTCGACGCCAGAGGCATTGCCGCAGGACTCTCCGTATCGACGTCATCCATGGGCTTCCAGCAGGGCGATTGCATCCAGGTCAAGAATTCCGAGGGACTGTTCCAGATCATCGCCGTGGATGACCTGCGCAACCGTTGCTGGCTGCGCCCCTGGCCGTTGCAGGCCAAGGCCAACCCCGTGTTCGAGGAAAGCCTGGCCAATCTGGCGCCCGGCAATGTCTGTGCCATCAGCGACCACCGCCAGGCTTGTGTCCCCGTGGAGGCCTGACATGGTGGCAACCCTTGCGGGCTGCGATGAGGCAGTGCCGCCCGGCGTTGCCAGGGAAGCTTCCGGACCACGTCACAGCGCGACTCCCGCTTCAGGTCCATGCCAGGCACTCCGCTCTCTGCAAGGGGTTCCGCCTGTTTGCAGGGTGCGCTTTGCCGCTTACCGAGAGTGTCCCTAGACTGGTGCCCAGCAGCTTCCCCTGCCTCGATCGCCATGGCACGGCGCTGCAACAGGCCGGAACAGCACTGGTGGCACTGATGGAGAGCAGCGAACTGTGACTGTGCCCCAGGCCATCGCCCGCCGACTGTCGCGCTGGGGCCGTCTGCTGATCGGCACCGGGCTGGCGGCCCTGCTTGGCAGCTGCGCCTGGCGGGCCGACCCCCCTGGCGACCGCCTGGCGATCGGCACCAGGGGTGTGGTCAACACGGTGGATCCTGCCCAGGCCTACCGCCTCGGTGCCCTGCAGCTGCTGCAGGGCCTGGGGGAACCGCTCTATGCCATTGCCGCCGACGGCAGCCTGGAGCCACGCCTGGCGGCCGGCCCACCGCAGCGCAGCGCCGATGGATTGCGATTGCGCATTCCCCTGCGGGAAGGGGTGCTCTTCCACGACGGCAGCCGCTTCGACGCAGAGGCCATGGCCTTCAGCCTGCGGCGTTTCCGCGATGCTGGCGGCGCCCTGAGCTACCTGATCCGCGAGCCGGTCGCCGCCATCCATGTGGTCGGTCCGCTGGAGCTGGAGCTGGAGCTGAAGGCACCCTATGCACCGCTGGAGCGACTGCTGAGCTTCATCGGCCTGACACCCGTGTCTCCTGCCAGCACCCCCCCCTGCGCCCCGGAGCGGCCCGACGGCAGCAGCTGTTTCCAGCCCGACCGCTTCATCGGTACCGGCCCCTTCCGGCTGGGCTTCCACAGCCGGCAGCAGCAACGGCTGGAGCGCTTCGACGACTACTGGGACACCCCCGCCGCCAGCGCCGGCATCGATGTGGTGCGGCTGAACAACTCCACGGCCCTGTTCGGTGCCCTCGGCAGTGGCGAGATCGACCTGCTGTTCAGCAATGGCATTGCCGCCGAGCACCAGCGGGCACTGACGGAGCAGAGCCGTGAGGGCAGGCTGCGGGAAGCGGTGGGACCCGCCAACGGGATCGAATTCTTTGCCCTGGCCACCGACCGCCCTCCCCTCGATGACCTGCGGCTGCGACAGGCTCTGGCCCTCAGCCTGGATCGGCAGCTGATTGCCCGCCGGGTCAGTTACGACCTGCGGCGCCCGCTGCGCAGCCTGCTGCCAGAGGCCAGCCCCGGCGCGATCGCCAGCTGGCCCGCGGCCGACCCTGCCGCCGCGCGACGTCTGTTCAGAGAGGCCGGCTACTGCGACGGGCAGATCCTGCGGCTTCCCCTCACCTTCCGCTCCAACACATCCACCGACAAGCTGGTGGCCCTCACCTGGCAGGCCCAGGTGGAGAGTGATCTGGGGGATTGCCTGGCGCTGGAGCCGGTGGGCTATGAATCGTCGACGATCTACGAACAGCTGGCGACCGGCGCGTTCAGCCTGGTGCTGATCGACTGGTCACCGGATTTCCCGGATCCGGAGAACTACCTGCGGCCGATGCTCTCCTGCAGCAGCTTCGAAGGCAGCCGCTGCACGGTAGGAGAGGCCGTGGAAGGCGGCAGCTTCTGGTACGACGCAACGGTGGCAGCGGATCTGGAGGCCCAGCAGAACAGCCGGGGAGAGGCGAGGCTGCAGCTGCTGCGGCGGATCCAGCAGCGCACGGCCACCGCCGTGCCCTATCTGCCGCTCTGGCAGCTGGGCAACCGTGCCTGGGCAAGCCCCGGCGTGGAGGGGCTGCGGTTCGACGGCAACGGCTGGCTTGACCTGGCCCGCCTGAAGCGGGACGTGACGCCTTGAGTCGCCGCGCCAACCTGATCCGCTACGTCGCTGGCCGTCTGGCCCTGGCACCGTTGATGCTCTGGCTGATCGCCAGCCTGGTGTTCCTGCTGCTGCGGGTGGCCCCGGGCGACCCTGTGGACGCCATGCTCGGCACCCGGGCGACCGCAGCGGCACGGGAGGCCCTGCGGCTGCAGCTGGGCCTCGACCGTCCCCTGCCCCTGCAGTATTTCGACTACCTGGGACAGCTGCTGCGGGGGGATCTGGGCACCTCTCTCAACAGCAGCCAGCCGGTGGCCCGGATCGTCGGCGACAGTCTGCCGGCCAGCCTGGAGCTTGGCGCGGTGGCCCTGCTGCTGGCTGCCCTGCTGGGCCTGGCGGTGGGCTTCAGCGGTGCGGCCCGTCCCGAAGGCAGGCTCGACCTGGCAGGTCGCCTGTTCGGCATCGGCACCTACGCCCTGCCGCCCTTCTGGGCAGCCATGGTGCTGCAGCTGGTGTTCGCCGTGTGGCTGGGCTGGCTGCCGGTGGGGGGCCGTTTCCCGAACTCGATGGTTCCCCCGGCGGGACCCACGGGCCTCTATCTGGTCGATGGGTTGGTGGCTCTGCGGCCGGACTGGTTGATCGGTAGCCTGCGCCATCTTGTCCTGCCGGCGGGCACCCTGGGGCTGCTGCTCAGTGGCGTGTTCGAGAAGGTGCTGCGTCTCAACCTGCGGCGTGCCCTGCGCTCCGACTACGTCGAAGCGGCCAGGAGCCGCGGCATCCCGGAAGGCCGCGTGATTCTGCGCCATGCCCTGCCCAACGCGCTGCTGCCGGTGCTGACCCTGGCGGGCATCACTGTGGCATCCCTGATCGGTGGCGCCCTGCTGATCGAGGTGACCTTCTCCTGGCCAGGCATTGCCCTGCGACTGCAGGAAGCCATTGGCCAACGGGACTATCCGGTGGTGCAGGGTGTGGTGGTGGTGCTCGCGGCGCTGGTGGTGGCTGTGACCCTGCTGGTGGACCTGCTGGTGGCCTGGCTTGATCCCCGCGTCAGCTTCTGATCCCCGATGGTGCCACAACCACCCTGACCGGGTCCTGCAGCCAGGACAGCCGGGGAAAGGCCGGGGTCAGGTCGGGGGATCAGGGCGCAGCAGGACAGCACTGCCACAGGGGTTGGCCCCGCTGGGTCGCTCTTGCTAGCAAGGGTGAAAGGCCACTGCTCCAGCCTGGCCTCAAGGAAGGATCGAGCGATGGGTCTGCTGCAGTGGCATCGACACACGCTGGAACGCCTCCGGCATCGCCTGGGACTGACGCATTACCAGGTGGCCTGGCTGGCCTTCTGCAAAGGCATCGTCCTCACCCTGCTGGTGCTCTGGCTGATGGGCCGGCTGGGCTGAGGGAACAGCAGCGCGTCGGCCCCCGCACGGCCCATCTTCCGTAGGGCATTCCGAGTGCTGTACGGGTGCACTCTGCTGGTTGTCCGGAGCGTCTTCAGGCGGAGGCG
>SRMO01000087.1:14352-15573 GCA_004768415.1 Aphanocapsa feldmannii 277cV | reverse complement strand
CGAAGGCGCGACCGCTGAGCTTCAGCACCGGTGGCGCCTGACGGCGCTTGAATTCGGAGCGGCGCAACAGGCGCCAGATGCGTCGCACCAGCTCTGGCGGGTGGCCGTCGGCGATCAACTGCTCGGGGGTGCGGTGGTGCTCGATCAGGGCCTTGAGCACCGGATCGAGACTGTGGTAGTCGGGCAGGGAGTCGCTGTCCTTCTGGTTGGGCCTGAGCTCGGCACTGGGCGGTTTCGTCAGGATGGCGGGGGGAATCAGCGGCCCGCTGGCGGGAAGCCCCGCAGCCTGCCGGGACCTTGTCGAACCGGGTCCGTTGAGCCAGCGGCAGAGCCGGAGGACGCTGGTCTTGTAGAGATCACCGATCACCGCCAGTCCCCCGTTCATGTCGCCGTAGAGGGTGCAGTAGCCGACAGCCAGTTCAGACTTGTTGCCGGTGGACAGGAGCAGGTGGCCCTCCTGGTTGGCAAGGGCCATGAGCAGGGTGCCACGGATGCGGGACTGGAGGTTTTCGGCGGTCACCCCATCGGGGCTGTGCCCGAGCAGCGGCTCGAGGCTGTGGTCGAAGCCCTGCATCAGGGTGGCGATGGGCACACGGTCATGGCGGAGGCCGAGTCTGCCTGCCTGGTCCCTGGCATCGGTCAACGAGCCCGCCGAGCTGTAGGGGGAGGGCATCAGCAGACAGCGCACCCGCTGCGAACCGAAGGCAGCGGTTGCCACGCAGGCCACCAGGGCGGAGTCGATGCCACCGCTCAGGCCCAGCAGAGCCGAGCGGAAACCACACTTTGCCGCGTAGTCCCGCAGCCCCAGCACCAAGACCTGCCAGAGGCTCTCGTCATCGTCGCCCTGCGGCGGCGCGGACACGGGCAGAGATCTGCCACAGACCTGGCCATCCTGCAGGTCCACCCAGGCCGTGCAGCTGGCAGCGACGGGCAGGGTGAGGGGACAACTGCCGCTGCGATCCACCACGAAGCTGCGGCCATCGAACACGAGCTCGTCATTGCCTCCCACCTGGTTCACATAGAGCACGGGGCAGTGCAGCCGCAGAGCCGCTGCTGTGGCCAACTGGCGGCGCAGGGCCAGCTTGCCCTGGGTGTAGGGAGACGCGGAGAGATTGACCAGCAGATCCGGGCGGTGGGGCAGAAGCTCTTCGATCGGATCACAGCTGTAGGGAGAATCCGGAATCAGGCCGGGATCGACCCAGAGGTCTTCGCAGATGGTGA
>SRMO01000087.1:8748-14265 GCA_004768415.1 Aphanocapsa feldmannii 277cV | reverse complement strand
AGGCCCGGCCCATGGCCGGGGCGGAAGTAGCGCCGTTCATCGAAGACGTCGTAGCTGGGCAGCAGGCGCTTCCTCGCCACTGCACGCCATCCCGCCCGATCCACAGCCACCGCCACGTTGTGGAGGGGCGGGCCGCCGCGGTCGTCCGCCGGCTCCACGGCCCCCACCAGCAGGGTGAGTCCGGCAGGCATGCCAGCCACCAGCTGCCCCAGCACTTCAGACTGGCGTGTCAGCAGCGCAGAGCGCAGCAGCAGATCCCGCGGGGGATACCCCCAGAGCAGCAGCTCCGGCGCCAGCACCAGCTCGGCGGCGTCAGCAGCGGCGGCCCGGCAAGCTCGCAGCAGCAGCTCGCCATTGGCCACCAGATCACCCACGAGGGGATTGAGCTGGGCCAGGGCGATGCGCATGGGATGACGATACCGAGCGCAGCGAAGCAGAGCGCCCATCGAAGCGGAACCGAGCGCGTCGAAGGCCATGCCGCGCTGCTGTGGTGGCAGCTCAGACCTGCCGGCCGAAACCGTAGAGGCGCTGCTCCGCCAGGGTTGCCAGCAGATGTGGTGGCACCAGCCCGGGATCGGGATGGCGGCGCAGGGCGGAACTGGCGGCGGCGGGGATCTGCAGTGGCAGCTGCTCGATCCTGGCACCGAGCCGTTGGAGCGGCAGCAGCCCGTCCCTGGGCAGGGCCCAGCCCAGCCGCGGTACCACGGCCAGGGTGCAGCGGCGCAGCAGCGCATCCACCCGCCACCAGCCGGGGATCTGGGGCACCAGGTCTGCACCCACCACGAAGACCAGCTGGTGAGCAGGGAAGGCCAGGCCGGCGCGCTCCACGCTCTGCAGCGCCCGAGGGCTGCTGAAGTCCTGACGCAGCTGCACCGCCCGGCCGCGGCCGAGGCCCTCGATCACCGCCGCCAGCAGCGCCTGCCGCACCGCCAGGGGCGCCCGATGGCGCTTGACGGGATTGTCGCTGGCCCAGGTCAGCACCAGGGGGAATCGCTCTGCCAGGCCTGCCAGCACCGCCTGGTGAGCCACCGTGGGCGGGTCGGCGCTGGTGCCGAACAGGGCTGCCCGCGGCGTGGCGGCCCCGCTGGGGGTCATGGCAGCACCTCGGCGTTGCAGCCCTGGCGTGGGGGGACCAGGGCCAGCCAGCGGCGGGCAGCCGGCTCCTGGCGGGCGAGGCGATGGATCAGGGCCCCTGGGCGGGATGGTCCCCGGCTGGCCCCCAGCAGCAGCTCCCTGGCGGCGAGGCGTCCCATCAGACGGGTGGTATGGACGGCCAGGGCCGCCTGGGCGGCCGCCACCGGTGCTGCCGGTGCCAGGCTGAGGCCACCGCTGAGCGGCGCGGCCGCCAGCAGGATCTGTTTGAAGGCGGTCAGGAGACCTTGCACCCCCAGTTGGGCGCCACCGACGAGCATCAGATGGGCCGCCGTCCGGCGCAGCAGCACGCGGGCCTGGGGGCCGGGCAGCGGGATTCCGTAGAGCGTGGCGAGCTGCAGGGCCAGGCCCATGTCCGCAGCGGCGCTGCCGGCCAGATCGAGCAGCATCAGTGGATTGAGGGCCAGGCCAACCGCCTTGGCCGACGCATAGCGGCCGATCAGCCCCTGGGCGAGCGGCCGGCGGCGGCGCAGCCGTTCCGTCAGCAGTCGTCGGCTGAGGCGATCGGCGGCGGCAAGACTGTTGAGGGAAAGCAGCAGCGTCCCATGGCGCCGTAGCAGGGAGAGCAGGGCCTGGCGCAAGGCTCCCACTTCCGCTGGGGCCACCTCGCTGCGCACCCGCCCATCCCGCAGCAGCCTGGGGCTCCTGGGCGCTGCCGCCACCGGCAGGGGGCCCAGCAGACCCTCGTCCCCGCCGGGGAGAGCAGACAGGCGGTGGCCAATTGCTCTGAGCAGTTCCTCCCGCTGCTCCCCGCTCCAGCTGTCGCAGCGGTTCAGCACGATCAGCACCGGTTTGCCGCTGCGGCGCAGCTGCTGCAGGGCCTCCTCCTCCGGTGCAGAGAGATCGCCCCCCAGCACCAGCAGCACCAGATCAGCGGCACGGGCCACCCAGCTGGCCAGGCGATCGCGGGCATGGGCATCCACCTCGTCGAGCCCGGGGGTGTCCACTAGGTGGACGGCCTGAAGCCCGCTGGCCCTCAGGGTGGCGGTGTCGAGGCACCAGGGTTCCCGCTGCTGCTGTCGGGTGCTGCCGTGGGCCACATCCACGCCGAAGCGAGGCTGCCCCAGCAGGCCGTTGAGCAGGCTCGACTTGCCCACACCGACGCGCCCGAACACGGTGACATGCAGGTAACGCCGGCTCAGGTCAAGGCACTGTCGATCCAGGGCCCGCAGTTCAGGGCCGAACAGCACCTGCTCGCGGGCGTTCAGCGCCAACCCGCTCCGCCATTGGCGCAGCAGACGCCCGGCCCGCTCCACCACATCCGGCACAGGCAAGGGCACCAGGCTGCCGACCCGCCCCCTCGGCCTTGTCGATGGGGCCGTCATCAGGCGCGCTCCTCGCCAACGGGGTGAGGGGGCTCCTCGGCGAAGCGTCGCCAGCCGGCCAGCACGGCCAGCAGGGCATCGGGACCCACCACGCCGGTGAAGGCACCGAATTCATCCACCACCACCCGCACACTGTCCCTGGCGCGGCGAAAACTGCCGAGCAGACGGTCGGCGCGAATCATCTCCGGCACGTAGCGGACCGGATCCACCAGGGAACACACCCTGGCGCTGCCGCGACCCTCCAGCAGCGCCGCCAGCAGATCCTCGCGACTGACCACACCCACAACCTCATCCACCTCCTCACCCAGCACCACCCACCAGTCCTGGTCGGTGGCCAGCAGCTCGGCGCGCACCGCGGTGAGGGGGACATCGGCGGCAAGGGTCGGCGCCGCCACCCTGGGGATCATCAGGTCGCGGGCCGTGAGGTCATTGAGCTGGAACACCTTCGAGATCATGGCGGCCTCATCGGCCTCGATCTGCCCCTGCTGGGAACCGAGCCTGGCCAGCAGGCGGATCTCCCGTTCGTCGGTGGTGAGCGTGTTGCTGGCGGTGAGGACCGGCATCAACCGTTCCAGCAGCACCACCAGGGGCATCAGCAGCCGCATCAGCAGCATCAGCACCGGGGCCGCCAGCAGCGCGACGGACTCGTTCAGACGGGTGCCGAAGGCCTTGGGCAGGATTTCGCCGAAGCAGATCACCAGCAGGGTGAACAGGGTGGAAAAGGCGGCCACCCACTGGTTGGCGAGGCCATAGCGGTCGCCGATCACCCAGGCGGCATAACCGCCCAGCATCAGGCTGCCGAAGATGTTGACGACGTTGTTGAGGATCACAATCACCGTCAGGGCACGGCCCATGCGGTGCTTGATGCGCTGCAGGCTGCGACCGCCGGCAATCCTACCCTGTGCCAGCTGGTGGACCCGCACAGGGCTCACTGTCATCAGAGCCGCTTCCGTACCGGAGGCGAGGGCGGAGCCAAGCAGAAGCAACGTCGTCATCAGCAGCAGCCAGAACAGCTCGCTCACCGGATGTGCCTGGGCAGAGAGACAATCAGGGGAGACATCACGGCAGCAGTCGGTCCGGACCTGACACACTCCTGTATTTAATCGATCCGACCAGCCATCCCACCAGCTGGCCTCCCTTGCCGTGACCACTCCGGATCCATCCCCCTTTGCCCAGCGGCGCCAGCGCTTCCTCGATGGGATGGCTGCAGGGGCCGCCGTGATTCCGGCCGCCAGGCACAGCCAGCACCATGCCGATGTGGAGCACCGCTTCCGTCAGGACAGCGATTTCTGGTATCTGACAGGTTTCGATGAGGCCAATGCCGTCGCCCTGCTGCTGGGCCACCGCGATGAGGAGCGCTTTGTGCTGTTCGTCGAGCCCCGTGATCCCCAGGCGGAAACCTGGAACGGCCACCGCTGGGGCACAGAGGGTGCGGTGGAGCGATTCGGCGCCGATGTGGCCCACCCCCTCGGGGATCTGCCCACTCTGCTGCCCCGTTATCTGGATGGCGCGGAGGCCATCGCCTTCCGCATCGGCCAGCCGGGGCAGCAGACGCTGCAAGCCAGGGTGCTCGAGGCCTGGGCCGAGCAGCTGGAGCAGCGCCCTCGCCGGGGCCATGCCGCCGCCAGGCTGGTGGATCCCACCGTCCTGCTGCATCGCCAGCGGCTGATCAAGGATGCCCATGAGCTGGAGCGGCTGCGGGAAGCCGCCCGGATCGCGGCTGAAGCCCATGAGCTTGCCCGCCAGGCTGTCCGACCCGGCATAGCGGAATACGACGTCCAGGCCCTGCTGGAGCACTATTTCCTGGCGGCCGGTGCCCGTGAGGCTGGCTATCCACCGATCGTGGCAGGGGGGGGCAATGCCTGCATCCTGCATTACACGAGCAACCGCGAGCGGCTCCGCAATGGCGATCTGCTGCTGATCGACGCGGGCTGCAGCCTGATGGACTACTACAACTCCGATATCACCCGCACCTTCCCGGTCAACGGCTGCTTCAGCGGCGAGCAGCGGGAGCTCTACACGCTCACCCTGGCGGCCCAGCAGGCGGCCCTGGAGCGGGTGTCTCCCGGGGCCACTGCCGAGCAGGTCCATGGCCAGGCCGTGGAGGTGCTGGTGAAGGGTCTGTGTGAACTGGGCCTGCTGCGGGGAGACCCCCAGGGAATCATCGAGCGGGGGGACTACCGCCATCTCTATCCCCACCGCACGGGCCACTGGCTGGGGCTCGACGTCCATGACGTGGGGGCCTATCGCCTCGGCGAGCACCCGGTGGTGCTGGAACCCGGCATGGTGCTCACCGTGGAGCCCGGCCTCTACGTGGGGGATCTGCTGGCGGTGCCGGAAGGGCAGCCGCCGATCGAGGCGCGCTGGAAGGGGATCGGTATCCGCATCGAAGACGACGTGGTCGTGACCGCTGAGGGTGCCGAGGTGCTCAGCGCCGCCGCCGCCAAGGACACGGCTGCGATGGAAGAACGCTGAGGCCAGAGTGGTGCTCAGGGACAGCCAAGCCAGTCGAGAAGGGTGGATGGGGTGAGCTGGTCGATCCGCGTCAGCACACGGTCGCCCCCCGCATCGCGCAGACGCCTGCCATAGGCAGCGGCGATGGCGGGTTCAGCCCTGGCCACATGGGGCGGCAACACGGCGAGGGCCTTGAGGCTGAGCCCGGGTCTGACCCAAGGTCAGCTTCTGCGGCACCGGCTGATTCCCGCCAAGGCATCAGGCCCGGCAGCAGCGCGCCCTGCCTCGATGGCCGATGCCTCGATGGTTGCAATGTGATCGCCTGGGCTCCCTCTTGGACTTGGCCGGCAACACCCGGCTCAGAAGCGCAGGGAGGTGCCCAGCTCGATGCTGTGGTCCCGATCCTCCTGCCCACCCTCGCTGCGGATCAGATCCAGCCACAGCTCGATGTCCCTGTTGCGATCGCTGGACAGGTCTCCCCGCTCCAGCAGCGCGACACCTGGACCCTTCAGCTCGAGGCCCAGCCGGAAGCGGCCGATCGACGCCTCTGCGCCATCGAGGGAGCCATCGTCCTCTGCCGAGAGGC
>SRMO01000087.1:7749-8738 GCA_004768415.1 Aphanocapsa feldmannii 277cV | reverse complement strand
GCGCCAGATCCATGGCGCTGCCCACCTGGGACAGGGACCTGCGCAGGCCCAGGGAGAGAAGGCGCATGTGGAGATCGCCCTGGTCAGGCTCGCCATCCACATGCTCTCGCTCGTTCTCCACATCCCCGAAGCCGATGCAGCCGATGGCCCAGAGCTCCGGGTTGCTGCTCAGCTGGCCATGGAGATAGGGATAGATGGCGGTGAGGTTGGAGACCAACTGGCCATCACCGGCGGTGACAGCCTCGAAGCTGTAGTCCACCTCTCCCTGGACCTGAGACAGGGAGAGGCCGGCCAGCCACTGCTCACGGAAGGCACGATCGGCGCCGAGGTAATAGAGCTGCCACTCACCGTCGAAGTCGCTGCTATCCGTGCCGCCCCTGGCCCACTGCAGGTCCGTACCGGCCCACAGGGTCCATGGCCTGCTGACCTCTGCAACCGCGCCGCTGCCACACTGCACAACCCAGTCAGCCGGGTGGAGTGAATGGGGCTGGTCTGGTTGCCGTTGGTGTCGGCATCGGTATCCAGCGTCACGCCTGCACCTGCGCTGAGACTGACCGTCACTGCGGCGGTGGGTGAGCCGGCAAGCGCCGCTGTGTAACTGCTGTTTTCACCTTTGGCCACCGTCAGGCTTTCTGGTGTGAGCACCAAAGCGGATGGCTTGTCATCATCGATAACGGTCGCACTCAAGGGCACCTCGAACAACCAGGCAACCTCCCTCTGTAAGATGGTTAGGGAAGCTTTGGGAAATTGGCGCCAGGCGGGATATCTGTCTTGCAGCGAAATCGATTTCAGCGAGAGAACGCGGAGAATGCGGGATTTTCCAGCGGCTCCCTAAGTTGCAGCGCTGACACTGATGCTCTCAGCCATGTCTGTCATCTTCAGGGCTGATTCCCTTTTTCAGGAAGCCCTGATTTCAGTGGCACCGGCCTGCTTGTACAGCAAGGCACCGGCGGCGTAGAGTGCCTGCTGCAGCTTTTCCAGGGTGGATC
>SRMO01000087.1:7118-7639 GCA_004768415.1 Aphanocapsa feldmannii 277cV | reverse complement strand
CTTCACCATCCGATCCACTTCGGCATCGCTGAGGGTGGAAGCCCCGGTGATGGAGATGCTCTGCTCCTTGCCGCTGCCCTTGTCCTTGGCGGTGACGCTGAGGATGCCGTTGATGTCGATGTCGAAGGTCACTTCGATCTGGGGCACGCCCCGGGGAGCAGGGGGGATGCCATCGAGGTGGAAGGTGCCCAGGCTCTTGTTGTCGGCAGCCATCTCCCGCTCACCCTGGAGCACGTTTAACTTCACGTTGGTCTGGCCATCCACTGTGGTGGAGTAGGTCTTTACTTTCTTGGTGGGAACCGTCGTGTTGCGGGCGATCATCTTCGTCATCACACAACCCATGGTTTCCACCCCCAGGGACAGGGGCGTGACGTCCAGCAGAAGGATGTCCGTCACCTCACCGGCAAGCACACCGCCCTGGATGGCAGCGCCGATGGCGACCACCTCATCGGGGTTGACCGACTGGTTGGGCTCCTTGCCAGTGATCTGCTTGACCAGATCCTTGACAGCGGGGATCCGGG
>SRMO01000087.1:6961-7108 GCA_004768415.1 Aphanocapsa feldmannii 277cV | reverse complement strand
CTTCAGCGTGTTGGTGAATCCCTCGATTGTCGCCTTGTCTTCCGCCTTGACCTTGTCGTCCAGCTCCTCCAGCTGCTTGTCCGCCTGGTAGATGAGGGTTTCGGCCTGGTTCTCCAGGTCGATCCGCTCTCGCTTCTGCTTGTCTGC
>SRMO01000087.1:4015-6951 GCA_004768415.1 Aphanocapsa feldmannii 277cV | reverse complement strand
CTTCGCGTCCTTGAGGGCCTGTTCCACGGGCACGCGGCAACGGGTGATCAGGCTGGAGACGATCTGCTCGAACTTGGCGCGGGTGAGGCTCAGATCGAGATGCTTGAGGCCTTCCGGTGTCGCCGTGATGAACGGCAGGTTGATCTCGCTCTGGGTGGCGCTGGAGAGCTCGATCTTCGCCTTCTCGGCCGCCTCAGTGAGACGCTGCAGAGTCTGCTTGTCCTGACGCAGATCGATGCCTTCGTTGGCTCTGAAGCTGTCGGCGAGGTGATCGACGATCGCCTTGTCAAAGTCGTCGCCGCCTAGGTGGGTATCACCGCTGGTGGCCAGCACTTCGAAGACACCGTCACCCACCTTGAGCACGGACACATCGAGGGTACCGCCACCGAGATCGAAGACGAGAATGCGCTCGTTGCTCTTCTTGTCGAAGCCGTAGGCAAGGGCGGCAGCCGTGGGCTCGTTGATGATCCGCAGGACCTCCAGGCCGGCGATCTTGCCGGCGTCCTTGGTGGCCTGTCGCTGGGAATCGTTGAAGTAGGCGGGGACAGTCACCACAGCCTGGCTGACCTTCTCGCCGAGGTAGGTGCCGGCATCATCGGCCAGCTTGCGCAGCACCTGGGCGGAAATCTCCTCGGGGGCAAACTCCTTGCTCAGAACCGGGCACTTCAGCTTCAACTTGGCGCCGCCCTTGTCGACGCTGTAGGCCACTTCCTGGGATTCGGCGCTGACCTCATCGCCTCGACGGCCGACAAAGCGCTTGACGGAATAGAAGGTGTTCTCCGGATTCATCACCGCCTGGCGCTTGGCGATCTGACCGACGAGCTGGTCCTGGTTCTTGGTGTAGGCCACCACCGAGGGAGTGGTGCGGAAGCCCTCAGCATTGGCGATTACGGTGGGTCTGCCGACTTCCATCACGGAAAGACAGCTGTTGGTGGTTCCGAGATCGATACCGACGACCTTGCCCATGGCGTGCCTGACTCGTTGGGGGTGAAGAGCGTCCGCGAAGACGTTACATCGGCATCGCTGACCTTGACAAGGACTGGTGCTAACTGGCCCTGGAGGTGTCGGCGGATCGCCTCGGCGATGCCCTCACCGGCCTCGACGGCATCGGTGCCATCGGTGTCAACGTCACCATTCCCCACAAGCAGGCTGTGATGCCGCTGCTGAGGGGGTAAAGAAGCCCCCCCGCCTGCTGCCCTGTTGTCCTGATAGGTTCAGCCGCTGCCAAGGAACCTCTGAATTAGCCAGAATCACGCACCAGCAGGCTTTGACTTCCTTCTCCCCCACAAGGTTTTCAAAGGCTCATCAAGGGGAAAGGGACTTGTTCAGAGGTTCCCTAAGGAGCTCTGCTGCCAGGGTCACTTCGACTTGCTGAATTCTGCGTCGATGACGTCGTCACCGGCACTGCTGGAGGCAGCGGCATCGCCAGCGGCTGCAGGTCACCTCGAAAAATAGCCTCTCCCTCACCTGAACAGCCCTGTTGATTCGTGCGATCCCATTTTAATACTTACACTTCATAGCATGAGATCATCCGGCAAAGGAATCAACGTCTGCTATAAGGGCACCTCGAGAAATCGCTCGCGATCCCTTGCCACTGCTGGTGTCTTCATGGCAACAGGCCATCCCGCAGCGGAGGTTGCTTGATTTTTCGAGGTAGCCATAAGATCACGATCCGCCAAAGCCAGGACACCTCTGAATCAGCCAGAATCATGCACCAGTAGACAATGTTACAACAGTCCACTCCAGCTGTTATCCAGTTTTTCTTGTATGTAAAAATAAACTTTGTAAGGAATACACATGGAAAAATCATGCCGTTGCTAAAGTTGAGCCGCGTGCTAATTCTTGAATTGCTCAGCTTCTCCACCGTCAGCTTCACTGCCCAAGCCGCTGAGCAAGGGAGGCTCGTACCCCCACAGGGCAACGCCGGTCCGCTGCAATGTAGCCTCGCCCTTGGCATACACATGCCGACATTGGTCAACGGACAAGCAACTGACAGAGCGGTGCTGGAGAACACAGAGCGGTGCTGGAGAACAACATGAATAACTTCGAAGCGAGAGATGTGTTGATGGATGTCTACAACGTGACCAACGGACCCAATTGGGAAAGGAAGGCTAACTGGGAAAGTAATGCAGCCATCAGCGAATGGCAAGGCGTCACTACCGATAGTTCAGGACAGGTGGTTAAGCTGGATCTTAGCAGCAACCAACTGACGGGAACGATCCCTTTGACCTTGGGTAACTTGGAGTATCTTAGATTTCTGGATCTTAGCTACAACCAACTGACAGGAATGATCTCCGCGGACTTGGATAACTTGAAGTATCTTGAAGTACTGCATCTTGAAAACAACCAATTGACAGGAACAATTCCTCTGGCTTTTGGTAATTTGGAGTATCTTAGATTCCTGGATCTTAGTTGCAACCAACTGACAGGAATGATCCCCGCAAGCTTGGATAACTTAAAATATCTTAAAAGCTTGCGTCTTCATGACAACCAACTGACGAGAACACCTCTCGCCTCAGGCAACTTGAATAACCTTAAAAAATTGAATCTTCGCGACAACAAAAAGAGCGGTGCTGGAGAACAAAGAGCGGCGTTGGAGAACAACATCAATAACTTCGAAGAGATGGATATTAACCAAAACCGACTGACAGATCCGAAATCTGACAGAGATGTGTTGATGGATCTCTACAACGCGACCAACGGACGCAATTGGGAAAGGAAGACTAACTGGGGAAATAGTGCACTCATCAGCAAATGGGAAGGTATCACTACCGATAGTTTAGGACAGGTGACTAAGCTAGATCTTCAAGAAAACCAACTGACAGGAACGATCCCCGCAGCCTTGGGTAACTTGAAGAACCTTAAATCGCTAGATCTTAGCAACAATCAACTGACGGGAACAATTCCCGCAGTCTTGAATAACTTGAAGAATCTTA
>SRMO01000087.1:1628-3567 GCA_004768415.1 Aphanocapsa feldmannii 277cV | reverse complement strand
TTTATCTTAAAAACAACCAACTGAGAGGAACGATCCCCGCAGCCTTGGGCAACTTGAAGTACCTTGCAGGGCTGTATCTTAACAACAACCAACTGAGAGGAATGATCCCTTCAGCCTTAGGCAACTTGAAGAACCTTGAAAGGCTGAGTCTTTCCGGCAACCAACTGACGGGAACGATCCCCGCAGACTTGGGTAACTTAAGCAATCTTGAAAAGCTGTGGCTTTACAACAACCAACTGATGGGAACGATCCCTGCAGCCTTGGGCAACTTGAAGAACCTTGAAAGACTGATTCTTTCCGGCAACCAATTGACGGGAACGATCCCTGCAGCCTTGAGTAACTTGAAGAACCTTGAATATCTGTGGCTTGACAGCAATCAACTGACGGGAACGATCCCCGCAGACTTGATTAACATACGTTACCTTAAGTACTAGAGACGCCAAGATGATGATGGGTATTTAGATAAATTCCTTAAGGAATCTCGAAAAAGACAGAGCGGGATTGCCATCGCCGCACATGTCACTCACAACAATGGCCTGTCCAAAGAAGCTTTGGAGACTCTGGAAAACCCTTTATTCTCCGCATTCTCTCGCTGAGAGCCATTGCGCTGCAAGGGTCGACTTGTAGCTTGTGTCAATTTTCCAGAGCTTCCCTTTCAAAAGGTAGGCACGGATCAAGCCATGGCGGAGCAGAGTTCTGCCGGCTGTTCAGCGTCTAGCTGCTCCAGCTACATCAAGGTGAAAGAAGCAATTTGTATTCGAGGTGCCCTACAGGTGGAGTGCGAAAGCATCGGCTATCACAGAGTCAGGTCCTACACTTCTGGCCTCAAACGCCTGACAACCAGCATCACCGATTTCAGCAGGTCTGTTCATCCGTGGACCTGCTCATCCATGGTTCTACTCATCCCCGGGCCTGCACTGCCGGCCTCGAATACCTACCGGCCAGCATCACCGGTTTCAGCAGGTCCACTCATCCATGGACCTACTCCTCCGCCTCACCCAGAGGCATCGCCACCACACGCACCCTGCAGGCGTCGCAGATCTCGCTCCATCGGCCCAGGCTGATGCCCAGGCGTGCGGAAATGGCAGCAGCGCCGATCCCTTCCCGTCGCAACTTCTTTCCCCGTGCATGGAGCTCCCGCCAGCGACCGGGCAGGCTGATCAGGAAGCCCTTGCCCGCAGGTAGTGGCTGATCTCCCCGTTCACATAGGGCCTGGCATAGACGATGAAGTGGCTGCCGCCCGACCCGGTGCTACCATCCGACCCGGCCCTGCGGTGTCCCGGGTACTGGCGGTCCTAGCGGCGTGAGACACAGCTTCAGGTTCACGCTCACCCCGTGGCAGGTACCGCTCCCGCCGATCACCCTCCCTGGGGCAGGCCAACAGGTACCAGCAGTCCCGCACCAGCTGCAGACGGGGAAGCAGTGCCGCAAGGCTGGGATGCAGGGAGATGGAGCTGCCCGGACTGAAAGCAATGGGATCCATCAGGGCTACGGCAGGCTGCTTCTCCCTGTTGCCTCAGGTTGCTTCTCCCTATTGCCTCGGCACTCATCGCCTGCCGGGCAGTACAGGGGACTGGCCATGCTCTGCCGGGCCACCCGAACCAGAAGCACATCAGGAGCTCTACAGCAATGTCGCAGCATGACCCCAATTCCGCCCTCGTTTCGAACACAGCGTCGACACCCCCGTCGAAGCCACCCTGCGCGTCTGGCAAGCCTGGTGCACCCTGTTCGGCTGGCCTGAATGGGATGCGTCACTGCACGCCGTCGACGCCGGCCTGTCACTGGGCAAGCCCTTTGCCGTTGTACCCAAGGCGGCTCCTGCACCGATCCCGGTAAGCGTGACCGCCCTCGAAGAAGGGCGCCATTTCACCACCAGCTCGGTCAGCCCGCTGGCCATGCTGTCCTTCGGCCACTCTGTTGCAGCCGGCCCACAGCCGGG
>SRMO01000087.1:0-1578 GCA_004768415.1 Aphanocapsa feldmannii 277cV | reverse complement strand
CCAGCTGACCCATTCAATCTGCGCCATGCCGATGAATGGTGCCTCGATCCCCGAACCGCTCTGGGCGCAGCTCCGCTCCGATGTTGTCGAAAGCGTCGACGCGCTTGCCGAAACGGCCAGCAGCCAAGGCGAACAGGTGCCGGCATGACCCATTGGATTGCCGTCATCTCGAGGGAACATGCGCGCATCGCCGTGTGCTCGCACGTCCTGCAGGTCTGTCATGGCAAAGCGGCTCCTCTGCACCGCACCAAGGCCGGCGACGAGGTCTTCATCTACTGCCCCCGCGAGCGTATGGGTGCAGGCACGATGCTCAAGCGGATCGAGTTTCGCTGCACATTTGATGACGATCGAATCTATCAGATCGAACAGGCGCCGGGGTTCAACCCCTTTCGCAAGGATGTGACCTTCGACACCGGTTTCGAGGAGATGGCGATCCACGATGTCGCGAGGCTCGAGCTGACCACTAATCCCCATTGGGGCATGTTGGCGCGTCGTGGCTTTTTCGAAATCAGCCCGCAAGACACTGAACTGCTACGCGCCCACGGGAGGGTTCCGGCATGAGAATCTCATCCAAGGTCGTCGCCCTGTTCGACCAGATCACCGCGCCCGGGTTCTTTCGCCGCCTGGAATGGCCGTTTCTCGTCAAGGCCTGATCCAAGGCAATCGACTGGCGCCAGCTTGCAGCACCCAAGATCGAACTGGAACCGGCCGGTCTTGACGGCCTGGACAAGATCATGGTGACCCACCGGGCCCGCGGCGACCGGATCTTCATCGGTGCCCGCAACGGTGCCGGAGAACTGATCCAGTCCGGTGTCTGGAAATAGACGAAGATGCCGGTCTGGGCGTGTGCTGTCGCCGGATCTACTTGATGGCTTCCTCCTTCCTCTGCTCCCCGGCCGCTGTGGACATCCGCCGGTTGGTGGTGCACAGCTATCCCGATGGTATCGAGGCCGCCGGGGCCAGGCGCCTCACGGTCTTCTATGGCCGCCGGGGCAAGCCGCTGAACAAGCCCCGCTTCATGCTGGCTGAGCTGGCGCACAAGCTGGCCCGCAAGTTGCAGGCCAAGGGCATCGGCACCGTCTCGGTGCTCTGAGGCCAGTCCCCTCCGCCCCGGTGGAGCTGATGCTTTCCGGGGCTTTCGGTCGGGGTGGCGCCGATGTACTGCTGGGTGAGGAGGAACAGACTGCGGTCAGCTGTCGATAGGCCCTGATGACCGAGCAGACCAACCGCCTCTCCCTGCTGGACCGCCCCATTGGAGCGATCAACCTGGTGTTCATCTATGAGTTGATGAGCGCGGTGTATGTCTTCACCGTACTTGGTGGTCTGTCGTTGTGGCTGATGTTACTGGTTGGCTTTGTAGCATCGCTGGCGCTGGTCATACTGGTGAAGGTCGTGAAAGCCGTCAAGAAGGCCCTGGTGATCAGAGGCTGGCGGTCACGCCTGGGGCCAGTGCTGCTGCTGGTGTTCCTGGTGTCCACCACCCTGCACCTAGGTCTTTGGGCGCTGCCACTGCTGGTGGGAGTAGTTACGCTGCTGGCTGCCATGAGCGCCCTCGTGGTGCCACTACACGGCCCTGTT
>SRMO01000086.1:4101-7241 GCA_004768415.1 Aphanocapsa feldmannii 277cV | reverse complement strand
AGGCGATGAGTGCTGCCGAGCTCTACCGGGTCGGCTTTGGCCTCTCTGATCGGAACCATGCCTCAGGGCGTCCGCCGTTCGGCAGCCGTCCGTAGCAGGGTGGGGCGGGGCTGGAGCAGCAGCCAAGCCGCTGAGTGGCGGGCGTCTGGGCGCCATCTGCGGGGTCGGTAGCAGGGGGGCGCTGGGGCAGTGGCAAAGCCGGTGAGTGGCGGGTGCCTGGGCATCTGAACGTCATCTGCAGGTGCCGTAGCAGGCCCATGGCGGTGGATGTCGAGGGAGCTGGGCAGCGCAAGGCGGGGAATCCCCTGCGCTGCAGCTACAGCAAAGCCAGGCAGTGCCGGGCCAGTGCAGGAAGGGGGAACCGCCCGCTCGGAGCAGGGGACGGACACCAGGACTCAGGGGCACCCTGCAACTGCTGCGCCAGCTCATGGGCGGCTAGGGCGTGGATCAGGTGCATCTTCCCGATGACCTTGCCGCACCTGCCGCGCCCTTCCGGCGGGCAGGAGGCATCACCAGCCCTGGCAGCAGCCGGTTCCCATGGACCATGGCGGTGGATGTCGAGGGAGCAGGCCGGCGCAGGGCGGGGATTCACCTGCGCTGCAGCTACAGCAAAGCCAGGCAGGGTCCTGAGCCGCGACCCCGTTCTTCACGGGCTTTCTTCTCGCTTCCCGGGCTTCCTTCCCGGGCTTCCTTCACGAGCTTCCGTTGCCGTTGCCGTTGCCATTGCTGCTGCTGTTGCGCTTTCCCTGGCGTGCCATCAGGCTGCCGCCACCCAGCAAGGCCAGGGCGGTGCCCAGGGCGGCCTCGAAGGAATCACGCAGATTGCTGGTCATGTCGGCGCAGTCGGGTCGCTGCTGCTGGCCCTGATAGATGCAGCCGCCGATGGCCAGGACGTAGATGCTGAACTGCGCCACAAACACTCCCACCACCGCCTTCAGCAGGAAGCGCTCACGGTTGAACTCCCCGCCGCCGGCCATGGTCAGCCGGAGCAGGAGAGCATCCAGCCGCTGCCCGGGCCTTCCACCTCCCAGCGCGGCAGCCAGTGGGCCCAGCTGTAGTGCCGGCCGGCGCCATTGCTGTTGGCGGTGCTGCCGCCATGGAGCAGGTCGGCCTCGCCATTGGGGTCGTGGTGGATGACATGGCGGCCGTTGAATCCGATCACCACGGTCCAATGGCCACCACCACGGGGTGCATGGAGCGGGCCGTGATGGAGCCAGCCCACCGCCACCGGCCGCCCGGCACGGATCTCCTCTTCCAGATCGCGGCGACAGCCCCTGGTGGTGAAGCTCGCCCTCAGTCCGAGGGAGCGGAGTGCCGCCAGCTGCGCCCTGGCCCTGGTGGTGTCGCCATGGCGGGAGCGGATGAGGTTGTAGGCCTCAACGTCCGGGACCCTGCCCCAGTGGCGGGCGAGCATGGCGCAGCTGCAGGAGAAGCACTCCCGCTGGCCACTGCTGTTGGCGTTGGTGTTGGTGTTGGTGTTCTGGCTCTGCCAGGCCAGCGGTAAGGGATTGGCACACTCCTCTGGCGCTGCTGTGGCCGGGGCGGTCTGCTGCCGGGGGGTGGCCTTCGTGAGGATCGCCGGATCGGCAGCGATCACTGCCCGGCGGCGTTGCCTGAACCGTGCCGGCCACTGCTGCCTGAACCGTGCTGGCCAGTGCTGGCTGAGCCGGTGCCAGGGCCCGGGGGGGAATGGGGGCCGGCTTGGCCTGCTGCCCATGGCAGCCCGGGTTGTCTTGCTGCCCATGGCGGATGGGAGTGTCCCTCTCCTCTTGCCGCCTGCAGCACACCCACAGGACAGCCACAGGCCTGGTTGCTGCCTGCGGCGCCGCCGGGCCTGGATCAGCTCGGCAATGGCTGGTGACCTGACCACCTGCCATGGGCCTCACCCTCATCGAGGCAGCGAAATACGAAACCCGCCTGGAGCACCTCGCTGTCCTCAGGACCTTCTCCGAGGGTGAGCTGCTGGGACGTCTGCCGTTCATGAACATCAATGGCAGCGGCCTGTTCTATGCCGCCGAACAGGAACTGCCGGCTGTCGGCTTCCGTGCCGTCAACGAGGGCTACAGCCAGAGCCATGGCGTTGTCGATCAGCGTGCCGAGGCCGTGCATCTCTTCGGTGGTGATGTGGATGTGGACCGCTCGATCGTCGATCTCATGGGTCCCGAGGCACGGGCCAGTCAGATCGAGATGAAGATCCGCTCGATGCGCCTCACCCTCGAGGCCACCGTGATCAACGGCGACAGCAGCGCCAATCCACGTGGCTTCGATGGCCTCAGCCACCGGCTACAGCCCGGTGAGGCGATGGTGATCAACAACAACGGCACGGCCGTAGCCGGTGCACCTCTCGATTTCGATCGTCTCGATGAACTGATCGATTCGGTCAATGCCTACGGCGGCAGCAAGGTGCTGGTGATGAGCAAGGCGATGCGTCGTCAGCTCAATGCACTGGCCCGGAGCAGCATGGGCAGTGGGGTGTTCCAGACCGGCACCAACTCCTACGGGATGACGGTCCATCGCTATCAGGACTGCGACATCGTCACGGTGGACCGCGATGCCCGGGATCTGGAGGTGATGGGCTACGACGAGGCGGGGAACAGCAGCTCGATCTACTGCTGCAGCTTCGGGGATCAGGGAGTGACGGGACTGCAGGGTCCCTTCCAGGGCCGCTACGGCATCTCGGTACGTGATCTGGGGGAAGTGCCGGATGCACCGGTGTTCCGCACCCGCATCGACTGGTACGTCGGCTTTGCCGTCCTCCATCCACGTGCCGCAGGACGCCTTTACAACATCACCGCCAACTGAGGAGTTAACCGATGAGCAGGAGAGCGGGCAATCCACTCCTCGATGCCGCCACCACCCTGGTGGGCATGACCCAGCGCAATGCACTGCGCAACAGCGAGAGACAGTTCAGCGCCGGCGAGGAGGTGCGGCTGGGCACCAGGCTCGATGCCGCGGCACGCTTCTCCCTCCTTGCTTCCCATCCCGGCCACACGGAAGCGGTGCAGGTGGAGCTGCAGCTGGCGCCGTTGCTGCGTGATGGCAGCAGTGGCACCTATGTCAGTGCGGCGACCGTGGCGCTCCCTGCCGAAGGGGGCCGTGTGGAGCTGTGTATCTCCGGAGAGGAGATCGCGATCGATCCC
>SRMO01000086.1:0-3710 GCA_004768415.1 Aphanocapsa feldmannii 277cV | reverse complement strand
TCTGCCTGGGTGGCAGGAGCAGGGCTGGCGCCTTGTCTCCGTCTCCACCGATCCGGCTCCGACACCAACACCAGCCGCCGCACCGACAGCCGCACCGACACCAACAGCAGCACCAGCAGCAGCATCCCTGCCCGCTGTCGGGCCTGCTGCTGACGCTGCTTCCCCTGCGCTGACGCCAGTATCGGGTACGCAGGCAGAGCGGGAGTCGTCGCCTTCGCCGCGGCTGCTGGATATAGATGTGGATGATCCCCTGGCCTGATCCCTGGTCACAGCCAGGTGGCTGCTGGTTATCAGCGGTGCTGTCGTTCCCTTTCTGGTGTCGTTCTCTTCCCTGGTGGGGTTGCCGCCTTCTGCTGGCTGTCCCGGCCTGGTGGTCTGGAGTGGTCCGGACGATGTGTTGACTGCTTCCGGTCGGCGGCTGGCCAGCGTCGCCGTGTAGAGCGGTGATCTGATCGAGCTGCGCAGGCCTTCGGCCGCGCTGCCTGGGACCGGCCATGGACAGACGGTGGTCGGACGGCTGTAGAGCACCTAGAAAAATCCAGCAACTTTGCCCGGCGGGATGGCCTGTTGCTATGAAGCCCCAATCAGCCGGCTGGCCATGGTCGTCTTGCCGGTGCCTGGGTCGTCCGCCAGGAGGAAGCGCATCGGCTGGCGGGGGAGCATGTGCTCGTACACCGCGCTGATCTGGTGAGGCAATGGATCTGCTCTTTTTCAGTAGGCCCTGATTTACTTTTTCAGGAAGCCCTACTTCAAACCTGCACAAACAACCCCTCTGCCACCATCAGCTGGAAGTGCTTGGCCACCTGATCAGCACGCCAGGGTTCTCGCACGAGCCAGCCGGCTTCGAAGTTGTGGCGTTGGGCGGTCTCGCTGAAGTTTGCGCTGGTGACCAGGGCACTGGAGCGCTCGGTAGCAGCATCAGCCACCAACACCTTGGCGTGCTGGTAACAACGCTCAGATGACCCAGACAAGAGGCGCTGATCGACGTAGACGCACGGCTTCGCTGACCAGGGCCAAACCTTCTCGTCGAACCATTGCCGGATGGTGGCCAGCGGATCAGCCCCCAGCCGATCAGCGATCTGAATGGGGTGAAAGAACAACTCAACCCGCTGAAGCTGGCCGCACTCCAAGCGATCCGCGATCGACTCCATCAGGTCTTGAAACTGAGAAGAGAGGCCGATATTGTAGGTCGCGATCAGAAGGCTGGTCTGCGCCTGTTGGATGAGTTGATTAACGGTGGCGAAGGTGTCAGCTGTCTTGGCATGGGCAGGATCGGGGCCCGACCAAACGAAGCTCCACGCATCACGTTCTTGCTGCAGGGCCTCCCGTTGATCTGCCAAGTGCTCCAGCACCATGGCCATTAACTGAGGACTTCCCCCCTCACGCACAAGCTTCACAAGGAATGGTCCCAACTGGCCGCGGCCATCAGCGTTGATCCCTGCCAGAATTCCTTGCCAACTCGTTGGCACGTAGCTGAGCTGACGGAGTTTTGCGGCCACTGCCCGCAACGTCTGACTGGGCAGGGTGAGTGCCATCAATGGGCCTCAGGGTTGATGAAACTCCAGAAGCTCGGATCGTCAGCGTCATCAACCACCGAGACCGTCCGGCTCACAAGCGCACGATCGAGGAACTCGTTGCGTTGCTCACAGGAAGTCTCAGCGATCAACTCACAGCCGTGGCATGCAGCGCCGTGGGTGGGGCGAATATCGAACTCGTGGTTCGGATCATGCTCTGAACAGAAGGGATCGTTGCTGCAGAGTTGACCTCTCTCGAAGGCACGCTCCAGATAAGGCACGATCCGCTTACCGGCATCCACCAAGCCACCGAGAGTGCCCTCCGACCCAGAGGTGCTGGTGAGCAGCAGGATGCCGTAGCCGATCTCGGAGTTGGCGTAGATCCGTTCTCTGATCGAGCTGGAGCCATAACCGCACTCCAAAGCCATCTCAGTAATCAACAGATGGCTCAGGCTGTGCAACAGGATGTAGGGGGCACCAGGGAAGGGGAACTGTTCGGTGTCGAGTCCGCGTGACTTCAGCCACTCGTTTTCGAAGGCCTTGCTGAACTGAGCCGCACGGCTCATCACGGCATCACTGGAGGCCCATTCCTTGATGGTGGCTGGGTCGAACTCAATGAAGATCCCTTCCCCTTTGTTCTCAGAGGCGGGGAGCCAACGAAGGTCGTTTGCAAGAGGAGCCCGTGCGTTGCTCTTGGTGGTGTCGATCGGTAAGCCGCCAAGACTGCTGGTGCGAGCGGTGAATCGGGTAAAACCAACCAAGGCCTGAACCTCGCGCAAGCGTCTGACGAGCAACACCCGCTTGATCGCCTTCTGGAACCACGGCGGGGGATCGCCTCGCGTCCAGACCGTGGCATCAAACGGGCTGTCTTCTGCACAGCTGGAGACACCATCCATGGGCCCCACAAGCATCCTTAGCTCTTCATCTTTTGGTTGCGACACCTCACCCGTTGGGCCTTGCCGCTGCGACTCGATCGCCTGCCACAGCGCTGCAGGCTCAATTCCCTCGAAGGCACTCTTGAGCTGTCGGTTGTACTTCAGTGCCATCCCGATCTGCGCTTCTGCTTTGATCACCTCCAACTCGTCTTTAAGCTCCGTCACCCGCTTGGCCAGTCCGCCAGCTTCTTCCGGGAGCGAGATCACCGAGATCGTCTCGCTGAAGTAGGCGTTGGTGGCTGAACGCACCAGCAACCGACTCAGGGTTGGCTTGCCATCGGTGCGGCATTGCTCAGAGTCTCGGCTGTCGCGACCTAGCCAGGGGGTCTTGCCCTGGCAGGTCCCTAACGCTCTGGTCTCAGGGATCAGGGCATCCGCCAACTTGCGGGTGACCCCGCTCTCTGACTGCACGAAGATCTGGGTGAAGTCATTCCCTGTGCCGGCCTCGAGCAGATACAAGTGCTCGGTGTTCTTGCAATCGAATTGCCGGAAGCAAAAATCTCGCCAGCGGATGTCACTGAGGTGGCCATGGGGACAGGCCATCACGAAGCGGACAGGAACCAACTGATGTTCCCCGTCTTGGTCTTGGTACTTCTTCCAGTTCTTGATGCAGCCGTCGTTGTAGTGGACCAATAAACGAGCGCGGCAGTTGACTTCAAAGGCCTGACGATCGGGAATCTTCTTCTGCACCACCGACCATTCAGGGAAGCGAAGCGCTTTGATCGAGCCACTGATGTTCTTGAGCGGATCAACCTCCTTCGGCGGTGTGCGCAGCTCAACCCGAGCAGCACCTGTGGCCTGTTGAGCCAAGCGCAACAGACGGGGTTCGTGGATCGGATCGCAGCCGCGATCGTTCCAGAAGTCGAGACCGCCAATCAGCACCGCGTAGTCCGGCAGATCGACCATCGCCCCGGGGCCATACATCTGCAGCACTTGGCTTTGACGGGCTTCTCCCAAGGGGGGCGGAGCTTGTTTTCGGCGGTTGCTAGGAGGCATGGTTTAACTCAGTCGTCAGCGGTGATCTCATCGCGGAAGTTGACCAAGCGAATCGGCAAGGTTGGCTCCACATCCCTCAGGCTCCAGTTGGTAGAGAACTGCTTGTATCCGTCACTGGCATAGAGGGCATCCGTATCGAGCGGGGTATGCAGCAACCCAGCACCGGAGCCCTTCTCTTCATGGGTCCAGTACTGAAGCTTGGCCTCAGGTTGCTGCGTGAGCTTCCACCAGGCCTCGATCAAATCGATCACCTGGTCGCGAACCT
>SRMO01000085.1:7658-15037 GCA_004768415.1 Aphanocapsa feldmannii 277cV | reverse complement strand
AATATATCTAAATTTTGGCATGGTTTGCATAGATAATTTTTGGGAGCGTCTCCATAGGACTATTTTTCGAGGTGCCCTAAATATAGATCCTTATGTGAATCATTCTTCTGTTTGAATAAATACCGTATGTGCGTATCGTTAATTTTGTCTAACTGTCGCTTAAAGTTTCCGTGCTTGGGAACACCTTCTTCAATGTTAGCCAGAACTTGTGTAAAATCCCTTTTCTTGCTGAACAGAATAAGCGCCGCTTTCGTGTCTCTCCATGTCAAGTAGCCAAGTAGTTGATCGATGGTATCTAGCAACCCTTTTTCGCCTTTCCAAAACTTGCATTCAGCAATAAAGACGTTCTTTCCATTTTCACGAATCAGGATGTCGGTTTTTCCTTGATTATTGAATGTTTCACTGGTCGCATTGCCTTCATAGTGCCCATTGAGATTCACAAGGATGATGTCACGAATCCATTCCTCCTTCATTGTGGTAAAGACACTCGGCTGCGTTCGATGCTCAACGATAGTCGATCGATAACAGTGAGAATGTAATCATATTCTTCATTCTTCAAAGTGGGTTCTGGAATAAAGTCACCTTCCGGTATCGGCGGCAATGCTACTGGACGCTTTTTCCGAGTAACCGGAACCTCAATGCAGGAGACAGCATCGGAATGCCTCTTGAGCGGCAGACCAATGCTACTAAGAAATTTTTCCCGCTTGAGGATGCATTGCTTTTTGTCGCGTATGCTGTGGATTGGCAGCGGCATTACAGGCCAGAACAGTGAGACCGGTGGTGAGCTCATCAATCGTCAGCAGCGAGTTCAGCAGGATCTCCTGGCTGAGGGATCCGGTTGTGAGCGAGGGCATGGAGGCGCTGCAGTTGATCTAAGAGTTCCCCGCTTGTCCCGACCATCAGGGGCCAGGGAGCATCGCCCCCCGGCCCTACGGATCCCCAGGCCGTGGCAGGAGGATGATCCACAGGCCAGCTGGGTGGCAACGCGGCACGGCGGGCCGCTCCCCGGACCTGCAACCTGGCATCGATCTCATCAATGCGCTTGAGACAGGCAGTGATTGCCGGCAGCACCTCCTCTTCCAGGTGGGCGACCTCCTCTTCTCCATAGGGGTGGGTGATCGATCCAGCAGCGACGCAGCGGCTGCTCGGGATGACCCTGCAGGATGCGCTCCACCTCATGCAGGCTGGATCGAGCACCACGAACGGATCCTGCTCGGGAGTGCCATAGGCACGGGACAGTGAAACAACCATGAGCCAGCCAGAGCGCCTTGGGCGCCATGAAGGAACACCGCGGGCATGGCTCCGGAGAGGCAAGGGCCGGCAACTTCCGGCTCGTGAAACCCTTGCCCCGGAGCTAAACTGCGCGACTCCTGGATGGGGCCTTTCAACAGGGCATCAAGGGCATCAGTGGATCACTGGTCCACCACTCCGGAGCGATCAGATCCGCAGCCTTGCGGGCATCGCTCAGGCCGGCTAGGGCATTCTCTTCCAGATCAGCGGCATTGAAGACGGCCACGGGCCGGTAGCTGACCCAGGCCATTTCTGCTTCTGCTTCCTGTGCTCCCTGGCTGGAGCCATCCCCCTGGCCATCGCCACCGCCTTCTGCCGATGCCGCTTCGCGGCGGCGATGCAGCTGCTCCTGGGGGTTCACTTTGCCGCTCAGACAGCGGAAGGCCTCAATGAAGAAGTTGTTCACGTAGTGGAGCATTGTCCGCTCTATCTGAGGTAGTTTATGTTGCTGTTGTTTGCGGTGGATAGAAGCTGGCTGTTAATACAACACCGCTAAGGTGAGGGCTTTTCTTCAGGAGTCACGCACACTCTGGGAAGAGCGTAATTGAAGGAGAGGATGAGTTCGACCCACGATGCCCTTGCAGAAGTGTATTGGCCAAAAGACAGATCGGGTAGCGAATGCTGATCATAAGTTCCTTGCTGCCTCTGCGGCGATATGGCCGGCAAACTGAGTAACGAATGTGCGTAGGCTGGTCATCTGGCTCAGTTCTGAATAAATGCCATCCGCAGAAGACGAACGCGGCGATACTAGTGTTGATGCTGTTGTGTAAAGCTGCTCCTGAATCAACTTGCGGCAGAGGATATTGTAACGTTCGGCATATGAGGTGTCTTGAAATTCTTTTAATATCTGAAAATGAGGTGATGAGTCACGTACAGGTGAGCGCGATGCCGGTGCATCTTCCAGCAACATCAGCCAGCCAACGAAAGGGCGCGTTTGCTCGCCAAAGGCCCCTTCCCTGTAGGCCATCCACAGATCATGTGCGGTGCCGATGGCTTCCTCAGAACGGTTGTTGAAATTGTTGCCGAAGGAGGGGCCAACCTGACTTTTGAATTCGAGCGCCGCGATCAAGTGGCCTTCGTTGATAACCAGAAGATCCCACAACTTTGTAGGCCGAAAGTAACCTGGTAATGTCAATACACGACGCTGCTGATGGATGTTGGCGTTAGTCAGTCCGTTCGCTCGCACGATGTCGATAACAAGGCTGATAAATCCGTCCATGTTCTTGCCGGCCGTCACGCCTGCACGTTCGCCTTGATCAGCTTTACCAGATTCACTTTGCTTCTGGCGTGCCTTTTCACGGCTGCTCCAGAATGACTGGATGGCTTCGTGCGCCTTACGTTCATGATCAGCAAGATCAATTCCCATGCATCCTCCTATTTGCTGTTGTCGCTGATAGCGATACGCTCTTCTTGTGAAAAGCCATAGAGTTTCGCGACAGCCTCGTTGCAGGCATCCGCATCATTGCACGCTGCCGCTTCGATAAGTTCAGCTTTATGGGCGGTGAGAATGTCCTGCCAGCGTGGTAGTCGAATTCGTCGCAGGTATTGAGCCTGAAAGCGCAGATAGCCGCCACGCATCTTGGTCCCATAGATCGATACAAAGAGCTCGGCGATGCCCGATCTTAGCACGGCACCCAGCGCCCTTAAGTCCCACTCATCCGAAACGACAAAGTAAAGATTGTGGTGTGGGTACAAGTGTCCATTTTCGTAGACAATATGTGCTTTGCCCTTGATATCAGGAATAAGCAGCTTTGGCCTGTTTGCAAGTGCTGGGTAGATGCGGTCAATCGTGCGGTACCAATTGGCCGGCATTTTCTGCGCAATATGCCTTTTTGCTATCTGGACACGCCGTTGTTCGAGAAATTTTCTGAGGCGAGGATAATCGTTTAGATCAACAAGACAACCGCTATCGGCAAATGGATTAACAATACCAAGACCACGCCATTTTACTTTGCCACTGTCGATGTCGCGAGTCATGACAAGTGGGAGTTTACGGTTGTCCTCCACATCTAGTTCGTTGAATAGACCGATAAAGGCTTTGTCTGCACCAGTTGCCACGCCAATACCTACTTTGCATCCGGCCTCTTCGAGTGTGGGGAAGTCGCGTTCCAGTCTACGAACAAGCATGAGCTGATCCAACGATTCCAGAATCCAAGGCTGTGACCCAACAGCAACATCGGCTACATCTTTCACTGGGCTGCCGGGCAGTGGCGGTAATTTGTCACGCAATTGCCGTGCGAGGGAATCCAACACAGTTTTGTCGATATGCGGGCGGTAGGCGATCCGTGTCTTGCCAGACTTTCCCTTGGTGATTATCGTGATTGCAGGATAAGTAATTACATTGCCATGAAAGGCCATTGTGTTGGTCATATCGACATAGGCTTTGAGGTGAAAGCCTTCGGACACCATTTGACGTAGAGGACCACCATAGCGATTCTTCATCCAGCGGTCGGCGCAGATAAAGCCTAGAGTCCCACTGTCAGTAAGCAATGTGAGTGACCGCTCGATAAAGGGAATATAGATATCGGCACGGTCAAACATTGTATTGTATCGTGCGCGGTATTCAGCAATCAAGGCATCGGGAATCATTTCCTGCCGCACATAGGGTGGATTGCCGACAACAAAATCGAAGGAGCCGGGCAATTCAGTTAGCAAAAAATCGCCATGCACAAGCCATGCATCGGCAAGATCCTCTGCCTTATCGGCCATCATACCTGTTTCTTTGAGCCATATGATTACCTTGCAGCGTGTACTCTCGAAAGAGAGTTGGTGTAGCTCGACGCCGCGAATGCACTGTGTAAGTGCAAGAGAAAGGTCGCAGCATGAATCATTCTGCTGGCAGCTTTCAAGCAGACGCTCGATCACGATCTGCAGGAAATCGCCGCCACCAAAGGATGGCTCTAAAAGACGGTAACTGTAAAGAGGGCGGTCGGATGTATAGCCAGCAAGATCGAGAATGAATTCAACCACCTCCCGTCTTGTATAGATCGCGCCGCGCTGCTTACTGTCCGCTACGGCAAGGAGGGCGATAGCATCAGTCACCGGACACAGACCAGGCAGCGATGGCTGCCATGTGGACGACAACCCGGCCATCAAGCAAACTCCCGATTGAGCGGGACATTAATCCGACAATCGCCACGTTGCCACCGTAAAAACTTGCGGATTGATCGACGAATCAACCACGATGCGCTTACATCGCTTCGCCAGGGAAGTCGATCCAGTGCCATGTAGTCCTCAGGGTTTTCCGTAATACTTACACGCTTCATAGGCTTGATTTTCTTATAGGTGGACATTGTTGATTCACCCTAGAGAGGCACAGCTACATGCAACCATACACCATGTGTGGCGGTTTGAAACGGGATTTCCCACGCCCACGTCACATCCCGAGGTCAAGTTCTCGATCATGCATGCTACAGTTGGGAGTGCCAGGCTCTTTTGGGCACATTGAAAATTATCTTTCTCTCATCTGAACAGCCCTACTGACCCATGTAATCCCTTGCTGCTTCTGGTGCCTTTCATGGTAACATATCATCCCATAAGAGTTTACTGAAGAACTCAGATCCCTTCTAGTGCAACAGATCTAGCTTTTTCAAGCGGGTCTTCGCGCGGAAAGCCAGAGGCTAATTCCTGGTCAGAATCAACGATCTCTTGTCCATCGGTAAGCGCCTGGTAAGCTCAGATCCCTTTTGGCACAATGGATTTCGCTTTTCTCAAGATGTCTTGCACTGGGAAGATGAGAAGACCACTCTTTAGTCGACGCTGGCCGTATTTTGCCCATTGACAAGGAAATCGACAATCCATATCCCTTCTGGCGCAACGGATCTGAGTTTTTCAGTAAGCTCATAGGGGAAGGTTGATTGATTGTTCAAGGTGCCCATCAGAGTTCCCCCGCTCGTCCCGAGCACCAAGGGCCAGGGAGCATCGCCCCCCCGGCCCTACGGATCCTCGGGCCGTGGCAGGAGCATGATCTACAGGCCAGCTGGGCGGCAACGCGGTGCTGCGGGCTGCTTCCCGGGCCTGCAACCTGGCATCGATCTCATCAATGCGCTTGAGACAGGCAGTGATTGCCGGCAGCACCTCCTCTTCCAGGTGGGCGACCTCCTCTTCTCCATAGGGGTGGGTGATCGATCCAGCAGCGACGCAGCAGCTGCTCGGGATGACGCTCCAGGATGCGCTCCACCTCATGCAGGCTAAATGGAGCACCACGAACGGATCCTGCTCGGGGGTGCCATAGGCACGGGACAGTGCAACAACCATGAGCCAGAGCGCCTTGGGCGCCATGAAGGAACACCGCGGGCATGGCTCCGGAGAGGCAAGGTCCGGCGACTGCCGGCTCGTGAAACCCTTGCCCCGGAGTCAGACTGCGCGACTCCTGGATGGGGCCTTTCAACAGGGCATCAAGGGCATCAGTGGATCGCTGGTCCATCAACTCCGGAGCGATCAGATTCGCAGCCTTGCGGGGCTCGCTCAGCCCAGCCAGGGCCTGGCCTCCCCTTCCAGATCAGCGGCATTGAAGACGGCCACGGGCCGGTGCTGACCCAGACTGTTTCTGCTTCTGCTCCCTGTGCTCCCTGGCTGGAGCCATCCCCCTGGCCATCGTCAACGCCTTCTGCCAGTGGTGCTTTCGCAGCAGGGGTGACAGCTCCCGGGCCACCCAGCGACGCACCCGCCGCTGCCAGCGCTGATCGGCCAGCAGGGCCGGGGCCGCTGCGGCGACCGGATCCAGTGGCCCCGGCACGGACCAGTGGAGTCGCAGGGGCAGGGTCGTGACCTGCCAGGAGATGGCGGAGCATCAAGGCACGGCATTGACTCGGACTCAGAACTGCAGGCTGGCGCTCAGTTCAATGCTGTGGTCCGGGTCCTCCTGACGTCACTCGCTGCGGGCCAGATCGAGGCGCAACTCGATGTCCCTGTCGAGAGCACTGGAGAGGGCGTAGGCAAGACCGACCCGGCTGCGGGAGCTGCCGTTGTCGCTGTGGTCATAGCCCAGGTTCGGGGTGAGGATTCCCCGCTGCTGACCCATGGAGAGGCTGTAGCCGATCTCGCCGCTGATCTCCGCAGGGATGCTGCCGCCCTGGGCCGAGACCAGTACCGGGACGGGTAGCTTCATGGTGTGGCCGTCCAGGAAGGAATCGCCGTTCTCCGCAGCGCCCCACTGGCTGGTGAGCGCCAGGTTCAGCCCCGTGCCATCCGTGGCCGGGCCGTAGTCGAGCCGGGCATTGGCACCCCATTGCTCGAGGTCCGCCGCCGAGGTCAGGCGGTTGCCGCGCAGCTCCAGATCGAGCCGTTCATCGCCGTAGCGTAGGCCCAGCACCAGCTCGCCTGCAGCGCCTGTGGGGCCATCGCCGCTGTCGTAGCGACCATGGAACCGAGCGAAGGGCTCCAGACCACTGGCAAACGGACGTGACAGCTCCAGACCCAGGCAGAAGCGGCCGATCGAGGCCTCCGCACCATCGAGGGACCCGTCGCCCTCTACCCATTCCGGGACTTGAGGCGAGAGTGGCGGTGGCGGGGGTCCAGCGTCTTCCTTATGCACCCATGGCAGTCGTGGAGCCACCCGGGGGTCTGTGTGTTCGGTCTGGTGTGGGTCGCCGATCAGCCGGTGCCGTTCTGCAGCGTTAGAACAGCCAGCACAGTCCGATGATTGGCCGCGAGGCCCTTGTCTCCATGAACAGCAGTGCCCTGCTTGAGGTGGTGATGGCTTTCTTCAGCGCCTCGATCGTCCTGTTGCTGCTGCGGGCGGGCTCTGAGGGGGCTGGCCGCGGAAACGACCTGAGCGCTGATTCGGCTCGCCATACCACCAAGGAGCTCTGAAGGGTTGCCAGAGGGCCGGACGTCACGACCTGCTGCGCCTTCACGAGGCTGTTGCATTCCTGTAGTCTACGCTACACTTTGATCACGTTCACCTTTGGCTCGGCCAAGGCGCAGAAACCCAGACCAGGGAACGGGGGTCTGGATTCTCAACAAAAAACCATGTTGAACGAACTCGCTCTGATCCGGACCAAGGCTGTCAAGGAACAGCGCCTGCACGACGCCCAGCTGCGGTTGGTCTACAAAGGCACTGCCTTCACCGATCGACAGAAGACCAC
>SRMO01000085.1:4237-7586 GCA_004768415.1 Aphanocapsa feldmannii 277cV | reverse complement strand
AACGGCTGATCCGGCGCGGGGGGCCTTGGCCCCCCGTTCCTGCACTGGCCAGCCACCTTGTCCAGCTGCTCCATCGCCTCCTCCCTGGTGCGGCAGGCCTGCCACACGCCGCCGTGGCAGGCCCGGTGATAGCCCGTCGGTCCACAAGACCATCGCCGGGATCTGCCAACTCATCACGGTTTTCGGCAAGCGCTCAAGACCAGCTCCCTGAACTGGTCACCCCGTTGCTCATAGCTCTCGAACTGATCGAAGCTCGCCGCAGCCGGTGACAGCAGCACCGTGGCAAGTCCAAGGGTACGGGCGCGCTCCAACGACAACGGGACTGCCGCAGCCAGGTCCACCGCCAACAGGCGCTCGATCTCGGGTCGTCCGCTGGCGATGGCTGCATCGAACAGCTCCCTGGCCTCACCGAAGAGCACCACAGCGGCAACCTTGCCGTCCATGGCCTCGATCCAGGCGGTCATCTCTCCCTGCTTGGCACGCCCTCCGGCCAGCAGCACCACCGGGGCTTCCATGGCCTGCAGAGCCATGCATGCCGCGTCGTAGTTGGTGGCCTTGCTGTCGTTGATGAAGTGCACGCCGTGGACACTGGCGACACCCTCGAGACGGTGGGGAACCCCCTGGAAAGAGCGCACGCCGGCTTCGATCGCAGCAGGAGAGAGCCCGGCCTCCAGGGCGGCAGCGGTGGCCAGCAGCAGATTCTGCCGGTTGTGAACACCCGGCAGCGTCAGAGCGGCGACAGGCAGGAGTGGCCCCGCTGCACTCACCACCTGATCAGCCTCGATGCCGAGCCATGCGTCGCCCCTGGGACCGGTGGTGATCCAGCGCAAACCGAGAGGATCCCAGCGGCGGGCAACCTCCCGCAACACCGGGTCGTCGCCGTTGAGCACCCGGACTGCACTGCGATCGAGCAGCGAGGCCTTGATGGCCGTGTAATGCTCCACCGTGCCGTGCCGCTCCAGGTGGTCGGGGCTGAGGTTGCTCCACACACCGATCCGCGGTGCCAGGGAGGGTGCCGCTTCAATCTGATAGCTGCTCAGTTCCGCCACCACCCAGTCCGGCGGTTCGGCACAGCGGCGCTGCAAAGCAAGTTCGCTGGCAGCCACACCGATGTTGCCGCAGGTGGGCGCATCCAGACCGGCCTGCCTCAGCAGGTGACCAACCAGGGTTGTGATGGTGGTCTTGCCATTGGTTCCTGTGATCCCGATCCAGGGGCTCTGAGCGAGCGCCCTCCAGGCCAGCTCCATCTCGCCAAAGACGACAAGGCCGCGGCGCCGCAAGGCCAGCACTGACGGGTGATTCCAGGAAATGCCCGGACTCAGCACCAATCCGGCAAGGTCGGGAACGACAGCATCGAGGCTCTCGCTCCGGAGGGGAACCCCGAGGCTGACGGCAATGCCCTGGCTGCACAGCTCTTCGGCCAGCACATGCTGGGCTGGTGTCGCCTGGCTCTCCAGAAGATGCACCGGCCGGCCCTCGGCCCGCAGGAGCCGTGCCGCAGCAAGGCCGGATCGACCCATACCAACCACCACCATTGTCGGCGTCATGGCCTGGGGACCGGTTGAGCGGGCGTCAGTCTGATTGCCAACGCCATTCAGCGCACCACCAGCCATCCGCGGCTGGTCCCCAGTTCCGAATCCGCCGTGGCCATCGCCCCATAGAGGTCTTCGACAGGTATCCAGTGGAACGGGTATTTGTAGGCAGCAGTATCGAGCAGAAGCACCTTATCTTCGGCGGCAGCGTAGGCAGACACAGGTGAGATATGCCCACCTCCCTTCTGTCCAAGCATACGCCGATCATAATTGACAATCAACCAATCCGATTGACTACTTGCATTGCTTAGGAGTTCCCTGCGAAACGCCTCAATGGAACTCATTCTGGCTGGATAGATTTTGGCTGTAGCATCATAAGTCGTCAGCATAGTTGCCAGATCAGCCAATGGCATCCCCTTGAACGTCGTTGCCCACCAAGAACGAACAGCCTGCACATCTGTTGTAAAAAAGTCAGCCTGTGTGAGGTCATCACCGCGGGCGTTGAGCACTGTGACAGCGGTGGCAACACCGCACCAACTGGCCTTTTCCTGTTCCTGGAAAGCATTGACAAGGCCAATGTGATCTGCACTTGCCTGACTGGCCACAGCCTGGGCAAAGAGAGCATTCCCGGCGGTGGTTCTGAATGCAATGTGTTCGCTTGGCAAGGCCGGCGGCCGAACCTGTCCTGGATTGGAGAGGCGCCAGTAGACCGAACCGAGATGCCAGCCCCCCGTCAGGGCCAGTGCTCCCAGACCAATGCCTATCCCCAGGAACCAGCGGCGCATCAACAAAGCCGAGCATGCTTGGCCTAGAGCGTAGTCAGTGCCATCCCGACAACGTCGTCTCGACCAGGATGCCAAGCTGCGAAAGCGGCTCCGGCAGATCACTGCAGACCAGACTCGAGGGCACTCTCCCCTTACCAGAACTGGGGTAGTACGGCCTGATCTGCTCCACCAGCGCATCCCAGGGTATGAGAGCATCCATCCGATTTAGGGCACCTCGAAAAATCGCTTCTTCCTCGACCGAAAGCTCTGCTGTCTCCGGCAATCCCTTGTTACTACTGGTGTCTTCATGGCAACAGGCCATCCCACAGGAAAGCTGAGATGATTTTTCCAGGTACCCTTTAGAAACAGCTACCTCCGCGTCTTCCGTTTCTTGTTCTCGTACTCAAGATCAGCAAAGCTCTTCTCAATGCTCTTCATGCCAAGGCCTTCCCATCAATTATGAGTTGATTCTAGCGCACTTGGGAGGAACTTGTTCAGAGATTCCCTAATCAATCTTCGCATAGACCTTTGTCACTCCGGTCTGTGCAACAGTAGACACCGTTGATCCTGCCGGTACCGGTCTTCGACTTTTTATTTCCGCCGTCAAGGCGCCATGCCCAATCCAAGGCCCCTTGGCCACGGTCCACCTTTACCATTATACCCCCTTTCCTAGAGCACTTGTTCCGTGCCCAGGCCTTACCCTTGGCAAAGCCAAAGTAATACCATGGGTAGCTGTTTGTATAACCAGCTTCAAGACAGTCTGCATCTTTGGAATCGATTCTTTTGCTGATTCCACAGCCACACCAGGACGGCTTCGGCCCAAGCCGAGCGCAGCTATGGGAAGTCGAGAGGATTACTCTCTGGTCAACAACTGTGGCCTGCGCTGCCGACATCAAGACTAGCAAGGGAGCGAACAGGATGGAGATGGTTTTCATGGGAAACCTCAGACTTCCTAAATTTAGCATATACACTCAGATCATGGGGCAAGCGGTATAATTAGTATCAATGTTAATAAAAGTAAACAGTTTCCTGTAGGGGGAGACTCCGGCCAAC
>SRMO01000085.1:0-3292 GCA_004768415.1 Aphanocapsa feldmannii 277cV | reverse complement strand
AGGAAGTCATAGTGCCGTGCGGCGGTGCTGCGGCCAACTGCCTTGGCCTGACCACGCAGAATCCGGTTTGTGCGGTCTATCTCACCTCCGGTCCCAACCGACAGCTGCACTTTGGCTCGCTTACCGTCGAGCTACGCCAGGCTCCGCTCTGGCAACTGCAGGCCCCCCATCGCAAGGCGGGGAACGTCATCCGCGCCTTGGCATGGCTCGGCCCCAAGGAGGTCGAGGACAACCTCGAAGCGGCCCTGTCCAGTCTTTCCGCTGAGGATCGGGACGAGCTTTCGGCGGCGCAGGACAGCATGCCCCCCTGGCTGAAGGAACCAGTGAGCACCTGCCTTTCCCATGGCTGAGATGCGGTACGAGGCTCTCTCGGTCCAAGACAGGCGCGATGCGTTGGACGTGGCAAAGGCCAGAAGCGGTCGCAGGGCACGTCTCCTGGAGAAGGACGTTTGGGTCGTCGCCACACTGCGCGTCTTGTTCAACGCCCCGTTCGCTGACCATCTCACCTTCAAAGGTGGCACGTCGCTGTCGAAGGCATGGGGCCTGATCGACCGGTTCTCCGAAGACATCGACATTACCTACGACATCAAAGCCCTGGCGCCGGACCTGGTTGACGGCGCTGGCGACGAGGCGCTTCCACCCTCACGGAGTCAGGGCCAACGCTGGACGAAGGAAATCCGTGGCTTTCTCGAAGGATGGGTTCGGGATGAAGCCCGTCCGATCGTGGAGGAAGAACTCGAACGCGCCGGTTTCCGGGCAGAAGAGATTCGTGCCGAGGCCGAGCGGCTCTACATTCGCTACGAGCCGCTATTCGAGGAGGCCGCAACCCAATTGGTACGCCCGGAAGTCATTCTCGAGTTCGGTGCGCGCTCCACAGGCGAACCACACGAGAGCTGTCCGGTCGTATGCGATGCGGCGAAGCACCTGCCCGATCTCGTCTTCCCGCAGGCGTGCCCGACTGTCATGTTGGCCGAGCGGACCTTCTGGGAAAAAGCGACCGCCATTCACGTCTTCTGCTGCCAGGAGGGGAAAAAGGGCAATCGCATGTCGCGGCACTGGCACGATCTTGTTCGTCTCGATCAAGGGGGGATTGCAGCGCGTGCCATCTCCGATCGCGAGCTCGCACTTTCGGTCGCCCGCCACAAAGAAAATTTCTTCCGCGAGAAAGATGCCTGCGGCCAGTGGATCACCTATACAGCCGCAGTCTCGGGCAGTCTGAAGCTCGTTCCCTGCGACAGCGCACGTGAGGTTCTCGCCAGGGACTACGAGATGATGCTGACTGACGGTATGTTGCTCCCGAAAGCGAGACATTCATAGAACTCATGGACCGATGCACTGCGATCGAGGCGAGAGCTAACAAGTTGAGGGCATGACAACTGCTCTTCTCAACCCGGCCTGATCACGCTGGTGCGCCACGCGATATCTTATCGAAAACGTGAAACCTCCTCCATCGATCCTGTGGCTGCCAGAAAAAATGGCATCCTTGTGGTCGTATCAGGCGATCTTGTTAAAAATTGTCGGGTTGAAGGGGACGGTTGCGGCACTGATCAGGGGGGACCCACACAAACTCTGGCTGACGTCAGCAGCCTGTTGAACCGCTTCTGCGCCTTGGATGGCGGCATCGTGGACCTGGGTATAGACGGGATTCCTTGCCGCTTCCATTACCATCTTCTCCTGCAATCGACAGGACTTTTTCATTTGTAGGAGTGACCACTTGGATGACATGTTGCTGCAAAAGTGCAGTAGTTCTAAGGGATCCTGTTAGCCAGTAGGACTTGTTAGATAAGTCGAAGGTAATTTATGGAGGGTGCCCTGTTCTCGCTGCTTAGATGTTAAGCTCGTGAGAGCGGCTTGGGAATATGGGCATCGATGGGTATTTATGCGCGTGAGCGCAGGCAGTGCCCCGTCCGATATTGAGAGACCTGCACAAGTCACTGTTACTGTGACTACGCCCAGCTTTCAACGAAAGATTGCTAATCAGTTGCACTATAATAGTCATGATTGATTTCCTGAGTGGCAGCCTGAGGAAAGAACGATTATGAATCTCAGCAAGCTCTTAAAGTACCTCGAAAAATTGCTTATTTCTGATCGGAAAAGCACTGCTAGTCTACGCAATCCCATGCAGCTAATGATTCCTTCATGGCAACATGTCATTCTACAAAGCAAGGTTACTTGATTTTTCTAGGTACCCTTCAGTGCTCTGGACGTTTCCCGGAGTCTGCTTGGCGCTGTCTGCCATGGGCTCGGAGCCAGTCGCGCCGATGCTGCACCTGATCAGGGACAGCACAGGCAGCAGAAGGGGCTAATCGGTATCAACCGCAACCAAAACTTCAGTCAATCCAGCAGCTGGAGTACTTTTTGGTAGCTCACTGAACCTTGATGCCCCTCTAGAATTGCCACGATTACGTTGCCAGGCAAACACTGGAACACTCCGCAGCACAACGCTTGCCTCAGGTTCCTGCAAGGGATCCTGACTTCTACAAGGGAGTGCCCTGGCCTTTTACCAGAGTTTCCCTAAGCGCGTGAATCGCCATGTTCACAGGATATCTACCCAGTGGTGGCTACGACGAATACTTTGCAGCTGCCGATCAGCCCCGCCGCGATCTCCAGTCCCTGGTGACATCCCTGGGCGGCATGGGGATCGAGCGCCTCAGGAGCAACCACCAGGCCGCCGAACGCCTGCTCAAACAGCTAGCCGCTTATTTCTGCAAAGATATTGCACTGCAATGAGTCTCATTGTCTTTCAGCCTTAGATGTGAGAAGTTTTGTGAGAAGGTTTAGGTTTTGAGCTGGTTTTCTGGTCATATCCCTACCGTTCCATCTCAGCCCCCTGTTCATCAATTCCAGTTGGTTGAGATGTCTGTGAGATGGTCACAAAGCGTGAGGTTTGACCTGCACCCTATGACTGGTCCAGGCCGAATGCGAGTGTGAGGCGATGGTCATGGGGTAGCCCCTTGTCGGGCTGTCTCCAGGGACGTAAGCCCTTGGAGAGCCGAATGCGGGCCGCGAGGGTATGTGCATGTACTCCCGGCGCCAGTGATCGGCCAGGAGCTGGGCCTCTGTGGGGGCCGTGAACAGCTCGGTGTTGAGGACTCATCCCGGATCGTCCGTTGAACGATGCGGCAAAGCCGTTCTCCCACGGCAACCCTGGCGCGATGTAGGCCGTGGTGGTGCCGCTGCTCAGCCGTCTGGCCTCCTCTCATGCTGGAGCCAACGAACGGGCCCGGTCGGCCGCCTGAAGACTTTCACTCACGCTGAACCGATTCCTGGAGTTCACGTCATCGCCACCCCG
>SRMO01000084.1:285479-285602 GCA_004768415.1 Aphanocapsa feldmannii 277cV | reverse complement strand
CCAGCATGGTCAGATGTGCTGCAGCGCAATGGATCTAGGCTTTTTCAGCAGGCCCTAAATAGCTGACAAGTTTATGTACTTCTGTAGATGGATTCCATTGTTTTGTGGTTTCAGCATCAGCGA
>SRMO01000084.1:271050-285046 GCA_004768415.1 Aphanocapsa feldmannii 277cV | reverse complement strand
TAACCTGTAGTGATTTTTAAGACCGCGGAAGTATTGAGGTTCTGTCTTTCTACCTTCACATACAATCAGGACTCGATCATTACAGTTTCGAGTTGCTTTTTTTCTTCCGATGTCGCGGCGAGGACAATGAATCATAGATCAACCTCCTGACCATTTTCTGGGGTAGTAACATAGGGTAGCGCGCCGTAACGTCCGGTAAGATATGAACGCGCTAGATTTTCAACTCTATGGGGCCGCTTAAATTCTGTTAGTGGAAATAGCCTCGTCTCTTGACGGAGATTTCGCTCACAGAACCAGATTTGATCGCGTCGGAATACATCTTCACTTAGAATAGATGTATCATGAGTTGAGAAAATAAGTTGCGCATCTTTTGTATTAAAGTCATGGAACAGATTCACTAAAAATTTAACTAACTTAGGATGTAAATGTTCATTCAACTCATCGAATACAATCATATGTCCTTTATCTAAGGTGTGACTCCATGGGCCAGCAAGACCAAATATTTTCTGGGTGCCTTCTGATTCTTCTTCCAACTTCAGATCAACAGGATTTCCATGCCCTGTGTTGTGTTTAAGATAGATATTAGTTATCTTTGTACTAGAATATATTTCCTTCATTTGATTCTTCACCTCTGAAGGAATATTGTCTGGTAGCATTTCAAGTGGAAAATCCTTCTTCTCAAATCGTAGATCATCAATAGCCAAGTCAGCGGAGCGCAGGAATTGAATCATTTCCTTCTTCTTGCAATCATCTTTGTACCACTTCTCAGAGAACCCGTCTGTCCAGGCTTGGAATTTACCAATGTGGAGTTTTGTTTTAAACCATTCAAAGATAGGTGTCAGCTGCTTGCTGTTGAGGTTGAATGCGGTGGACAAGAGTAATGCATTCGGTCGCGTCGCCGATTGCCAAGTCTTCTTGTTGCCCGTAAGCTTATCACCAAACTTGCATTCCACCACTTCACTTTCAGCAGCGCCGGTGCGCTCGAACCAGACTTGAACGCGTCCACGAGGCCAAGCGTAGAGCCATTCTTGAATTATAAATTCTGAGGTTGCAGAAAAGCCATATTGAAATTGCATGCAATCTACAATGCCAACAATCTCGAATATTGTTGGTTTGTTTCTGGTACCGGGATTGAAAAGGAACGGTTTGACTGGGAGAGAATCACCTACAGGCTCTAAAATAATTCGTTGCATATTCTGCAGTGCCTCGATCAGATTGCTCTTGCCGGCTGCATTCGCACCGTAGATTGCGGCAGAACGCAGCAAGGGCGTTGGGCGCACACCCTGGTTCATCTCCGGCATGATTATATGGGTGTCGCGGTGTTCTTTGCCAGGTCCAGCCACAAGGCTGAGTCGCGCCTCATCTTTAATTGATTTGAAGTTTTCGACGGAAAATTCAATGAGCACTGTACTATTTCTGTAATTGGATGAAAAATGAAAAAATTGTGTTGCAAATCATGAGCTGATTGGTGTTGGATGGTTACCTACATGCTGACACTAGAAAGGCCCCGTGTCAAAACGTGGATCTGGCGAGTGTGGGTAATGGTGGCTCAATTCTTGAGAGTTTCCAGCCCGACAGTTGGTTCTGGGGCTGTGATGCAACCAATCATGCCCTCGCCACCGATTTCGGGGCTCCCATCCCTGGGGCACCTGCGGCTGGCAACAGCTTCGATATCCAGCGCTATGGAGGCAGGGTAGCCGCCGTCGCTACGCTGGTGAATGCAGGCCGGCTCAAGCCGCTCAGGCCTGAGGCCCGTGTGGTCAACCGTTTGCGTGCGAGGTTCCCTGATGCCATCCGAAACACCTTCGGCATCGATCCCGGTGCCCTCACCGCCAACGAAGTCAGTTATCTCCATGGTTTCCGAACGGCTGACCAACTCCGAAATCGCGCAGTTAAGGCAGCAGAAGAGATCCATCTCCGCCTACGCACAAAGGGTGTTCAGCTCAAGGCTCAACCAGCGCCCCCAGGCCAGGAGGGCATGGGTCGATGGCCGCACCTGTCACCCTGCTCGATGCCCTGGTTGAGAAGCTGCGTGGCTGCAACGTCAGTAGCGATGTCGAGGTGGATCCGCTGGCCATCCTCTGGACCGATCCCCCTTCCATGGACACCGATCGTTCCGGGGCTGGACTCGGTCTGCCGATCATGGCTTCCCTGGTTGGTGGTCTGCTGGATTGCAACACCCGTGCCAGCACCATCATCGTGGGCTCCCTCAACCTGGGCGGTTCCGTGGAGATGATCCCGAATGGCATTGCCGTCGCCGAGTTGGCTGTGGAGAAGCAGGCCAAAGTGTTGCTGATGCCAGTTTCAGCACGGCGGGGTCTCAACGATCTACCTGATGACCTCTGGACCAAGACCTCGATTGATTTTTTACAAAGGTCCTGAAGATATGGAGGTGGTTTTTCAGAGTCTGCTCGCAGCAGATGGCCTTTGGAGAATTCCAGCACTGACCTGTCGTTGCCTGGACTGTGACACACGGGTGGGGCCCTGGCCGCCGCACTCAGATGGCAGACGCCTTGGCACGAAAGCCCACCCCTCCGTAGTACTCGAAGATCTTGCGCACTTCCTGGGCAACGCTCTCGGCGATGGCGGGTTCACAGAACAGCAACATGTGCACATTGGTCCCGCCGCCGGCAATCTCGCTGTCTTCCGACACCACCAGGCCGTTGCGTCCCTTGCCGGTGATGTGACGCATCACGCTGTAGCCAGGTGCACCACAGGCATCGACGGCGGCCAACACCTTGTCGAGCTCCCGCTCGCTGAAGATCAGATCAAGACGTTCCATGGTGGCTCAGAAGGCGGGGATGAAGCGCTTCACCATCTGCATGTAGAGAGGGATGCCGATGATGATGCTGAAGGGGAAGGTGAGCCCGAGGGCCGAGGAGATGTAGAGGCTGGGGTTGGCCTGCGGCACGGTCATGCGCATGGCCGCCGGCACCGCGATGTAGGAAGCACTGCCGCAGAGCACGGTGAACAGCAGGGCATTGCCTTGACCCAGTCCGATCAAGCCAGCCAGCCAGACGCCGACAACCGAGGCCAGCAACGGCATCAGCACGGAGAAGCCGATCAGAAAGGTACCGGCCTTGCGTAGATCGCTGATCCGCTTGGCAGCGACGAGGCCCATGTCGAGCAGGAAGAAACTCAGGACGCCATAGAAGAGATTGTCGGTGAAGGGCTTCATCTTCTCCACGCCCAGCTCACCCTGACTTGCCACCAGCAGGCCGATCATCAGACTGCCGATCAAGAGAAGCACCGAGCTGTTCAGAAAAGCTTCGTGCAGCAACGGCCCCCAGCGGACGCCAGGCTGACCCTTGCTGCGATTGGGCCCACAGAGCATCACCAGCAGCAGGCCGACGATGATGGCGGGGGGTTCCATCAACGCCAGGGCAGCCACCATATAACCGTCACTGCTGATGCCCTGACTGGCCAGGAAGGATTCTGCCGTGATGAAGGTCACAGGACTGATGGATCCATAGGTGGCGGCGATGGCAGCAGCATTGAACACATCGAGACGCAGGCGTAGGAAGGGGAAGCTCACCAAGGGAATGGCCACCGACATGGCAATGGCGGCAGCGATGGTCAGCATCACCTCGGTATTGATACCGCTGTACTTCAGCTCGACGCCGCCCTTGAAGCCGATGGCCAGAAGCAGATAGAGCGAGAAGAGTTTCGGCAGGGGTGAGGGAATTTCCAGATCCGATCTGCACAGAACCGCGGCGACGCCGAGGAAGAAGAACAGAACTGGTGGTGAGAGGAGGTTCTGAAGAACGAGATCTGCACCCATATTCAGAAGCGGCTATGAGCGAGAAAGCTTAATCATACTATTAGCATCAGATGCCGAGCCGATCCCAGATCACACCAAGGTTGAGCTGGTGCAGATCGGTGGCGAAGCAGGCGTCCAGCTGCTCGGCGCTGAGGCGGGAGGTGACGTCGGGATCGTCCTGGAGGTTGGCGCGGAAATGACCACCGTCGCTGTTCCAGGCGGCATGGGCGTTGCGCTGCACGATCCCATAGGCCTCTTCCCGGCCCATGCCGGCAGCCACCAGGGCCAACAGCAGCCGCTGGCTGAACACCACGCCGCCGTAGATGTTCATGTTGCGGCGCATGTTGTCGGGATAGACACCGAGGCCCTGCACCACGGCGGTCATCTCGCGCAGCATGAAGTGCAGTGCCACGGAGCAATCAGGAAACATCAGGCGTTCCACGGAGCTGTGGCTGATGTCGCGCTCGTGCCACAGCGCCACGTTTTCCAGGGCGGCGATCGTGTAACTGCGCAGCACCCTGGCCAGGCCACTGATGCGCTCGCTGCGGATCGGGTTGCGCTTGTGGGGCATGGCTGACGAGCCTTTCTGCCCTCTGGCGAAGCTTTCTTCCACCTCCAGCACGTCGGTGCGCTGCAGGTTGCGGATCTCGGTGGAGACACGCTCCAGCGCCGTGCCCACCAGAGCGAGGGTCTGCACGTACTCGGCATGGCGATCGCGGCCGATCACCTGGGTGCTGGCAGTGTCGGGCTGAAGACCGAGGATGTCGCAGGCAATGGCCTCCACCGCGGGATCGGTGTTGGCGTAGGTGCCCATGGCACCGCTGATCTGACCGACGGAGACCACTGTCTCGAGTCGCTTCAGCCGCTCCGCATTGCGCAGTGCCTCGGCCAGCCAGCCAGCCACCTTGAAACCAAAGGTGATGGGCTCGCCATGGATGCCATGGGAGCGACCGATCATCACCGTTGACTTGTGCTGGCGCGCCAGCTTGCGCAGTGCTTCCACCAGGGCATCCAGCTCCCGACGCAGCAGTGCGACCGAGCGCTTCAGCTGCAGTGCGAGACCGGTGTCCAGCACGTCCGAGCTGGTCATGCCCACGTGGATGTAGCGACCTGCATCCCCCACCAGCTCATTGACGTTGGTGAGGAAGGCGATCACGTCATGGCGCACCTCGGCCTCGATCTCCAGGATGCGGGACACCTCGAAGCCACATCTGCTGCGGATCTCAGCCATGGCCTGGGGCGGCACCCGGCCCAGGCGACAGTTGGCCTCGCAGGCAGCCAGTTCCACATCGAGCCAGCTTTGGTACCTGGCTTGGTCCGTCCAGATGCCCCCCATATCGGGGTGGGTGTAACGCTCGATCAACGGACTGCCAGCGCTTGGCGGCCCCACTGTATTTGCAAGGGTTGCGGCCTCTTGCGATCAGCCCCGCTGCGCCATGGTTGAGTTGTGCCGCGGCCGTGCCGGCCTGCTCCGGCAAGGTCTTTGACGCGGTCGTGTTTCCCATTGCCCACGCTGTTGCCGATGGCCCCACAACGGCTTGATCAGCTGCTCACGGAGCGAGGCCTGGCCCCCAGCCGCCAGCAGGCCCAGCGCTGGATCCAGGCCGGTCTGGTGCGCAGCGGTTGCCGCATCCTCGACAAACCCGGCCATGTGGTTCCCGACGACATCTCCCTGGAGCTGCAGGCACCGGCCCGCTTCGTTTCCCGTGGCGGGGAGAAGCTGGCAGGGGCTCTTGGGGTCTTCCCCATCGCGGTGCAGGGCCGCATCTGCCTTGATGGCGGCATCTCCACCGGTGGTTTCAGCGACTGTCTGCTGCAGCGCGGCGCAGCGCGGATCTATGGCGTGGACGTGGGCTACGGACAGCTGGCCTGGAAACTGCGCAGCGATCCAAGGGTGATGCTCAGGGAGCGCACCAATCTGCGTCACCTGGCAGCGAAGGACCTCTATGGGGAGGCGGCGGAGCGGGCCGATCTTGCCGTGGCGGATGTGTCTTTCATTTCTCTCACCCTGGTGCTGCCGGCCCTGCGGCGCCTGGTGATGGAGCAGGCAGAGGCCGTGCTGCTGATCAAGCCCCAGTTCGAGGTGGGCCGGGAGCGCGTGGGCAGAGGAGGGGTGGTGCGGGATGCCGCAGCCCACAGACAGGCCATCGCCAGGGTGATCGGTGCCGCAGCAGAGCATGGCTGGGGGGGAACCGGCCTGGTGGGTTCCCCCCTCACAGGTCCGGCCGGCAACCATGAGTATCTGCTCTGGCTGAGGCCGCAGCCACAGACAGGCCTGGCCGACGACCAGGTTGCGGAGGAAGTGGCGCGGACCCTGGCCGGTGGTCGTGCTCTCCCGGCAGACCGGAGCAGCAGTACCGGTGGCAAGACGGGAGTTGCCGTCAGAGAGCAGTGGCGTCGCGGTCGCCCGTGCGGATCCGCACCACGGACTCCACCGGCGAAATGAAGATCTTTCCGTCACCGATCTCACCGGTGCGGGCAGCTTCCTGAACGGTGTTGATCACAGTTTCCACATTGTCGTCGGAGACGACGATCTCCAGCTTGAGCTTCTGCAGGAACTCGACGGTGAATTCGGAGCCACGGTAGCGCTCGACCTGACCTTTCTGACGGCCGAATCCACGCACTTCCGTGACGGTCATACCGACGATACCGGCATTGACCAACGCGACCTTGACGTCATCGAGCTTGAAGGGACGAATAATCGCTTCAACTTTCTTCATGAGTTCAATGGATCCACGCAGTGGCTGAGTGTATCACGTTGCAACGACATCGCTGCAGCAAACAGGGGATTTGTTCGGAGTTGTGATGCAGTTGCGCCGAGGGCCCTCCTACTGCCTGATGGGAGCCCCCATGGAGGTGTTCAGGCATGAGACCTTCAGTCCGGCCATCTGACAGTCGGCGACCATGTGGCGAGCCGAGTCCATGTCAATCTCGGCTCCGCCGCTGGCCAAGGCACCCCAGAGGTCATCCTCGAAGTGTGTCTGGAGCCAGAGCATGCCGTGAATGCTGAGCGGACGCAGGGAAAGGCTGTCCTCGTTACCAGCGGAGGCAGAGCTCAGCAATAGATCCACGGAAAACGGTCGGCTGCCCGATCTTCCTAGGGAGGCACCCGGGGATTCCGGTGTAATCATTGATACCGATTTGTGGCCGTGTCAGGGCAATGATGTATCAAGACAAACATTTTGTCCTGTGCTGTCCTCAGAGGGCGGCACAGCGGGCCTGATAGACCTTGCCCCGATAGGTCAGCTTCACGGTCTGAGCAGCGCGGGGAACATCGTGGTGGAGCGCTTCGTTGTAGTGCACACCTCGGTAGACGTGGTCCACCGGAACGGTGCTGATGGCTTCATGGGCGGTGGTGTCGTAGGTGACACCGCGATACGTCAGGCTGACCATGGGGAGTGACCTCCAGAGAAGGGACAGGTCATCCGTGGTTGAGCCACGGATGCCGCTTCAGCGGAGAGGCGCGTTGCTTCGCCTTGGGGCCGGCTACTTCCAGCAGCGGAACGCATCCACCACCCAACGTTTTGTCCTCGAACTCATTCTACATCTATCTGACTGTTCAGAGCGAACATTTTCTAGTTTTTCAAGGCCATCCTTCACAAAAATCTCACCTGGATGGCTCCTCCAGCTTTCACTGGGGCCGCTTCCGTTGGCCTTGCAGCGGTGCCGGGCAGCATGCTGGTCGGCGGAGATCCCAGCCCAGATGACTGAAAGCACCCAGACACCGCTGTACGGCGAGCGTAGCATCGCCGCAGGCGAACTGATCTGCTTCGACAACCCTCGCCCCGGCCGGCCCTATGACATCGAGATCGAGCTGCCCGAGTTCACCTGCAAGTGTCCCTTCTCGGGCTATCCCGACTTCGCCGTGCTGCGGTTGCGCTATCAGCCTGGGCCGAGGGTTCTTGAGCTCAAGGCCCTCAAGCTCTACGTGAACCGCTGGCGGGACGTCGCCATCTCCCATGAAGAGGTGGTCAACCGCATGCTGGATGACGTCGTGGCAGCCTGCGATCCCGGCTGGATGGAGCTGGTGGCCGACTTCAACCCCCGCGGCAATGTCCACACCGTGATCTCGGTGCACCACGGAGAGCCCCGCTGAAGCGGCACCTGTTCAACGGCTCACAGCTGCGATGTCAGCTCAGCCAGCAGCGATGGTCCGGCACTGGTCGGCCGGCTCGAGGATCTCCGTCAGCAGCAGCGGCAGCTGATCCTGGAAGGCCACCACATTGCGATTGCTGAATCCGCCGAGGTACAGGCGACCCTCGGAGGCAATGGTCCAGAGCTGCTGGGTGGAGATCATGCTCAGTCCACCGCCCAGCAACAGCACGGCAAAACCCAGATACACCAGGGGAACGCCGGGATCCCGTTTCAACAGGATGCCGCTGGCGGGCAGGATTTCCGTGATGCGTAGCGGCAAACCCTGCAGCTCCAGCGGCGCCCCTCCCGGACTGAGCTGGCCGATCCGTTGCCCGGCGGCGTCAAAGACCGTGACCGGCCCTTGCTCGCTCTCCACAGTGAGCAGCACCGGCACCGTGCCATCCGGGCGCGTGGGCAGGACCACCCCCCAGACCTGTTCCCCAAGTTGTGGCAGGGGCTGAACCGGGATCTGCAGCGCTGGACTCCTGCCAAACCGAAGGGTCAGCGCGGCAATGGCCCAATCCGCCTGATACAGGGTGATGCCGCGGCTGCGCAGCGGGTGGTTGACGCTGATGCTGCTGCGCTCGGGGCTCCCCGGGGTCGGCGACACCAACGTCAGGTCCGACTGAAACTGCTCGGGGCGGCCCAGGGGATCACGGGCGACGCTGAAGTGATCCAGGGTGAGGGACAGGTGCGCATGGCCCCTGCGGTCCAGCAGTTCAAGACTCCGACCTGGCGCCAGGTAGCGTTCCAGGCGGCTGCCGGCCAGGGCACCCCAGACCGCACCGAGCATCAGCAGGATCATGCCGGCGTGGACCAGCAGTGGACCCACACGACCGGCAACACCCCGACGTGCAGCCAGCCGCCGAGGCTGGAGCTTCACCTGCCATCCCCTGCGGCTCAGGCCCGCCGCCAGGGTGCCCAGGTCTTTCTCGGGATCGCGTCTGGAGCAGCTGGCGGCAGCCACCAACTTGCTCAGCTGCCTGGGTTGCGTGTAATCCACCCAGCGAAGCGCTGCCCGCAGTGACGGCCACTGGCGACGAATGCTGCAGAGCAGCAACGAGAGCCCCAGCAGCCCCAGCAGGGTCAGAAACCAGATACTGGAATAGACGTGATCCAGTTGCAGGGCGAGGATCGGCCCGGCCCTGATCAGTCCCAGCCAGGGGGCAACGTCGTAGTGGTCGTGATAGGCCTCCGCTGGGTCGCCCTGGGGCAATGCTGTGCCGATGGCGCTGGCCAGGGCAATGAGCCCCAGCAGGGCCACAGCCAGGCGCAGATCCGAGAGCAGAGCCAGCAGTCGTGCCAGGGGCGACCGTGTCGTGACGGCGGTCATGGCAGGCGGGCCAGGAGGGTGAAGCTGCCGATCAGCACCAGGGCCGTGCCGCTGGCGCGGGGGATCCAGACCCCTGCCGAACGCAATGCCAGCAATCGCGGCAGGCTGGCGGCCAGGGAACCGGCAAGCAGCAGGGGCAGCACCTGGCCCAGGGCGAAGCAGCCCAGGAAGAGGGCGCCCAGCAGGGGGTCACCGCTGCCGCTGATCCAGGCGAGCAGCACCGCCAGTACAGGCGTGGTGCAGGGAGATGCCGCCAGCCCGAAGGCCAGTCCAGCCCCCAGCGGAGCCAGGGCCTGGGGCAGCAGCCGGGTGAAGCGTTCCGGCGACGGTCCCGCTGGCAAGGAGACACGCAGCAGACCGAGCAGGTTGAGGCCCATCACGAGGGCCAGCAGCGAGACCAGCAGTGGCACCAGGTTGGGAACCTGGCCGTAGATCCGACCCAGCAGGGCGCTCGCCATGCCCAGCAGGGTCAGCGCCAGCACGATGCCACCGGCAAAGCTGAGGCTGCGCCCCAGGGGGTGGTGATTCTCGTCACCGAAACCGGCCAGGTAGGCGAGGGTGACCGGTAGGAGCGACAGGGCACAGGGGCCCAGGGAGGTCAGCAACCCGGCACCCAGAACCAGGGCGACGCTGAGGGGCCCCGGCGCTATCAGGCTCTGCCGCAGCAGGTGGTCCACCCCATGGGCCCACTCCACCAGGGGAAACAGCATCAGCAGGTCCTGCTGCTGCATGGCCGGGGAGAGCTCTGCGGGCACCGGCGACGGCGGCGGTCGCTCCGCAGCCTATCGGTGCAGCACGTCATGGCGGCGGCGCACTCCAGGGGGCCTGCTGCAGATAGGTGGAGACAGGCAGAGGCTGCTGCGTCTCGAAGCCCACCGGCAGCCAGAGGTCTCCGGCCTCGGTGCGGACATGGATCTCCCAGTGGTAGAGGCCCTGGAAGGCGCGGGGGTCCTGTTCCAGCAGGGCGGCGTAGTGAAGCACGGCCCTGCCGTAGTTGTCGCTGTTGTTGTAGCCCCACAGGCCTTTGCGGATGTCCAGCAATCCACCGCGGCGCACCAGATAGCGGGCCGCTGCCTGGATGGCGTCGTGGGGGTCGTCGATGGATCCCGCACCGATCCCCCGCTCTGCCCAGGTGGTCGGCAGGAACTGCATCGGCCCACGGGCTCCGGACACAGAGAGACCATCAATGCGCCCCATGCCGGTTTCCACCAGGTTCACACCGGCAAGCACTTGCCAGGGGATGCCCGTGGCGGACTCCGCCTTGCGGTAGTGGGCCAGCAACTGTGGGGCCTGCTCGGGCTCGATGATGCGCCAGGGGGGAATGGAGGTGAGGCCGGGTCCGCCCCGGTGCATGGCCAGGAGCTCCCGGCGGGCGCCGATGTGATGGTCGAACACCGCCTGCCAGGGCCTGCTCAGGTGGGCGCGTACGGCGTCGCTGCGCTCTGCTGCCTGGGAGAGGACCCGATAGATCACCTGCTGCTGATGACCGAGGTCCGGCAAAGCGTCAGCGGCTGTGGTGGGATCCCGCAGGCGGCCCTCCACCGCTTCCAGCAGCCGGGCAGTGGCAGCTGGATCGCGGGGGACAGCCGGATAGCGACGGCCCGCCGGGTTGGCCGGTGGCAGAGATGCCTGCTGTGGAGGCACGCCAGGCTCAGGAGAGTGGTGCACAGCCACCCCTTGTCGTTGCTGCAGGCTGGCCGTGGAAACACCGGCGACCGCAGCAGAGAGGCAAATCAGCAGAACGATGTTGGTGCGCTTCATGGCGGCCATCCCCACGGCTGACGCTATCTGGAAGCTGCAGCGAAACCGAGCCGCAAGGATAGCTGTTCAGCGCGTCCGGGCCCCGGCCGCACACCTGTGGCGTCGCTTGCGCAGCGGTGGAAGGCGACCACTGGCAGACACCTCTCGCTCCAGATCGACACGGATGAGCAGTCCCGCTGAAAACAGACAGGCCACCAGGGAATTGCCGCCGTAGCTCACCAGGGGCAGGGGGAGTCCGGTGGTGGGAATGGTGCCGGTCGCCACGCCGATGTTGAGGATCGACTGGCCGATCAACAGGGTGGTGGCACCGATGGCCAGCAGGGCAGCCTTGTGGCTGCGCGTCGCCAGGCTCACCCGCAGGCCCAGGAAGGCATAGAGCAACAGAAACAGCAGGAGCAGAACACCACCGATGAAGCCGAACTCCTCGGCATAGACGGCAAAGACAAAATCTGTGGTCTGGAAGGGCAGATACTGGAGCTTCTGCATCGAGAGGGTGAAGCCTGACCCCGTCCAGCCCCCCGAGCCGATGGCCAGCAGGCTCTGAACCAGCTGATAGCCGTTGCCTTCCGCCGTTGCGAAGGGGTCAAGGAAGGAGAGAACCCGCACCAGCTGGTAGGGATTCAGCCAGAGGCTGAAGGAGAACACCGCCGAGCCGAGTGCCGCCGCCAGCAGCAGCCAGTACCAGGCCAGACCCGAGCCAAGGGCAATCAGCCAAAGCAGCATGCCCATCAGGCTGGCGGTGCTGAGGTTGGGCTGCTTCAGCACCAGCCACACCAGGCCGCCGAAGACCAGCAGCCAGCCGAGGCGCTGATCGTTGCTGCGGCGATTCCAGCTGCTGAACAGGGAGGCGGCCTGCAACACCAGGAAGGGTTTGATCAGTTCGGAGGGCTGAAGTCGAACCGGACCCATGGCAATCCAGCGCTGGGCACCGTTGACGGTGGTGCCTGCCAGCAGGGTGACCACCAGCAAGCCCAACCCCAGCAACACAATCATCGGGGCCAGCCGGAACCAGAGCCGCAGGGGCAGACGCACAGCCAGCAGCAGGACCAGCCAACCAATCGCCAGCCAGATCAGCTGGCGCTTGATGTAGTACCAGGGGTCCCCCAGCTCCTGGCCAGCCGTCCACCAGCTGGCGGAACTCAGCACCAGCAGCCCCATGGCACTCCAGAGGCCGGTGAGCAGCGCCAGCAGACGGGATTCAGCAGGCCAGTCGCCGCCTTGTTCGCCAGCCTCCCGAGGCTGACCAACCTCTGTCAGGGATGGAGTCAGGGCCGCAGCGGAGGGTCGCGGAGCAGCCATGGCCTGGGGAAGTGCACCAGCGTTGCGCCCATTGACACCTTCCCCAGGGCCGCTGGCTCTGGGGCGCGGACAAAAAAAAGCCCGGCTCGGGGCCGGGCCTACGCTGAGCAGATGGTGGGGGATCAGTTGCCGGTGTTGGTCTGCTGGCGACCGACGGCAAGGTCAACGCTGAGGATCTTTCCTCCCTGTTTCTGGATGCGCTGCTGCTCAGCGAACCAGCTGTGAAATGGGACCCACTTGGTGAAGTAGGTGTTCTGAAGTTCCCTCTGACCACGAAGGTCCTGTGTGGGAATGCAGGCTCTGACTTTGAAGAGGCGCATGAACAACGAGGAGATTCAGTTGCCGAGACCGGAACAGATGTAGTCGAAGTAAGCCCCCATTTCCTTGCCGGCATCAGGGCCGACCAGGGATGCGGTGACTTCCTTCATGGCCTGAATGGCCTGAACGGTGGCACCGATGGGAACACCCAGGGAGTTGTAGGTCTCGCGCAGACCGTTCAGCACACGCTCCTCGAGAATCGAAGTGTCACCAGCCAGCATGGCGTAGGTGGAATACCGCAGGTAGTAGTCCATGTCGCGGATGCAGGCCGCATAGCGACGGGTGGTGTACATGTTCCCGCCTGGGCGGGTGATGTCGGAGTAGAGCAGGGCCTTGGCCACGGCGTCGCGCACGATGGCCGAGGCGTTAGCGCTGATGGTGGCAGCGGCACGGACGCGCAGCTCACCTGTGGAGAAATAGGATTGGAGCTTGCCCATCGAAGCGTCATCCAGGTAGAGGCCCTGGACGTCGCTGGTGTTGATGACGGAAGTGATGGCGTCTTGCATTGGCCTTTGGGGACAAAAGTTTCGGTGCGTTGGACTTCGGTTGGCTCAGGAGAGAGCGCCGATCACGTAGTCGAAGTAGAAGCCTGCTTCGTCGGAGTCCTCAGCGCCGAGCAGACCGATGGCCGATGCCTTCATTTCGCGGACCGACTCGACCAGGGCATCGATCGGAGTGCCCAGGGAACGATAGAGCTCACGGGCCCCGATGATGCCGATCTCCTCGATTGGGGTGACATCACCGGAGACGACACCATAGGTGACCAGGCGAAGGTAGTAGTCCATGTCCCGCAGGCAGGTGGCGGTCATTTCTTCGCCATAGGCATTCCCTCCAGGGGAAATGACATCTGGACGCTTCTGAAACAGCTGGCCACCGGCCTGCTTGACGATGCGCTCGCGGTTCTCGCTCAGGGTCTGGGCGACACGCAGGCGACGGGAACCGGCACCGACGAAGGCCTTGATCTGGTCGAGTTCACCAGGGCTCAGATAGCGGGCTTCGGCGTCCGCGTTGATGATCGAGTTGGAGACGATGCTCATGCAGTTCAGCCTCGAAGCGGCAGTTACCCTGGGGGAGACCAGGATTGGTTGAATGGGGGCGGACCCGCCGCTTCTGACCGGGGTTGTCCCGGTGTCTTGCTGCGGGTTTGCTGTGGTGAAACGAGGACCGAAGAGGCACCTATCACCACTGCATCAGAGGTCTTGACTCCTCAGATGAAGCGCGGAACCGGGAGGGGATCCGCGAAAACCATTCTGTGCGTGACGCTGCGGACCACCGAAACCCACGTAACAGTTCTTCACTGCTTAAAGTCATAAAAAAACCAGTCGCCACAAGGGATCTCGGGAAGCTGGTGAACAACGAGACCGTGTATCGCCAAGCAAAAATGAGACCTG
>SRMO01000084.1:263223-270963 GCA_004768415.1 Aphanocapsa feldmannii 277cV | reverse complement strand
GTCAGGGGGGCGACAACACTCAACCACGGGGTGTCTGACCAGCTTCGCCGCCATAGAGTGCTGCGGTGCGGTTGACGACCTCCTGGGGCTGCCCTGCAGCGCTGCTGAGGCCCTTGAGGGTGGGAACTTCATCCTCTGCGAAGCTACGGCCATAGGCATCGGCTTCGCAGAGGGCACTGACGGCAGCGACCTGGCCCTTGCCGGCACGCTTCGCCAGGAAGGCTGTGCGCTCGGCACTGGTTGGCGCACGTCCCAACAGTGCCATGTGGGAGGCATCGGCACTGCGCTGCGGTGCCATGGCGGCAATGCGGCTCTGGAACAGATTGCTCTCGCTGACGCACTTGACAAAACCGGCCACAGTGATGCGGCGGCCACGCAACATCGATTCGGCCTGGGTCAGACGCTCGGACTCGAGGGGCATGCGGCCGATCAGCTGGCGGTAGATGGCGCGGATCACCTGCTGCAGTTCGTCTTCTCCAGCTGCGCTGCCGAGCTTGAGGGGCTTGTTGGCACTGATGCGCCGTCCTGCTTCGACGTTGGGCCTGCTGCTGGTGGCAAGGAGGTAACTGGGCAGGTAACGCCTCGGAACCGCCCTGGCGAAGTCCGGGCTGGGGGAGGTGGCCACCCGTGCCTTCCAGAGTGGAGCGGCCACAGGGTCTACCGGGGTCGCAGCTGCAGGGGCCGCTGGGGCTGGGGCAGATGCTGGCGGTGCAACAGGCCTGGGCTGGGTAACCGACAGCTGCAGCGGGAAGTTGGCCTGAACGGCATCGGTGCCGGCAAGGCCGCGGCTGCTGCGAAGGCGACGGTTGAAGCTGTCCAGGGGCTCCGCCGCGTCGCTGATGCGGGGCAGGGGGTAGGGGACGATGTCCTCGCCGAAGCGGATCTGGTACTCGTCGGAGTCGAGGTGGCTGTCCACCTCTGCCACAAGACCCTCGCTGACGACGCGGCGGAGATGTTCGCTGAGCTCGCTCTGGTTGCGGGGCGGACGGCCGAGCAAGTGCTTGAAGTTGAGCTCGACGAAACGCTGGGGGCTGTTGACCTCGAAGTAGCGACGGCGATAGAAGTCGCTGCAGGCAATCGCCCGCACGAAGGCCCTCACGCTGAGCATGCCGCTGGCCAGCTGGGATTCAGCAGTCAACAGCCGCTCGGCCTCCATGGGCTGCACATTGCCCAGCACCTGCCGGTAAGCAGCGCGGATGACGGCTGTCAGCTGCTCCGGATCACGACGGTCGCTGAGCCACAGCGGCGTGGTGTGACGACCGAGGAGACCACCCCCACCACTGGTGGCCACTGCGTTGGACTCGGCCGTGCGCAGCAGGCTGGGGGATGGAGGCGTGCCCGCACCGCCGAGCTTGTCTCTCCTGGCGGCGTCTTCGAGCGCGGACCAGGAACGACGGCGAGGCAGTGCGCCGCTGTCGCGGAAACCAACGATGGTGCGGCTGGGCTCGGGTCGTCGGGTCAACTGCGTTGCACCCGGGGCAGGCGGCAGGCTGAAGCCGGGCCGGATGCCGGGAACCTTGCGGGCGTTGCGGTCGGCAGGGGTGATGAAACGCTCGTAGGGAACGGTGTCGTCTCCGAAGGCATCCGCGTATTCCTGGGAATCCAGCAGCGCATCCACCAGCCCGTAGAAGCCGCTGCGGGCAGCCACATCGAAGTAGGCGTCGATTTCCCAGCGACCGAAGCTGGGGCGTCCCAGCAGGTGACGGTGCATCACCTCGATCGACTTGACCACATAGAGCCCGTCCCAGAAGCGGCGACGGAAGGCGGCCGACCTGGCAACCGCACGGATGAACTGCCTGAGACTGATCTCGCCGTTGAGCAGACGGGACTCCTCGCTCTCCAGCCGCTCGCCGTCATAGGCGAGGTTGCCGATCAACTGGCGATAGACAGCGGCGATGACGGCCTTCCTGACCCTTTCGTTGTTGCCCACAGTCCTTGCGCCACTGCGCTTCAGCAACGCCGGGCGGTCGGAACCATCACGCTGCAACGTCACCACCCGTGGACCGCCCCTGACGGGTCTGGCACGGCGGGCATCGGCACTGGCGATCTGGCCGGCCAGCCCGAGGCTGTTGCCCAGCAGCAGCCGGCGGCTGTCATACCCGAAGCCGGCGGCGGCGGTGGAGGGCTTGCGGGTGCTGGAGGGGAAGATCGCGCCGTACTGGTTGGCGACGGGATCGTTGGCGCCGCCATAGACATGCTGATCAGGCAGGGGCTGACGCTGGGCAGCAAAGCTGGTGATGAACTGCGGTGATCCCTGGAAGGGAGCGGAGAAGTTGAACAGCTTGCGGTTGGCACCCCAGTTGGCGCTCTCCTGGGGCTCTTCACCCAGGTCGCGCAGGTAGGGCACGGTCTCCTCCCCGAACACCCTGGCGTATTCAGCGGAGTCGACCAGAGCGTCGATCAGGGCCGCCAGACCCTTGTCGGAAATGATTGCGAAATAGCGGCGGAACTCCTCCAGGGTGCTCACACCGCGGCCGAGGACGTGGCGGAAGGCCAGCTCGACGGCGCGGCTGTTCGACACGCCAAGGAAAAACTGGTCGCGATAGAGGGGCGACCGGGCCAGTCTGCGCACGAACTCCCGCATCGAGATGCGGCCGTTGAGGCAGTCGGACTCGGCATCATCGAGGCGGAGGGAATAGCCCTTGACGATGTCCCGCTCGAAGACCTGGCGATAGGCGGCGCGAATCACCCCGGCCTTCTCGACACCACTCAGGGCCGGACGCATCACGAAACGCTGGCGCGATTCCGAAGCCTGCACATAGCTTTCAGGCAGCTGCAGGCCCTGGGCCACATCACTGCCCTTGCGCTTGCGGGGGGTGGGGGTGGCGACAGCCAGCTCGGTGAGCAGCACGTTGAAGGCGTCGATCACCAGGCCACGGGATTCGGGCTCGTCGCGGAACAGCTCGGCGGCGGCCCGACGCATCTCCTGCAGGGCCACATTGGCGGCGGGCAGGGAGCAGCCCTTCTCGAGAATCTGGCGTAGACCACGGGCGTTGACCACCAGGATGCTGGGATCACCGGCAACGACTGCGTAGCCCACATAGCGCAGAAACCAGCCCAGGTCCCGCAGGGACTTACGCATGTTGTCGTTGCCGTAGCGAGCGACGTTGATGGGGCTGAAGCCTGCGGGGGTCACGACCCGCAACTCGGTCTGCTCACCAAAGGAACCGAGCAGGCGGGAGAGGAACCCCCTCCCCCCGGTGCCCACCGCGTAGGTTTCGACGGAACGCTGGAAGGCTTCCTGATCGGCGGCCAGGGCATCGCTGCCGAGGCCGGGCACCGCCGCCACCTGCGAGAGGGGTTCGTCCAGATAGGAGAGGGGGGAGCCACCGGAAAAGATACGGTCGGCGGCGCGGGCGACGATGCCGTCTGCGTTGGCTGCGATGCGACGAGCGATCCCGATGCGGCGCTGGCCATCCTGGAAGAAGGTGACCATCCGCTCCAGCTCGGTGCGGCCAGGGAAGCGGTCCTGCTGTTCAGCCAGGCGAACGCTGCCCAACGGCAGGGTGTCGTAGAGCTGTGGCGCAACACTGCGGCTGCCGCTGCTGGCGGTCACGGTCATGGAAGTCTCCTGTCCAGCCAATTCCCCTGCCGCAAGGGACGGGGTTGCTGAAGGCTACGGCGATGGGTCGGGTCGCCTGCTGGCCGGTGAACAAATGTTTGCAGCCCCGCCACCACAGGGGTTTGCGGTCCATCCAGGCCGTTTCGATCGATGAGAGTGCCTGCTGACCTCCCGCCGAGCAGCATGGCCGCGGCCGACCAGGCGACCCCCGCAGTCAGCACGTTCTACGACTGCTTTCCCTATCCCCCCGATCCCCTCCAGGATGGGCCACCGCCGGGCTACAATTGGCGCTGGTGCCATGCGGCCGCCTATTCCCACTGCACGGGCACGGAGCCACCCCAGCGGGATCAGCTGCGCATCCTCGATGCCGGCTGCGGCACCGGGGTGAGCACCGACTACCTGGTGCATCTCAATCCCGGGGCCAGGGTGACGGCCCTCGACATCAGCGAAGGCAGCCTGACCGTGGCGCGGGAGCGGTTGCGGCGCTCCGCCGGCGCCAGTGCCGTTGCGTTCCATCGCCTCAGCCTGCTGAAGGCCCACAGCCTGGGACGTTTCCACCACATCAATTCAGTGGGGGTGATCCACCACATGGCCGATCCTTCGGCCGGCCTGCAGGCCCTGGCCGAGGCCCTGGAAGAGGGTGGCATCCTCCACATCTTCGTCTATGCCGATGGCGGTCGCTGGGAGATCCACCGGGCCCAGCGGGCCCTTCGACTGCTGGGGGCCGGCAGTGATGCCGCCGGCGTGGGCCTGGGGCGGGAGCTGATCGCCCAGCTGCCCGAGCACAACAGCATCCGCCGCCGCCATGAACAGCGCTGGGTCCTGGACACCCACGCCGACCCATCCTTCGCGGACATGTATCTGCATCCCCAGGAGACCAGCTACAACCTGGCGCGCCTGTTCGCCCTGGTTGACGGCTGCGGGCTGCACTTCGTGGGCTTCAGCGATCGCCGCCGCTGGGCCCTCGAGTCGCTGCTGCGAGGGGAGACCCTGGCTCGTGCCAGGGCCCTGCCGTGGCGACAGCAGCTGGAACTGGTGGAGGCCCTCGACTCGGACATCAGCCACTTCGAGTTCTTCCTCAGCAAGGGCCCCCTGCCCAGGACGGACTGGAGCGACGGGGACGTCCTGCTGCGGGCGACGGCACGGCGCAATCCCTGTCTGTGGGGCTGGCCGAGTCAGACCCTGATGGACCAGAACATGGAGCCTCTCACCCTGAGCGATGCCCAGTTCGCCATGGCTCAGGCTCTGGACGCCCAGGGCAGCAGCGCCAGGGTGGCTGCCCTGGGGACTGGGGACCAGCCAGGCGAGACCGCACGCATCGCCCGGGAGCTCTGGCAGCTCGGCGTGTTCCTGCTGCGGCCGGAGAACCCCTGACCACGTGCGTGATACAGTCCCGCTGCCATCAAGCCCTGGCGCGAGATTCAGAGGAGCCGATGAACGCCGATCATGAGCGCTGATCCAGCGTCGGTCGCGCCTTCCGAACGCACCCGGGAGTCCCTCCAGTTGGAAGGTCTTCTGCGCAATGTCGTCAGCCATGATCTGCACGTGTCTCCGCTGAGCGGAGACGAGGCCGATCAACGCCCCCCTGTCACTCCGGCCCCGGAGCCCGACATGCCGGGGGAAGCGAGCGAGGCCGGGGCTGATCCCATGGAGGCCTACACCCTCCTGCAACGGCGTCTGTTGCGGTTGACCCTTGTGATCACCGCCTCTGCTGCCGTGGTTGCGACCTTCTGCTTCGGCTGGGGCACCTGCTTCAGCCTGTTGGTGGGTTCGGCCAGCGGACTCCTCTATCTGAAGCTGCTTTCACGTTCCGTGGAGCGGCTCGGCCAGGGGTCCGGCAGGGTGGGAAGGACCCAGCTTCTGGTTCCGCTTCTGCTGATCCTGCTGGCCTTGCGACTCGATACCCTGGCGCTGGCGCCGGTCCTGATCGGCTTCCTCCTCTACAAACCCGCGATGCTGCTGATCGCAGCGTCGGACCTGACCACTGATCGCCTCGGCTGAGGCCCGTCTCCCCTGCCCATGCCTCTGCTGCCCTCCCCGCTTCCTCTCGCCGAACTGGAAGTCGGTCAGCACCTCTACTGGCAGATCGGCAACCTCAACATCCATGGCCAGGTCTTCCTGACCTCATGGATCCTTATCGGAGCGCTGCTGCTGTTCGTGATCAGCGGCACCCGCAGAATTCAGCGTGTTCCCTCCGGACCCCAGAACCTGCTCGAGTTTTTCTGGGAATACATCCGCAATCTCTCCAGGGATCAGATCGGCGAAGCCGCTTATCGCGACTGGATGCCCTTCATCGGAACCCTCTTCCTGTTCATCTTCGTCAGCAACTGGGGTGGTGCGCTCATCCCCTGGAAGCTGATCCACCTGCCCAGTGGTGAACTAGGAGCGCCAACCGGCGACATCAACACCACCGTTGCCCTGGCGCTGCTGGTCTCCCTCGCCTATTTCTATGCCGGGCTGAGTCGCAAGGGTCTTCGCTACTTCGAGTACTACGTGGACCCCACGCCGATCATGCTTCCGTTCAAGATCGCCGAGGACTTCACCAAGCCCCTCTCACTGTCCTTCCGTCTGTTCGGCAACATCCTCGCCGATGAGCTGGTGGTGGCGGTGCTGGTCTTCCTGGTCCCCCTCGTAGCTCCCCTGCCAGCCATGCTGCTCGGTCTGTTCACCAGCGCCATCCAGGCACTGATCTTTGCCACCCTCGCCGCCTACTACATCGGTGAGGCGGTTCACGAACACCACTGAGGGGTCAACGACGCTGCGGCGGCATCGAACCGCCGGATCGCCTCCTGCCCTCTGCTACAACCTTGGCGCGATGGTCCGGCTGCAGCCGGGCCCATCCCCTCCAGGGGGATGTCCGGAACGCTCCCTTCACTCCAGCGCTGCTTCTGCGCTCACCACTTTCACTCTCCCGAACATGGATTCCATCACCGCTGCAGCTTCCGTCGTGGGCGCTGGTCTGGCTGTCGGTCTCGGCGCCATCGGCCCCGGCATCGGCCAAGGTAGTGCTGCAAACGGTGCCGTCGAAGGCATTGCTCGCCAACCCGAAGCCGAAGGCAAGATCCGCGGGACGCTCATCCTCTCCTTCGCCTTCATGGAGTCGCTCACCATCTACGGCCTCGTGGTCGCCCTCGTGCTGCTGTTCGCCAACCCCTTCTCCTGACCATGCTGCACACCCCGCTCGCGCGCCGAGCGGGGACCTGTTGCTTCAGCCCCTGCCCGAGATCCGTTCTCCGGCCCCATCCGTGCACTCCAGCCCCTTCGACCGATGACCAGCTGGCTATCGCTGGCCGCAACCGCACCGCCGCCTGAAGGAGGTCTCTTCGACCTCAACGCCACCCTGCCCCTGATGGCGGTACAGGTGGTGATCCTCACCTTCATCCTCAACAAGCTCTTCTTCAGGCCCATTGGCCATGCCGTCGAGAATCGCGAGGGCTATGTGGCCACCAGCCGCAGCCAGGCCAAGGAAAGGCTGGCCAAGGTTGAACGACTCGAGGCTGAGCTCAAGGCCAGGCTCAGGGACGCTCGCCAACAGGCCCAGACACTGATCGCCGAGGCCGAGGCCGAGGTCAGGCAGCTCCATCGCGAAGCCCTGGGCGCCGCCATGGCTGAAGCCAACGCCGTGCGCGAAGCGGCCCGTCGAGACATCGACAAGGAGCGCGCCAGCGCCGCCGAAGTCCTGGAACAGAACGCCAGGGACCTGGGTGATCTGATCGTCAAACGTCTGCTGCCCGCCTGATGACCATGACCTGTTTTGCGCTTGTCCTGGCTGAAGCGGAGCGAGGCTTCGGACTCAACCTCGATCTGCTGGAGACGAACGTCCTCAATCTGGCGGTCGTCATTCCCGTGCTGATCTATTTCCTCAAAGGCTTCCTGGGCGAAATGCTCGCGAGGCGGCGAGAGGACATCAGCACGGAATTGCAGGATGCGGAAGCGCGTCTCGCCAAGGCCAGCGCCGATCTCGCTGCCGCGGAGGAGGCATTGGCCAGGGCCGCCGACAGCGCCAGGAAGATCATCGAGGACGGCAAAGCCCGGGTGTCCTCCATCAAGGCCGAAGCAGAACAGCGTGCGATCGCCGACATGGCCCGCGTCCAGCAGGATGCCGTCAGCGATCTTGCCGCTGAAGCCTCCCGCGCCAGTGATGAGCTGCGCAGGGAAGCGGCACGCCTCGCCGTGGA
>SRMO01000084.1:257693-263123 GCA_004768415.1 Aphanocapsa feldmannii 277cV | reverse complement strand
CCCCACCGCTCCATCAACACCCTCGGATAGGCCGATGCCTCTTCTCAACACCATCGCCACGCCCTATGCCGAGGCCCTGCTCCAGATCAGCGAAGCAGAAGGCAGCAGCGACAGGATCGCCGCAGATGCGAAGGGCATCCTCGAGCTCTGGAACGGATCCGCTGACCTGCGTGGCGCCCTGCAGTCCCCCGTGCTGGCACCCGCATCCAAGAAGGCCACCCTCAGGAAGCTCTTCGAGGGGCGGGTCTCCGGCAATACCCTCAAACTGCTGCAGCTGCTGGCGGACCGCCAACGCTGCAATCTGCTCGATGTGGTGATGGAACGCTTTCTCGAGCTCTATCGGGAGAGTCAGGACATTGCCCTGGCCCAGATCACCAGCGCCACACCGCTGAGCCGGGAACAGCAGGTCAACCTGAACCGCAAGATTCAGGCCATCGCCGGCAGCAAGTCCGTCGAATGCAGCATCTCCGTCGATCCCTCGCTGATCGGCGGCCTGATCATCCGCATCGGCTCCAAGGTGTTCGATGCCAGCCTCTCAGGCCAGGCCCGCCGCCTCGCTGTGTCCCTGGCCAAAGCCATCTGAGTGTCCTGCGCGACCCGCTCGCCAGCTCCCACGCCTCCCCGCCCAACCCACCAGCAGCCATGGTTTCCATCCGCCCCGACGAGATCAGCGCGATCCTCAAGCAGCAGATCGAGGATTACGACAGGTCGGTCAGCGTCAGCAACGTCGGCACCGTGCTGCAGGTGGGTGACGGCATCGCCCGCATCTATGGCCTGGAGCAGTGCATGGCCGGCGAGCTGGTCGAATTCGTGGATGGAACCGAGGGCATCGCTCTGAACCTCGAGGACGACAACGTCGGCGCTGTGCTGATGGGTGAGGGTCGCGAGATCCAGGAGGGCAGCACCGTCAAGGCCACCGGCAAGATCGCCGCCGTACCGGTGGGTGAGGCCATGCTGGGGCGTGTCGTCAACGCCCTGGGCAAGCCCATTGACGGCAAGGGTGAGATCGACGCCAGCGAAACCCGCCTGATCGAATCTCCAGCCCCTGGCATCATTGCCCGGAGATCGGTGCATGAGCCGCTGCAGACCGGCATCACCGCCATCGATGCGATGGTGCCCATCGGTCGTGGCCAGCGTGAGCTGATCATCGGTGACCGTCAGACCGGCAAGACCGCCATCGCACTCGACACGATCCTCAACCAGGCCGACCAAGACGTGATCTGCGTCTACGTGGCCGTGGGTCAGAAGGCCGCGTCCGTGGCCAACGTCGTGGAAGTGCTGCGGGAGCGCGGCGCCCTCGACTACAGCGTGGTGGTGGCCGCCAGCGCCTCGGAGGCTGCCGCGCTGCAATACCTGGCGCCCTACACCGGTGCCGCCATCGCCGAGCACTTCATGTATCAGGGCAAAGCGACCCTGATCATTTACGACGACCTCACCAAGCAGGCACAGGCCTATCGCCAGATGTCCCTGCTGCTGCGTCGTCCCCCCGGTCGTGAGGCCTATCCCGGCGATATCTTCTATTGCCACAGTCGCCTGCTGGAGCGTGCCGCCAAGCTGAGCGATGCCATGGGCAAGGGCTCCATGACTGCCCTGCCGATCATCGAGACCCAGGCTGGTGACGTGTCGGCCTACATCCCGACCAACGTGATCTCGATCACCGATGGCCAGATATTCCTCTCCTCCGACCTGTTCAACTCCGGTCTGCGCCCTGCCATCAACGTGGGGATCTCCGTGAGCAGGGTCGGTGGTGCCGCCCAGACCAAGGCCATCAAGAAGATTGCCGGCACCCTGAAGCTGGAGCTGGCCCAGTTTGACGAGCTGGCCGCCTTCTCTCAGTTCGCCTCCGATCTGGATGCCGCCACCCGTGCCCAGCTGGAGCGCGGCAAGCGCCTGCGGGAACTCCTCAAGCAGCCCCAGTTCAGCCCTCTGCTGCTGGCAGAGCAGGTGGCCATGGTCTACGCCGGCACCAAGGGGCTGATCGACGAGGTGCCCGTCGAGGCGGTGAGCCAGTTCAGCAACGAACTGCGCCAGTACCTCAAAACCAATGCCCCTGAGTGGATCAAGGAGATCCAGACCAGGAAGGTGATGGGTGAAGCGGCCGAGGCCCAGCTGCGCAAGGCCATCAGCGAGGTCACCAGCGCCATGCTGGCTGCCGCCTGAGCGGCCTGATCGACCGCCGCAAACACCCCTCCAGCCCCTGACCCCATGGCGAACCTCAAGGAAATCCGCGACCGGATCGCTTCGGTCAAGAACACCCGCAAGATCACCGAGGCCATGCGCCTTGTGGCCGCGGCCAAGGTGCGCCGTGCCCAGGAACAGGTGCTGCGCAGCCGCCCCTTTGCAGACCGTCTGGTCCGGGTGCTGGAAACGCTGCAGGACCAGATGGGGTTTGAAGCAACTGGTGCGCCCCTGTTGGAGCGCCGCAGCGTCCGTTCCGTGGTGTTGCTGGCCATGGCGGGAGACCGCGGCCTCTGCGGCGGCTACAACGCCAGCATCATCAAGCGCACGGAAGAGCGCTTCGCTGAGCTCAAGGGTCAGGGTCTCGACGTGACGTTGGTGCTGATCGGCACCAAGTTGACCACCTACTTCGGCAACCGGAACTATCCCATCGCAGCCAGGTTTCAGGGCCTTGAACAGGTGCCCACTGCGGCTGAAGCCAACAAGGTGTCCGAGACCCTGCTGGCCGAATTTCTCTCGGGTGAATGCGACCGTGTGGAGATGATCTTCACCAAGTTCATCAACCTGGTGAGCTCCAAGCCCACTGCCCAGACGCTGTTGCCCCTTGACCCCCAGGGCATGGCCAGCCCGGACGACGAGATCTTTCGCCTCACCTCCAAGGGTGGCCAGCTGGAGGTGGAGCGCGACAAGCTCGGCAACACGCAGCCGAAGATCGCAGCGGCCACCATCTTCGATCAGAACCCTCTGCAGCTTCTCAACGCACTGCTGCCCCTCTACCTGCAGAACCAGGTGCTGCGCTCGCTGCAGGAAGCTGCAGCCTCCGAGCTCGCCAGCCGCATGACGGCCATGAACAATGCCAGTGACAACGCCAAGGCGCTGACCAAGACCCTCACCCTCGACTACAACAAGGCACGCCAGGCCGCGATCACGCAGGAGATCCTTGAAGTGGTGGGTGGCGCGACCGCCATGGCCTGACCCGCCTTCACGCTGGCCCAGAGCCTGACCAGAGCCTGACCAGAGCCCCAGGGGGAGATCCCCGGGCCAGCGCAGAAGCCAGCCGTCAGAGATGATGAACCGAGACTCCAGCGGATTCTGCAGCAGTGGCCCAGCGCTTCACCATCACCGCTAGCTTCGCCGGCAAGACCAGTGTCTTCCCTTGTGCGGAAGACCAGACGGTCCTCTCCGCTGCCGAGGCAGCAGGGGTCACCCTGCCCAGCTCGTGCTGCTCCGGGGTCTGCACCACCTGCGCCGCGATGGTCAGCGAGGGCAGTGTGCACCAGCCGGATGCCATGGGGGTGAAGCCCGCTCTCAGGGAACAGGGCTTCAGCCTGCTCTGCGTGTCCTACCCACGCAGCAACCTGACACTGGAGGGAGGCAAGGAAGACGAGCTCTACGAAGCCCAGTTCGGCCAATACCAGAAATAAGGTGCCCCATTGCCGCAAATGGCCGTTGCCATGGACGCCAACCGGCTGCACCTCAAGGGACTGGAACTGCAACTCACAGCCACGGCAGGTGCCCTGAGTCCCCAGGTGCTGGGGGCCCTGGCACGCCATGGCACGCCGCTGCGCTGGGCCATCACCGCTTGCTGCCGCCAGGGGGGGCAGCGACTGCTCAGCGTGGAGGCGGTGGTGCTGGCCGAATCCAGCCAGGCTATGCAGCCGTGAGCGCTGCCCCGCTTCCCACTCTGCTGGTTGTGCCCAGTGGCATCGGCTGCGAACGGGGTGGCTACGCCGGTGATGCTCTGCCCCTGGCCCGCCTGCTGGCAGGGGCCAGCGGTTGCCTGGTCACCCATCCCAATGTGATGAATGCGGCCTCGCTCTACTGGAGCGATCAGCGGATCCACTATGTGGAGGGCTATGCCCTGGATCGCTTCTGCGCTGCCGAGCTGGCGCTGCGGCCGCGGCGCGGGCGGCGGGTGGGGGTGTTGCTGGACGCCGGCATCGAAGCACAGCTGCAATGGAGGCACCGGCAGGTGGCTGATGCGGCCAGGGCCAGTCTGGGGCTGGAGGTTGGCCCGGTGGTGACCACAGATGTCCCCCTTGGCGTCAGCCTGCGGCTGGGGGAATCGGGCATCAGCTGGGGAGGGTTGGAGCAGCCCGGCACTCTGCTGCGGGCAGGGGAATCGCTTGTGCAGGCAGGTGCGGAGGCCATCGCTGTGGTGACACGCTTCCCCGACGACCCGGACAGCGCATCCCTGGCGGCCTACCGCGCCGGTGGCGGTGTGGATGCCCTGGCAGGCGCCGAAGCGGTGATCAGCCATCTGCTGGTGCGCCGGCTGGGCATTCCCTGCGCCCACTCCCCGGCCCTGGCACCGCTGCCGCTGCGGGAGGATCTGGATCCCCGGGCCGCAGCTGAGGAACTGGGCTTCACCTTCCTCAGCTGCGTCCTGGTGGGGCTATCAAGGGCGCCCGACCTGATTCCGGCAGCCGAGGCCAGGGCTACGGACCTCCACCCCGATGCTCTGGGTGCAGTGGTGAGCGTGGCCGATGCCCTCGGGGGTGCTGGCGTGCTGGCCTGCGCGGAACGGGGGCTGCCGGTGATTGCGCTGCGGAATCCCTGCGCGCTGCAGGTGAATGCTGCTGCCCTGGACCTGGAGGTGATGCCGGCAGACAGCGCCCTGGAGGCGGCCGGCCTGGTGACGGCCCTCCGGGAAGGGCTCTCCCCGTCAGCACTGCGGCACCCATCCCGACGGCTGGGCTGAGGCAGAGCCCGGGGAACCTCCGGATCACCTCCGGGCAATCGCTTGGACCAGCCCGACCCACAAGCGGTCTGCGAGCGGGCGGCAGGGTTGCAGGCGGTCCCACGGGTCGGCGCTGAAGGGTTCCAGCACGACCAACAGGGCTGGGAGGATCCTGACGAATCACGTTCACCGCTGTGACCCAGCCAGGACCCCTGCCCTGCTTCCCAGCCATCGGAGGGGGCACCTGGGCCTGGGGCAACCGTTTTCTCTGGGGCTATCGCGCCGAGCGGGACGACAGGCGTCTGTCGGAGGCCTTTCGTCTGGCCATCCAGGGTGGGATCCGCTTCTTCGACAGCGGCGACTCCTATGGCACAGGGCGACTGGCGGGCCGCAGCGAAGTGCTGCTGGGGCGCTTCAGCGCCGCACTGAGCGACGCGGATCGCAGGGGTCTGATTCTCGCCACCAAGCTGGCTCCCTTCCCCTGGCGGCTGACACCTGAAAGCTTCGAGCAGGCCGCCCGCGCCTCTCGTCGGCGCCTGCGGGATCGGCTCGACCTGGTGCAGTTGCACTGG
>SRMO01000084.1:255959-257586 GCA_004768415.1 Aphanocapsa feldmannii 277cV | reverse complement strand
TGGAAGCGGGCACGGCCCGGGCCCTCGGGCTCTCGAACATGGGACCGCGGCGGTTGCGCCTGGTGGCCGCTTGGATGCAGCGTCGCGGCGTTCCCGTGCACAGCCTGCAGGTGCAGCTCTCGCTGCTCTGCCCCCAGGCGGTGGCCCCCGGTGGCCTGGCCGACAGCTGCCGTGACCTCGGCATCCGACTGATTGCCTACAGCCCCCTGGCCCTGGGATTGCTGGGCGGTCGCTACCAGCCTGGGGGAGCCATGCCGGAGGGTCCGCGGGGTGTTCTGTTCAGACGCATGCTGCCCGGCATCGAACCGCTGCTGGGCCTGATGCGGGACATCGGCCAGGACCACGGCAGCGGCCCTGCAGCGGTGGCGTTGAACTGGTGTCGTGCCCACGGGGCGATGCCGATTCCGGGTCTGCGGGATCCCCAGCAGGTCCGTGAGATCGTGCGGGCCCAGGGCTGGCTGCTCAACAGCCACGAGCGGGCTGCCCTCGATCAGCGCATTGCCGGGCTGAAGCTGCGCATGGTGGCCAATCCCTTCCAGAGCCGTTAAGGGGTGTCCGGGGTGTTCGGCCACGGCCACAGTGCTGGAAGAGCAGGCTGTCGGGCAGGCTGGCCGTGACGACCCACACGCCCATGGCCACTCTGCTTCTGTCGCACAACCACGCCGTTCCTCTGAAGCAGGCCCCAGCCCTCAGCCCGGAAGACTTCACGGAACTGTTCCGCTCGCTGGAGGCCCAGGGCTGGGAGGTGGTCCACCTGGGCCATCCCCACTGGATCAGCAAAGTCAGCCATCCCGACCAGGATGCAGCCTCCATGGGCCAGGCGGTGGCCGAGGCCTTGCGCAGCCAACGGCGAACCCATGGCTGCCTGGTGGACTATGCCGTGCTGGCGCTGGGGGGGCGCAAGGATGGCAGCGGCAGCAGCGGTTCACCGCTGGAGCCTGGCTGCTGGGGGGTGGATGTGGTGGAAACCCCCAACGGGCAGGTCTTCCTCGACAGCATCGGCTGGACCGCACTGAGCGCTGCGCGGCCCTCCGACGGCGTGTTCTCAGTGGTGCTGGAGCCCGGCGACTGAGTCCGGGGAGCCGGGGGTCTCAGTCGAGACCTTCGATGGGCAGGACCACGGGCAGGGTCCCCTCGCTGCCGCTGTCGTCCACCTCGGACACACCCTTGCTGCACATGTCAAGGGATTCCTGCAGCAGGGAGTCGAAGGTGGACCCGGGCAGGCGGTGGCGGGCGATCTCCATGAAGCAGCGGGCCAGGGACTCCCCTGCCGCCCCCTGGAGCTGGGGATTGTCGCGACGCCTGGCCTGTTCGTCCTGAATGGCACGCAGGAAGCGGGCCGTGACATCTCGTTTGGTGTTGGCGCGTATCAGGGTGTCGCCCTGGAACTGATCACTGAATCCGTTGCGCTGCTCCAGTTCGGTGATCTTGCGGCAGAGGCTGTCATAGACCTCCCGGGCCTCCCGGGCGATGTTGCCCAGCTGCCCATCGGACAACCTCGGCAGGTCGGCAACGAAGACCTTGCCATGGTCCTGCAAGGTCAGGTAGGTGGGCCTCGGCCCACCACCACCGCCAGCACCACCACCGCTACCACTGGTGCGGCTGATCGGAACCGGCTCAGGGCGCA
>SRMO01000084.1:221819-255906 GCA_004768415.1 Aphanocapsa feldmannii 277cV | reverse complement strand
GGGGGGGGGGGGGGGGGGCTTAGGTCCAGCGGAGGAGCGCCGCCGTGTCGTGCGCTGTGTGGAATTGAACGTCATGAAACCGACTAAACGCTAGGAACCTGAGCTGAGCAGCGACGATGCCCGGAGGCGGACCGGGCTGGTGGCAACAACCAGAAGCCCCCCGCAGGGGGGAAGGCGTCCATTGGCCAAAGTTTGCCATCCACACCTCCATGCTGTGAGCCTCGGGGCCCGTTTGAAACAGCGTTGGCAGGACGTGGCAGGCCAACCCGACAGGGACGGTGCCGAGATCCCGGCAACCGACGGGCAGGTGCGATGGGGTGCCGAGGTCAGCGAGGAACCCCTTGCAGCCCTCCGTCACCGGGCACGACCGAACCGATCAACCAGGCGATCTCGCCGGCCTGCCGACAGCACTCCAGCACAGCCGCCGTGGCGGTTCGCGGCACCACGAGGCAGAAACCGACCCCCAGGTTGAAGGTGTTCCAGAGCGCAGGCTCGGGGATCTCGCCCTGCCGCTGTAGCCAGCGGAAGAATGGGGGCACGGTCCAGCTGCCGGGATCAAGCGCCACGCTGGTGCCCTGGGGCAGGCAGCGAGGCAGATTCTCGGGCAGGCCACCTCCGGTGATGTGGGCCATGCCATGGAGCGGCAGGCGGGCTTGCCGCAGGGTGGTCACCAGTGGCCCATAGAGACGGGTGGGCGCCATCAGCCACTCCCGCAGACTGCGGGATTCGCCTTCCACATAGCTGCTGCCGGGGTCGGCACCAGTGGTGTGCAGCAGCTTGCGGATCAGACTGAAGCCGTTGCTGTGGGGCCCGCTGGAGGCCAGCGCGATGACGCTGTCCGTGACGGCGATGCGACTGCCGTCCAGCAGCCCATCGGCTTCCACCACACCGGTGCAGAAACCCGCCAGGTCGTAGCTGCCGTCGGCGTAGAAGCCGGGCATCTCAGCCGTCTCACCACCGAGCAGGGCACAGCCGCAGCTGGTGCAGGCACTGGCAATGCCCGCCACCACCTCGGTGAGGGCCTCGGGGCCGAGTCTGCCGGTGGCGATGTAGTCCAGAAAGAACAGCGGCTCGGCGCCACTGGTGATCACGTCGTTGGCACACATGGCCACCAGATCGATGCCCACGGCGTGGTGGGCCTGCCAGCGCTGGGCCAGTTCCAGCTTGGTGCCCACCCCATCGGTGCTCGACACCAGCAGGGGCTGGCGCAGACCAGCCGGCAGGCGACAGACGCCGCTGAAGCCCCCCAGGCCACCCACCACTTCAGGGCGACGTGTGCGTTCCACGCTGGAGCGGATACGCGTCACGAAGTCTCGGCCGGCTTCGAGATCGACACCCGCGTCGCGGTAATCCATCTGCTGGCGCTGTTGCTGGTGCTTCCCATCTTCCGTCTCCACCGCCCAGCGGGGCCCAGGGGTCCCCAGGGCCTGACCTGGCGCAGTGGCTGCCGGGGTGGACGCCCTGACGGGTGAGCGGGCAGCCTGGGCCGATGCTTCCCCAACTGCTCGACACCAACGACGCCCTGGCCCACTGGCTGGCGCATCAACAGGCAGCCGCTCGGCCGGTGCACTTCGTGCCCACCATGGGCGGTCTGCATCACGGTCATGGAACGCTGATCGAGCGGGCGGCAGCCACACCGGCGGACCAGGGAGCCGCCGTGCTGGTGAGTGTGTTCGTCAATCCCCTGCAGTTCAGCCCCGGGGAGGACTACGCCTGTTATCCACGCAACCTCGCTGGCGACCTGGCCCTGGCCGGCGGGGCGGGGGCCCAGGCGCTCTGGTGTCCTGCTGTTGACGCCATCTACCCCGATGGCAGCGCTGCCACGCCGGCGCTGCCGGCCCCCGCAGCCCTCACCCGCACCCTCTGCGGGCCGGGTCGACCGGGCCACTTCGACGGTGTCGTCACCGTGATGGATCGCCTGCTCGGGCTGGTGCGACCGACCCTCCTGGTGCTGGGGGAGAAGGACTGGCAGCAGCTGGTCATCCTGCGCGCCATGGTGGGGGAGCGGCACCCGGCGGTGCGGGTCCTGGCTGTTGCCACCCAGCGGGATGTGGATGGACTGGCGGCAAGCTCCCGCAACCGCCAGCTGCAACCGCAGGAGCGCTGCCAGGCCCGTGCTCTGCCCCTTGCGCTGGCGGCTGCCGCCGAGCAGGTGCGCCAGGGTCAGCGGCAGGCAACAACACTGACGGCGTCCGTAGGCCAGGCCCTGCGGTCCGCTGGCGGTGCTGTGGACTATGTGGAGCTGGTGGATCCTCACCAACTCCAACCCCAGGCTCAGGTGCAGCAGCTCAGCCTGCTGGCCACCGCTGTGCGCTTCGGTGCCACCCGTCTCATCGATCATCGCTTTCTGATGACGCGAGCCCCGATCGTCGCCATCGACGGCCCCGCCGGTGCGGGCAAGAGCACGGTCACCCGTGCCCTGGCCCGGAAGCTGGACCTCACCTACCTGGACACCGGTGCGATGTATCGCGCCGTCAGCTGGCTGCTCAGGGAACGAGGGGTCGCTCCGCAGGAAGGCACAGCACTCGCGGCGGTGCTGCAGGCGCTGGAACTGGACCTCGACACCGACGCCGCCGGAGCGCAGAGGGTGATGGCCAACGGCGAGGACGTCAGCAGCGCCATCCGCACGGCAGTGGTGACAGCCCTGGTCCCTGCTGTGGCAGCGCTGCCCAGCGTGCGTGCGGCCCTGACCCGGCAGCAGCGTCGACTCGGCGAGCAGGGCGGCCTGGTGGCCGAGGGCCGGGACATCGGCACGGCGGTGTTCCCCGCGGCGGAGCTCAAGGTGTATCTCACCGCCACGGTGGAGGAGCGGGCCCGACGGCGCGCTGTCGATATGGAGCGACGGGGCTTTGGCGTTCCGCCGCTGAGGGAGCTGGAGCAGGAGATCGCCGAGCGCGACCATCTCGACGCAACCCGTGAGCTGGCTCCCCTCTGCCGAGCTGACGATGCGGAAGAGCTTGTGACCGATGGCATGACCGTCGAAGCGGTCGTCGAGCGCCTGGTGGCGCTGTTTCGCAGCCGCGTTCCCGAGGAGGTCTGGCCCATCCCCCGGCGCTGAGCTGCGGGCAGCGGAACAGACCTGCCCCGGCCAGCAGGTCCTCGATCCAGGTGCCGCTCGGAAGGGATGATTCAGAAGGGACGATGCGCCAGCGCAGAACCATCCAGGCAGGCGTCGATCAGGCCCGTGCAGGCATCCTCGAGCAGGTCCAGAACCTGCTCGAAACCAGCCGCTCCGCCGTAGTAGGGATCAGGGACTGCCCTGGCCCGGTGGCGGCGGCAGAAATCCGTGATCGGGCGGATCCGCCCATGGGACCGGCCGCGGGGATCGAGGGCCCGCACATCGCGAAGGTTCCCGGGATCCATGGTGAGGATCAGGTCGAACTGTTCCAGGTCCTCCGGCTCGATCTGCCGGGCCCGGCTCGACAGTTCAATGCCCCGAAGCGAGGCCGCTGCAGCCATGCGGCTGTCTGCCGGGTTGCCCACATGCCAGGCACCGGTGCCGGCGGAATCGACGTGGAAGCGACCGCCCAGCCCCCGCTGCGCCAACTGGTGCAGGACGACGCCCTCGGCTGCGGGTGAGCGGCAGATGTTGCCGAGGCAGACGAACAGCAGCTTGATGGGGTCGGCGGCGGTGGACATGGCACCCGGGCAACAGCATCAGCCACGACAACACCTGCCACAGCAGTCCTGTGGGATGCCCACGCGGCGCGAATCCAGTCTCCATGACGGCTCGGCAGGGGCTGGTGGGCTGGTTCACCAGTCCGGTGGCAGCTCATGACAGAAGCGCTCGGTCACCCGGAATGCGAAGGGACCGGCCAGGCAGCCCCAGAGATGGCTGTGGGTCACCGGGTCGAAGCCCTGATCCACCGTTTCGAGATGCTCCGGCCCGACGCGGAAGCTGCTGACCAGATAAGCCTCGCTGCCCTTGCGCTGCACGCGGCAGTTGCAGCCGGGTTCCACTTCACCGCAGAAGCCCGCACCGTCAGGTTCCACCAGATAGGTGCAACCCTCCAGGAGGCAGAGGTCGTCCTCACGGATCGCGGCGATGCGGCTGGGATCGGCCGTGGCACCGTGAAAACGCTGCTCAGCAACGATGGCCTTGTTCTCGATGATCAGCCCGCGGCTGTCCTCGCAGACCCTCAGCACGCGGATGCGGTAGGGCTGGGTCGGATCCAGGGCATAGGCCTGCTCCAGCAGCAGCGATCCTGCCGCCAGCTGAGGTGCTGGGCGAAACACCACCTGGATGTGAGCGTAGAGGGGCGGATTGGCCAGGGCCTGGGCCTGGTTGGAGAAGGTGGCGCAGAGCTGCTCCAGCAGGCGACGGCGGGGACTGCCCATCGGGAATCAAGCGGTAGAGGCGGGAAGACAGTGCCGAGACGACGCTCGGGTAGCAACTGGGGACAACCATGTCAGGGTGAAGGCCAGGGGGCCTCGCCCCGCAGACGGGCCTGGGCCAGCACGGCCCGCAGCCTGACCACGGGAACTGTTTCACGCTCGCTGTCGGCCAGGGCTGCCAGGGCTGTCAGGAGGCGCTGGCTTGGATCAGGTCGCCACCAGCGGGCCATGCCCTCCAGCCCCACCGCCACGGCAAAGCGGACAATCCATTCGCCATCGGCCCGGGCTGCTTCCAGCTGGGGCAGCACCCGCCCGGCCAGGGCCTGGCGCTCCCCGGTGCCGAGACCCACCGGATCGAGCTGACCCATGCCCCTGGCCGCGGCCCGCCGCACGCTGGGGCCGATGTCCTGGGCCAGGGCCCGTTCCAGGGTCTCCAGACCGCGCAGATCACCGATGCCGGCCAGGGCTCGCACCCCCCAGGCCCGGGCCCCGTAGTTGTAATCGTCAAGGTTCCGCAGGATGGCCGCCACCGCAGGCTCGCCGATGGCCACCAAGCCATCGACCGCCGCCACAGCCGCGCCGGGGTTGTTGAAACCCAGCACCTCGATCAGGCAGGGAACAGCATCGGGATGGGCTGCCGCTGCCAGTGCTTCCACGGCATCGGTGAGGTCATCGGCGGTCTGGGCCGCTTCGACAGCAGCCACCAATCCCTCGACCTGGTCCGTGGGAATGACGCTGGGGGGCCTCACGGTCACAGCAGGGCATCCATGGCATTCAACAGATCGATCTCGGCAGCGCTCGGCCAGGTGGCCTGCGGATCGTGCTCCGGGCTCTGCTCGACAAGCCCCCGCAGCGCGATCAGCTTGAGGCTGTTCTCGGCCAGGGTCCCGGCGATGGCGGGGCCGGCCGGCCGCCAGCCGGTGGCAGCCAGGTCCATCAGCGCAGCCCGCCGCACCTGCAGCTGCTCATGGAGCAGCAGGGCCCTGAGCTGTTCCACCCAGTGGGTCTCGCCGCTGAGCTGGAACAGGCAGCGGCAGGCCGCCGCACGGATCAGGGGGCGACCATGGTCCACATAGGGACGCACCAGCGCCAGCAGCGTGTCAGGGTCGTCCTCCCCTGCCAGGCCGATCATGCCGAGGGCCTCCAGCAGGGCTTCACAGGGTTCCTGCAGGCGACTGCTGCCCGGCTGCACGGAGCCAGCCCATTCAGGGCCAGTGGCCAGGCGGCGGCTGATGGGCCGGCGGGCCTCGATGGCCCCCAGCTCTCCGAGGGAGCGGGCGGCCGCCTCCCGCAGTCCGTCGTCGGGGTCTTCCAGGGCTGTGAGCAGAGCGGGCACAGCAGCCGCGTCGGCCAGCTTGCCGAGGGCACGGGCCGCATTGCGGGCGATGGCGTTGGGCTCGTTCACACCTGCAGCGGAGTCAACGGCAGTGCCCCGTACGGCGAGGGCGTCGATCAGCAGCGGCACCGCATCGGGATGGCGGGAACGCATGCGACCGAGCCACCAGGCGGCGTAATAGCGCTGGCCAGGGTCCTCCTGCTGGCGGAGCCTGGCCAGGGCCTCCTGTTCGGTGATGGGCTGCCCCGGGTCAACCCCGCGGGACGGGTCGGCAAACATGGTTGAATCGTCGCATCCCCACAGCCACCATCACAGCTGGTCCGCACGATCTGCCAAGGGTTCGCAACGGGGCGGGTCGGGACTGGAGACAAACGAACATTCAGGGACTCAGCTTTGACTGAGGTGCGCTGTGTCGCTAATCCGAAGCTTCCTTGATCAAAGAAAAAGGGCCCGTTGAAGGGCCCTTGGATCAGCGATCAGTCAGTGCTCAGACTAGCGCGTTGATGGCATAGTCGAAATATGCGTTGGCTTCACCACCGGCATCTCCGGAAAGGCCATGGTTGGCCTTGATGTACTTCAGCGCTTCGACAAACCAGGAGGGGGAGAGTTCAAAGGTGCGGTTGATCTCGTCCAGGCCAGCAATCAGGTACTCGTCCATCGGGCCGGTTCCACCAGCCACCAGGCAGTAGGTGACCATGCGCAGGTAGTAGCCGACGTCACGTGCGCATTTTGCCTTTCCCTCTGGCGTGGAGGCGTAGGTGGGACCCTGCATCTGGGTGGTGTAGGGAAACTTGCTGTAGACAGCCTGGGCGGCTCCATTGACCAGGGAATCGGCCTTGGCTGTGAGGGCCCTGGCAGCATCGAGACCGGCCTTGGCGCGGTTGAAGCGACCGAATGCGCTCTGGATTTCGGTGCTCGATAGGAAACGGGCCTGGGAGTCAGCCGCCGCAACGGCCTCGGTGAGCGGAGTTTTCATGGTCGTGGGAAAGCTTGGTTGAATCGCGTCAGGAGAAGAGCGGTCTCAGGCCACAGCGGCGGCGGCACGGTCGAAGTAGACGCCGATCTCGGAGATCAGTGAGCTGCAGTCACCCGAGGTGATACCGCTGCGGTCGTTGACAATGGCGGTTGAAGCATCGCGCATTTTGCCAACTGCGTTGGCGACTGAGGTGCCGGGGGTGCCGAGGGCCAGGTAGGTTTCGCGCAGGCCGTTGAGGCAGCGGTCCTCCAGGACACTGGCGTCACCGGTGAAGATGGCGTAGGAGACGTAGCGCAGGATGATTTCCATGTCGCGCAGGCAGGCGGCCATGCGGCGACTGGTGTAAGCATTGCCGCCGGGGGCAATCAGTGAAGGCTGTTCGGCGAAGAGGGCGCGAGCGGCATCGGCGACGATGGTTGAAGCGTTGGATGTGATGCGGTTGACCGCATCCATGCGCTTGTTGCTCTCGGCCACCATCGCGGCAAGACCATCAAGCTGACCAGCGCTGATGAACTCGCCACGGGCGTCGGCCTGGGCAACGACCTTGGTGAAGGCGTCGAACATTGACTAAACTCCTGATCTCGACGTTCGGGGTCGAAGGATGTTGACAAATGGAACAGCCCGGGGATTGACCCTGGCATTTCCGATACCCCATCAGATCCCCGGACCGACTGAATAGGGCCATTCCGGGGGTAGCCGGAACGACCACAGCCAGGCCGTCGCCGACTGGGCGAGACCATCATCAAAGAAAACGGCCACCTTCGTTCGAGATTTAACAAATGGTCACCGCGAAGGGCTCAAAACCCAGCCCATCAAAGGCGTGAAGCGATCCGGCAGCGCTTCAGCCGGATTCTTCGAAGCGGGTGTGCCGCCCCCCTCGCTCTGCCCAGTAGGTGATCAGTTCGCTGGACCTGCCCAGCAGCGTGGCCCGGGCCCGCAGAAGCACCACCTTGCGGCCGGGCCCCGTGGACCAGCGACCACTGGCCTCCACAGTGATCAGGGTGCCCCCGAGGATCTCGATGCAGTTGCAGAAACGGTCGATCAGAGACTGATCCACCGATTCCATCACAAAAAAATGGCCACAGCAGATCAGATGGCGGGAACGCATCCAGCCCTTCAGCTTTGCTGTGGCTTCGCTGGGTGAGAGTCGTGTGGCCATGCCTCACACCCGGGACCCTGAGCTGAGCTCGGCAAGCCAGTGCTCGGGCACCTCGGCGGCGAATGATGCAGTGCGTTCAAAGACCAGATGGCCATGTTCGGACCCCCAGAGCTGTTCATGGCTCTCGGGGTCGAAGCCTCGATCACGGCTGACCCAGTGCTGTTCATCGAACCTCACCTCGCTGAACAGGTAGCTGATCCGGCCATTGCGGGGAATCAGGCACTTGCAGCCAGGCTCTTGTCTACCGATGAAATGGCCTTCCGCGGTGAGCCGGAAAACCATGGCACAACCTGCACGGGGACTGAGGCCCTGCGGACGCAACTGTGCACGGATATCGTCATCCCTGCTGGCCCCAGCAGCTGCCACGGGATCGGGAAGCCCAAAGTTATGCACGAAGGCGTGATCACCCCGGTACTCGACCCGATGAACCCCCTGACGATAGGGGGTCCAGATGTCGTAGTCGTAAGCCTGCTCAGAGTAGTACCAACCCGAACCGAAATGCTCCTCTGGCAAAGGCCTGAATGCTATATGGATATGGGCGAAATCCACCGGGTTCTCAGCAGCTTGGCGGTGATTGGAGAAACTGCCAGCGAGCCACCTGCAGAACCGCAACAAGGATGCCCGATCCATGGGGATCAGCGTACCGGTGAGTTCAACGATGGGCTCAGCAACCACGACGGATCTCCGAGGAGAAGGAGGCCTGCAGCACCCCGCGGCCGGACTGCGTGCGCATCATCGAGACACGCATACGCACATCGTCTGTGGCGAACCAGATTCGCTCCTCGGCGCTGGAGCCTTCATAGGGTGTGATCAGTGTGAAGCAGCCGTCATTGCTGAACCGATAGGTTCCGACAGCGGGAATCTGCTCGGTGTAGCCGCTGCTGCGCAGCAGCAGTCCACTGTGGTCATCCTTGGGCACGGGTACCAAGGTGCATTCTCCCTTGCTGGTGGCGTCCTCGTCCCAATCCGAACTGCCCTCCCAAGCCATGTGAAAAGGGCTGGTGATGGCGACGATAGCGATGCCGTGGCTTGTCAGGAGCTCTGCCAGGCCTGGAGCATCCAGGGGCAGCGGAGAGATCACAATCTTGGACTCCACCTCCTCCACGTGCCGAAAAGCAAGGTTGTGGCCGCTACGCTTGCTTTCCCATGTCCCCAGGGAACGCCGCACAAATTCGTCGATCAGAGGAGACATCAGCAGTGGGAGAGCCGCGAACAAAGCAAAAACCTGCCCCCATACATTAGGGGCAGGCAGGAGTTGATTTCGTTGTGAACGACGATACTGCAGCTGCAGTCAGCTGACAGCAATGTCGGTAATGGTACCGCCGCGGGAATGGATTGCCTGCATCGTGCTGGCCATGCGGCTATAGGGAACATGAAGCACTTGATTGGCTGTGCGCAAGTAGTTGTTGTCACACAAACCAGTCACTGTGAAGGTGACGGCCCGTTCAGATGCACTGTTGGATCCGCGAGCTGGAGAAAAGTTCATGGCAACAGTCAGGCGATGGGACGGATAGAGCGAATGGAACCACCACGACGATGAATCGACTGCACCGTTTTGGTGAGCTGATCAAAATCGACCCGCTGGCTGTGGGAGCCAGCACGGCGGTTGACGGCAGTGTTGCGGCTCAGGCTGTAGACCACTTCAAAGCGGGCCAAGCGATTGGACACACCGTTGTTGATGGTGCGAGGCGCGTCAGCTGACGCCGTTGAGTTGATAGCTGTCTGGAGGATCGCAGCAGTACCACGCTTACGGTCAGAACTGGCCCGACCTCGATCAAGGTTGATGGTGCGAATGTAGTCCTTGTTCTGACCAATCTCAGAGGTATCCGTGCGGGGATAAGGAACGATATCCTCGCCGAACACTTTGGCATATTCCTCACTATTGATGTAGGAGAGGATCTCTGCCTCGTAGCCGTGGGTGTTCCAGATCAGCACATGCTCGCTGATCTCCTGCTGGTTGCGGGGAGCACGACCAAGGAAGTGCTTGAAGTTGAGTTCAATGAATCGATACTGGCCGTTGGGTGCGAAATAAAGATCGCGATAGGTTTCGGACAGACCTACAGCTGAGACGAATTCCCGCACGGTGCTGCTGCCATTGCGAAGCAGGGACTCAGCTTGGCTGCAGCGCTCGTAACCAGTCAGAGAGATGTTGCCGAGAACCTGTCGGTAGACACGGCGAATAGTGTCCTGGAGTTCAGTCTCGGAGCGCTGGGCGAAGAGCTCAGCGGGAGACTCTGATTCAAGCCAAAGGGGCATGGGAGCAAGGAGAGGAGGAGGGAAGCTGGGCGCAGCGAAAGAAATGAAGCGCCTTGAGGTGTGATTCGGATCAGGTGATCTCCATCACGCTCACAATCCGACCGCTGCTGCGGTGGATGAACGCGAGCTGGCTTGAGATGTTGTCGCCGGAAACAACGTAGGTGCTAGTGGCCAAGCGGCGGCGACTGCCAGCCCGCTGACCACTGACAACGATCTCGTAGCGCTTGCCGGCCGCATCAATGGCGCCGCTGACCGCATTGCTGCAGGCAGGGATGGTGCGGTCTGTACGCAGATCCACCAAGGTGGATTTCTTCTGGGCCTTGTCGGTGCCGGCATAGCCACCAACGGTGGCAAGAGTGCGGTTGAAGGTAGCCATGCTGCGCCCCTCACCGGTGCTAATGCCGCGCAGGTAGGGCACCACGTCTTCGCCGAAGGCCATGTCGTACTCACCACTGTTCATGAGGTGATCAATAGCGGCGTCGACACCCTTGCGGACGACCACATCCATGGCGGGTCCGATCTCCTGCTGATCGGCGGGAGCCCGGCCGAGGATGTGTTTGAAGCAGAGCTCAATGAACCGATAGGGAGCGCAGCCAGAAAAGAAGCGATCAAGGTAGAGTTGGCTCTTACAGAGATGGCGAACAAACTCTTTGACTGAAAGCTGCCCATTGATGAAACGTGATTCAAGCTTGCTGTCACGCTGAGCGGACATCAAGTGAGGATTCCCCAGTACAAACTTGTAGATTTGGTATAGCAACAGCCTGTTGTCCTCAGCTGTTGAGTTCGGGAAGCGCTCGAAGCGGGTCTGATCTTGCTCACCCACACCAAACGAAGCCCAAGGGGTGGATTTTACAGGAACCGAGCCACTGAACTTGTTGTTGGCGAATCCAGTGGTTTTGGGCAGAGGAAAGCCGCTGCTGGGCAATTGTATGGAGTAGCTGGGATAACCCAGCAGATCGCCAATGGTGCGACTAGTGGTGCCGACGATGCTACCGAAGTCACTACCAGCTGCGCCAGGAGTGAGGCGGAAGGTCTTGTTGAAGGTGTCCTGTGGCAGGCCCTGTATCGTGAATATGGACCGAAGGTATGGAACAGTGTCTTCACCAAAGGTTTGGGCGTATTCGTCTGTGGTGGCATAGCTGTTGATTTCTGCCTTGTAGCCCTGCTGCCGAAGCAGCTTCACATGCTCGCTGATCTCAGCTTCATCGATGGGAGGGCGACCGAGGAAGTGCTTGAAGTTGAACTCAACGAAGCGGTGAGGCGTTGTGCGATCGAGGAAGAGGCGCTGATAAACGTCTGATTTTCCGAGTTCCTGAACAAAGCTTTGAACAGTTATTTGACCGTTACGAAGTTCGGATTCTGAACGTTCACAGCGATCTGCAGCGTAGATGCCGATGCCACCAAAAACATGGCGATAGGCCATATTGATAACTTCATCAATGTTATCTCGACTGGGGCTCAACACCACAGGATCCGTGTCTAGCTCACGCCCCACACCAAGATTGTATTTCTGCGTGCGAGTATCTGGGAAGTCAGCATAATTAGCTGACCAAGCAAATGGAGATAGCTTTCCTTTTCTGGAAATGTGAGAAAAAATAAAACCGGAAGTCACATCTTCGTAACGACGGATTTTATTATCCCCTTTGCCTTGAATAGAGTTCTCAAGCTTGCTTGTTGAGTCAATTGTATCGCTAGAACCTGGTCCATGAGTAAGCTTATAGGTGCGGTTGAAGGATACCTGAGGCTCCCCTACTTTGCTTTCCGATGTGCGCACGGAAGGAACTTGTTGAAGCCCAAACGCACTATCATATTCTCTACTTTGTACTAGATTAGCGACAAATGCATCTACACCTTGACTGTTGATCATTTCAATCGCTGCTTGGACCTCTAATTGATCTCTGGGAGGACGGCCAAGTAAATGACTGTAAGTGATCTCGACATAGCGTACCGGAGCCGACTTATCGTAGTAGATGCTTCGATACAGATCGGAACTGGCAACCATGGTGGCAAATTCCTTGACAGAAATGCGACCATTGCGCAGCTGGCTCTCTGCCGCCTTCAGGCGCATGGCATCGGTTATGCCAACATTGCCGAGAACTTGGCGATAGGTGGATCGGATCACCTGCTGCAGATCCTCTTCACTGAAGCCGGGCTGCAGCAGATTGTCGTCGCGCTTAAACTGCTCGGAACCGATGTTGCTCATGGGTCAGGAAAGCAAAGGGGGGAGAGGGAGAACGATGAGCGCTGTTCAGTTGACGGGGGTGATGCTGGCGATCACTCCACCTTCCCGATGGATGCGCTTGAACTGCTCAGAGAGCTTGTTGAAGGGGACGAAGAAAACCTGATTGCTCTTGCGGTAACGCGAGAATTTGGCGACCTTGTTGGCCATATAGCCAGTGACCTCCACCCGGAAGACTTTCCCCTGATCACCGCCACCTGCACCATTGCGGTTCTGGGGCTCGTCAGCGCGGGTGGTGGGACGGAAGCTGTAACCCTTGCCATTGCCGCCCACACCGGAGGGTGATACCACCGGCAATGACAGGTCCTGGTAGGCAGCGCGGCCAAGTCTGGCACTGCGCCGAGCAAAATCCCCCTTCAGGTCGCTGCTGGAGGCGCCACGGGTGAGTTGGAACATCCAGGTGAATTCCCGCATGCTCTTGCCGGGACCGGTCTTCCAACCGTGCAGATAGGGAACAGCGTCTTCGCCGAAACGCTCCTGGTATTCGGGGCTATCGATGAAGGAATCGATGTCTGCCTCGTAGCCTCGGGCATCAAGACGCTCGGCATGGCGACGCATTTCTTCAAAACTGTCAGGCGCGCGGCCAAGCAAATGCTTGAAGGCCAGCTCTATGTAGCGATAGCGGCTGCAGCTTTCGAAGAAGCGGCTGCGATAGAGGTCGCTCTTGGCCAAGGCACGGACAAATTCGCGCATGCTCAGGCGGCCCAGCTTGAACTGGGACTCCTCCACCGCCTGACGCTCGCTATCCATCACGTAGGCATTGCCCAGGACCTGTCGGTAGGCCGCACTGATCAGGATCTCTCGCTCTTCAGGAGTGCTGGCCTGATACTCCTCGTAAGGCGCAATGGCCTCAAAGCGCTCGACACCGAGCACGGAAGCTGGACCGAAGGTCATGGGCTGATCCGACCTGAAATGAACGGAAAGCAAGGGGAGTGGCTGGAAGTGCCAAACCTCACGCATGGCCCCATGCAGAGGGTAAGAACCCTTCTGTTGCAAGAGGATTGCCAAATCCTATGGCTGCTCTTCCTGGATAGAGCGTGGTTGGAGAAATCGTTACGAAGTTCGCCGTTGGCCCGCCCTGGCTGAACTTGACAGCATGGGCTGAGCCTGTCTTCCCAGAGCAAGCGGGAACCGGCTGAACCGATGGCACGACATCGGAATCGAGGGACCAGGCAGGACCTGAATCAGGAGCCATGAAAAAGGGGGGCATAAGCCCCCCCTCGAAAGGATTCTCACATCCGCTGGGGATCAGCCCAGGGAGTTGGCGACGTAGTCGAGAGCGGCATTGTACTCGGACAGAGCCTGGGAGCTCATGTCACGAGGTGCACAGCCACGGTTACGGAGCTTGTTGAGGCCGTACACATAGGTGGCTGTGTCGATGCTGAGGGCGCCGTAGACCTCTTTGGCACCGTTGATGGCCATCTCGTCCAGAGGGCCGGTGCCGCCGGTCACCAGGGCGTAGTTGATCAGGCGCAGATAGTGAACGAAGTCACGCTTGCACTTGTCCTTGCCCTCAACGGCGCAGGCACGGGGCTGACGACCCAGGTTGCCGTTGGGGTTCGTGGCGTAGACAGCGTCTACTGCCTCCTGGGCTACGGCGTCGTAGTTGGCGGCGAGCTTGTCAGCGGCTTCCATGCGGGCGGCAGCGCGCTCCATGGAACCACGGACGGACTCCAGGTCGGAGGCGCTGGGGAAACGAGCAGCGTTGTCGGCCGCCGCGATCACGGTGGTGATGGTGGACTTCATCGGTTCAATGAAAAGGGTGTGCGAAAACGTTGAGCAGGTGCTGAACGCTCAGCTGATGGCGGAGACGACGGTGTCGAAGTAGCCAGAGGCTTCGGAAGCCAGAGACTGGCAACCAGCGGGGTCCTTGGAGGTGCCCTGGTCCAGCAGGTTGTTGTTGGCGGTATCGCCGAAGCGCTTGTTGGTGCCGGTGATATGGGCCACTGCGCAAGCCTTCATGATGGCTACGGCGCGGGCAGCGGAGCCGGTGGGAACGCCCAGAGCGGCATAGGTCTCCTTGAGACCGTTCAGGCAGCGGTCCTGCAGCACGGAAGCATCGCCGGCCAGCAGGGCGTAGGAGACGTAACGCAGGACGATCTCGCCATCACGCAGGCAGGCGGCCATGCGGCGGTTGGTGTAGCAGTTACCACCAGGAGCGGTAAGACCTGTGTTCTCACAGATCATGCCGGCCACCGAGTCGGTGACGATGCAGGAAGCTGAAGTGGAAATGCTCTTCACGGCGTCGAGGCGCTTGTTGCCGTCAGCAACAAAGGCTTTGAGCGCGGAGAGCTTGTCACCACCGATGAAGGAGCCGCTGGCGTCAGCCGCAACGGCCGCGCGGGAAAAGGCGTCGAGCATGGAGACTTCTTTTGGGGAAGTTGGATTGCCCTCGCCAACGGCTCGGGCACGACTGAGAACTTATGGGAAACCAGCTCAGCAGCAGAGAGAATGCGCAGACCAGGCAACAAAGGTTCATCTAGGACATCCTTTTAGACAGTCTCTTGCCTCGCAGAGCCCTCAGACGGCAGCCCGCAAGGACAGAGCCCGGCCAGCGGGATCGCTCTCGCCGGCCAGTCGCTGGAGGGCATGGGCAGAAGCCCAGCGCAGGCCATCACTGCGGCTCTGCCGGCTCAACTGCCGCAGCAGGGGGATGTGCTCGCCGAGGTCGAGCTCCGCACTGGCCATGGCGGCGGCGATGCGCGACTTCGCGTACTGCGGCGCCGTTTCCCTGAGGCCCTCCCCGATGACATCCCGCAGCTGCTCCAGTCTGCCCAGGCCGATCAGCCGCATCAGCAGATAGTTGGCGCCGTAATCGCTGTAGTGGTCTGCACGAATCCGCCCGGCCAGATCCAGCTGTTCGCTGCGGGGCAGGGCGAGCTGCCTGCGGGCCGCGCCGTACTGGGCGTTCTCATCCCGTTGCAGCATCAGCCGCAGCAACGCTTCAGGGCTGTCGTCCTCGGGGCAGGGATCCCCCAGCAGCCGCAGGGTGCGCGGGTCGTCGCTGCAGAGGCTATCCAGCCGAGACGCCACCATGGCGGGGTCATGGTGCTCTGCCAGGGCCTGGCGGGCCAGGGGAAAGGCCGCCAGAGCACGCAGGGGCATGGAGGTGGCCGTGTGCACCACCGCCGCCAGCTGGCCGGGATCCCCTGCCAGGCCGAGATCGATCACCGCCGTGCGCCGCTGGCCGGGCTCGCTGTCGCCCAGGCGCTGCAGCACGGGGCCCAGCAGGTCACGGGCGTTGCAGACCCTGGCGAGATAGGCCCGTACAGCCCCATCCAGGATGGGATCGGGGTCCCCCAGCAAGGAGCGGATGCGGGCTTCGACCTCGCTGGCCCCCAGGCGTGTGAGGGCCTGCACCACCGCCCGTTGCTGGGTGCCGGGCCCCCGCAGGCCGTGGCAGAGGGCGGTCACGGCAGCAGCACCCTGGGTGTCGTCCAGCGGTGCCAGGGCGGTGACGCTGTTGGCGGCATTGACCACGGCCGCAGGATCGTCAGCGGCCAGGGCTTTGAGCACCAGCGCCAGGGAGCGGGGATCCCGTCGCCGCCCCAGGGCCTCCAGGGCCTTGCGCCGCGTCAACCGGTTGTTGATGTCGTCCCCGCGAAAACGGGCGGCATCGAGCAGGGCGAGCAGAGAGGCCTCACTGCTGGCAGCCCCCAGGCGTGTGGCGGCCACGTATTGAGCTGCGGGGATGTCCAGCTGGTCGGCAGGGGTGCGCAGGCAGCGGATCGCCTCTGGTTCATCCATCCAGGCGAAAAGGTTGTCGAAACGCCCGCCACTCATGGCGCCGCTCCCTGCCTGGCCTCGATGCTCTCCCGGGTGGTGCAGCGGGCCAGGCTGTTCCAGCAGTCCAGTTCCCTGTAGTGGCGACTGAGCAGGTGGTCGCGAATGGTCTCCAGCCCCACCACACCGCTGAAGATGGCGCCGGCAATGCTGCCCACCTCGCTGAAGTCGGCGCCGCTGAGGTCGGCGCCACGGAAATCACACTGCTCCGCCTGCACATAACCGAAACGGCAGCCGTTCATCAGCGCCCCACAGAAGCGGCTGCGGCGGAGGTCACCGTTGGCGAAGCCGATGTCCTGGAGCAGGGCGCCGCGCAGGTCGGCGCCACTCATATAGATACCCAGCATGCGGGCCCCGCGCAGGTCCATACCGCGCAGATCAGCCGTGTTGAGGAACCTGCCAGCAAGGGATGCTCCCGGACCCACTGCACCACTGCGGACGAAATCGAAGCCCTCGGGCCAGCGGGTGTCACGGTCGTAGCGGGCCAGCTCCAGGCGGACGTCGCGCAGCACTGCGCCACGGAGATCGGCAGCGCGCAGGTCGGCCCGACAGAGGTTGGCGCCGCTGAAGTCCGCCGAGGCCATGGCATCGCGCAGATCGACCCCGCGCAGATCGGCGCCACGGAAGCGGGCATCGCGCAGGTCGGCGCCGCTGAAGTCGGCATTGACAAGCTCCAGATCGCAGCCGTCGCAGCTCTGCAGATCGGCGCCCGCTGCCTGCATGCCATAGCCGAAAAGCGGGGCGCGACCCTGCATGAACCTTCGAAGCTGCTGCCGACAAGCTTCCCCCACGGCCCTGCAGCATGGGACCGTCGTCACCAGCCGTTGCCGTGCAGCCTCCCCTGCGGATGGACGCCTTCTTTGCCAAGAGTGCCGGCACCTGGCTCTCCCAGCGCGCCGTGCACCACTTCGATGCTGCGGAGGACGAGTCGGGCGAGTCGAACCTGATCGTCAGCCTGTTGCCCCATGAAGACGCCAGCGTGGCGCGGGTCTGCGAGCAGCTGGGCCTGCCCCTGGCGGCGGCCACCTGTGGCGCCCGCTTCAACTGGCAGGACACCTTCAGACAAGGCCCCCCCGATGAGAAGTATTCCGCGGTGCTGGTGGATCTACCGGACACCGACAATCCGCTGCGCGGTCGTCTGATGCGCGATGTGGGCTATGTGGAGGCCCGCCCGGTGATCAGCCGCTATCAGTTCAGCTGCGATGGCGTGCTGAGCATCCACACCGATTACGACCGCAATACCGGCGTGGAACGCTGTTGGTTCATCAATGACGACGTGCGGGTGCGGGTGGGCAGCGTGCGGCTGATGGATGGACCCAGCCTGATGAGCTACTGCACGGAGATCCGTTGCAGCCCGGATGCCGACTTCGCGGCGCTGCGGCAGGCGTCACTGGCCCGCTGCTGACCTGTCCGGGAAAACGCCTGCGTGAAGCGCTCTGGTTGCCTGTGAAGGCTTGCACCGGCTGTTTTCGTCTGTTGTCGCCAAAGGAACGCTGCAAAGCGTCGCGTTGGAGCTCCTGCCTCAAGTCCCTGCAAGGGATCCTGTCCACTGGCAGGGCGCGCTTTGCCGGCTGGCACGGGTTTCCTCAGGCGTGCCACCGAGTCATACTGTGACGTGGTCTTGTGGCCAGGCGATGTTCGAAGCGTTCCTCGAACGGCTGGCAGCCGACGTGGCTGCCCGGGGGGGCACAGCATTGACCCTGCCGCAGGGGCTCGATGCGGCTGATTCCAGCCGCAAACAGGGACGGATACGCAGCCAGGCCTGGCAACTGCCGGGCATCGCACGGCTGCGGGCCACCCGGTTGGATGCCGGTGCTGCCGTTCAGGTGCTCAATGCCGTGGCCTACCCGGACCATGACCGCGAACAGCCGTTGCTGGGCATCGACCTGCTCAGTTTCGGCACCCGCGACAAGCTTGTGGCGGTGATGGATTTCCAACCACTGAAGCAGGAACCCGCCTACCTGGAGCACTACCTTGCGCCACTCCGCCGCCTGCAGGGTAGCTACCCCGCCTTTGCGGCAGGTGAGGAGATGCGCAGCTATGACGCCAACCGCTACTTCTCCCCCTGGTTGCTGTTTGCCCGGGGCACCATCTCCACGCTGCAGGACCCTCTCGCGGCGGCCTTCGGGCAGTTGCTCGATGCCTACTGGGCCATGCACGATGCCCAGATTCCCAACCCGGCCCTGCGGGCTGAAGTGGCCGCCCTGCAGCTGGACTACGACATCTACAGTGCCGAGAAGGACCCGGCCCACGGCCTGTTCTGCAGCTATTTCGGCAAGGAGTGGGCCGATCGCTTCGTGCATGAATTCCTCTTCCCGGGTTCGGCCACGCCAGTCGCCGTGGCCGCCAACAAGGGAGCCGGCCGATGAGTTGGTTGTGGAAGCGCTTTCTGGATCTCGCCAAGTCACGCATGACTGAGCGTCTGGCGCTGACGTCCTACCCCATTCCCGCTGGCTTCGAGCAGAAGCGGGCAATGACGGGGCCGAGATCACGGCGGAGTGAAGTGACCACCACCAGCTGGGCAGTGAAGGCCCCGGCTATCCGCCAGGCCCGAGCCGCCTGTGTGGAAGCCGAAGGCCCTCCCCATGTGCTGAATTTTGTAATCAACCCTGACCATCACTACGATTTGCCCTTCTTCGGTGCCGACTTGGTGAGCTTGCCAGGGGGTCATCTGATTGCCCTTGACCTGCAGCCGGTGCTCAAGCGCGATGCTTCCCACACGGCCCCTGTCTGGAAACGCCTGCAGCCGGTGTTTGAGCGCTGGCGGTCCAGGCTCCCGGATGGTGGTCCCATTCCGCAGGAAGCGGAGCCTTATTTCTCGAAAGGCTTCCTTTGGACCCGCCTGCCGCTGGATGACGAGACCAGCTTGGAGACCACTGTGTTTCCGGCCTTCGTGGACTATCTTGAGATCTATCTGGATCTGGTCTGTGAAGCCAGGCCTGTGCAAGGGGACCGCAGTGACGCATTACTGGCGGGTCAACGGCGCTATACCGACTATCGGGCCGAAAAGGATCCGGCCAGAGGAATGCTGACCCGTTTCTACGGCAGTGACTGGACCGAGGCCTACATCCACGGCTTTCTGTTTGACTTGGAATCTGCTCAAACAAGCTCTCAATCTGGTTTGCCATGAATTCAATGATTGACCAGGACCAGTTCGTTTGGCACTTTGGCGAGCGCCTCAAGACCAACACAGGAGTTCAGGACAAACTTTTTCACAATTCGCAAACAAAAGACATAGAGAAACTGATCCATGAGGTTCACCCAAAGCTGTATACAACAGCTATACCACTTGAGCAGGCAACGAGAACGGCAAAGCACCTTATCGACTCTGGCTGCTGCGAGAATGGCCTGAAGTGGAGGTTTCTTCGTTGTTCAGGCGGGCCACTGGTTTTGCAGATTGTCTGCAAATCTAATCAATACGCAATTTGGTATCTAAACGCATGACTCAAAATAAACAGACAGACCTTGCCAAGTTTATAGGTGATCTGTCAATGGATCATGGCAAAATGAAGTCTCTCAAGGCGGCTCGCTCGATCGATGATATTGTGGAAATTGGCAAGCGTCTAGGCTATCACTTTACTGCGGTAGACTTCTTGCGGGCTAGCGCAGCTGAATTTCCTTCTCTTTCTGATCAGGAGATTAGCGAGTTGATTTACACTAAACCTGAGCATTGGTCTTGGGCATTTCGATATATAGCGCCTTGGCGGGCCCTTTTGATGTCAATGGCAAGAACTGAACAGCAGCCCTCAACAACCTGGCCAAGTTAAACTCTGCTTTCTTGGCAGCGCTTTCATGGCATTGCTCACGTTGTTCAGACAGGGATGTTCAAGGGAATCTCTGGAAAACCTCGCATCTCGAATTCCACTGCTGGTAGCAGCAATACTTTTCGGTGTTGAGATGGTCCATAGGTCCATAGCAGGTTGGACAGCATTGCTGTTGCCTGCTTCGGGCGGGATATGGTGCCCAACCTGCTGAGATCACCTGGGGCAACAAGGGGGTTCGTTCCCCCGGGCAAGCAGGTGGACAAACAGGGTTTGGGAAAAACAACCGCACAAGACAAAACCCCCCGCCTAAGCGGGGGGTGATTGGACGTCTCGATGAAGCGGATCTCGGATCAGATCAGCCGAACTTACCTGCTGTGGAGGCGATCAGGAACGCTGCGAAGGTTCCGAAGAAGCCCACAGTGAAGTGGGTCAGACCGACCAAGCGGGCCTGAACGATCGAGAGAGCGACGGGCTTGTCACGCCAGCCGACCAGGTTGGCCAGCGGGGTGCGCTGGTGGGCCCAGACGATGGTCTCGATCAGCTCCTGCCAGTAACCGCGCCAGGAGATCAGGAACATGAAGCCGACGGCCCAGCAGAGGTGAGCGGCCAGGAAGATCCATGCCCAGATGGCGAGGTTATTGGCGCCGAAGGGGTTGTAGCCGTTGATCAACTGAGAGCTGTTCAGCCACAGGTAGTCGCGGAACCAACCCATCAGGTAGGTACTCGATTCGTTGAACTGGGCAACGTTGCCCTGCCAGACGGCAAGGTGCTTCCAGTGCCAGTAGAAGGTGGTCCAGGCGATGGTGTTCAGCGCCCAGAACAGAGCCAGGTAGAAGGAGTCCCAGGCAGAGATGTCGCAGGTGCCACCACGGCCGGGGCCGTCACAGGGGAAGGAGTAGCCGAAGTCCTTCTTGTCGGGCATCAGCTTGGAACCACGGGCGTCCAGGGCACCTTTCACCAGGATCAGTGTCGTGGTGTGGAGGCCCAGGGCGATGGCATGGTGCACAAGGAAATCACCAGGACCGATGGGCATGAACACATCGGTGTTGCCATTGATGGCAGCCAGCCAGTAGTGGTCGCCGGGGATGTTCTGGCTGGCCAGGGAAGCGGCACTGTTGGCATTGGCCAGCAGGACGTCAAACCCGTAGATGGCCTTGCCGCTGGCAGCCTGGATGAACTGGGCGAACACCGGCTCGACCAGCATCTGCTTCTCGGGTGTACCGAAAGCGACTACCACGTCGTTGTGGACGTAGAGACCGAGGGTGTGGAAGCCAAGGAACAGAGACACCCAGCTGAGGTGGCTGATGACGGCTTCCTTGTGCTCCAGCATCCGGGCCAGAACGTTGTTCTTGTTGGCGGCCGGGTCGTAATCGCGGATGAAGAAGATCGCGCCGTGGGCGAAGGCACCGCACATCAGGAAGATGGCGATGTACTGGTGGTGGGTGTAAAGGGCTGCCTGCGTGGTGTAGTCCTTGGCGATGAACGCGTAGGACGGCATCGAATACATGTGCTGGGCGACAAGGCTGGTCACCGTGCCGAGGCTGGCAAGGGCCAGGCCCAGCTGCATGTGCAGGGAGTTGTTGAGGGTGTCGAAGATGCCGTTGTGGCCTGCACCCAGGTCACCTGGAGTGTCACTGGGAGGGTTGTGGGCCTCGAGGATCTCCTTGATCGAGTGACCGATACCGAAGTTGGTGCGGTACATGTGACCGGCGATCACGAACAGACAGCCGATCGCCAGGTGGTGATGGGCAATGTCCGTGAGCCAGAGCGCTTCTGTCTGGGGGTGAAAACCACCCAGGAAGGTGAGAATCGCGGTGCCGGCACCATCGGCCGTGCCGAAGGCATGGTCAAGGGTGTCGGGGTTCAGGGCGTAGGCACCCCAGTTGCCGGTGAAGAACGGCGCCAGACCGGCAGGATGCGGAGCCGTGGTGAGGAAGTTGTCCCAACCAACGTGCTGACCGCGGGCCTCGGGGATGGCGACGTGAATCAGGTGACCGGCCCAGCCGATGGAGCTGAAGCCGAACAGCACCGCAAGGTGGTGGTTCAGGCGCGACTCGGCGTTCTTGAACCAGGCCAGGGATGGGCGGAACTTGGGTTGGAGGTGCATCCAGCCCGCGAACAGCGTCCAGGCCGAGAGGATCATCATGAAGATGGATCCCATGTACAGCTCGGCATTGGTGCGCATGCCGATCGTGTACCACCAGTGGTAGATGCCCGAATAGGCAACGTTCACAGGTGAGCTGGCGCCGGCCTGGGTGAAGGCCGCGATGGCGCCCTGGCCGAAGTGAGGATCCCAGATCGCGTGGGCGATGGGACGCACGTGCAGCGGATCGGCGACCCACTGCTCAAAGTTGCCCTGCCAGGCGACGTGGAACAGGTTTCCGGAGACCCAGAGGCCGATGATCGCCAGGTGACCGAAGTGGGTGGAGAACAGCTTCTGGTAAAGCCGCTCCTCCGTCATTCCGTCATGGCTCTCGAAGTCGTGAGCCGTGGCGATGCCGTACCAGATACGACGGGTCGTCGGGTCCTGCGCCAGACCCTGGCTGAACGAAGGAAATTTCGTTGCCATTGGAGGGGAGGTGTCAGGTCAACCGACCGCAAGGGTGCGGGCGAGGAAGAAGGCCCAGGTGGTGCCGATGCCGCCCAGCAGATAGTGGGCGAGGCCGACAGCGCGACCCTGGGTGATGCTCAGCGCGCGGGGCTGGATGGCGGGAGCCACCTTCAGCTTGTTATGAGCCCAGACGATGGACTCGATCAGCTCCTGCCAGTAGCCACGGCCACTGAAGAGGAACATCAGGCTGAAGGCCCAGACGAAGTGGGAGGCCAGGAACATCAGGCCATAGGCACTGGAGGAAGATCCGTAGCTGTTGATCACCTGGGTGGCCTGGGCCCACAGGAAGTCACGCAGCCAACCGTTGATCGTCACAGCACTTTCGGCGAAATTGCCGTTGGTGATGTGCTTGACGGTGCCATCAGGAAGCACAGTGCCCCAGACATCGCTCTGCATCTTCCAGGAGTAGTGGAAGATGACAATCGAGATGGAGTTGTACATCCAGAAGAGGCCCAGGAACACATGGTCCCAACCGGAAACCTGGCAGGTGCCGCCGCGGCCGGGGCCATCACAGGGGAAGGCGAAGCCGAGGTTGGCCTTGTCAGGGATGAGACGGGAGTTACGTGCGTAGAGGACGCCCTTGAGCAGGATCAGCACCGTCACGTGAATCGTGAAGGCGTGGATGTGGTGGACCATGAAGTCCGCCGTGCCCAGAGCAATGGGAGCGACGGCAACCTTGCCACCGACGGCGACGAGATTGCCACCGAACACCTCACTGCTGGCAGCCAGGGCATTGGGAGCACCGAGGGGCCAGCCATTGGAGGTGTAGCCACCGGCAGCAGCGGCATGGAGACCCTGGATCCACTGAGCGAAGATCGGCTTCAGCTGGATCGCGGAATCACTGAACATGTCCTGGGTACGACCCAGGGCACGCATGGTGTCGTTGTGGACATAGAGGCCGAAGGCGTGGAAGCCCAGCCAGATGCACACCCAGTTCAGGTGGCTGATGATGGCATCGCGGGCCTTGAGCACCCGATCCAGAACGTTGTCGATGTTCTGGGCGGGGTCATAGTCGCGCACCATGGCGATGGCGGCATGGGCGCCGGCACCGCAGATCATGAAGCCGCCGATCCACATGTGATGGGTGAACAGGCTCAGCATCGTGGGGTAATCCACGGCCAGGTACGGATAGGGAGGCATCGCGTACATGTGGTGCGCCACGACGATGCTCACGGAACCACCGATGGCCAGGTTGATGGCCAGCTGGGAGTGCCAGGAGGTGGTCATGAACTCGTAGAGCCCTTTGTGACCGTTGGAGGCGGGGAACAGCAGCGGGTCACCGTTCTGACCCTCGAGGATTTCCTTGATGCTGTGACCGATGCCCCAGTTGGTGCGGTACATGTGACCGGCGATGATGAACATCACCGCGATGGCCACGTGGTGGTGGGCGATGTCGGTCATCCAGAGCCCACCGGTCACGGGGTTCACACCGCCATTGAAGGTGAGGAAGTCGCTGTAGGCGGCCCAGTTACCACTGAAGAAGGCACCGACGCCTGCATTGAAGCCGGGGAACAGCTGCGCGATCAGGTCCTGATTGAAGAACTCATGGGGCAGCGGAATGTCGGCCACGCTTGCGATGGTCGTGCCGTCGAGCGTCAGGGGCTCGCCCGCATCGATGGCATCCATCAGCTGATTCACAGGCAGTGACACGTGAATCAGGTGACCGGCCCAGGCCAGCGAACCGAGACCGAAAAGTCCGGCCAAGTGGTGGTTGAGCATCGACTCAACATTCTGGAACCACTCGAGCTTGGGTGCTGCTTTGTGATAGTGGAAAACACCGGCATTGAGCATCAGGCCGGCGCAGACCAGAGCTGCAATTGCCGTGGCAAGCAGCTGGCTTTCATTGGTGAAACCGGCGGCCCGCCAGAGCTGGAACAGACCGGAGGTGATCTGAATGCCGTGGAAGCCAGCTCCCACGTCACCATTGAGAATTTCCTGACCGAAGATCGGCCAGACAACTTGTGCGGAGGGTTTGACCTGCAGGGGATCTGCAAGCCAGCCGCTGTAATTGGAGAAGCGGGCACCATGGTAGAAGGCGCCGCTCAGCCAGATGAAGATAACGGCCAGGTGGCCGAAGTGAGCGCTGAAGATCTTGCGGGAGATGTCTTCAAGATCGCTCGTGTGACTGTCGAAGTCGTGAGCGCGGGCGTGAAGGTTCCAAATCCACGTGGTGGTTTTTGGACCCTTCTTGAGGTTGCGGTCGAAATGACCGGGGGTGCCGAGCACGTCAGCAGAGACGCGCACAGGATCCCGGTCCACCACGACCTTGGCCTTGGCTCCACGCTCCGGTGGGCTGATGGTCATCGAGACGTTCCCCGAGGTAAGGCGAGGGGTGGGTGAGGGGCATCCGACGAACCGGCTGACCCCCTTGGAGCGACGGTCGCCGAAACAACCGCCCGTGGCTGCAACAGCCAGGCCGACTGGGTGCTCGAAAAGCCGAGATCCCACTCCAGCACTGGGAAGTTGACCCCTGGAGAGGGGACCACAGAAGGGACTATAGGGGCCGCATTCCAGTCCTCAGCGAGGCAGTTACAAACGTTCAATGCCAGGCCAGGCCAGGCCTACTTTCTCAAGTTCTGTAAATAGCAGTTTCCGGGTTCATCTGCGCCGCTTTCCTGTTAACGAAGTGAACGATTACCTGCCACGCAAAGAACGATGCCCTGCGGGGTTGTTTCTCCTGTCGGGGCTGGCACCTGCTCACATCACTGCGGATCCCTGCGCTGGCGTCGCTGGCCGGCGATCACCTGCCCCGCTCCGTGACCGCACAACACTGCCGGCAGAGCCCATGGAACCTGGCTTGAGCCCGCAGTCAAGGTCACAGAATGGAGACAGACCTGCCCCACCGCATGGCGCATCGCCCCACCGCCGCTTCCCTCTGGTGTCCCGCGGCGAGGCAGGGGCTGATCCGGTTCTGCCTGGCCCTGCTGTTGGTGGTGGGTCTGGGGGCCTGCGGGCAACCGTTCGACCAGCCAACAGCAGGCTCTGTCGTCCGGCCATGGGCCCGGGTGATTCCGGCCAGCCCCCCCAGGGGGGCGATCCATGAGGTGGCACCGCCAGCGACCGTTCTGGCCCTGAGCCGACGGCTCGACAGATACAGCCCCACGGTGACGATCCGCAGCCCCCGGGACGGCAGCCCGATCAGCGGCGACAGCCTGGAGCTGCGACTGGAGGTGGGCGATTGGCCACTGATCGATGCCGGGGCACTGGGCCTGGGACCCCATCTGGGCCTGCTGGTGGATGAGCGACCGCTGCAACGAGTCACCGACATCGACGGACCGATCCGGGTGAAGGACCTCAGTCCTGGCAGCCATCGCATCCGCGTCTTCGCCATGCGCCCATGGGGTGAGGCCGTTCAATCCGTCCGGGCCTATGCAGAGATCACCGTGCACCGGCTGGGGGAAACCCCGGAGCGCCTGGCTGCGCCCGCTGCGCCGGAGCTGCTGGTTGTTGCGCCGCCGGCCAGGATCAGTGAGCAACCGGTGTTGCTGGACTGGCTGCTGCGCAACGCACCACTGCAGAACCTCGAGACCCAGGACGGCCGCTGGCGTCTGAAGATCACGATCAATGGCGAGTCCTTCCTGGTTGATCGCAGTGAGCCCCTCTGGCTGGAGGGTTTGAACAAGGGTGAGAACGCCATCCGCCTGGCGTTGCTGGATGGCCAGGGGCAGCCGCTGGAGCCGCGCTTCAACAGTCGGTTGCTGGCTGTTGCCCTGGGCCCTGCCAAGGCTGCCGAGCCGCTGGCCAGGCTGCTGCGGGGTGAGCTGAGCGAGGCCGAGCTCGATGCCTTGACAGACCCCTTGCAGCCGCTTCCGCCCAGGCCAGCAGGCCAGCCGCAGACCGCTGCACCCAGCCGTCGGTCCCGCCACAGGGCAACGGCCGGTCGCTTGGAGACACCACAGGGGACAGCGTCAGGGGAAACCCGGAGCGGCGCAGCAGCCGAGGGGCCCAGCGGCCGGGATGCTCCTGCCACCGCTTCAGCGCTCCAGAGCACAGACAGCGCCAAGGATCACAGCGAACAGGAGCCGGCCAGGGGTGATGGCCGGGCCAGAGGCAAGGTTCCTGTTGTCCCGCAGCCGGCCCAGGGTGATGACGCAGCCGCTGCAACAGCCCCAGCGACGACGGATGGGTCCGCGGGGTCAGTGGGCCCGGCGGCGGAAACGCCATCCAGCGACCAGGCCTCCAGCACAGCCACTGGTGATGCCGCTGTGCTGCCAGCGAATCCAGCGGCCACGGACACAGCATCCTCCAGCCGTTCCCATGGCGCAGGCCAGTCCAGCGATGCCGCGCCACAGGCTTCAGCCCGGACAGCCAGGCCCCAGCCACTGCAGCAGTCACGACGGCTGCTGCAGTCTCTCCTGGGTCCCATGCTGGGCCGTGATCAATCGCTCTCCTGAGCATCCGTGGGTGACAGCCACTGCACCGCTGCCGCCGCGGTTGTGCCGCGACAGCTGGGTCTGGCGCCGAGCCGCAGGGGCCTGGTGGCACTCAGGCCCCTGCTGGGCGCTGGTGCCCTGCAGACCATCGCCATCCCCACTGCCCTGGCAGCAACGCTCAGCACCAGTGAGCGTCACGGGCTGCTGATCTACGACGGCGGCACCAGCCAGTTGCTGCAGCGCTATTGGCGGCAGCTGGAGCTGCTGGTGTCAACGCTGGCGACCGGGGCGCTGATCCGCTGCCTGGCGCCGTTGCTGCAGCACAAGGCCAGGGATCCCGCCGTGCTGCAGCTCACCCCCGGCAGCGGTCAGCTGCACTGCCTGCTGGGGGGGCACAGCCGCGATGGAGAGCGACAGACCCGCCGGCTGGCGGCGCTGCTCGGGGGCACCGCCCTGATCAGCAGCCAGAGCAGTGCCGAGGAACGGCTACCGCTCGACTGCTTCGGCCAGGGCTGGGGCTGGCGCCGTGGCGAGGGCGACTGGTCGGCCCTGATGCAGCGGGCTGCCCGGGGTGAGCCGCTGCGTTGGCGGCAGCGTGGTGGTGTGCGGCACTGGCAGCACGCCGGCGGCCTGGCGGGCCTGCTGAAAGCACACCCAGGGGAGGATGCCGACATGGAGATCGGCCCCTGGCTGGTGGCGGGAGCCTGCTGCTGGCATCCCCCCAGCCTCTGGATCGGGCTGGGCTGTGAACGCGGTACGGATCCCGGGCTGGTGCGGGAGGCTGTGGCTGGGGCGCTGGGGCAGGCGGGCCTGGCGGTCGTGGCCGTGGCGGGCCTGGCCAGCATCAGCCTGAAGGGGGATGAAACGGCGCTGCTGGAGCTGGCAGCGTTGCAGCAGTGGCCCCTGCGGCTGTTCGAGGCTGAGCAACTCAGGGCCATGGCCACCCCCAACCCGTCGCAGCGGGTGCTGGACGCGGTGGGCAGCGCCAGCGTGGCGGAGGCTGCCGCCCTCTGTGCGGCGGGGCGGGGCGGCCGGCTGCTGCTGGAGAAGACCGTGGTGCGTGGTGACCAGGGACAGGGGGCCCTGACCCTGGCCATCGCCCTGATGGAGGAGAGCTGGGCACCTCCACGGGGCAGCCTGCAGCTGGTGGGCAGTGGCCCCGGGGCGCTGGAGCAACTCACCGGCGCTGCCCGTGCCGCCCTGGCCGCCAGCAGCGTCTGGGTGGGCTATGGACCCTATCTGGATCGGCTGGAATCCCTGCGCCAGGTGGGGCAGTGGCGCGCTGACGGCCAGCTGGGACGGGAGCGTGAACGCTGCGCCGAGGCCCTGAACCTGGCCCGCGGCGGCGCCCAGGTGGCACTGGTGTCGTCGGGCGACAGCGGCATCTATGGCATGGCCGGCCTGGCGCTGGAGCTGTGGCAGAGCCTGCCCGGGCAGGAGCGTCCCGCCCTGGCCTTTCACCCGGGAATTTCGGCGATGCAGATGGCAGCAGCCCGCCTGGGGGGGCCGCTGATGCTGGATTTCTGCAGCATCAGCCTGAGCGACCGGCTGGTTCCCTGGGCAACCATCCAGCAGCGGCTGCGGGCGGCTGCGGCAGGGGATTTCGTCATCGCCCTCTACAACCCCCGTTCGCGGGAACGACACTGGCAGCTGGGCTGGGCCAGGCAGTTGCTGCTGGATCAGCGGCCGGCGGACACGCCTGTGGCCCTCTGTCGCCAGCTGGGGCGAGCGGAGGAAACGATCAGCCTCACCACCCTGGCGGCGCTGACGCCTGAGCAGGTGGACATGCTGACCCTGGTGCTGATCGGCAACAGCAGCAGCCGCAGCGATGGCCGGTACCTGCTGACACCAAGGGGCTATGCCAGCACGTCTCTGGCCTGAGGGCGAGAACACCGCCCCCGGCTCGATGAAAACGTTGCCAACGGCCCCTGGCGCCCTTTGCCAAATCGGGATGACAGGATTCGAACCTGCGGCCCCGTCGTCCCGAACGACGTGCGCTACCAAACTGCGCCACATCCCGATCAGCAGAGCTTAGGGGATGCCCGCCCCCGGCAGTGCCTAGATTTCCTCTCAGTACGCGGTTGCCGGGGTTGCCCAAACCCGATTGGCTCAGGGTCAAGGCGCCCCAGCGGGAGCGCATCGGCGAGGTCGGTGATCTGCTGAAGGAGCTCGCGCTCAACACGGTCTGTCAGGAGGCCAGCTGCCCCAACATCGGTGAGTGCTTCGCCGGCGGTACCGCCACCTTCCTGATCATGGGGCCAGGCTGCACCCGCGCCTGCCCCTACTGCGACATCGACTTCGACAGGCGTGTTCGTGGCCTCGACAGCACTGAACCGCAGCGCCTCGGCGAAGCGGTGGCACGTCTGGGCCTGCGCCATGTGGTGATCACCTCGGTGAACCGCGATGACCTGCCCGATGGCGGTGCCGGTCAGTTCGCGGCCTGCGTCGCGGCGGTACGGCAGCGCATGCCCCAGACCACGGTCGAGCTGCTGATCCCTGATCTCTGCGGCAACTGGGAGGCCCTGGCAAGGCTGATGGAGGCAACCCCCCAGGTGCTCAACCACAACATCGAGACCGTGCCCCGCCTCTATCCCAGAGCCCGGCCCCAGGGGGCCTACGCCCGCTCCCTCGAACTGCTGCAACGGGTCCGCCATGGCTGGCCCAGCGCCTATACGAAATCCGGCCTGATGGTGGGTCTGGGCGAAACCGACGCGGAGGTGCTGAGCGTGCTGGATGATCTGCGGGCTCAGCGGGTGGACATCGTCACCATCGGCCAGTACCTCTCCCCGGGCCCCAGACACCTGCCGGTCGATCGCTTCGTCACACCGCCAACGTTCGAGGTCTATCGCCGCTACGGCGAGTCGATCGGTTTTCTGCAGGTGGTGAGCTCACCCCTCACCCGCAGCAGCTACCACGCCGCCCAGGTGCAGGCCCTGATGCGCAGCCATCCCCGTTGAAGGCGATCGCTCTCGCCTCAGCCGACGCTGACCATCTCCCGCACCAGTCCAAGGGCGGCCGCTTCGCTGGGGGGTACGAGCACCTTGAATCGGGCTCTGGCGCTCGCCCAGTCGGCCAGCAGTGCCCCAGCCCGCTCACTGCCCGTGAGCGCCTGATGGACTTCCAGCAGCTGCCGCAGCTGCACCTCCAGGGCAGACGTCGCCAGCGCGTGGATCGCCACGATCTCGGCATTCACCCGCTCCTGCACCCCGCCGTCGGTATCGAGCAGGTAGGTGACGCCACCGGTCATGCCGGCAGCGATGTTGCGGCCGGTGCTGCCGATCACCACCACCACCCCACCGGTCATGTATTCGCAGCAGTGGTCGCCCACACCCTCCACCACGGCGCGGGCACCGCTGTTGCGCACCCCGAAACGCTCGCCGGCACGGCCGGTGGCGAACAGTTCGCCGCCGGTGGCGCCATAGAGGCAGGTGTTGCCCAGCAGCACGTTGTCCGCCGCGACGCGGCCGGAGCCCGGTTGGGGCACGATCACGATGCGGCCGCCATTGATGCCCTTGCCCACGTAGTCGTTGGCTTCACCCGTGAGCCGCAGATCCATGCCCTGCACACAGAAGGCCCCGAAGCTCTGGCCGGCGAAGCCGTTGAACCGCAACCTGATGGCACCCTGGAAGCCCCGGTTGCCATGGGCGGCAGCAATGGTGCCGGCCAACCGTGCACCAACGCTGCGGTCGGTGTTGGCGATGCCGATCTCGCGCTCGAAGTGGCCATGACAGGCGATGGCCTGCTCCAGGTCGGGGTTCTCGAACAGGTCGTCCAGCAGAACCGGGCCATTGCCATGGGCATCCGGGTCATGGCACAGCCAGGCGCGGTCCGCACCGGCTTCGATCGGTGCCAACAGACAACTCAGGTCCACGCCGCTGGTCTTGGCCAGGCGCACCTGACGGGGCTGCAGCAGGTCCACCCGGCCGATCAGCTCATCCAGCCGCTGCAGTCCCATGGTGCTCAGCAGCTGACGCACCTCCTCGGCCACATACACGAAGAAGTTGACCACATGCTCGGGGATGCCCGTGAAGCGCCTCCGCAGCGCCTGCTTCTGCGTGGCCACACCCACCGGACAATTGTTGGTGTGGCAGATGCGGGCCATGATGCAGCCCTCGGCAATCATCGCCACGGAACCGAAGCCGAACTCCTCGGCCCCGAGCAGCGCGGCGATCACAACGTCCCAACCGGTCTTGAGCCCGCCGTCGGCCCGCAGCAGCACCCGGTCCCGCAGACCGTTGTGCAGCAGGCTGCGATGGACCTCGCTGAGGCCCATCTCCAGGGGTGTGCCGGCGTGCTTGATGGAACTCAGCGGTGAGGCCCCGGTGCCGCCTTCGTGGCCGGAGACCTGAATCACATCGGCATTGGCCTTGGCCACACCCGCTGCAATCGTGCCGATACCGATCTCGGCCACCAGCTTCACCGACACCTTGGCTCTGGCGTGGATCTGGTGCAGGTCATGGATCAGCTGGGCCAGGTCCTCGATCGAATAGATGTCGTGATGTGGCGGTGGTGAGATCAGCTGCACACCGGGCTTGCTGTTGCGCAGCCTGGCGATGTACTCATCCACCTTCACACCGGGCAGTTGCCCCCCCTCGCCCGGCTTGGCCCCCTGGGCCACCTTGATCTCCAGCTGCCGGGCGCTGCGCAGGTATTCGGGTGTGGCGCCGAAACGACCTGAGGCGACCTGCTTGATGGCGGAGCTGGCCGTGTCGCCGTTCCGCAGCCCCCTCAGATGGGGGAGGGTGGCGGAGCGACCTTCGGCATCGACGTCGTTCAGCGCCCCGAACCGCACGGGATCTTCCCCGCCTTCGCCGCTGTTGCTCTTGCCTCCGATGCGGTTCATCGCGATGGCCAGCACCTCATGGGCCTCCCGCGACAACGCCCCCAGGCTCATGCCACCGGTACAGAAGCGGCTGCAGATGCTCTCGACGCTCTCCACCTGCTCCAGCGGGGTGGGCCGTGGCGCCACCCTGAACTGCAGCAGGTCCCGCAGCGCCGTGGGGGGGCGCCCTTCCAGCAGCTTCTGATAGGTGGAGAAGTGGTCGTAACCGGGCCCGCGGGCCACCGCCGCATGCAGCGCCTTCGACATCTCCGGGCTGTTGAGGTGGTACTCGCCGCCGCTGCGGTACTGGACGAAGCCCATGAACTCCAGCTTGGTGCGGTTCAACTCGGGATAGGCCTTGGCATGGAAGGCCAGGGTTTCACTGGCCAGATCGCTGAAGCCGAGGCCGGCGATGCGGCTGGTGGTGCCGCGGAAGGCGGTTTCGATCAGGTCGGCACCGATGCCGACGGCCTCGAAGATCTGGGCGCCGTGATAGCTGGACAGCAACGAGATGCCCATCTTGGAGAGGATCTTGCGCAGGCCCGCCTCCAGGGCCTTGCGCACGTTGGCCTGGGCCCTGACGTCGTCCAGGGCGGGCAGCTTGCCTCGCTCGATGTTCTTGCGGGTCTTCGGCAGGGCCAGCCAGTGGCGGGTGGTCTCCCAGGTGAGCCAGGGACAGACGGCACTGGCGCCGTAGCTCACCAGACAGGCCAGGTGATGGGTGGTCCAGCACTGGGCTGTCTCCACCACCAGGGACGCCCGCAGACGCAGTCCTGCGCGGATCAGGTGGTGGTGCACGGCGCCGCTGGCCAGCAGTGGCGGGATGTAGCTGGTGGCGGGGTTGAGGCCCCCCGCCAGCCGATCCGACAGCACAAGGATTTCCACCCCCTGGCGTACGGCTTCCTCCGCCTCGGCACAGAGGGCTGCCACCGCCTGGGCCAGACCCTGAGGGCCTGTGTTCACTGCAAACAGAGTGGACAGGGTGCGGCAGGACAGGGCAGAGGATGTCACCGCCGCCAGCTCGGCCTCGTTGAGCAGCGGTGAGCGCAGCTGCAGCCGCCGGGCCGCCGCCGCGTCGGGGCGGAGGGCGGAGCCACGGGCGCCCAGCTGCATCTCCAGGCTCATCACCAGCTCTTCCCGCAGCGGGTCGATGGCCGGGTTGGTGACCTGAGCGAAGCGCTGCTTGAAGTAGTCGTAGAGCAGGTGAGGCTTGTCGGACAGGACCGCCAGAGGAATGTCATCCCCCATGCAGTAGGTGGGCTCCTTGCCCAGCCCCGCCATCTCCTCGATGATCAGGTCGAAGTCCTCGGCGGTGAAACCGAAGGCGGTCTGAGCCTGGAGCAGTTCCAGGGCGCTCAGCCCCATGCCGCTGCGCCAGGGGGCAGCGGGCAGGTGCTGGCGCTGGGCCAGCCAGGTGCCGTAGGGGTGGCGTTCGGCGGCCTCCTGCTTCACCTCCCAGTTCTTCAGCAGCCGACCCCGGACCAGATCCACCGCCAGCATCTGGCCCGGGCCGAGGCGGCCCTTCTCGATCACGCGGCTGTCATCCAGCTCCACCACGCCCACCTCGGAGCCCATCACCACCAGGTCGTCAGAGGTGACGCAGTAGCGTGCCGGACGCAGGCCGTTGCGGTCCAACGTGGCACCGACCCAGCGACCATCGCTGAACACCAGCAGGGCAGGACCGTCCCAGGCCTCCTGCAGACCTGCCGAATAGTCGTAGAAGTCCTGGATCGCCTGGCGCCCCGTCAGCTCGGGCTGATGGCGGAAGGCTTCCGGCACCAGCGTCAGCAGGCTGTCCGTGATGGGCCTGCCGCTGCGCACCATCAGCTCCAGCATGGCATCGAGGTTGGCCGAGTCGCTGAAGGCCCCGTTCACCACCGGCTTGAGGTCCGCGGCAGCCTCACCCCACACCTGGTCCAGGCTTTCCTCCGAGGCCAGGGCCCAGTTGAGGTTGCCCAGCAGGGTGTTGATCTCGCCGTTGTGGCCCAGCAGTCGCATGGGTTGGGCCAGGGACCAGCGGGGAAGGGTGTTGGTGCTGAAACGCCGGTGATAGACGGCGTAGGGAACGGCGAAGCGCTCGTCCAGCAGATCCCGGTAGAAGCGGGGGAGCACCGCGGAGCGCACCATCCCCTTGTAGACGACGGTGCGGCTGCTCAGGGAGGCGAAATAGAGCGTGCCGGCCCGGGCAGCACCCCAGGTTCTGCGGGCCAGGTCGGCAGCGCGACGGCGGCAGCGGAACAGCAGTGTGTCGAGGGCCTCCGCGTCCACGTCAGCGGCCACCAGCCACTGCTCGATCGTGGGGCAGCTTGCCGCTGCCATCGGGCCGAGCACGCTGCGGTCAAGGGGCACGCTGCGCCAGCCGATGCTGCGGATGCCGAGGTCGGCAGCAGCGGCTTCGCAGAAGCCCCGGGCCACGGCCCGGGCAGGTTCCTC
>SRMO01000084.1:213115-221754 GCA_004768415.1 Aphanocapsa feldmannii 277cV | reverse complement strand
GAAACACCATGCCCAGGCCGCGGGTGCCGCTGACCTCCCTGGCCGCAGGCCAGACAACGTCCAGGAAGCCCCAGGGAATGGCGCAGAGGATACCGGCACCATCGCCTGAATCGGCATCGCCACCGCAGCCGCCGCGGTGCTCCATGCAATCCAGTCCGGCCAGTGCCTGGCGCAGCAACCAGTGGCTGGCCTCCCCCCTGAGCTGCGCCAGAAAGCCCACACCGCAGGCATCACGTTCCTCGGCGATCCAGGGCGGGGCAGGGCTGTCAACGTGGGGCGCGTGGTGGTCGCTGGGGCTGCTGGACATTCAGGGCATGGGTGATAGCGGGTGTTCGATCCGTGTGCTGCAATCGGCGGCAGCGGCTTCTGCCCCTTATCCAGTCAAGCCGGAATGGCCGAAACAAAGGCCGAAACAAAGAACGATCTTACGAATCGCCGGCCCCCCTCGACCGGCGAAGATGGGGCCATGACTTCAGCAGCCAGCTTCCAGCTCTCCGCTGCCGCTGCAGCGGAACTCTGCCGCCAGGCGGCCCAGACCCAGCGCCACAACGTGGCCACCCTGGCGTTGCACGCTGGTGACTGCGCGGCCTGGGTGCTGGACGTGCGGCCGGGCATTGACGAGGGCATCGCCATCGCTCGCGGTGACGGCATCACGCTCCATGCCGCAGCGTGTCATCTCGAGCACATCCGTGGCCTCAGCCTCGACTATCGCGGTGATCTGCGCGGTGGCGGCTTCGTCCTGCAGGGGCCCGCGGACGTCGAGATCTGCGCCTGCGGGGCCGCCTTCAGCCCGGCCCACTCCCACTGAAGATCAACGGGTAGAATTGTGCGCTTGTGATGCCTGCGCAGGCGCCCAACCTAGGCCTCGATGCCCACGATCCAACAGCTCATCCGTTCCGAGCGCTCCAAACTGAAGGACAAGACCAAGTCCCCGGCACTCAGGTCCTGCCCCGAGCGTCGCGGCGTCTGCACCCGCGTGTACACCTCCACCCCGAAGAAGCCCAACTCGGCACTGCGCAAGGTGGCCAGGGTGCGGCTCACCTCCGGTTTCGAGGTCACCGCCTACATCGGTGGCGAGGGCCACAACCTCCAGGAACACTCCGTGGTGTTGATCCGCGGTGGCCGTGTCAAGGATCTGCCCGGTGTGCGCTACCACATCATCCGCGGCACGCTCGATACCGCCGGGGTCAAGGACCGCCGGCAGGCCCGCTCCAAGTACGGCGCCAAGCGTCCCAAGGCGTGAGTGCGCCCTCCACCCAGTCGACCCTGACCGTTGAACCTCCCCTTCTGCTTCCGCCACCGCGATGTCCCGTCGTAACGCCGCCCAGAAACGCCCGGTCATGCCCGATCCCCGCTTCAACAGCCGGCTGGCATCGATGCTGATCGCCCGCCTGATGAAAAGCGGCAAGAAGTCGACGGCTCAGCGCATTCTCTATGGAGCCATGGATCTGATCCAGGAGCGCACCGGTTCCGAGCCCCTCGAACTGTTCGAGACCGCCATCCGCAACGTCACCCCGATGGTGGAAGTGCGTGCCCGGCGCGTCGGTGGTGCCACCTATCAGGTCCCCATGGAAGTGCGTGCCGACCGCGGCACCGCCATGGCCCTGCGCTGGCTGGTGTCCTACTCCCGTCAGCGCACGGGCCGCTCGATGGCCCAGAAGCTGGCCGGTGAGCTGATGGACGCCGCCAACGAGACCGGCAGCTCCGTGCGCAAGCGCGAGGAGATCCACAAGATGGCCGAGGCCAACAAGGCTTTCGCCCACTACCGCTACTGATCCGGCGATCCACCGTCAAGGCCAGGTCCGGATCACCGGCGGATCGATCGCCTCGCCTGTAGAGTCTCGCACGCTTTTTCAAGCCCTTTAACCCACCCGGAGTTCCTGTCCCGTGGCCCGTACCGTCCCCCTGGAACGCGTCAGAAACATTGGCATTGCCGCCCATATCGATGCCGGCAAGACCACCACGACGGAACGGATCCTGTTCTATTCCGGTGTTGTCCACAAGATGGGCGAGGTCCATGACGGCGCGGCAGTGACCGACTGGATGGCTCAGGAGAAGGAGCGGGGCATCACCATCACCGCCGCCGCCATCTCCACCAGCTGGAAGGATCACCGGATCAACATCATCGATACGCCCGGCCACGTCGACTTCACCATCGAGGTGGAGCGCTCGATGCGGGTGCTTGACGGTGTGATCGCCGTGTTCTGCGCTGTGGGCGGCGTGCAGCCCCAGTCCGAAACGGTGTGGCGCCAGGCCAACCGCTACAAGGTGCCCCGCATGGTGTTCGTGAACAAGATGGATCGCACCGGCGCGGACTTCCTCAGGGTGCACGCACAGATCAAAGACCGCCTGAAGGCGAATGCTGTGCCTATCCAGCTGCCCATCGGCGCCGAAGGTGACCTGAGCGGCATTGTCGATCTGGTGAAGATGAGGGCGTTCGTCTACAGGGATGACCTCGGCAAGGACATCGAGGAGACCGAAATCCCCGCCGCCATGGCCGCCACGGCGGCCGAATGGCGCGGTGTGCTGAACGAGGCCATCGCCGAAAATGATGATGAGCTGCTGGAAGCCTTTCTGGATCAGGGTGAGCTCACTGACGCACAGGTCCATCGCGGCATCCGTGACGGGGTGCTGAAGTACGGCCTCGTGCCCATGCTCTGCGGCTCCGCCTTCAAGAACAAGGGTGTGCAGCTGCTGCTCGACGCCGTTGTCGACTACCTGCCCGCGCCGATCGACGTGCCCCCGATCAAGGGCTTGCTGTCAGACGGGTCCGAGGCCGTCCGTACCTCCGACGACAACGCCCCCTTCAGCGCCCTGGCCTTCAAGGTCATGGCCGACCCCTACGGCAAGCTCACCTTTGTGCGGATGTACTCCGGTGTGCTGGAGAAGGGCAGCTACGTGCTCAACTCCACCAAGGACGGCAAGGAGCGCATCTCTCGCCTGATCGTGCTCAAGGCAGACGACCGCGAGGAGGTGGACGAGCTGCGGGCCGGCGACCTGGGTGCGGTGCTGGGCCTGAAGAACACCACCACCGGCGACACCCTCTGCCATGAGAAGAAGCCGATCGTCCTGGAAACCCTCTACATTCCCGAGCCGGTGATTTCCGTGGCGGTGGAGCCCAAGACCAAGAGCGACATGGAGAAACTCTCCAAGGCCCTCGTCTCCCTCGCCGAAGAGGATCCCACCTTCCGCGTCAGCACCGATCCCGAGACCAACCAGACGGTGATTGCCGGCATGGGTGAGCTCCACCTGGAGATCCTGGTGGACCGCATGATGCGGGAGTTCAAGGTGGAGGCCAACGTAGGTGCACCTCAGGTGGCCTACCGTGAAACCATCCGCGGCAGCTCCCGCGGCGAAGGCAAGTTCGCTCGCCAGACCGGCGGCAGGGGCCAGTACGGCCACGTGGTGATCGAGATGGAGCCAGGCGCAGCCAACAGCGGTTTCGAGTTCGTCAACAAGATCGTTGGCGGCGTGGTGCCCAGGGAATACATCGGTCCGGCGGAAAAAGGTATGGCCGAGACCTGCCAGTCTGGTGTGATCGCCGGTTATCCCCTGATCGATGTGAAGGTCTCTCTGGTCGACGGTTCGTACCATGATGTCGATTCGTCGGAGATGGCCTTCAAAATTGCCGGTTCCATGGCGTTCAAGGATGCTGTGAAGCAGTGCAAGCCCGCGCTGCTGGAGCCGACCATGAGGGTCGACGTTGAAGTTCCCGAGGAATTCCTCGGCACCATCATCGGCGATCTGTCCTCCCGCCGCGGCATGGTCGAAGGCCAGTCCATCAATGATGGAATCTCGAAAGTAACGGCCAAAGTCCCGCTGGCAGAGATGTTTGGCTACGCCACCGAGCTTCGGTCCATGACCCAGGGCCGGGGTATATTCTCGATGGAATTCAGCAACTACGAGGAAGCTCCTCGCAATGTTGCTGAGGCGATCATCGCCAAGAATCAGGGCCAGTCCTGATCACCAAACACCCCCCAAATTCCACCCCCGATTCTTCACTCCAATGGCACGCGAGAAGTTTGAGAGGAACAAGCCTCACGTCAACATCGGCACTGTTGGTCATGTGGATCACGGCAAGACCACATTGACCGCCGCAATCACCAGCGTTCTTGCCAAGAAGGGCCAGGCCAAAGCCACGGCCTACGATGACATCGACGGTGCTCCGGAAGAACGTGCCCGCGGCATCACCATCAACACTGCCCACGTCGAGTACGAGACCGAGAATCGTCACTATGCCCACGTGGATTGCCCTGGCCATGCGGACTACGTGAAGAACATGATCACCGGTGCCGCCCAGATGGATGGCGCGATTCTGGTCTGCGCTGCCACCGACGGCCCCATGGCTCAGACCCGGGAGCACATTCTGCTGGCAAAGCAGGTGGGCGTGCCGGCGTTGGTGGTTGCCCTCAACAAGTGCGACATGGTCGATGACGAGGAACTGATCGAGCTGGTGGAGCTGGAGGTCCGCGAACTGCTCAGCAAGTACGAGTTCGATGGCGACAACATCCCTATCCTGCAGGTCTCCGGCCTCAAGGCCCTCGAAGGCGATGCCGAATGGGAAGCGAAAATCCAGGAGCTCATGGATGCGGTGGACAGTCACATCCCTGAACCTGAGCGGGAAGTCGACAAGCCCTTCCTGATGGCTGTCGAGGACGTCTTCTCGATCACCGGCCGCGGTACCGTGGCCACCGGCCGGATCGAACGGGGCGTCGTCAAGGTGGGTGAGGAAGTCGAGATTGTCGGCATCAAGGACACCCGCAAAACCACCGTCACCGGTGTCGAGATGTTTCGCAAGCTGCTCGACCAGGGCATGGCCGGCGACAATGTTGGTCTGTTGCTACGCGGCATCCAGAAGGAAGAGATCGAGCGGGGCATGGTGCTCGTCAAGCCCGGCTCCATCACGCCCCACACCAAGTTCGAGGGTGAGGTCTACGTGCTCAAAAAGGAAGAGGGTGGCCGCCACACCCCCTTCTTCGCTGGCTATCGCCCGCAGTTCTACATCCGCACCACGGACGTCACCGGCCAGATCACTGAGTTCACCGCTGACGACGGCTCCACCACCGAAATGGTCATGCCCGGTGACCGCATCAAGATGACCGGTGAGCTGATCTGCCCCGTCGCCATCGAGCAGGGTATGCGCTTCGCCATCCGCGAGGGTGGCCGCACCATCGGTGCCGGCGTCGTCTCCAAGATCATCGCGTGATCCAGCAGGTCTGAGGCTCCAGCTCCAGCCCCTTGCAGCAGGGCAGGGCGGCTTCCACCGTCCTGCCCTGCTGATCCCTCGCACTTCGACAACTTAGTCTCGCCCCGAGCCTCGGCTCCCTCCCCCCGGTTCCGTCATGGCCACAACCCTCGCCCAGCAGAAGATCCGCATCCGCCTGAAGGCATTCGACCGTCGCATGCTGGATATCTCCTGCGAGAAGATCATCGATACCGCTGACCGCACCGCCGCCACAGCGATCGGCCCCATCGCCCTTCCCACCAAGCGCAAGATCTACTGCGTGTTGCGCTCGCCCCATGTCGACAAGGACTCGCGTGAGCATTTCGAGACCCGCACACACCGCCGCATCATCGATATCTACAGCCCCTCGTCCAAGACCATTGACGCCCTGATGAAGCTGGACCTGCCCAGTGGTGTCGATATCGAAGTGAAGCTCTGAGCCGACCGCGCCATCGGGCCAACGGACCAGCCCAACTGACTAGGGTGTTGCCCCTGCGATGCCCCGGCGCCGCGGTGCCTTTCACTGCGTTTCCTGATGTGATGGTGGAGCGTCTGGCGGTCAGGGAACTTCCCCTCTTCCCGCTGCCCAACCTGGTGCTGTTCCCGGAAGAGGTGCTGCCGCTGCACATCTTCGAACACCGCTATCGAATGCTGCTGCGCACGGTGCTGGAAAGCGATCGACGCTTCGGCATCGTGAACATCAATCCCGAAACGGGCCAGCTCTGCGAGGTGGGCTGTTGTGCGGAAGTGGTGCAGCACAAGCCCATCGAAGGTGGCCGCAGCAACGTCGTGACCGTTGGTCAGCAGCGCTTTCGCCTTCTGGAGATCGTGCGGGAGAAGCCCTTCCGCATCGGCCTGGTGAGCTGGATCGACGATGCCCCCCCCGCAGAGCCCCTGCAGGAGTTGTCGTGCTCGGTGAGTGGTGCGCTCACCGATGTGTTGACCCTCACCGCCAAGCTGACCGGCAAGGAGGTGCGAATGCCGGACACGTTGCCCAGCCTTCCCCGCGAGCTCTCTTTCTGGGTGGCCTCCCACCTGCATGGGGCCACTCCGCACCAGCAGGCCATGCTCGAGATGACCGACACCGGCCAGCGCCTGCGCCATGCCTACGAGCTGCTGGATGGCACCCGGCGTCAGCTGGCAGCCCGCACCGTTCTCAAGGACCTCGAATCCGAAAGTGCCAGCTGAGCCCCCAGGCGGATGGAGCTGGCGGCCTCGGCCTGGGAGTCGCTGCTGCCGCTGGCCTCCACGATCCGACGTCCTTGCAGCCCACCGGGCAGACCTGAACGGTCCCGCCCGCGGTAGCCGGAGAATCCCGCAACCCTGCACTCGATGCGATGCTCTGGCTGCTTGCCCTGCCCCTGGCCCTCGCCGGGCTGCTGCTGCTGCTTTACCTGCGCTCAGCCCGCCCCTATGACGGCGCCGCCAGCGTGGCGGGCTATTACGACAGCTGGACCGGCGATCAGCTGCTGGAGCGGCTCTGGGGAGAGCACGTCCATCTTGGTCACTACGGTGACCCGCCCCAACGGTGTGATTTCCGCGACGCCAAGGCACGGCTGGTCCATGAGCTGGTGCGCTGGGGTGGACTGGATCAGCTGCCTCCCGGCAGTTGCCTGCTGGACGTGGGATGCGGCATCGGCGGCAGCGCACGCATCCTGGCCCGTGACTACGGCTTCGAGGTGCTGGCCGTCAGCATCAGCCCTGCCCAGATTGCCCGGGCCCGGACCCTCACGGCACCCCACCTGAGCTGCTCCTATGCGCTCATGGACGCCCTGAACCTGGACCTTCCCGATGCCAGCTTTGCCGCAGTCTGGAGCGTCGAGGCAGGCCCCCACATACCCGACAAGCAGGGTTTCGCCGATGAGCTGCTGCGGGTGCTGCAGCCGGGGGGGCGCCTGATCGTGGCCGACTGGAACCGTCGTGATGACAGGACGCAACCGCTGAGCTGGCCTGAGCGGCTGGTGATGCGCCAGCTGCTGGATCAGTGGGGGCATCCGCAGTTCGCCAGTATCGAGTCCTTCCGGGAGAACCTGCGGGCCAGTCCCCACGGCAGCATGGCCGTGGAGACGGCGGACTGGAGCAGGGCCACAGCGCCCTCCTGGGGCGAGTCCATCCTCGAAGGGTTGCGACGCCCTATGGCGGTCCTGGGGCTGGGGCCCGGAGCGCTGCTCCAGGCATTGCGCGAGTCGCCGACAATCCTGCTGATGGGCTGGGCCTGGGGCAGTGGCCTGATGACGTTCGGTGTGTTCCGCGCCACCCGTCGCTGATCAGCTGCCTGCCCGCCCGCCCGGCTGTTGATCAGGGTTGCCCATGGCGGTGAGGTCCGTGAGGGCGTAACTGCCCAGCCACAGCAGGCGCTCGCAGAGTGTGTGCAGATCTGCCAGTAAAGCCTGCAGCTGGGCGGGCGAAAGGTCGGCCTCCAGATCGACAAAGAAGATGTATTCCCCCAGCTCTCGTTTGGAGGGCCGCGATTCGATGCGGCTCATACTGAGGCCACGGTCGGCGAAGGGCTGAAGTGCCTGCAGTAGAGCGCCGGGGATGTTGGCATGGAGCGAGAAGGCCAGGCTGGTGTAGTGCTCCAGCGGGCCGGATGGGTTGTCAGCTGCCGTTGCGGCTGCAGTCGAGGCTGGCCCTTCCCCACGGCCCTGCCGCAGCAACAGGAAGCGGGTGCAGTTGCCTGCCACGTCATTGATGGGATGGGCCAGCACGCTGAGATCCTGCTCCCTGGCCGCTTCGATGGAGGCGATCGCGGCGCGGAAACGGCTGCCGTGCACCATGCGGGCAGCTTCGGCCGTGGAGGTGGTGGGGAGCTGCAGTGCCCTGGGCAGATGTTCCGTCAGCCAGCCACTGCATTGCGCCAGGGCCTGCGGATGGGAGATCACCTCGCTGATGCCCCCCAGCACACCGCTGCTCAGCAGGGCATGGCGGATCGGCATCACCAGAGCCCGCACAATGCGCAACCCCCCCTCGGTCCAGAGGGTGTCCAGGGTGGTGGTGACGCCACCCTCCACGGAATTCTCCACCGGCACCACAGCGGCTTCGACGTCGCCCTCCGCCAGAGCCCGCAGCACCGTAGAGATCCCATACCTCGGTTCCAGCCTGGACTGCTGCCAGCCCTGCAGGGCGGCAAAGTGGCGGGCCGCTTTCTCGGCATAGGTGCCAACCGGTCCGAGGTAAGCGATGCGGGGGGAGTCCATCGGCGGAGACACCACTGTCAATGCTGGATAGGATCCCCCCGCATCGGCCCTTTGGCCATGGTCCTGGCCTTCTCAGCCAGACAATCGCTCGACTTGCCAGTGCAGGCGGATGCCCTCCGCCTGCCGGACTACCTGGCCGATGAGCCGAGGGTGGTGGGGGCGCTGCTCTGCAGTGATCAGTTGGAGTGCCTGGGGGAACGGCGTTATCGCTACGGGGT
>SRMO01000084.1:212733-213028 GCA_004768415.1 Aphanocapsa feldmannii 277cV | reverse complement strand
CCCCCGGGCCTGGTCGGCTGGCGATCGAGGCGGTGGATTGTCGTCTCGACGGCATTGACAACATCGACCAGAGCTTTGTACTGACGCTGAGCTCCTTGCTGGAGGCACGACCCGATCGGCTGGTGGGGCAGGCGGTGCTGGGGGTATCTGTGGAACGGCCCGCGATGCTGCGGCTGATTCCCACCAAGGTGCTCAACAGCACCGGGGAGGCGCTGCTGGCGCGAATCCTCAGAGGCATCCAGGCACGGGTGTGCCAGCAGCTCCTGCTGGATTTCGCCAGCTGGTGCGGTCAGCA
>SRMO01000084.1:210087-212631 GCA_004768415.1 Aphanocapsa feldmannii 277cV | reverse complement strand
CCCCCCCCCCCGCCGATCTGCAGCTGCGGTGACCGTGCAGGAGTGCTGCGCCCGCCGGCCGAGGCGATCGTCTGCGGATCTGCAGCGGATCCGCCCCACGATGGGTAGCGCCCCTTGAGAAAGCCGAGGCGGTGCAGCGCCGTGGGTCCCTTTTCGGCCAGTGCCTCGATGTGGCGTCTGGTGCCATAGCCCTTGTGGCTCTCCAGCCCATAGCCGGGGAAGCGCGTTGCCAACCGTTCCACCAGGCCATCGCGGGTCTGCTTGGCAAGGATGCTGGCGCAGGCAATGGACAGGCAGCGGGAATCCCCTTGCACCACACAGCGCTGCTGCCCTGACCAGGGGCGCAGGGGCAGGTTGCCATCCACCAGCAGCAAGGCGGGTGGACGGCCCAGGCGATGCAGTGCCCGCAGCATGGCCAGCTCGTTGGCAGGGCGGATCCCGAGGCGATCGATCTCCCCTGCCGAGGCCTGGCCCAGCCCCCAGCTGCTCAGCCAGGACAGGATCAGGGGCAGCAGTTGGGCCCTGCGGCGGGCTGTCAGGCGTTTGCTGTCGGTCACACCGGCCTCCAGCAGTGGTGCCAGGGCAGCGGCGGGCAGGCAGCAGGCCGCTGCCATCACAGGACCGAACAGGCAGCCACGCCCCACCTCGTCGACACCTGCCAGATCGTCGGGGGCACAGCCGGCCTCAGCAGCGTAGGCCAGGTCGTGGCAGCAGGGGGAGAGTGGCGGTTTCAGCTGCTGGCGGAGCGGCGGCGGCGGCGGCGGCGGCCCATGTCATCCTCGACCACTGGTTCGTCCCCAGGGGCTGGCGTGGGTTCCAGCTCCGGACCGGGGGCTGGGCTGTCCCCGGCTCCGTCGTGCTCGCTCCTGTTCCTGTCCTCGCTGTCGCTGCCGACGTCGGTGAGGAGCGGCTCCACCGGGGTGGTGTCCTCTGCAGTCAACTCCGGTGTGATCTCCACGCTGGAAAGCATTGCTTCACTGGAAAGTGCTGCTTCACCGTCCGGCTCCGTGGCCTCGGTTCTGCCCCGGCCGGCGCGTCTGAGCTCGCCATCGCCACCACCACGGCCACCGCGGCGGCGGCGACGCTGGGGACCGGCGGCGATCATCTCCTTTGCCTCGGCCACAAGGGCCTCAGCGTCATCATCCGGACCGATCGAGCGAGCCACCACGTTGTCCAGGTCCTCCGGCAGCTCCTCCGCCAGCAGGGCGGGGTTGAGGCCCAGCCAGCCATAGACCAGCTCCTGATCAGCGGTCATCGGCACCGCAACCACTTCGGGGTCCGCCGGCCGGGTGGCAGGGAAGTCGACGGGAGAAGGACTGTCCACCTCCACCGCCGTTGTGCCGACGGGAGGGGCCTCGGGCGGCACCATGGCGGCGACACCATTGCCACCACCCCGGCCACCGCGACGGCGGCGACGGCCGCCCCCCGTCTCGCCGGGAGGCGCCAGCTCGGCACGGGCCCCTGCGGCGGAACGCACCAGACCGGGCAGGGTGGCGAGCGGCTGGATGCTGTCCTTACCGGGCAGGGTGGCCACATGGCCGAGCCCCCCACAGCTGGGGCAAGCCCGACTGAACAGCTCGTAGATGTTCTGGCCCTGGCGCTTGCGGGTCAGCTCCACCAGACCCAGTTCCGTCAGCTGGGCGATCTGGGGGCGGGCCTTGTCATCCCGCATCGCCTTGGTGAAGTGCTCCAGCAGCAGCAATTGGTCGCGGCGCGACTCCATGTCGATGAAGTCGACGATCACCACGCCACCGATGTTGCGGAGCCGCAGCTGGCGGGCAATCTCCACCGCCGCCTCACAGTTGGTCCAGAGCACGGTTTCGCGGGCATTGGCCGAGCGTGTGAACGAACCGGAGTTCACGTCGATCACCGTGAGCGCCTCGGTGGGCTCGATGATCACGTAGCCACCTGAAGGCAGGTCAGTACGGGGCTTGAGGGCATCGCGGATCGTCGCGTTGACCTTGAACTGTTCGAGCATCCCGGCGCCGTCTTCATCGGCTTCCACGAGGACGCCCTCCCGGTCAATGCCCAGGAAGCTGTTGACGCGGTTGACACCATCGGAGGAGTCCAGCACCACACGCACCACCTCCGCCGTGAAGATGTCGCGCAGCACCCGCTGGACGAAGTCATCATCACGGTTGAGCAGCACCGGGGGACTGGCCGCATCGGCCGCAGCCTGAATCGCCTCCCATTGCTTGATCAGCATCTCCAGATCGTCGATCAGCTGCTCCTCGCCGACGCCCTCAGCCTCGGTACGCACCAGCAGGCCTGTGCCGGGGGGCTTGATCAGCACCGCCAGCGCCCGCAGCCGGTTGCGTTCCGACTCGCCGTTGATACGACGGGAGATGTTCACCCCCTGACCATTGGGCTGCAACACCAGGAAACGGCCCGGCAGCGTGATGTTGCCGGTGAGGCGAGGCCCCTTGGTGCCGGTTGGCTCCTTCATCACCTGCACCAGCACCTTCTGACGGGGGGCCAGCAGCTCGGTGATGGAGGCGGCGTTCTGACGCAATCGCAGCGGCCCCAGGTCGGTGATGTGGATAA
>SRMO01000084.1:209264-209804 GCA_004768415.1 Aphanocapsa feldmannii 277cV | reverse complement strand
TAGCGGGCGGGGATCTGCGGATGGGGGAACGAGCCGCTGCCGAAGTGCTTTGACGTCACTGCTGAGAAATCAGTGCATTGACTTCAGCGTCTGGCGTCAGTGTCCTGGTGTCGGAGGCGGCTGCGGAGGCGCTGCGACTGTGACGAGGGGGAAACGCGTTCCCGTTTTGCGGTGGCACCGGACCAGCGTGGGATCAGGGGCCACATGGATGGACAGGCGGGTTCCGCAGGAACCACTGCACGACCAAAGACCGAAGCGAGACGCCCGGGAAGAGACAGCCTTCAGGCTGCCGTTCAACAACAAACAAACGACCGTGTCGAAAGTCCTGCCGTTGCCGGCTGCCGTGGCAGCACTGCCCTGGACGGATCGGAACCTTCAGTCCGATCAGCCGTGTCGACAACCTAGCACTCGGGTTCGGGCCGGCCGTGGGCGACGTCGCGCCGGATTCCGGGCGGGTTTCCACCCCTATGCCCCACTCCCCCAGGCAGCAGTCAGGCAACAGTCAACAGGTTTCCCTCAGCCAACGCCGCTCAGCGACTC
>SRMO01000084.1:203361-208957 GCA_004768415.1 Aphanocapsa feldmannii 277cV | reverse complement strand
GGGCTGCGGGGCCGGCCCCGCTTGTCGGTGTCATCCCAGATCAGGCTGTCGCTGGCGAGCACAGCCGCCACGGCCTCGACCCAGCGATGTGGTGCAACCGGTCGGACTGGATCCGTTGTCACCATGCCCAGCGACCAGCTGGCACCGCGCAGCTGCCGGGACAGGCTGGGGCTTCCGGGCGGCACCTCCTCCACTCCCAGCAGGGTCATGCCCGCTGGCAGCTGGGGCTGCAGCCGCTCCAGCAACACGGCGGGCTCCAGCGGCTCGGTCAGCTCCAGATCAAGCAGTTCGTCACCCCCCTCCACGCCCAACGGCAGGGCAAGGCCCACCTGGATCCGGGGCATGGGATGGAAGCCGTTGCTGAAGCTGACGGGCAGGGTGGCACGGCGCAGGGCGCGATCCAGCAGCCGCATCAGATCCAAATGGCTGAACAGGGCGGCATCCCCCTCCTTGGTGAACCGCAGCCGCAGGCGTTGGGCGCGGTTCCAGGCGGGTCCCCGCTGTTCGACCTTCCCCGGCACGGCAGGGGGTGACACCACCACATTGTGGCCGAAGGCAGGACCGCAGACGCCGCAGCTGCTGCAGCCGGAGAAGGAGCAATCCGGCACCACCGCGGCCGCCAGAGCACGCTGCAGGTCCTGCCGTAGCCATTGCTTGTCGACGCCGCTGTCGATGTGATCCCAGGGCAGGGGGCGCAGGGTGGGATCCCCTGCCTCCGGCTCGGCACTGCTGCCCACTGGCTCTGCCGGGTCGAAGCGGTTCCCCGCGCAGGCCCACCTGCGTCGGTCTGTCCGGTTCAACCCGGCAGCTTCGATCGCCTGGGTCCAGGCCCCACTGGCCCGCTCCACGTTCTCCCACCAGGCATCCATACCGGCACCGTTGCGCCAGGCTGCGGCAATCACCGCTGCCAGGCTGCGATCCCCCCGCCCGACGACATCTTCCATGGCGGAGATGCGCGGATCGGTGATATTGACCTTCAGCCCACGGATGTCCTTCAGGGCTTGCCGCAGCAGCGCATGCTTGGCAGCGAAGGCCTCGGAAGACACGGCGTGCCACTGGAAGGGGGTATGGGGCTTGGGGGTGAAGTTGCTGATGGTGAGATTCAGCTCCAGGCGCCCCTTGCCCGAACAGTCCCGCTGCAGCCGGCGCACCGTCTCGGCGATGCCCACCACATCGGCGTCGGTCTCCCCCGGCAGGCCAACCATGAAATAGAGCTTGATCTTCCTCCAGCCCTCTGCATAGGCGGTGCGCACTCCCCGCAGCAGCTCGGCGTCGCTGAGGCCCTTGTTGATGATGTCGCGCAGGCGCTGGGTGCCGGCCTCGGGGGCAAAGGTGATGCCGGTACGACGGGTGCCGCCGAGGATGTGGGCAATGGTCTCATCGAAGCGGTCCACCCGCTGGCTGGGCAGGTTGAGGCTGACGTTGTGATCCCTGAGCCTGTTGCGCAGCTCCACACCCACTGCCGGCAGGGCCAGGTAGTCGGAGCAGCTGAGGGAGAGCAGCGAGAAGTCGCTGTAGCCCGTGCGGCGCATCCCCGTCTCCACCGCCTCCACCACCGCCTCGGGCTCCACGTCCCGGGCCGGGCGGGTGAGCATGCCGGGCTGACAGAAGCGGCAGCCCCGGGTGCATCCCCTGCGGATCTCCACTGTGAGCCGGTCGTGGACGGTCTCCACGTGGGGAACCAGCGCCATGGCGTAGTGGGGCATGGGGTCGGCAACGCGCCGCAGCACCCGGGTCGGTGCCTGGGGCACCAGGGGCACCATCACACCATCGGGCCCCGGGCCATAGAGGCTGGGCACATAGACCCCGGGAACCTGCGCCAGATCCAGCAGCAGTGCCCTGCGGCCAAGGCCGGCAGCCTTGGCCTGGCGCACCACCAGGCCGATTTCCGGCAGCAGCTCCTCCCCGTCGCCGAGGGCGATGAAATCGAAGAAGTCGGCGTAGGGCTCGGGATTCGAGGTGGCGGTCTGGCCACCGGCAAAGACAAGCGGCTGGGCCTCGGGGTGGTCGAGAGGCAGGTCGGGACGCTGCTGAGCCCAGATCGGCAGGCCGATCAGATCCAGCATCTCCAGGATGTTGGTGGCGCCAAGCTCATAGCTGAGACTGAAGCCGAGGATGTCGAAGGCGCTCAGGCGACGACGGCTCTCCACGGCAAACAGCGGTGTGCCCGTGCTGCGCAGGCGCTGGGCCAGATCCGGACCCGGCAGATAGGCGCGATCACAGAGCTGGCCGGGCAGCTGATTGAGGATTCCATAGAGAATGATGTGGCCGAGGTTGCTGGCGCCCACCTCGTAGAGCTCCGGATAGGTGAGCGCCCAGCGCACCTCCGCCCGATTCCAGTCCTTGTGCACGGCGCCCAGCTCATTGCCCAGGTAGCGGCCGGGCTTGATGATGTGGCGGTCCACCAGGTCCGCGAAGGGAACCGGATCGGCCAGTCGGCCACTGGGCAGGGCTGGAGCCTGGGCCATGGGGGCTGCGGTGCCGGGGTGAATGTCTCTCCATAGGATGGCGCGGCCTGCGAGCCCTGCCGGAGCTGCCCATGGTCCTGGTCAACAGCAACTACCTGAAGCTGAAGGCGGGCTATCTCTTCCCCGAGATCAGTCGCAGGGTCCAGGCCTTCAGCACGGCCCATCCCGGCGACGCTCAGCTGATCCGACTGGGCATCGGCGATGTCACCGAGCCCCTGCCGGCCGCCTGCTGCGAGGCGATGACCCGTGCTGTGGAGGAGATGGGAACCCGTGAGGGCTTCCATGGCTATGGCCCCGAGCAGGGGTATGACTGGTTGCGGGAGGCCATCGCCGCCAACGACTACCGCAGCCGCGGTTGTGATGTCAGCGCCGAGGAGATCTTCATCTCCGACGGCTCCAAGTGCGACAGCAGCAACATCCTCGACATTCTTGGAGAGGGCAACAGGATCGCCATCACGGATCCGGTCTATCCCGTTTATGTGGACACCAATGTGATGGCGGGCCACACCGGCGAGGTGGATGCCAGCGGCCGCTATGGCGGTCTCACCTACCTGCCCCTCGACGCGGAGAACGGCTTCGAGGCACCCCTGCCCGGGGAGAAGCTGGACCTGATCTATCTCTGCTTTCCCAACAATCCCACCGGTGCTGTGGCCAGCAGGGATCAGTTGAAGCGCTGGGTCGATTACGCCCTGGCCAACGATGCCCTGATCTGCTTCGACGCCGCCTACGAGGCCTTCATCCAGGATGCCGCCCTGCCCCGTTCCATCTATGACATCGAGGGTGCGCGGCAGTGTGCCATCGAATTACGTTCCTTTTCCAAGAACGCCGGGTTCACCGGCATCCGTTGCGCCTTCGCGGTGGTACCACGGGGACTGAAGGGCCGGGCCAGCGACGGCTCGGCCGTGGAGCTCCGGACCCTGTGGAAACGTCGCCAGAGCACCAAGTTCAACGGCGTCAGCTACGTCGTGCAGCGCGGTGCCGAAGCGGTCTATTCCGAGCCCGGCAAGGCGCAGATCCGCGCCTTGATCAGCTTCTACATGGACAACGCGGCCATCATCCGCCGTGCGTTGACTGCCCAGGGCCTCACGGTCTTCGGTGGTGAACATGCCCCCTATGTCTGGCTCAGGACGCCCGCAGGTCTCGACTCCTGGGGTTTCTTCGATCTGCTGCTGCACCAGGCCCACGTGGTGGGCACGCCCGGCAGCGGTTTCGGTGCGGCGGGCGAGGGCTACTTCCGTCTCTCGGCCTTCAACAGCCGCGCCAATGTGGAGAACGCCATGGCCCGCATCGCTCGCTGCGACTTCGCCGGGTCGGCAGCTGCCTAAACTCCATCTTCCTTCTGTTGCCATAGCTTCTCCCATGGCACCGACTCCCGCTGGAGCGGCCGTTCTTGACAAACAGCAGCAGCGGCGGCACAAGCACGCGTCCCGCTACAGGGTGCTGCTGCACAACGATCCCGTCAACACCATGGAATACGTGGTGGAGAGCCTGCGTCAGGTGGTGCCGCAGCTGAGCGAGCAGGATGCCATTGCAGTGATGGTGGAAGCTCACAACACCGGCGTGGGACTGGTCATCGTGTGTGATATCGAGCCAGCGGAGTTCTACTGCGAGCAGCTCAAGACCAAGGGCCTGACCAGCAGCATCGAACCCGAGGATTGAACCATGGCGGGAGGCGGGCCACGCCCACTGGGCACGCTGCTGTTTCCGCTGTTGGTGGTGGCGGTCTGGTCGCTCGCCCGGTTCCTGGCCCAGCTGGCTGGCTTCGCCCCGGAGCAGCGCCCCCTGGTTGGTGCCCTGCCGGCCCTGCTGCTGCTCTTCATCCTGCTGCCGCGGCGGGTGCGACGTGTCTGGGGTGATGGACAACCCTGGCGCAGGCTTGGCCTGGCCCGCCCCCTGGGGGAGGGTGTGCTGCAGCTGCTGCGGGGCCTCGGCCAGGTGCTGGTGCTGCTCACCGGTCTGGTGCTGGTGTTGCTGATCGGCGGATGGGCCCAGTGGCAGGGAGCACTGCCCATCTCCGTGGCTGTGAACGGTGTGTTGCTGCTGGGAGTGGGCCTGGCCGAGGAACTCCTGTTTCGCGGCTGGTTGCTGGGGGAGCTGGAGCAACAACTCCCAGCCCGGCGGGCGCTGTTGCTGCAAGGGCTGCTGTTCGGCCTGGTGCATCCCTGGTATCGGCTGGCTGCTCCGTGGAGTTGGGCCCAGTTGCTGGGCCTGAGCCTGCTGGGGGTGGTGCTCGGCCTGCAACGGCGCAGCGATGGTGGCAGCCTTGCTGGCGCTGTTGGTCTCCATGGCGGTCTGGTGGGTGGCTGGTTCGTGATCCAGGAGGCTGTGCTCGGGATTCAGCCTGATACGCCTGCCTGGCTGCTGGGGCCGGGCGGGGCCGCTGCCAATCCAGTGGGAGGGCTGTTGGGATTGATGACATTGCTGATCCTGATCAGACTCAACACAGGGCGCGTCCTGAATAAGGACACTCTGGAAAACTCCTGATTTTGCCGTTGCACTTGCTGAGATCCATTGCGGTGCAATGGCTAATCTCCCGCTTGAGCCGGTTTCCAGGCCCGACGGCCGCATCGAGGGGATCGACCTGCCGGAGGCACGCCGCTCGCGCAGGCTCTGCTGCATGCTTCTACGCCTCGCGGTGGTGCTGAACCGCTCAGGCGCAGACGAGTTCCTGCCGGGGGTTGCGGTACCTGCAAAGGATCAAGGAGTAGGGCTCCAGTTCGCGTGACCTCCAATGCAACGTGGCCTTCGGCTTCGTCGTTCCGGGCTCAGCGCCGTCTCGTCAGGACGCCTGTCTGCCGGCTGCAGAGTGTCGAGAGAGCGGATACTGGGGAAACGCCTTATTCCATGCGGCAATGTTGAATACGATCAGAGTAGTCACCAATTTGCCTCCAGACTGCGTCGAACCTCAAGATCGTAGACGTTCGAGAAGGTCTCAGCGATTGCGTTGGGTGTGATCTCGAGGTATGAATCCACGGTATTGTAAACCAGTTCGTCATTGTCACGATAAAAGGCATGATAGACAACCTTGTCGTCACTGGTCATCCGCAAGTCCAGCAGTTTGAGAATCAGATAGTCGTGGGTGGCGATAAAGATTTGCACGCTCTGCCGTTGTAGTTCGAGGAGAATGT
>SRMO01000084.1:190464-203264 GCA_004768415.1 Aphanocapsa feldmannii 277cV | reverse complement strand
AATCGACTCTTCAGTGAGCGTACCATTCTGAATCAGAAGCCACAGTAGACCAAGCTTGCGAAGCCCCTCGGCCAGCAAAGTGAATTCAAGTTTTCCCTGCTTGCTCCTGATGAAGAACTCTTCCCCTTCGTATGATACCTTCCCTTCCAGAGCTTTCCGCAACGTTTCAAGAAGCTCTCGCCGCGCTAGATCAGGAGAACCTCGCAGTGGAGGAAGAAATGCGCGATCAAGGATATCGGAGTAAATCTCTTCAAAATAAATGCTCCGCGACGAATACAAGGAGCGGAATCCAGGAGTATTTGCCAGCATTTCCTTCACAGGAATGTAAGCTGATTGTCCAGTATATGTTGTCGTTTCGGCGCCCGCCTCTCCGGCAGATGCCGCTGACTTGGTCCGATTGGAAAACGTGGTCCGGATGAATGACTCCTCCCCCCAGGCTACTTCTGCAATAGCTTGGGAAGAACCGGGTCTGCGGTGGATCAGGCGTCCCATGTGCTGGTTCGATGGCAGAAAGAGGCGCACCAGCTTGTCGGAAAATCGAGCCTTGGAAGTTCTGACGTCGCAGGCAGCGTACGCAACCTTCATGAGATGAGTCTTTCCGGTTCCGTTGGCACCAAGCAAGGCATTGATTCCCGGCGACGGCGATAGATCCAGTGATTCGAACGCCGTAAAGTGTTTCAGTCGAATTCGCGTGATCGCTGTGGATGTGTTGGGCATTTGCAGTTGACGATTGGCCGGTAGGTTGTGGTCGTTTGCAAGGCTTTGCTAGGGAAGCCCTAGAACACTCCTCATTCTCTGCGTTCTCTTGATGAGATCCATTGCGCTGCAAGGATCGACTTGCAACTTCTTCCAATTTTGCCAAAGCTTCCTTAGGAGATATAACCTTTTTGATAAATAAAGTTTTGCATGTAGTATTCACAAATGGGAAATATGATCAGTCCTGGTATAAAACAAAGCAAGAATCCGATAATAGTAAATATAAATAGAAATAGACTGATGAAAAAATAAGGAATAAAATTCTTGAACATGCTCTTGATGGATTTACTTAGGCATTCAATAATTCCAAGATTTGTGTTAAATATCAGATTAACATAAATTGGTCGAGCTAGTAGAACAATAATACCTGGAATAACACAAAGCAGCAATCCTAAAATACTGATAAAAATAAACAGCAATCCTGCGAAAAAATATCTCCATGGTTTTACAAGAAACTTCTTGATCAAAATTCTTATAGTTGGATGTTCGCCTGTAGCATAAAAAATGGCAGGTACAACAGTGAAATGAACCGTAATTAATTGGTAAATAATATGAATCGGAGAAAAGTATGAACTAATAAAAGATGAGACAAAAACTGAATGTAAATCTTCGCTATATTCACCGGAAAATAAATGGAAATGAGGAGATATGGTAATTGACCAGACCGATGAGCAGACCCATAGAAAGATCCAGAGGACTGCCCAGGTTGAAGCATTCGTTTTGACCAGCCTCCAGGCCTTCCCGACCGAAGGTGGCTCAAGCGCCGCTTGGGATGGCATTGCTGGCATGAAAACGCATCAGCAATACTAGGGGGTTACCGTCTGGTTGAAGGCATCCAATGTAACAATGAAGGCCAGAGCCCACTTCCAGGCGCCGCATGATTTCGCCTGACTGCTCGTAATTTCTCTTCACTGCCGCGTTGGGCACTGGCTGAGTGGCAGGGATGTTGACACATCCCCCCGCTGATACCGTCTGCCAACTGCGCCAGGGAGCCTCTGGAAACCCGGCGCAAGCCGCAAGTTGGTCCTTGCAGCACAATGGATCCGGGCGAGAGAACATGGAGAATGCGAGGTTTTCCAGAGGCTCCCGAGGCATGGCCGTCACGCCCGTTTCAGCGTCGTCGATCCAGCGCACGGTGATGATCAGTGGTGCCAACCGAGGTATCGGCCGCGCCATCGCCGAACGCTGCCTGTTGGACGGTCACCGCCTCAGCCTCGGCTGTCGGGAACCCCATGGTCTCGACGCCAGCCCCTTCGGGCAGCAGGAGGCTGTGGCTTGCTTTCCCTATGAGGCCAGGGATCCGCAGACAGCCTCCACCTGGGTCAGAGCCAGCGTGGAACGGTTCGGTGCCGTGGATGCGCTGGTCAATGCCGCAGGTGCCCTCGCGTCAGTGCCCTTCCTGTTCGAGCCGGGGGCAGACGCTGCGATCCGTGAGCTGTTCGACATCAACGTGATGGGGCCCTGGTGGCTGAGCCGGGCCGCATGGCCACACCTGGCTGCCAGCGGCCATGGCCGGGTCGTCAATCTTGTCTCCATGTCGGGCAAGCGGGTCAAGGGTTCCATGGCGGCCTATCCAGTGAGCAAGTTCGCTCTGCTGGGCCTGGGTCAGGCAATGCGGAACAGTGGCTGGGATGCCGGCATTCGCGTCACCTCCCTCTGCCCCGGCTGGGTCAACACCGACATGGCCGCTGGCAAAGGAGTGCCGGCCGCTGCCATGGCCCAACCACAGGATCTGGCCGAGCTGGTGGCCACCCTGCTGCGACTGCCCAATGCGGCGGTCCCCCACGAGATTGCCTGCAACTGCATCCTGGAACCCTGAAGACCGGTCCAGTCCCTGGCTGTTGCTGCATCCACCAGCCAGGCGAGCCATCGCCAAAGGGGCTACCCGGCATGGTCACCCTCCTCGCCGCCATGCTTGACAGGCGCAGTCCCTGCTGACGTGAGCCACCGTCCCCAGGCCGGACGCTCCCATTTCCCCTGGTCATTGGGAGCCAGGTCGGGGCAGTGATGCCAGGCCTTTGGCCGCTGAGCGGGGGGCAGGGCCCGCACCCTTGCCCTGAGGGCCGGCACGAGGGAAGGCGGACCACGGAACAGTGCCTCCAGGCGCGTCCCCCAGTCGGCATCGGGCACGCCCACCACCAGCAGCGCCTCCAACCCGGGCAGGTCGTTCTGAAGGGCCTGTTCGATCGCCTCGGGAAACACCGTTTCGCCACCGCTGTTGAGGGCGTTGTCGGCCCGGCCCAGCACCTCCAGCCGCCCCTGCCGCAGGCGCCCCAGATCACCGCTCCGCCAGTGACCGGCCACCAGGTCCAGGGGCTTCAGGCAGCCGCCCTCCATTGCCCCTCGTGCGATGGAGCCGCCGCCCACGGTGATCACGCCGTGGCCACCGCCGCTGCAGCTGCCATCAGCCAGGCCGAGCAGCACATGGGGTAGCGCCCTGCCACAGTCTTCGCTGCCCCTGAGGAAGTCCTGCGGTGCGAGGCAGCTGACCATGGCGCCTGTCTCGGTGCTGCCATAGCAGGTGGAGATCGGCAGGCCCAGGGCGCGGCACCGCCGGGCAAGCTGCGGGGGCAGAGCTGCACCGCCGACCCAGATGCAGCCCAGCCGCTGCAGCCAGCAGGCCCCTGCATCGCTGCGCAGCAACCGACCCAGCTGGGTCGGCACCAGCGACATGCCCCAGCCCGCGCAGTCGGGTAGATCCTCCGGCCGTTTCAGGGCCTGGGGATCCAGCCACTGGTGGGGGCAGTCGAGGGCCTCGGCCCGCAGGGCCGGCATCAGGCCACTGATGTGATGCAGTGGCAGCGGCGTCAGCAGACCCTTCAGCGACCGGACCCATGCAAGGCTCGTTGCGGCGCCAGCAGCGTGGCTCAGACCTTCCGGCCGCTGCAGCACCCAGCGGCGACGGCCATGGCTGCCACCGCTGCCCAGTACCACCCCTGCTCCCAGGTCTTTCTGCAGCGGCGCTTCGGTGCCGGTGCCCAGCGCTGTGGTTCGTCCCATGCAACGGCGTGCCTGGGGCATCAGCGCCGCCCTGGCCTCGGCTTCCTCCGCTGCGGCGCAGATCACCACCACTGCGCCCCGCTTCCAGCAGTTCCGGAGCCAGCTGAAGTCTGCGGCGGGATCGGCACCACTGACCAGCAACCAGCGCTCCGAGCTCTGCCCGAAGCTGCTCATCCGCCCACCCTCTCATTGCTCCCGGCAGCGGTCGCAGGCCAGCAAGTCTCCGGCTCCATCGCCACGCCGACTGCCAGCCCCGGAGCGGGAGCCCCGCTGGCCACTGCCAGGCCACCGAGGTGGTCCAGCACAGGCCTGGCCAGGGCACCCTCGAAGGCTGTGGAGATGACCAGGCGCCCGGGGTGGGCGGCGATGCGGTCCATCAGCCGGCGTGGATCCCCCAGCTGCGATGCACGCAGCACCAGATAGGCAGGCATCGCCCGGTGGAGCCAGACATCCAGCAGCCTGAGGTTGGCAAGGGATTCATCGAGGGCAAGGCGATGGCCGTGGGTCGCGATCAGTTCGGGCAGCATCGGGTCATCCACTGCCAGAGGTTGTTCGATCCAGCGGATCCGGGGCTCGTCTTCAAGGATCCTCAACCAACCCCGGCAGGTGGCCGGATCCCACAGCCCATTGGCGTCCAGGCGCAGTTCGCTGTCGGCTGGCAGCTGCGCGAGCAACGCAGTCAGAAGGCGTTGCTCCTCCGGGGCCGCCAGTCCAGCTCCAGCCACCTTCCACTTGAACCGCCTGATGCCCTGGGCCTGGAGTGTGGGCAGGCTGGCCAGGGCGGCAGCACCCTCCTGCAGCAGGCCCACCGGTTCCAGGGGAGGCAACGGGCTGCGCCACAACCCATCCAGCTCCCCCAGGGCACTGCCGAGAGCAAAGCCCAGGCAGGCCATGGAAGGCGGGGCATCGGCCGGGATCGCCCTGATCCAGGCCTCGAGCGCCTGTCGATCCAGCTTTGCCCGGGGGACTGTCCAGGGGTTCGGCAAGGCCGGGGTAACGGTTGTCCCTGCAGGGTTGCTCCCCAGGGGCGCCCAGCTACCGCGGCCACTGCGTCCATCCGGCTGGGTGAGCGTGATCAGCTGTCCCATGCGCGGCAGGGGATCGCCGCGACCGGATCGCCGACTGAGGGGAAGTGGCGTCAGGCGCAGGCTCAGCTGCATCGATCAGCCCAGGGCCAGACCGAGGGCAAAGCCCAGCCCGTTGAGTGTGAGGAAACGCAGGGCCAGAAATTTGCTGTGGCTGATCCGCTCTGGCTGGTCATGGTGTTTCCGCAGCAGACCCATCAGGGCCACACCGGCGGGTAGGCCAGCCAGAGCCAGCAGCACCGTCGCCGGCCAGAACCGCTCCAGCGCCGGTGCCAGCTCCAGCGCCAGGGTCAATGCGATCCACCAGGGCACCAGTCCCGCAGCGCGGGCTGTGCCGAGCCGTTGCACCGGTGAGCGCTTGCCATGGCGGAGGTCCTCCTCCACCTGGTGAAAGTGGGAGCAGAAGAGCACCAGCGTGGTGGCCAGGGCGGGGCCGGCTCCAAGCCTGGTGGCCAGGCCGGGATCCAGCGGACCCCCCAGGGCCAGCAGGGCAGCGGCGGTTGCGAGCGGGCCGAACGCCAGCCAGCAGAGGGGTTCGCCAAGGCCTGCATAACCCAGCCGGAAGGGGGGACCCTGGTAGAGGTAGCCGAGGGCGCAGCACCCCAGTACCAGCAGAAACACACGGGGATCGCTGAGCCTTGCCAACCAGGCCATCAGGGCCAGGCCCGTGAGCAGACAGACGTTGGCCAGGCCCAGCACCCGATCCCGGCGCCCACCAGTGAGGTTCACCACGGAATGGGCCTTGTGGCGGTCGATGCCCGTGTCGGCGTCATAGACATCGTTGGCCAGGTTCTCCCAGGCCAGCAGAAGGATCGCCGCGGCAAGAAACAGCAGCAACCGCAGGGGGTGGAAGCTGTGGTCCGCGGCCCCCGGTCCCAGCAGCCAGCCACTGGCCACCAGGGCGGGCATCACCGCCACCACATACATGGGCCACTTGATCGCTGCCTTCCACAGGCCCGGCTGGGCCTGCGCCTGAGTTGGCCGACTTCCATGAAGGCTTGCGACGACCTCTGGCCTCGACATGGGTTTCCTGGCGTCGGTCCCGGTCACGACCCATACATTTGAGCAGTTGAACCGCCCCTGACGGGTTCTGCGTTGGCCCCCCAGCTGTCATTCGCTGAACTTCTTGATCAGGCCCGGTGGGCTGCCGCGGCCCTCGCGGACGATGCAGTGCTCTGCCTTGGTCTCCCGCTGGATCCCCTCGATCCCCTGGCAGCACTGCCCATGCTGCCGCTGCAGCAGAGCTTCCGAAACGTCTGGGACGGTGCCCCCGGCCTCACGGTGGTGGCCACCGGCGTGGAGCAGAGCCTGGAGATGCGGGGCCCCCGCCGCTTCCCCCTGGCCCAGCGTTTCGTCAACGCGACCCTGCAACGTGTGCTGAGGGCCCACCATTGCGACTGGGCGCCCTCCCGGCCCCGTGTCTGCCTGGCTTTCAGCTTTTTCGACCAGGTTGACGGTGAAGGACCTGCCGGGGTGACGGCCGTGTTGCCCCGCTGGCAGCTGGCTCGCCAGGGCCGCCGCTGCTGGCTGCTGCTGCTGCGTGCCATCGGTGGGGATGTGACGGCCCGTTCCATGGCCGAGGAGCTCTGGGAGCAGAGCCAGCGTCTCGAGGCCCCCTCACCCCATCCCCTGACCCTGCCGGCCGTCGTGCATCGCGACCAGGACTGGCTGGACTCCTTCTGCAGTGGGGTCAGCCAGGCCCTCGAGCTGATCAGCTGCGGCGAACTGCGCAAGCTGGTTCTGGCAGCACGCCAGGATCTGCTGCTGGACGCGCCGCTGGATCCCCTCACCCTGCTCCATGGCCTGCGGCTACAGCAGCCCGGTAGCTGCCGCTTCCTCTGGCAGGATCCCAACCATCCAGCAGCCGGCATGCTCGTGGGCGCGTCCCCGGAACGGCTGATGGAGTTGCGCGTTGGGCGGCTGCGCTGCGATGCCCTGGCGGGTACGGCGCCGACGGGTCCCAGTCAACGTCAGTTGCTGCTGGGCTCCCGCAAGGATCGCCATGAGCATGAGCTTGTGGTGGAGGAGATGGTTCGCTCTCTGCAGCAGCTGGGCCTGCGACCCAAGCACCGCCCCATGCCACGCATTGCCCGCCACGGCGGTCTGCTCCATCTCCACACCCCGATCACGGCACCTGCCGGGAAGGTGGCTCCACTGGCCCTGGCGGCCGGTCTGCACCCCACGCCGGCGGTGGCCGGTCTGCCGCGCCGTGAGGCCCTTGGCTGGCTGCGCAGTCTGGAGGGTTTCAAGCGAGGGCTCTATGCAGCCCCCGTCGGCTGGGTGGATGCCTGCGGGGATGCCGATCTGCGCGTGGCCATCCGCAGCGGTCTGGTGCGGGGGCATCGCCTCACCCTCACTGCCGGTGCCGGGATTGTGGCTGGCTCCGATCCCGAGCGTGAATCCCGCGAAGTGGAGCTGAAGCTGAGTGTGCTGCAGCGCAGTCTGGGGCGCGGACTCCCGACCCTGGAGCGCTGCACAGCATCGGCGGTCTGAGGCGGTAGGCGTGTGGTGGCCCTGTCCAGCCGTCCAGGCTCAGCCGCTGCGCAACCGTTCCTGCACACGCAGGGCAACGGGCTCGCCGCTGAGCCGCTCCACCTCGCGGATGCCTGTGGGGCTGGTGACATTGATCTCACTGAGGTGGCTGCCGATCACGTCGATGCCCACGAAGAACAGTCCCGCCTGCCGCAGCGGTTCCTTCAGCACCGCACAGATGCGCAGGTCGTCCTCGCTGAGCGCGGTGGGCTCGGCCTGACCACCCTGGGCCAGGTTGGAGCGGAATTCCCCTGGCCTGGGGCGGCGGTTCACCGCCCCGCAGGGCTCGCCATCCAGCAGCAGGATGCGTTTGTCGCCGTTGCTCACCTGCGGCAGGAAAGCCTGACAAAGCAGCAGCTGGCGGCCCTGGTCGGTCACCAGCTCCAGCAGCGGCCGGATGCCGGGCCCCCTGCTGGACACCCGCAGCACCCCCTGACCGGCCCGGCCTGCCAGGGGCTTGAGCACGGCGTCCCCCACCTCGGCAATGAAGTGGGAGAGGGTCTCACAATCGGCACTCACGATGCTGGGTGCCATCAGTGTGCTGAACCGCAGGGCGGAGAGTTTCTCGTTCCAGCTCAGCAGGGCTTCGGGAGCGTTGACCACGCGCACGCCCTCCTCCACGGCACGCTTCAGCAGGCAGGCGGCAAAAAGGTAGTCGTCATTCACCGGCGGATCCTTGCGCATCCACACCACATCGAAATGGCCCAGGGACTGACGTTGCGGCGGCGTCGCACGCCACCAGGGCTCGGGCAGGGGCGATTCCGCTGGGTCGTGGGGCCGGATCTCTGCCAGCCGGGCCTGCCGCGCTTCCACGGCCACGGCGCCTTGCCGTGCCGACAGGGCCCTGGGTTCAGCAAACCAGACCTCATCCCCCAGGGCCTGGGCAGCCTGCATCAGGGCAGCACTACTGTCCTTTCGTGGCCTGATCCGTTCGATCGGATCAATCAGAAAGAGTTGACGCACGCCGTTCAGCCCCGCAGCAGTGGGTCCAGGCCACCGTTGCGATCCAGGGCATGGAGGTCATCGCAGCCGCCGATGTGCTGGCCGTCGATGAAGATCTGGGGAACGCTGCTGCGCCCAGCGGACCGTTTGCCCATGGCTTCCAGGGCCTCATGGTCGCCATCGATGGCGTATTCGGTGTAGGCGGCACCCTTGCTGTCGAGCAGGGCCTTGGCCCGCAGGCAAAAGGGGCATGACCGCCAGGTGTAGATCTCAACGGCAGGCATGGTCTGGCTCGAGCCCAGGAACTGCTGGGATCCTAAGGAGGACCCGACGCTGGCAACCCTGCCTGCCGTGGCCACTGCTCGAGGGGGGGCTGAACAGGCCTGAGCAGGTGTCCGGCCGGTTGCCGTGCGGGATCACTGGTAGGCTCGCCCCGCGCAACAGACTGAAGGGTGCTGGATCTCACCGACTTCAAGCGGGATCTTTCCGAGCTCATCGAACGCCTGGCCAGAGTCCAGGACTGTCTTTGACGTTGCCGCACTGAACGCCCGCCAGCAGGACCTGGAACAGCTTGCTGCCCAGCCCGACTTCTGGAACGACCAGGCGGCGGCACGCAGGCAGATGCGCCAGCTGGATGACGTGAAGGCGCAGCTGGCCGAGCTGGCTGCCTGGCAGCAGGTTGTTGACGATGCCGGCGCCGCGCTTGAACTCCATGCCCTGGAACCGGACGAGGCCCTGCTGGATGAATCAGTTGAAGCCATGCAGGGGCTGATGAGCGCGCTGGATCGCTGGGAGCTGCAGCGGCTGCTCAGCGGTCGGTACGACCAGGAAGGCGCCGTCCTCTCCATCAACGCGGGGGCAGGTGGCACCGATGCCCAGGACTGGGCCCAGATGCTGCTGCGCATGTACACCCGCTGGGCCGAGGATCACGGCATGACGGTGAGCGTGGACGAACTCTCCGAGGGAGAGGAGGCCGGCATCAAGTCGGCCACCATCGAGATCGCCGGCCATTATGCCTATGGCTATCTGCGCAACGAGAAGGGCACCCATCGCCTGGTGCGCATCTCCCCCTTCAATGCCAACGCCAAACGCCAGACCAGCTTTGCCGGGGTTGAGGTGATGCCCAGGCTTGAAGAGGAGGTGGAGCTGGAGATCCCCGACAAGGATCTGGAGATCACCACCTCCCGTTCCGGCGGGGCCGGTGGCCAGAACGTGAACAAGGTGGAAACGGCTGTGCGCATTCTCCACATCCCCACAGGTCTGGCCGTGCGCTGTACCCAGGAGCGCTCCCAGCTGCAGAACAAGGAAAAGGCCATGGCACTGCTGAAGGCCAAGTTGCTGGTGATCGCCCAGGAGCAACGGGCCGCCGAGGTCGCCGACATCCGTGGCGACATGGTGGAGGCCGCCTGGGGGAACCAGATCCGCAACTACGTGCTCCATCCCTATCAACTGGTGAAGGATCTACGCACGGCGGAGGAGACCACCGACGTGGAAGGCGTGATGAATGGAGAGCTGGATCACTTCATCCAGTCCCTGCTGCGCCAGGGTGTGGAGCGTCCGACCGGAAGCGATGACTGAGCAGCATGGCGGGGGAACCGGCCCGGACAGTGGCCAGGCAGACCCGCCTCGGACTGAGGAGCGGCAGGAGGAGACGCCAGGCGGCAGCTTCGTGAAGCTGGCCATGCGGAACATGGTGCGCAAGGGTCGTCAGTCGCTGCTGCATTTCAGCCTCACCACGGTGGGGGTGCTGGGTCTGCTGTTGCTGCTGGCCAGCCTCGACCGGCCCCCCCTGGACTGATGCTGTGCTTCAGCCCGACTGACCATGGAACTCGCTGATGGAACTGGCTTTCTGCCTGCAGGTGGCCCCCACAGCACCGCTTTCCCTGCCCTGGTCGGAGGCACAGCTGCAGAAGCTGCTGCAGCTCTGGCTGCGTTCACTGCAGCAGCATCTGCCTGACGCCCGCCGCCGCAGAAACTATGCCGTCAGTCTGAGGGTGGTGGGCGACGCCGACATCGCCGCGCTGAACCGGGAATGGCGGCAGCGGAGCGGAGCAACGGACGTGCTGGCCTTCGCTGCCCTGGATGACCCCATGCCCTGGCCAGCAGAGCTGGCGCGGGAGCCCCTGGACCTGGGAGACATGGTGATCTCCCTGGAGACCGCCGCACGCCAGGCGCGACAGCAGGGCTGGGGTCTGGACCAGGAGTTCGCCTGGCTGCTGGCCCACGGGCTGCTGCATCTGCTGGGCTGGGACCATCCCGATGAGGAGGCTCTGGGGGAGATGCTGAGCCATCAGCAGGGTCTGCTGGAGATGGCAGGGGTGGTGCATCGGGATGAGCCAGGTAAGGTTTGGGCTCCTGAGCAGCTGCCTCTTGAACAGTCCTGCCCCGACGGACATGGAGCTTCCTGAGCTCAGCGTCGCCCGGCAGGGTCGCAGTGTACGGATCGGTGCCTACAAGGTGGCCCGCGACCTGCCCGCCAGTTTTCGCTATGCCGCCCAGGGCCTGGCCTTTGCTTTCGGCAGCCAGCGCAACTTCCGTCTCCATGTGTTCCTGGGCAGCGCAGCTCTTGGCGCCGGTGTCATCTTTGGCCTGTCGACGATCAAGCTCGGAGTGCTGGTGTTGACGGTTGCTGCCGTGCTTGTGCTGGAGCTGCTCAACACCGCCATTGAAGCGGTGGTGGACCTGGCGATCGGACGGCGCTTCCACCACCTGGCCAGGATCGCCAAGGACTGCGCGGCGGCGGCAGTGCTGGTGGCAGCCATCTCTTCCCTGTTGATCGCCCTGCTGCTGCTGGTGCCCGCGCTGGTGGAGCGGCTGGCGGGAGGTTGAGCGCCGTGCTGCTGGTGATCGACAACTACGACAGTTTCACCTTCAACCTGGTGCAGTACCTGGGCGAGCTGGCCCCTGAGTTTCCCCTGGCCGCATCGCTGCGGGTGGAGCGCAACGACACGCTGACGGTGGATCAGATCGAAGCTCTGTCGCCCGTGGCAGTGCTGCTGTCCCCAGGACCGGGAGACCCGGACCAGGCGGGGGTGTGCCTGACGGTGATCGAGCGGCTGGGGGCCAGCACCCCCATGCTTGGGGTTTGCCTCGGACACCAGGCCATGGCCCAGGCCTATGGCGGCAGGGTGGTGCGGGCCGCCGAATTGATGCACGGCAAGACCTCGCCGGTACACCACAACGGCCAGGGACTCTTCGCCGGATTGCCGGATCCCTTCACGGCCACCCGTTATCACTCCCTCGTCGCGGAGCAGCACAGCATTCCCGCCTGCCTGGAAGTCACCGCCTGGCTGGCGGACGGCACCGTGATGGGCCTGCGCCACCGCGACTTCCGGCACCTGCATGGGGTGCAGTTCCATCCCGAAAGCGTGTTGACCCAGTCGGGTCATGATCTGCTGCGAAACTTTCTGCGGGAAGCCAGTGGCTGAGTCCTGCCAGCTTCGCCCGGCAGTCATCTTCTGGCCATGCACCGTCGCCAGTTGCTCAGTCTGGGTCTGTCCTCCACCGCACTTGCTCTGGTGGGCAACCACAGCGCCAGGCCTATGAAGGCCCCGGCCTGAGGGTCACCGGTTTCGGCCACAGCTGTGGTCTGGCGCTGGCGCCAGGGCGGTCTCGACAGGTTCCTTAACAGGGCAGGGGCTGGCGCTCGGTCCTGGACACGTTGATCGGTGGGCGGCGCTGCAGTGTGTGGAGACTGCGCTGGCTTGCACCCAGCACCTCGGCCAGGACACAGCAGGCTCGCTGGGGCATGGTGTGGTCTCCGCAGGTGAAGACATCCACGGCGGCATAGCCGGTCTCGGGCCAGGTGTGGATGGAGATATGGGACTCGGCCAGGAGCGCCAGACCAGTGACCCCCTGGGGCTCGAAGGGATGGGTCACCAATTTCAGCAGCGTGGCCCCTGCCCGCTTTGCGGCATTGGTGAGGGTCTCGCGGATCAATGCCTCATCATTCAGGCGGTCGACATCACATCCGTAAAGCTCGAGGATGCAGTGCACGCCAATGCTGCTCTCGGTTGCTGGCGTGGACAGCGTGGTGGCGTGCTGGTCACTGGCGGAGTGATGCTCCGTTGCAGTCCATCCCGGATCGGGGTGAAGAGCAAGGGCTTGGGCCATCAAGGGACACGCTGGGGAGCGCAGACTGTACGGCTTCCGGAAACCCATCCATCGGAGCCACGGAGAAGTCGGCGCGACAGTTTGCCGACCGTGATCCGCGAAGCTGCACCTACTGTCCAACAGGGCAATCCTTTGACCATACTCACAGTTCCTGCAGGGCTCCCATGGCACGGCCTCGCCATCGCGCAGTTGTCCACCGCGTTGCCCGCAGCCAGGCGGCTGGCGGCCTTGTCGCGCCTGATGACCGCACAGCGGATCAGGGGCTCACGTTGGGCGAACTGCTGCTGATTCTGGTGGTGGTCGCTGTCGCCATTGCCGGTGCCTGGCTCAGCTTCCGTGGCCAGAGCAGTGAGGACGACAGCTCCAGGTTGC
>SRMO01000084.1:187865-190355 GCA_004768415.1 Aphanocapsa feldmannii 277cV | reverse complement strand
ACTGCTGGCATCGCCAGCAGTGGAAGACCTCAGCCATGGCGTGATCCCGGCTCGCCCTTGGCAGCCTCTGCTGGCGAGACATCCCACAACACACCATCCCTGGTCTGCACGCACTGGGCCCCCTCCCACCAATCCTCAACAAAGCGGTCGAGGTGGGTGGCACTCAGCAGGCATTGATGATCACGACCGATGGCCTCCAGCAGCAACCGCTGTCGCTCCGGATCCAGCTCGGCCAGTACATCGTCCAGGATCAGCAGGGGACGGGTTCCGCTCACGGCAGTGATCAGTTCCAGCTCAGCCAGCTTCAGGGCCAACACCAGGCAGCGTTGCTGGCCCGAGGAGCCATAGCGCCGGGCAGAGGTGTGATTCAGTTCCAGACTCACCTCGTCCCGTTGGGGCCCGACTCTGCAGCTGCCGAGTTGACGTTCCAGCTGACGCTGGCCCCGTAGCTGCCCCAGCATTGCCGAGCTCCAGGCGTCCTCCTCCACCTCCCCATCCACACGTAAGCGATCCGCCCTGCCGGCTGATCCGGTGTCGGTGCCGGGACGGTAGACCAGCCGCAGCTGCTCGCGACCACCGCTGAGTCGTTGCTGCAGGGAGGACGCGAGGGGCTCCAGCCTTTGCAGGGCGCGGTGGCGACGACGGTGGAGGCGAATCCCCACCAATGTCATCTGGGTGTCATAGGCATCCAGCACAGCGTCATCGGGCTGGCAGTCACGCGCCCGCAGAAGTGCAGTCCGTTGGCGCAGCAGACGTCCGTAGCGAGAGAGGAGATCTCCGTAGAGCGGCTCCAGCTGCAGCACCACCCGATCCAGCCACTGGCGTCGCAGACCTGGCTCACCCCGCACCAGCTCCAGATCCAGACAGCTGAATCCCACGCAGCGCAGCAAGCCGAACAGATCATGCTGGCGCTCCAGCGGCTGTCCGTTGCGCAGGGCGCGGCGTCCACCGCGGGGTCTGAGCTCCAGGCTGATGGTGTCTTCGGCATCAGGACCCACCCGCCCACACACCCGGGCCCGCTCCTCCCCGTCACGGATGAGATCCCTGTCCTGGCTGGTGCGATGGGAGCGCAGGCTGCCCAGCAGTTCGGCTGCCTCCAGCAGGTTCGACTTGCCGGTACCGTTGGGGCCGAGCACGATCAACCTGGTGTCGCGCAGGTGCAGCCGGGCCCGACCGTAGTTGCGGAAGTTCTGCAGTTCCAGGGCGTGGAGCCGGAGCGGTACAGGCTTCATCGCCGCCTAGGATGGCACCCATGGGCACGTAGCTCAGCTGGATAGAGCGTCAGGTTCCGGTTCTGAAAGTCGGGGGTTCGAGTCCCTCCGTGCCCGTCCACTGTCCCCACCCTGCACCACCTCAGGGTCTGATCCCCATGGCACGAATGCCGTTGGGGCTGTCCTGAAAACCGAAGCGGTGCAGCAATGGCAGATCCACCGCTGCTGCTGCCAGGGAGATGCTGCAGCCGGGCAGATCCCGCCGCAGCCGCCTGAGCATGGCCTCCAGCAACAGATGCAGCGCTGTCTCCCGGCATGGGTCGAGTGCTGGGTCCACACAGAGATCCCAGAGGTTCACGTTGAGGGACTGGTCGCTGGTGGCCCGCAGCACGCCGATCAGCCTGGGGCCGGGCTCCGCTCCCAGATCCCAGAGGCTGGCGAGCAGGTCACTGCGCTCGAGGGCAAGGGCGATGCGGGCATCACTGCGTCGTGGCTGACCACAGCGGCGCAGCAGGGCGTTGACCGTGGCGGGGTCGGGCCGCTCCGGATCCAGCAGCAGCTGCCAGCCCTCCGGAGGAGACGCACTGGAACCGGGGCAGCGAAAGGGCCTCACAGCTCAGCCCGTGTTCCTCATGCCTGCGGCGATGCCATTGATGGTGAGCAGGGCACCCCGCAGCAGCTCGCTGCGGCTGTAGGTGCCTTCCGCATCCTCCTCCCGCTGGGGTGGCTGGCGTACCTGTCCGCGCAGACGCCGCAGCAGGGCCACCTGGATGAAGCTCAGTGGCACGATGGTGCGGTTTCGCAGATCCACCGACAGCTGCAGGCTGGGATCACCATCCAGCAGGCGGACATGGCCGCTGATCTGGCGCACCAGGTCCCGCGTCAGGGCATATTCCCTCGCAATCACACCGTAGATCCGCTCGAAGTCCTCGCGGTACGCCTGGCCGCTGAGCTCCTCCACGTTGTGGTGGGCCAGTCGCAGGTCAACCTTCGCCAGGGTCATCTCCACCTTGGAGATCAGCATGCGGAAGAAGGGCCAGCGGCTGTAGAGCACCTTGAGGAGCTGTAGCTGCTCCGGATCACGCTCGAGCTCCTCCCCCAGGGCTGTGCCCACGCCGAACCAGCTGGGCAGCAGGAAACGGCTCTGGGTCCAGCCGAACACCCAGGGAATGGCCCGCAGGCTGGAGAGGTCCTTGCTGCCGCTGCGGCGTCGCGCCGGACGGGACGAGATCTGAAGCTTGCTGATTTCCTCGATCGGGGTGACCTGCTGGAAGAAGGG
>SRMO01000084.1:160094-187792 GCA_004768415.1 Aphanocapsa feldmannii 277cV | reverse complement strand
AGTGGCTGCGGGAGCAGCCCGCCAGCCGCCGCATCAGCAGGTTCCAGTTGGGCGTCTGATCCAGCCGGGAGCCCATCAGGCTGTTCTGGATAACGGCGCTGACCACCGTCTCCAGGTTGTAGAGCGCCAGTTCCGGCAGGGCGTACTTGGATGCCAGCACCTCTCCCTGCTCGGTGATTTTGATGCAACCGTCCAGGTTTCCGCCGGGCTGGGCCAGGATCGCCTGGTAGGCGGGGCCACCGCCCCGGCCAACGGAACCGCCGCGGCCGTGGAACAGGCGGAGCCTGATGCCATGGCTGTTGGCCAGGGCCTGGAGAGCCTGCTGAGCGCCGTGGATTTCCCAGTTGCTGGAGAGGAAGCCGGAGTCCTTGTTGCTGTCGGAATAGCCCAGCATCACCTCCTGCAGACCGCTGAGGCCATCCGGGCTGGGTTCACCCAGCAGCTTGCGATAGGTGGGATCGTCGAACAGCCGACCCATGACCGCCGGGGCCCGCTGCAGATCCTCGACCGTTTCGAACAGGGGAATCACCAGCAGATTGGCGCGACCGCTGGCGACATCGATGATGCCGGCTTCCTTGGCAAGCACCAGGACCTCGAGCACATCGGAGACGCTCTCACACATCGAGATGATGTAGGTGCGGCAGGCCCGTTGACCGAACTCCCGCTGCAGTCGCTGCAGCATGCGGAAGACGTCCAGGGTTTCCCGTGTGGGCGGCGTCCAGTGGGCGGTGACAGGCACCAGGGGACGGCGGGTTCCGAGTTCAGAGAGCAACCAGGCCACACGGCTGTCCTCGTCCATCTCGCCGTAGGGCACCTCCAGCTGCAGAAAACGGCTGAGCTCATCGAGGGCGTCGGAATGGCGGGTGCACTCCTGACGGATGTCGAGAGCGGCCAGGGAGAAGCCATAGGTGGCCACCTGGGCGATCAGGCGTTCCAGCGGTTCGCTGTCCAGGCCAGAGCTGATCAGGCTGGTGCGCAACAGCTCCAGGTCGGCACTGAAATCGTTGTAGGAGTCGTAGTGGAGGGCGCCACCCAGATCGATGGCGGCCTCGGGCTCGCCGCTACCCAGCTCCACACCGGAATCCCAGCCCTCCCGGGCCAGCACCTCATTGCGCTGCTGAGTGAGGCGCAGGCGCTCCAGCACGTAGCTGAGCTTGAGGCGATAGGGCTCCAGGCGATAGCGGGCCGCGAGGGCGTCGTAGATGCCGGGGAAGCGCAGGCGATCCAGTTCCAGCGATTGCAGCAGCACAGCGTCCACCTGGCTCCACTGCATCGAGATGGAGAGCTGCCTGCGCAGGTCCTCGACAGCGCGGCTGTAGCGGTCCAGCATCAGCTGGCGCTGGTAGCAGCAGGTCTGCCAGGTGATGCCGGGGGTGACGGAGGGGTTGCCATCCCGGTCGGCCCCCACCCACGACCCGAAGGTGACGAAGGCCTCCTTGGGTGGGATCACGTCCGGATAGCTGGCCGCCAGGGCCAGGCGCAGGCGCTGGCTGAGCACCGGCAAGGCTTCGAACAGCACCTGCTCGAAGTAGTGGAGTGCATAGTCCACCTCATCCAGCACGGTCGGCTTGAACTGGTGCAGCTCGTCGGTTCGCCACCACAGCCGAATCTCCTGCTCCAGCTGGCGTCGCAGCAGACCGGGATCATGGAGGCGGGAGCTGAGGGGAGCGCCGGGGGCCGAGGCAGCCTCGAGCCGCTGGATCAGCGTCGCCACCCGTCGCTGCTTGTGGCGCACGGTATGACGCACGATTTCGGTGGGGTGGGCGGTGAACACCAGGCGCACGTCCAGGTTGCGCATCAGCCGCTCCAGCTGACCGGGGGGCACATTCATGGCCCGCAGCCGCTCGAAGAGGTTGCGGAAGGTGATCGGATCACCGCCCAGGGGTAGGGCGCCAGCGAATGGATCGGGCTGCTCCTCCGGCTCGGCAGAGCCATCGACACAGGAGAGGTAGCGGTCTTCCTCGATGTGCTGTTCGAGGATGTTGATCAACTGGAAGTAGAGCGAGAAAGCGCGGGAGGCATTGATGCCCTCGACCAGATCCATGGTGCGGATCAGACGCACGATCTCATCGATCTGGCCCTTCTCGCAGAAGGCCTTCATCCGCAGCAGACGCTCAGCCTGCGCAGGCTGGCATTCGCTGTGGAGCACATCGCGCCAGAGCTCCTCCACCAGCTCGAGACGATCCTGGAGCAATCGCATGGCACGACGACCGGAGCCTCTGGCCGCCAGCGTGTTCTTGCTGTCGGGACCGGCCTGGCCCTCGCCCTCGGACGAGCCGCTGCCATGGGTCGTAGCGTCCAAGTGAGCCCGACTCATCTGCGACCCTCCAGGCGCTGCAGCCCTCCGATCATCTCAAAAGGAACCCCGGACTCTCCGCAGAGGGCCATGGACTGCTGCTCTTCCTGCCGCACCATGGCGGCGGTCGCGTCGACAATGATGGCCGCCACAGACTGTCCCGAGCGGTGGAGGGCAAGCCAGCGCATGGCCGTGTTGCCCTGACTGAGCAGCTTGTCCAGGGGCGCGAGCCAGCGATCGAGGCCGGTGCGGGCAGCCAGGGGAGCCATCTCCTCGCGCAACGCATTGATCCAGTGGCGGGCAATCAGCGTGGCACCATCACGCCAGTGTCGCAGCGGTGCGTCCAGGGAGGCCCGGGCAGCGGCCCGGTCGTTCCGCCTGATCAGGGCCGGCAGTGCCTGGGCATCCAGCCGACTGACCCGCAGGGGGTCCAGCTGCTCGGGCGCAGCCAGCAGCTGTAGCAGGCGCAGCTCGGCAAAGGCGGTGATTGCCAGCAGTTGCAGAGGATCCACAACGAGATCACAGATGCGCAGCTCGATACGGTTGATGCCGTAGGGCCTGCTCTCACCGTTGGGGCGTACGGAACACCAGAGGTGGCGCACGTTTCGCATGGCGCCGCTGCGCAACTGCGCTTCAACCCAGCGGATGTAGTGAGTGTGGTTCTCGAACAGCGGTACCCGCTCTGGCGTCAGGGGAAACTGCTGCCAGCGCTGGGAGTGAAAGCCGCTGGCAGCGCCGTCCAGGAAGGGTGAGCTGGCGCTGAGGGCAAGTAGCAGGGCTGCCTCACAGCGCAGCAGGCGGCAGGCGGCCAGGAGCAGCTCGGGATCGGGGATGCCGAAATTGATGTGCACGCTGGCCGTCACCACGCGGCTGCCGTAGGCCTGTTCAATGAAGTCGTGATAGGGATTGCCGGGGTCAGAGCGGTCGAAGCGGCTGCTGTCGCCCAGGCTCAGACAGCTGCCGGGCAGCAGGGTGAGTCCTCGTCCTTGCAACCAGCTGCGCAACCTGCGCCGTGGTCGCAGCAGGCGGCAGAGCTGTTCGCTGTAGTCAGGATGTGGCGCCGTGGTGTATTCGAGGTTACGCCGGTCCGGCTCGGTAACCACGTCAGCAAAGGTGGCGGCTGCCTCCACAGAGCAGCCTTCCACCGTGCCATCGGCCCGGCCGGTGAACAGTTCCAGTTCGAATCCCTTGAGCAGCAAATTCATGGGGCTCAGCCTGATTCCACCGCGAGGCTGCCCAGCGCCCTCAGCATGCCACGAGCCTTGTTGAGGGTCTCCTCGTATTCGAGGGTAGGCTGTGAATCCGCTACCACGCCGGCACCGGACTGCACGGACAGGTGCCAGCGACCATTGCCTGCCGGCTGGGCGATGAGGGTCCGAATGGTGATGGCTGTGTTGAGGGCACCCTGCAGATCCACGGCGCCATACACGCCGGAATAGGGGCCACGGGCATCGGGCTCACAGGCGTGAATGAGTTGCATGGCCCTGATCTTGGGTGCACCGCTGACCGTGCCGGCCGGGAAGCTTGCCATCAGCAGATCCAGCACATCACAGTCTCGCTGCAACTCGCCCACCAGCTCGGAAACGATGTGCATGACGTGGGAATAGCGTTCGATCACCATCAGCTCGGTGACGGCCACTGTGCCGGGGCGGCAGACTCTGCCCAGGTCGTTGCGACCGAGATCCACCAACATCACGTGCTCGGCCCGTTCCTTGGGGTCCGCCAGCAGCTCCTCGGCCCGGGCACGGTCCGCAGCAGGATCGTGCCCGCGTCGCCGCGTGCCGGCGATGGGCCTCAGCGAAGCCATGCGCCGTCCGTCCTCGCTGACCTCGGCCTTCACCATCACCTCCGGGCTGGAACCGATCAGGTGCCAGCCACCGAGGTCGAAGAACGCCATGTAGGGGGAGGGATTGACCAGCCGCAGGCTGCGGTAGATCTCGAAGGGGGTGGCTTCCACCTCCGTCTCCAGTCGCTGGCTCAGCACCAGCTGAAACACATCACCGGCGGCAATATGGTCCCTGGCCTGCCGCACGGCTGCTTCGAAGTCGGCCTGACTGCGGTTGGAACGGGTGGCGGGCTCATGCTGCTCCGCGTCGCTCCAGACCAGCGGTTCGCCCCGCAGGGGTTGCAGCATGCTCAGCCTCAGTGCCTCCAGCCGCTGCAGGGCAGCATCATGGGCCTGTTCGGGGTTCTGGCCGTTGCTGAGATCGGCATAGGCCACTGCCGTGATCAGGCGTCGCACCTGATCGAACACCAGCAGGCTGTCCACCAGCATCCACAGGCCATCGGGAGGCGCATCGGGCGCCGTCCGATGGACAGGAACCGTGGGCTCGATCCAGCGGATCAGCTCATAGCCCCATATGCCGAACAGCTGGCCCAGGGCAGGGAGCCCTGGCACGGCAGCAGTGCGGTAAGGCGCCAGGCAGGAACGGATCAGGGTGAAAGGATTTCCTGAGAGATGCTCCTCACGCCCATCACGCCAGCGACGCAGACTCGTCTCCCCACGGCTCTCCAGAATCCAGAGAGGGTCGCTGGCCACCACACTCCAGCGGCCCACCCGTTCACCACCTTCCACGGACTCCAGCAACACACCATGCCCGTTGCCCTCGCCCACCTTCAGCCAGGTGCTGACAGGGGTGTCAAGGTCAGCAGGCCACTGTTGGCTGACGGGCACAAAATTGAAGCCTGCGGCGACCTTTCGCTGAAAAAGGTCGCGATCGTGCATCGAGATCGACATAGGGCGCCGGCACCACCCGGGCATGAAAAAGGCGGGATGCTTCGACCCCGCCTTTATAGAGCCTGGGTGAGAAGGCGATCAGTTGTCAAAGGTGGCCTGACCGCTGAACTTGACCGTGGCGGGGTTGGGATTCTGGCCGATGCTGCGGTCTTTGTAACCCACCATGGCACGACCCTCATTGACCTTCTCAGGGAAGACACCATCCTTGGGATGGAGATACTCGGTGTCCCCACCGGGATAGAGCCGATAGATCTTGAAATCCTCGATCCTGGGCTTGAACTTCGTGCGGAGCTGAGCGCCGAGGGCAAGGCACTGCTCCTTGCGGGCGAAGTGCATGATGTTTTCGCCGCTGTTCATCATGGCGGCACCGCCAGTGGGCAGTTCAAAGGCCTGGGCAGCGGAGCTGGTCCAGGTGATGGCGTACTTCTCCTCGGTTTCAGCGCTGTTGAGCAGGCCGCCGGTGCCGGCGATGAACGAAGGAAGTTGACCGCTGAGGACCTCGGCCATGGATGGGAAGGCTGCGTTTAGCAGTGGCAACGTAGCAGCGAGGTCCAGTCGCTTCTGCCACGTACAAACGAGTCTTCACACCATGTTGTCGGATGTTGGTTGACAGCGACGCCCCGCTGCTGCGCTGGCTCGGCCTGCGGCGGGCGGGGGCACCGACGTGCTTGTGGCCAGGGGCAGGAACATGGTGAGCAGTCTGTCGCTGCGCTCCCACAGGCGAGCGCCGAGGCTGCTGAGCAAGCGTCGGGTGGCTGCGCTGCTCAGCTGCAGACTGCCCGTTTCCGGCCGCCAGGTGAGCACCGTACCCACCACCTCCTCGCTGGCTGCGTCGCCGCGACCCACCTCATCTCCCTCCAGTGCCAGCTGCAGTTTCAGACGCTCCCCCGCCTGCTCCAAGCGCAGCAGCACGCTGCTCCGGGCCGGCAGGCTGCGGCTGAAACGATCCACCACGCCGCCCAGCATCTGGGCCAGCAGACCAGGATCACTCATTGCTTCCGGCAGACCTCCATCCATGTCGAGGCGGAGCCGGTGACCACGCCGCAGCAGCAGCCGTTGCCAGAGGGGGAACTGGCGCCTCACCAGAGCGGCGAGATCAGTGCGGGCGAGAAGCCTCTCGCGCTCCGGACGGCGCTGCATCTCGGCGGCCCGGAAGATCAGACCGAAACGATCGATCTGCTCACTGCATTCCGCGTCGATCTGTCGCAGCTGTCGCTGCACCAGTTCCGACAGACCCTGTCGCTTCAGCAGGGAACGGATCAGGGTGCGAATCGTGGCGAGGGGGGTCCTCACTTCGTGGGAGAGGGCTTCCAGAAGGGCAAGCTCCTGGGACTCCAGGGATGGCTCTGATGGCTCAGCTGCTGCCACGTCCCTGCTGGCGGCACGGGAGCGGCCGGCGCCGGTCTGAAGCGTGAGGCTGGGCACCATGTCAGCCAGGCGCGCACTGAGCAGCGGCCAGAAGCGACGGCCAAGCTCGTGCTCATTGTTGAGTGGGCCAAGGGCCTGCATGGCCTGCCTCAGCCGCTGCGCGGCACAGGAATGATCCGCCAGGAGTCGCCCATCCAGCAACGTGAGGGCCGCCGAGAGGCAAGCCGGCTCATGACGCACCACCAGCTGCCTGGCATCGGCTGGGCCGAGCAGGGCGATGGCCACCTGCAGGCGGGGTGTGATCAGGATCAGGAAGGGATCACTGCCGTCGTCCGCCGTGAGATTGAGCCGCTCGAAATGCTGTGGCGCAGCCGACGTGGGAGCTGCTGTGGTGCCATCGGGAGGCAGGAGGGGATTGCCCAGCAGTCGGTCCCACTGCTCAGGGGCCCAGACCCAGCCCTGGAAGCGTTCCAGCAGGGCCGGTTCGTAGAGAGCCGGGAGGGGAGCCGCCAGCCACACCCCGGGACCCTGGCCAATGAGGTCCCGGAAGCCCTCCTGCAGCACCTCCAGGGCAGCCCACCACTGGCGACGGGCACTGCTCTCGGCGGAGCTGGCACCCTGCCAGTCCTGCAGCAGAAGGGGCTGAAGCCCTGCCAGGGATCGGGACGTCATAGTCTGCGCCGCGCCTCCAGACGGGCATGGCGCTGTACCGAGGCCACCATGCCCAGGGCAAGGCAGTTGGTGATCAGGGCGGAGCGGCCATAACTGAGAAAGGGCAATGGGATGCCGGTCACCGGACCGAGGCCGATGGTCATGCTGACGTTAACCAGCACCTGGAACATCACCATGGCCAGAATCCCGACCACAACCAGAGACTCGAAGTCGCTGCGGGCCTGGTCCGCCACCGCCAGCAGGCGCCAGGACCAGAACCCGAAGGCCAGCAGCACCAGGCCACAGCCCAGCAGCCCAAGCTCTTCACCCAGGGCGCTGAAGATGAAGTCCGTGTGCTGTTCAGGGATGAACTGGAGCTTGGTCAGATGCCCTCGCAGCAGGCCGGTGCCGAAGAGCCCGCCGGAGCCGATGCCAATGGTGCTCTGCAACAGGTGATAGCCACCGCCCAGGGGATCCTTGGCGGGGTCGAGGAACAGCACCAGGCGATCCCGTTGGTAATCCTTGAGGCCGTACTGCCACAGCCAGGGGGTCACAGCCGCCGCAGACAGCTGACCGGTCAGCACCAGCAGGGCACCCAGGCGAGGCCATGGAAGCGTCTTCAGGGCTGCCACCATCATCGCCAGCAGCCAGGCCAGCAGGGCGATGAGATAGCCATCACCCATGCCGGCCTGATGCAGGCCGCCCAGGATGGCGGCTGGGATGGCCGAGATCAGCAGCACGATCCAGGCCAGGGGCATTCCTGACCAGAACAGCATCACCAGCAGCAGCGCGCCGAACACCAGCGACGTGCCCAGGTCGGGCTGGAGGAACACGAGCCCCCAGGGCACGATGATCACCGCGAAGGGGCGCAGCAGGTCTCTTGGCCGCTCCACGGGGAAGCGCGCGAGAACGCCCCCCAGCAGCAGGATCACGGCAAGCTTGGCGAATTCAGACGGCTGCAGCTGGAATGGTCCGACGGCGATCCAGCGCTGCGCCCCCAGGGCCGTCGTGCCGATGAACCTGACGGCCACCAGGCCGGCGAGGTTGATCAGATAGAGGGGTACCAGCAGGGAACGGAGGCGTTGCAGATCAACCCGGGTGAGCAGCCAGGCGGCGACAAGGCCTGCCAGGCCGGTGGTCCAGTGGTTGCTCCACTCGGCCAGACCCGCCTGGCGCTGGGTGCTGGCAATCAGTCCCCCGGCCAGCAGGATCAGGGCGATGGGCAGGCCCCAGAGCCACAGGTCGCCACCAAGAAAGTCCAGCAGCGGCTTGTCCCGGTAGCCACGGGAAAAGCGACTGGGCTTGCGGCGCTGCAGCAGGGCCATGGCTCAGGTCCCACCGGACAGGGACGCCGTGAGGCGGTCGGCCAGTGCCTGAAACGCCAGGCCGCTCACACAGTCCGGCCGCTCCACCACCGCCGGCATCCCCCTGTCCCCCCCTTCCATCAGCGGCATGTCCATGGGCAGCTGGGCCAACAGCGGCACGCTGAATTCCTCGGCCAGGCTGCGGCCACCGCCGCTGCCGAACAGTTCATAGCGGCGGTCGGGCAGATCCGGCGGCACGAAATAGCTCATGTTTTCCACCACGCCGAGCACCGGCACCCCCATCTGACGGAACATCGCCAGGCCGCGGCGAGCGTCCTGCAGGGAGACCATCTGGGGGGTGGTGACCACCAGGGCACCCTCCATGGGCACGGCCTGGGCCAGGCTGAGCTGGGCATCACCGGTGCCAGGCGGCAGGTCCACCACCAGCAGATCCAGTTCGCCCCAGCGCACCTGATAGAGAAACTGGCGGATCACGCCGTTGAGCATGGGGCCACGCCAGATCACAGGCTGATCCGGGTTGATCAGCAGCCCCATGGAGACCATCCGCAGGCCACAACTCTCCAGGGGCACGAGGATCTGCTGACCGTTCTCCTCCAGGGCTTCCGGGGTACGGTCCGCCACCCCCAGCATGGTGGGGACATTGGGTCCATAGATATCGGCGTCCAGCAGACCGACCCGCTGGCCACGGGCGGCCAGGGCGCAGGCCAGGTTCACGGCGACGGTGCTCTTGCCCACCCCACCCTTGCCGCTGCTCACGGCGACCACCTGACGCACGGCCGGGATCGGAGTGAGCTGTGGCAAGGCGTTCCGGCCATGGGGATCCTGGAACAACTCGATCTGCACGTCCTCGATGCCGTCAAGGGCCAGCAGGGCCTCCCGGGCCTCCCGGGCGATGCGGTCGCGTTGTGCCGCTGCGTAACCCGGCAAGGCCAGTTCGAACAGAACCCGCTGGTTCTGCACCCGCACGTTGCGGATCCACTGCTGTTCGATCAATGGCCTACCGCTGCCCGCATCCCTGAGGGGACGCAGCGCTTCGATCGCCGTACCCGTTGTTGCCATGGAGATCCATCCGTAGGGAAACTCTAGGAAGTGCGCCGTTGCACTCCTTGGCGAACCCTTGCCGCGGGAACGCCCGGGCTGAGATGTTGAGCGACTGAATGCCGGTCCTGGGACCTCTACCGCCCATGCTCAAACGTCTGGTTCGACGCATCAGCGGCAAGGCGGAGCCTGCGGCTGCCCGCAACGGTGTCACCACCATGCTGGCCCCACCCCCCGCCGATTCCCGTGGGCGGGTGAAGACCTTCCTGATGGGCCTGCAGAGCGACATCTGCGCCGAGCTGACGCGGCTGGACGGCGAGGGCTGCTTCCTGGAGGACAGCTGGATCCGTGCGGAGGGAGGCGGCGGACACTCCCGTGTGATGAAGGAGGGGCGTGTGCTTGAGCAGGGTGGCGTCAACTTCTCCGAGGTGGAAGGCGACCAGCTCCCCCCCGCGATCCTCAACCAGCGGCCCGAGGCTGCCGGGCACAAGTGGTTCGCCACAGGCACCTCGATGGTGCTGCACCCGCGCAATCCCTACGTGCCGACGGTGCACCTCAACTACCGCTATTTCGAGGCGGGGCCAGTGTGGTGGTTCGGTGGCGGCGCCGACCTCACCCCCTACTACCCTTTCCTCGACGATGCCCGCCACTTCCATCGCACCCTCCAGGAGGCCTGCGACAGCGTCGATCCGGCCTACCATCCTGTGTTCAGCAAGTGGTGTGACGAATACTTTTATCTGAAGCACCGCCGCGAAACCCGCGGCGTCGGCGGGATCTTTTTCGACTATCAGGACCCCCGCGGGGTGTTGTACCGCGGCCAGGATCCCACCGGTCCCGCGGCGCTGGCCTCGGCGGCCTCAGGCACCACCCAGCACGACTGGGAGAAGCTGTTCAGCCTGATGCAGGCCTGTGGCAACGCCTTCCTGCCCAGCTATCTGCCGATCCTGGAGCGGCGGGCGGGCATCAGCTACGGCGAGCCGGAGCGTGAGTTCCAGCTCTACCGTCGCGGACGCTATGTGGAGTTCAACCTGGTGTTCGACCGGGGCACCATCTTCGGTCTGCAGACCAACGGCCGCACCGAGTCGATCCTGATGTCCCTCCCCCCCCTGGTGCGCTGGGAATACCGCTACGAGCCCCGCCAGGGCAGTCGCGAGAAACTCCTCTATGACGAGTTCCTGCGTCCCCGTGAGTGGCACAGCGACAAGCAGCTGGAACGAACCTGCGCCGCCTTCGGTGCCCTGGATTGAGGTGCCGCGCTGCCGGATCGGGCCAGCCCGGTGAAAGGGGCCAGTGAGAAGGGGATGATCAGCCGGCGTCCCCGCTGGCGGCTGAAGGGTACGGCAGGCCATCGGGCCGGCCCGATGGAGAAGCCAGAGGCAGAGGCGGAGACACGGTGGTGGCGAACTGTGGCTGGGGAATACCCAGCGCCGTGGCGATGGTGCGGACCACGCGGTCGGCAATGGTGTTCAGGGCAGCATCCCGGGTGGCCGGATCGCGCAGGCTGTGCTCCAGCTCCCCCTCCAGCTTGCCGATCTCCAGCATCGTGATGCCCCGTTCGGGTGCACCCAGCACGCCGCGGAAATCACTTGGGAAAGCGCCGAATTCAGCTGCCAGGGCTTCATCCACCACGGTCTGACCGAAGCGGACCCGCGGAATCACGCCGGAGCCGAAACCATGGTCACCGTAAGCGTCGTAGTGAATCTCGAGGGCATAGCCGCCCTGCTCGCTGTGGCGCCGCCCCACGCTCCAGTTGGTGCGGGGATCCTCGCCGTCGAGAATGGAGCGCAGGGCAGGATCCTCTGCAGCGGGGTCGTAGAAGCGGATGTTGAGCCCACGCTGCCTGCCCAGCAGAACGATGCGCTGGGCTGTCAGCAGATTCCAGTACAACTCGTCACGCATGCCGTCCTGCATCGGCATGGCGCCTTGGTTGTCGACCGCGTCGCCGGGGGTGCCGGCACCCGCCATGGCCTGGGAATCGGCGTGACCAGCGAGCACGAGAATCTCCGTGTGCTCAGCCAGGCGGACCTTCCCCAGCCAATTCTTCCTGTGGCTGAGACGGGACCTGGGACCGGTGTTCAGCTCGAGGGTGGGGAAGGCACCGGCCGACAGCTGTTCGGCTTCGTGGGCTTCCACCATCAGGGGATGCAGTCGGCTGATGCCGGCCAAGGCCAGCCCGACGGCGAAGCATCCTGCAATGGCCCAAGCCGATGCCATGGAGATCCTCCAGGCGACTTCGGCATTTTACAACTGGCGACGGCTGGCGACAGGCCACGGTGCTGGTCGCGACAGTCAGGGCAGCAACGACATCAAGGGTAATACCCCGGACAGGCCATGGGCACAGGCCGCGATTGCAGTGCCCTGGATGGCTCAGATCGTTGCACTCGGCAAGGGACGATCCGCCTCCAGCCCCAGCTCGGCTGCAAGTTCCTGCAGCAGCGCAATCAGCTCGTCGCGGTGAGCCCGCAGGGCCAGTCGGGTGGGGATCTGCTGGTCATGGCTGAGCAAACGCAGCTCAAGCCGCTCAAGCCGCTCCGCTCTGGTGAGATACACCAGACCCGCCAGTGGCCCGAACCCGGCCAGCAGCAGCGGCCACCACCGGGCAGGGACGACCAGCTGAATCACCACCAGAGCGAGGGCCCCGGCACCCGCTGCGGCCAGCAGCGACAACAAGAGCGCCAGCGGCACACTGGCACCGACCCTGGCCTCATAGGCGATCCAGCGCCGCTCGGGATCAGCCTCCAGCTGGCGCCAGCCCCGTTGCCGCAGCCAATCGGTCAGTGCTTCCAGCACCTCAAGGGAACCGCTGTAGGACGAGATCACCACGTCAGTGGTGCGGTCCTTGGTGGCGGCCCGCAGAAAGAACAAGAGGCCGACCCCCAGCAGCAGAGTGAGCAGGAGGGTGGAACCGAGCGCGGCGGTCACGGCCGTCAGTCCTTGGCTGGGGTCACCAGCCAGCCTGGCGCAAAGGGTGCTGGGACCGTGGTCGGACCGCAGCCCTGGCGGGGCCTGGCGGCCACCGGGCCAAAGCCTTTCAACCACCCGTTTCAACCACCCGGTGTGGGAAGCGGGAGCGCTCTGCCCGCAGTTCGGCAGCCAGGCGCTCGTCCTGCAGCGACAGGCTGCTGGGGCCGCCATCGCAAGGCCTGGCGCTGGAGCCCTGGGCCTCGTTCTCCGCCAACCAGCGATGCCAGGACGCCACCAGCAACTCGGCATCGGGGCGGACCGCCTCGGCGAGATGAAGCATGCGACGGGGCCGCCCCCGCCGGGGGTAGTGCTGGCTGTAGCTGGTGATGGAGCCCTGGCGATCGAGGAATTCCATGGCCTGCTGCAGCACGGTCTCGGAGAGGCGCAGGCGGGGATGCTGCCGCACCAGCTGGCCCATCAGGGAGGTGGGGTAGCTGTCCTCCTGCAGCAGGCATTCGAGGATCCAGCAGACGGCGAGCTCCAGCCCCAGGTGTTGAAGCGGTGGTTCTTCAAAGAAACGCTGGATATCGGAAAGCTGAAGAGTGGCGAGCTGCCGACGGGATGCCATGGGGACAAGTCATCTCACCATGAGCTAGCCGGCCTTAATTTGCCCGGCAAGGAGAATTGCAGGTGAATGGGCAAGCTTGTGGCATTCCTTTGCGCTTGATCCATGGCAGCAAGCCCCCAGCGTTTCGCCCTGTTCGATCAGGACATCAGTCAGGACTGGGCGGAGCTCTACGCCGGTGCCGATGCCCTTGCCGTGGACACCGAAGCCATGGGGCTGGTCCACGGCAGGGATCGACTCTGCCTCGTTCAGATCAGTGACCGCGCCGACAATGTCTGCTGCATCCGCATCCACCGCGGCCAGACCGAGGCACCGGGCCTGCAGAGGCTGATGGAGGCAGCCACCATCACCAAGGTCTTCCATTTCGCCCGCTTCGATGTTGCCGCCCTTGGGGAAGGGCTGGGCATCGCCGTGAAGCCGCTCTTCTGCACCAAGCTCGGCAGCAGGCTGGCCCGCACCTACACCCCCCGCCATGGGCTCAAGGATCTGGTGAACGAGCTCTGCGGCGTCGAGCTGGACAAGAGTTCCCAGAGCAGTGACTGGGGGCGCGTGGAGGACCTCAGCGAGGCCCAGCTCGCCTATGCCGCCAACGATGTGCGCTACCTGCTGCCGGCCATGGATCAACTGACGCTGATGCTGCAGCGGGAGGGGCGACTGGAGCTGGCACGTCGCTGCTTCGGCTGCGTTCCTGTGCTATCGGAGCTGGATCGTCACCACTTCCACAACACCTTCGAGCACTGAAACGCTGCCCCCTAGGGTTTCCGCCAGCGGTCGGCGCCCATGGCCAGCTCCCTGCTCCACCCCGAAGATGGCTCCCGCCTCGGCGTCATGGTCTGCGGCCACGGCAGTCGCAACCGCATGGCGGTGGCCGAGTTCGCCCGGCTGGTGGAAGGCCTGCGCCCGCTGCTCCCCGGCGTTCCCGTGGAATACGGCTATCTCGAATTCGCCAGCCCGATCATTCGCGACGGGCTGGAGCGGCTGCGGCAGCAAGGCGTGGAGAGGATCCTGGCCCTGCCGGCCATGCTCTTTGCTGCCGGCCATGCCAAGAACGACATTCCCAGCCTGCTCAACCACTACGCGGTAGAGCAAGGCATCAGGGTCGACTACGGCCGCGAGCTGGGGGTCGACCCGAACATGATCCAGGCCGCCGCGGACCGCATCCGCACTGCTCTGGCCGATGCAGACCAGGCGGGCCATGAACCGCTTCCCCTCAGTGCAACCCTGCTGGTGGTGGTGGGACGGGGCTCTTCCGACCCCGATGCCAACGCCAACGTGGCCAAACTGACGCGGATGCTCGTGGAGGGCTTCGGCTTCGGCTGGGGCGAAACGGTGTACTCAGGGGTCACCTTTCCCCTTGTGGAACCGGGACTGCGCCAGGCCGTCAAGCTCGGTTACCAGCGCATTGTCGTTCTCCCCTGGTTCCTCTTCAGCGGCGTCCTGGTCAGCAGGATCTACAGCCACACCGATCGGGTGGCCCAGGACCATCCGCAGCTGACCTTCCTCAAGGCCAGTTACCTCAACGCCCACCCGCTGGTGCTGGAGACCTTCCGGCAGCGGGTCGAGGAGGTGGTGAGGGGCGAGGCCAACATGAACTGCTCCCTCTGCAAGTACAGGACACGGATGCTGGGATTCGAAGCCGAGGCGGGGCTACCCCAGCGCAGCCATCACCACCACGTGGAGGGCGCCAGCGTGGAAGGTTGCACCCTCTGCAGGCAGACCTGCAATGGGGCCTGCGAAGCGCTGGTGGTCAGCCACGGCCACCACCATCCCGACCACGACCACAGCCACGATCACGTCACCTACCCCCAGCGGGACCATCCTCTGGGACCCTGCACCCTGCCGGGGGCGCAGCCCTGAAGCAGGCCTGCACCCGACTGAGGTGACCGCAGGGACGACAACAGTGCTGACAGTGGTGCCGGGCCCCGTCGCGGCGCTTCGAGCGGTGGCCTGAAAGCAAGGCCACCGCTCAGCTTTCGTTGGCCAGACTGTCGTCGGTTTCCTCCAGGGCGCGCTCCAGCGCCGTGGAGGCCACGCGATCGGCACCGGCGGTCTGCAGTTCGGCGAGCATGGCCTCCGCCATGGCCTGGCGCCCGGACTGGTCGCGAACGCCCTCCCTGGCAGCACGAATCTCCACCTGACGGCGCGCCGAAGCACCGCTGACGTGCAGCAGGCTGCCGATGCGGCAGCACACCTCGGTGTAGGCCCGGTTGGGAGCGATCGGCATGGGCCCGGATCCAGCTTGTTGCGCACTGACCATCTTCACCCCAGCGGGGGCAACCAGCCGGAGCGACCCCAGCACGGCAGCGAATCAGTCGTGCAGTAGCCGTTCCTGCAGCAGGGCGGCCAGGCGTGCACTGCCACCCGGTGGCCCCATGCGGCTCCGGCCGATCAGACCCAACCGCTGTCGCAGCCCGGGTTCGGCCAGCAGCAGTGCCAGCCAACGGGCCGCCTGGGCAGCGGAATCGCAGGGGTGCACCGCGCCCCCCAGCAGCCGTGCCTGGCGGCGGGCGAACCCCCTCGTGAACTGGGGACCGGGTCCCGACAAAGACACGGCGGGCCTGGCGAGGCCAACCAGCTGTTCGGTGGCGGTGCCGGCAGTGGCGAGGCCCAGTTCGGCCCAGCAGGCCCATTGGGCGAAGCGGCCCACTCCCAGCAACAGGATGTGACGACCCCGCCGCCAGCAGCCCTCCGCAGCTGGTTCCGTCGGCAGGGGCGCGGGCACAAACCCTTCGGCGTGCAGGAGGGACTCCAGGGCCGCCCTGGTGGGTTCGCCACCGGTGGCCATCAACACCAGCAACGACTGCGCCCATAGGGGCGCTTGCTCGAGCACGGCCAGCAGGCGGCATCCATTGTCGAGGGCCTCGGGCATGCGACTGCCGCAAAGCAGCAGCAGGCGTCGCTGACCCTGCAGGGATGGTGGGAGGGCAGCCTGCCGGGGGAAGCCGTCCAGCATCGGATTGCCGGGTGCCAGGGCCTGGATACCGCGGCGGCGCAGGCCCCTGGCGGTGATGCGGTCCCGCATGGCCACGAGGCGAGCGCGGCGACAGCCCATCAGAGCCCATTCCCAGGGATCCCACTCACTGCCCTTGAGGCCGTGACAGGCATCGGCCAGAGGGCTGCAATGCAGAGGCGTGCGCCAGGTGTAGTCGCTCTTGGGGGTCCCGATGAAGCCATAGGGACGTCCACTGCCCCAGGCCATCAGCAGGGGCAGCAGGTCGCCGACGGCCAGCAGTCGTCCATGGGGATGCAGGCGTGCCCAGCGACGAACCTCACGCCATTGCTCCCATGTCAGCCCCACCACACCGGCGCGGAGATCCTGCAACAAGGCCATCAGGCTCTGGTTGCTGAAACCGCCGCTGGGGAGCTGCTGTGGCCGGCCCAGCAGCGACAGCCTCGGCAGGCCACGGAAGCCATCCCCGCGCCCCACCAGGGGGAGCACCGCCACGCTGATGTCGATCCTGCTGGCGAGCAGGGACTCGAGCACACGGCGGGCGATCACGTCTTCCCCGTGACCGTTGGTGAGGACCAGCAGAGGGGGGGACGGGCGGTTGATAGATTCCTCTCCCGGAGCGATGGTTCCGGTGCGGCGGCATGGCCAAGTGGTAAGGCAGAGGACTGCAAATCCTTTATCCCCAGTTCGAATCTGGGTGCCGCCTCTGTATCCCGACCTCAGGGACACTGCCTTTTGTAGCAGCTGGGGTGCTGTGAGCTGAGCCCCTGCCGACTGACGCTGTACTCGAAACAGCCTGCCCATGGCCGTCGTCACATCGGTTGGCTGAGATCGGGGAATCTCCGGATCGCCACGCTCGTCTCAGCTGCCGGGAAGGATGGAGATCAATAAGAACGCTCTGGATCAGTGCGCATCGAGACAAGCGCTTCAGCTGCCAGGCTGGCGACGTGGCCCCCACAGTCGTTTGTTGGTCCATCCAGACCGAACGAGAGGATATGGTTGTTGTCATGCTGCAGCTCCATGCTGAGCTGCCTACAGGGATATGCGCCCCTGCACAACCGCATGACCTCAGCAGTGCAGTTCGCGCAATGGGGGATCAGGGGCAATCAATCTCTGGCTGCATCTTCGGGCAGCATGGGTCTGCACGGTGATGCTAACGCGGTATCGCTACCGTCTATCTCACCACAACCGATGCGCTGAACTCAGTTTCGGTCGAGCAATTTTTTACCGGCATCGGATCGGGTCCCCTGGAGTCACGTGGCCTCGGAATGGTGGCGCTATCTAATCCGGGTTAGTCAACATGATCCAACTTTAAGATAGCCCTTACAGTTCACGAGGGTTTCGGTTTCACTGAATTTTACGGCAATGCTTGTGTTTGTATAGTCATAGCCATTAATCAATTGACATTCCGAGTGGATATCGCATTGCCTATTGTTGCTATTAACGCCGGCATATGTGTTTCTACATGTTGAAGCGGCGGAGCTCTTCTCGAACTGGTCAACACACGCCTGTGTGTGAATATCTGACTTGTTACAGAGATCGCTAAGGTCCGCGCAACAGTAAACATTTCTGACATTATAAATGCCAGTGCCGGAGCTTCTCTTGCTATCGTCGTTTAAATGCCATGTTTTATCCTTAGCATTTTTTATATCGACCTTCGCAACAACTGTTCCACTGTCAGAGCATTGGCTCCGAGCCCACACCTTGCCATGGCTCAGCCAGTTCGTACTGTTGTCCCAATCGGCATCAAGACAGTCGGCGGCGTCATGGTCGATTCTGTTGCTTCCTTCGCAGGAGCCGGCATGGACCTGAACAGCAAGCGCTGCTATCAAAGCTGGTGCCAACACCGCTGAGATCGCATGGACCGCATTCCACTTCATTTTCAGGCACTCCTGACGCAACGCTGGCAGTCTAGACAGACACTCGGAAACCAGAGTGATTTCCCCTTGTCAGATATCTTAAGAAATTCTGGAAAACTGACACAAGCCGCAAGTCAACTTTCGCAGAATAATCGATCTTGATGAGATGACGTCGAGAACAAAGGTTTTCCCAAGGTATCTATAAATCTCTTGGAGGGACTTGAGGGCATCTCAAAAATCGCTTCTTTCTCGTTAGGAAAGCACTGCTTAGGGAACCTCTGAATTAGCCAGAATCATGCACCAGCAGACTTTGACTTACCTCTCTCCAGGGCACCTCGAAAAACCAAGCACCTTGGCCTGTGGGAGGCCTGTTGCCATGAAGGCACCAGTAGCTGCAAGGGATCGCGTAAGCCAGCAGGGCTGCTCCGAAAAGAAAGAGGTGATTTGATGTCTTGCACTGGGAAGGCAAGAGGGTCACTCTCTGGTCAGTACCGACTGAATCTTGCCCATTGACAAATGGCCCGACAAGTCACATTCCTTCTGGCGCAATGAATCTTTGTTTTTCTGCAGTCGGCTGACTGATCATCTTGATCTGCTGGCAACTGGATTGCTCATTTCTTCTGTCGGTGATTGTCTGGAATTGATTGGTGCGATTGCCCTCTGATCTGTGGAGCAGCAGAGCTGATTCTGATGCCTTCCGACCTATTCATACCAGCGCCTCCGCAGGTTTAAGTGGATTGCTCAGGCGGATCAGGTTGTAGGTAATCACGTGGAGACCAAACACGGCTCACACGTTGTCTAACCCACGGACCCTGACTTGTCGCAGGCAGCTGAACTGCTTGATCCAGCCAAACACCTTCTCGATTCCCCGGCGTGCATGGATCAATTTGGCGTAGCCCTTATGGCGGGTGGTACGTCTGTCGATGGCGGAGCCACCAAGTCGGCTGATGTTTTGTGCCACGTGGGGCGTCATGCCCAATCGCCGCGTCTCTTTGACGAACCCGCTGGTGTCGTAGCCATTGTCAGCACCGATCGTTTTCTGGTGCCCACCAGTCAGATCAACGGCCATCATCCTTTGCCGCTCTGACTGAGTTTTTCAGCAAGCTCCTAGGGCTGCTGCGGCAGTATCTGCTGCGGCAGTATCTGCTGCTCAGGAATGCCGTTTCTGACCTGATCCAGAAAATCCTGGGTGGGATGTAAGAAGAACTTGTCATCGGGTTCTTGAACAATCAGGTTGAATGCTTGGCGCCAGTCCATCACCCTATCTTCACCCTCGAATTCTTCGACCTCGCTGCGTGCTTTCTGGAGCTGACTATAGTTAAAAAATAGAGCCACTCTGGGCTTATTTTCATCAGGTAGAGTGATAGTCAAGGGTGGATATGTATAGAATACCGGCACTTGAAGATTAAGATCAATGTCCTCCTTTTTCGCGCCTTGCTTGATCAGAATCGATGTCGCCAGATCCAAGTCCTGCCTTGAGGGAACGAGGGAGATGACGAGGTTCTTGTCGGTCTTCTCGGTGAGCTGCTTGGCCAGGTCCTCATTCAATTTGATGGCTTCCGTCAGGGGGAGCAGTAGCAGGCGACTGCCCTCACCACCTTCGGTGTTGCGCACGACCTGCAGAGCTTCATTAGCCAGCTCTCTGGTCATGTACATGGGCAGCAAAACCTTGTCCTCCACGTCGGGCATATTCACGAAGGCCGGCTGCCCCTGCTCACCCATTACCACAAAAACCACAACAACACCAAGCTTTGCGACGGCATCCTCCTCGGGAATGGCGTGGGCTGGCAGGGCAGCGCCGACCAGTGCCAGAGAGGCAGTGGCGGCCAGCAGGAATCGACGCAGAGACAGCCGCATCGGAGCGTGATGTTCAGTTTCCCGGATCGTAAAGGCCCCGGTCGCGACGGGGCGCGGGCCGGGACGGTGACCCCCCATGGCCAACGGCCAGCCATGGCTCAGGGGCGCCAGCCTGTGCGGCCGATCACCAGGTCCTCCACAGGCTGCCCAGCCAGAAGGTGCTGATCCACGATGCGGTCCACTGCCGCAGGGGTGACACGGCCATAGCAGATTCCATCCGGCCAGACGAGCAGGACCGGGCCAGCCATGCAGACCCTCAGACAGTCGACCTTGCTGCGCAGCACTGGCGCCTGGCTGCCGACATCGAGGCCGAGTTCACGGATGCGCTGCTTGAGCTGATTCCAGCTGGCCTGCCCCACCGCCGGGTCGCAGCATCTGGGCTTGCTGGGGGTCGCGCATAAGAGCAGATGGCGCTGCACCACTGCGGGCAGAGGAATGGCAGTGGCCACAGCCGATTCAGTCAATTGCTCGAGGCTAGGCAGACACTCTGCAGGGGGTCAGCGGGGAGCAGGTGGAATTCTCCAGCAGGGAACTGCTGTTCAGGAGCCCCTGAAGGTCTCGTACCAGTAGCTGGAAAGATTCCAGGTTGCCCAGAGAAAGATGGCCAGGGCGGCCCAGTTCATCCAGGCCGGTCGGTTGGAAGGCTGCATGGGTTGTCGACGCGGCAGGTCTGAGGATCACCCTGGCATCGCCGCTGGTTGCCGCCCCGCGGTCAGCAGCGCGAAGCGCAACGTTTGTGACACGGTACCCATGGTTGCGGCCCTGCGGGAACGCGTTGCCGTACCGGCCAGGACCATTGCCGAGCTGCCCCGCCTGAGTGGCCTTGCGGCGCAGCGGCAGCGCTTCCTCCTGCCGAGCCAGCGATTCCGAGCCCTGTTTCCACAGAGGACTGTGATGCCTCGAGTGGTCGATCTGCCAGGCTGCGTTGGCTGTTCAGCGGGCCAGGCCACTGTTTCAGTCAGGGATCACGGGCCTGGTGCGGCGGTCAGCGGTATGGGCATCAAGACGCTTGATCCACTTCTCCGCCTTGCGCAGGATCGTCTGCGCCTGGCCCCGGGTGAGGCACTCCTGTGCCTTGCGTTCGAACTTGAGCAACTTGCGTTCCGGTTTTTTCATGGCTGTGTCTCGAAAGATCAAGGAACCTATGGGAAGCCCCTGTCAAGTCAAATCGCTGCAAGGGGCTTGGAGCACTGACAGGGAGACATCACGGATTTTCAAGAGGTTTCTTCATTCAATCTATCTCTTGCGGCGGTCACTGAGGTTGCAATCCATGCAACACTCAACCAATCCTGACGGGCTGCATCGGTGCGATCCGTCAGCAAGAGGCGAGCGAGGAGCTCCAGAGATCAACGGCGTGGGTCTCGTCGGGAGGTCAGATGCCAGCCGTCGCACACACTGCACTTGTAGGTACGGTGCTGGTCACCCCTCCAGTCCGTGAACAGCAGGGCCTCTGCCTCGCTGCAAAACCAGCGTTTGCGATCGCATTGCCTGGCGCGATGCTCTGCAGGATGCCGCAACGCAGCCATCGGAAGGCATGAAGACGTCCAAGGGGCCCACAGTGGATGGCGAGGGTGCCCCATGGACAGGCCCTCTCAGCCAGCCTCCAGGCCGCCCACCAGCTGCTGGCCACAGCGGTGACTGCCATGACGCCTGCTCCTCTGCTGCTGGCTCCCCCTGCCACTGCTGATGCTCCCACTGCTGGGCCATGCCCCCGGTCGGGAAGGACGACTGCAGCTGAGGCTGCCTGGAACAACTGACACCAACACATCACCTGCCTGGAGGTCAGGCTGAGCGGTGAACAGCGTCAGGCAGGCTGCGCGGAGACACAGCCCGGCGGCAGTGACCAGCCAACCGAGGGCGAGGGACCCTGGTGAGAGTCCTGACGGAGGCAGACGAAGAGCAGTTGGGTTCACGAAAGGTTACGAAAAGCGGCGATGGCCGCTGTACCCTGCGCAGCCTGAAACCAGCGTTGACTCCTCCCGTGCTTACCACCGGCTGGTTGAGACTGGGAACCCGTTGGAAAGGCTTCCATTGGATTGAACAGCCCAGTGCTGCCCAGCCGATGGGAACCGTGCTTGTGGTGGAGGTGGAGGTGACGGGCTCGAGCCTGCCAGCCACCACCAGCTGCCAGACCCTCTATGGAACCGAGGCTGCCCATCAGCGCTATTGGCTGGAAGGCAAGGGCTGGCAACCGCAGGATTGCCCCACAGCATCAGGCGAGGCACACTGGGAAATCAGCCGCCAGATGCGGAGCCAGACCAGCGGTGGCAGCCTGAGAAGTGCAGCGGTGATGCTCCATGCAAGCCAGACCCTGCTGCTGGACCCATTGGAGTCTGCGACGCGGCGTCGCTCTTCTCAACCGCCTCACCTGCCGCGTCATCGCAGCTGACGTGGCAGATTGACATCCCCATTGAACAGATCAGAGCTGATCACGGATCAGCGCCCGGCAGGCCCGCGGCAAGGCGCCACCGACCATGGCATCCCTGAAACAGTCGTTCTGATCGCCCAGCAGTTTCTGCTCTTCAGCATGGCTGCGGCGGCGGGCATCCAGCTCCAGCCTCACCCCTCCAACCAGACCCATGGCCAGGGCTCCCACCATCAGGCCCAGCAGGAATGAGCTGGTGAAGCGGCCCAATCAAGACTGTTCAGTGCAAGGGCAGTGAAGCAGCCCATATGCTGATTGCCCACGTGACCTGCAACGGGTGTGGCGGCAGCGGCAGCAGCCGGGGTCACCTGCCCATCAAGGGTCCTGACGATCCTCAGCCCGAGTCGGGATCTGACCATGCTGTCGCTCCCGTTCCTTGCGACAAGCGGCCTGGAAGAGATATTCGACCTCGTCCTCATTGTCGGCACCAGCCTGGAGCAGCTCCAACAACTCCTGACGCCTGGCCTGGTCATCGGTGCATACCAGCTCCCCCAGCAGGGATGCCTGAAAGCGCTCATGCATGGACATGGCACCATCACGCAACAAACACCTCCACGCTCACTCCGCTGGCGGGGCAGGGGGCCATCCAGCAGAAAGGTTTAAGCTGTCGGCCCGGTCACGGGCCCAGCGAAGCATCTGCAGAAGCAGGTAGGTTCCCGCCTGCAAGCGGTGCCACTGTTCAGCCGCCGCAGCGCTGGATGGCGTAGGTCAGCGCCTGGTCCGTGGGCTCGGACTGCCAGAGCACTGCACAGCGATTCCATCGATGGGCCGCAGATGACACGTTCCAGGCTGCAGCGGTGAACGATATCCCGACCACCATGCAGCCGAGGAATGCCAGCAGCTCCTTGTGATCGTTGAAGGCCTTGCGCACTTGCTCGCGATGGATGCTCATCAAATCTGCGCCTGTGTTCCGGCTCGGTCTCCACCGTGCTCCATCCTAAGCCAGGTGTATAGGCCACCTGAGCAGGGGTTGGGGACTTCAGGAAACGCCGGTCTGGGAACGCAGCCACTGCCAGTAAGACTCCTGGCTGCGGCCCTGCCTGGCCTGCTGCAACAGGGTGCGGCCCTCGGCATCGCTGAGGTCGTCGTGGAGCGCACGCAAATCCAGGAACAACCGCTCCAGGGCCTCGACGTAGTGCGTCGCAACGCCTGCCTCATCATTGAAGTCCGTCATCACAGCCCCTCTGGCCTGCTATCCGAGATGGCTGAATTAAAGTGCAGGCGAGCTTAAATCAAAACATGCAGGTTGGACCTTGACATCTATCTTGAGAAAGCTCTGGAAAACTTTGTATTTTGAATGTCTCGGCTAGGGAAGCACTGGAAAACCCCTCATTCTCTGCGTTCTCTCGCTGAGATCCCTTGCGCTGCAAGGACTGATTTGCGACTTGTTTCAGTTTTCCAGAGCTTACCTAGTGCCAGCAGAGCTCTTCCGCGTTGAGTAGCTTATTTGGTGACTATCTGACCGGGGTTACCCAGGGTGGCGGGGTCGGAGAGATCTTTACAGTAGTAGACGCCCTCGGTATAGCCGGGCCCAGATCTGTACTGTTTAGCGGAGTTATTGAGGGTCCACTGAATGCTTTTTGCGTTTTCGAAAACAACCTTTGCAACGATCTTTCCTCTTGTGCTACACTGGTTACGTGCCCAAGCCCTCCACCTTGGATACACAGTGCCGTGATTTGTGTAACCAGCATCCAGGCACGGCACCCGTGAGGCATGGATTCGCTTGCTTTCGCCGCATGCCGCAAGTGCAGGTCCGCTGGTGGCCGCCAGCAGCAGTAGCACCACTGAAAATCTGATGGGCAACTTCATGATCAAGTCCTCTCTGGCCAAAACTATAAACATTAGGATAGATTATGCCAATGCCTGCAGGCCAGCTCTTGATATCTATCTTAATAGTGTATTCTCAGGGATTCGGCTTTCTAGATTATGGCTGTCATTTATCCCGCCAAGCCGATTGACCATTCAATCCCTTGACCAATAATACTTTTCAAGCCAAGAGCGCTGCTCTACCACTGAGCCAAGGACGTTCTGGCAAACCCCTCATCTTCTACGTTCTCTCACTGACATCCATTCCACTGCAAGCGCCGACTTGCAGCTTGCACCGGTTTTCCAGATGTTTCCTTGCTGAACAGATGTCCTGGCCAGATGGACTGCAGCTTGGCAGCATGGCCATCACCAGCGTGTGAAGCAAACGCAGAGCAACCATCGAGCAGACTGCTCAAGCCTGTGCAATCACCCCCAGCATGGGGCCGGAGAGCAGATGCCACGCCAAGTCACGCCAGGTTGATTGTGGAGCAGATCCCTAGGGTGTGCAGTCGTCGAGCGGGATGACGTCGCGATGAACCTCAGCGGAGGCGGCTGGACCGTTGCCGACAGCAGCCGCCTCTATGGGCTGGACAGCTGGGGGGAGCCCTATTTCAGCGTGGCTGCCCATGGGCACCTGATGGTGCATCCCCGTGGGGACCACGGCGGTTCCCTCGACTTGATGGCGCTGGTGAAGGGTCTTCAGAGTCGCGACCTCTCCCTGCCGCTGCTGATCCGCTTCGACGACATCCTCGAGGATCGTCTGGAACGACTCCATGCCGCCTTCGAGCGGGCCATCGCCCAGTACAACTACGCCGGCCGGTATCAGGGCGTGTTCCCGCTGAAGTGCAACCAGCAGCGCCATGTGGTGGAGCAGATGGTGCGGCTGGGGCAGCGCTGGGACTTCGGGCTTGAAGTGGGCAGCAAGGCGGAGCTGCTGATCGCCCTGGCCCTGCTGGACCACCCTGACGCCCTGCTGATCTGCAACGGCTACAAGGACAGTCGCTACATCGAGACGGCGATCCTGGCGCGCCAGCTGGGTCGCCGGCCGGTGGTGGTGATCGAACAACCCGATGAGGTCTCACGGATCATTGCGGCCAGCCATGGCCTCGGCGCCGCACCCCTGATCGGCATGCGGGCCAGACTCGGCAGCAGCGGCATGGGACGCTGGGCCGGCAGCAGCGGTGAGCGGGCCAAGTTCGGCCTCTCGGCAGCGCAGCTGCTCAGCACCACCGCGGCCCTTAGGGATGCCGGCCTGCTGGGTGATCTGCGCCTGCTGCATTTCCACATCGGCAGCCAGATCAGCAACATCGCCGTGCTCAAGGACGCCCTGCAGGAGGCAGGTCAGATCTACGTGCAGCTGGCCAGGCTCGGTGCCCCGCTGGGATATCTGGATGTGGGCGGCGGCCTTGGCGTGGACTACGACGGCAGCCGCAGTGCCGGCCCCGCCTCCACCAACTACTCGCTGCAGAACTACGCCAACGACGTGGTGGCCACCGTGCGGGAGTGTTGCGAGCCCCACGGCCTGTCCCTGCCCACTCTGGTGAGTGAAAGCGGTCGTGCCATCGCCAGCCACTTCAGCGTGCTGGTGTTCGATGTGCTGGGCACCGACAGCGTGGCCGACAGCGTGCCTGCCACGGCCGCCGCGGAATCCCTCATCGTGCGCAATCTGCGGGACACCCTCGCCGGCATCGACGCGGGCAATCTGCAGGAGGCCTGGAACGATGCCATCAAGTTCAAGCAGGACGCCCTCTCCGCCTTTCGCCTCGGCTACCTCTCCCTGGAGGAGCGTGCCAAGGCCGAGCAGCTCCACTGGGCCTGCTGCAGCGCCATCGCGGCCAGGCTGAACCACGCTGACCTCAGTGACGACTGGCGCAATCTGCCCCTGGCCCTGGCCAGCACCTACTACGCCAACCTCTCGGTCTTCCGCTCAGCCCCCGACAGCTGGGCCATCCACCAGCTGTTCCCGCTGATGCCCATCCACCGGCTGGATGAGCAGCCGACACGGCTGGGCACCATTGCCGACCTCACCTGTGATTCGGATGGCAAACTCAGCCGCTTCATCGACCAGGGCGGCGAAAAGCCCCTGCTGGAGTTGCACCAGCAACGGGAGGGGGAGCCCTACCTGCTGGCGCTGTTTCTGGGCGGCGCCTACCAGGAAGTGATGGGCAACCTGCACAACCTCTTCGGCAGCACCAACGCTGTCCACATCCGCATCGGTACCGCCGGGACCTACCGGGTGGAGCACGTGGTGCGGGGCGACACCACCGCTGCTGTGCTGCGGGCCATGGATCATGACCCCGGGGAGCTCCTGGAGAAGCTGCGCCGCGCGAGCGAGGGCGCCATTGCCCGGGGCGACCTGAGCCTCCCCGCAGCACGGCGGCTGATGGCCCACCTCGAGCACAGCATGCGTCAGGTCACCTATCTGCAGCAGGAGGCGGTCCGGCAGGCTGAAAGCCAGGGTCTGGAGCCAACCGTGGCCGCCTGACCGGGATGGACGGAGACCCGTGGCAGCGCCCCAGGCGCACCGCCTGCGATCGATTCCCGCTCAGGCAAGGGCAGTGGTCAGCAGCAGCCTTGCACGCACCAGAGCGCCATCGAGTTTGCTGACATCGCGCCCGCCGGCCTGGGCCAGGTTCGGGCGACCGCCGCCACCACCGCCACAGAGCCTGGCGACAGCAGCGATGAAGCTGCCGGCAGCCTGGCCCCTGGCGATCACGTCGGTACCGAAGGCCGCCACCAGGCTCACCTTGCCCGCTGCCGGGGACCCGCCCAGCACCACGGCCGCTCCGTTGCCCAGCCGCTCACGCAGTTGCTGGGCTGCCGTCTGCAGGCTGGCGGGATCGACGCCATCCAGGCGATTCACCAACAGCTGAAACGTACCAAACACCTCTGCCTGGCCAGCCAGGGCCATGGACCTGGCCAGAGCCAGATCCGACCTGGCAGCCGCCAGCTGCTTGCCGAGACTTCTGAGCTCGTCCTGCAGAGCGACCACCCGCTCCACGATCTCGCCGGGCTGGGCCTTGAACCGCTCGCCAAGCTCGCGGCAGACGCGATCCCGTTCCTCCAGGTAGGGCAGCACGGCTGCGCCCGCCACGGCCTCGATGCGGCGGATACCAGCTGCCACGCCGGACTCGCTGATGATTTTGAACAGGCCGATCTCGGCGGTGTTGCTCACGTGGGTGCCGCCACAGAGTTCCATCGAGACACCGGGCACATCCACGACCCTGACGACGTCGTCATACTTCTCGCCGAACATGGCGATGGCGCCCCGGGCCCTGGCCTGCTCGATGGGCATCTCGGCCACGGCGAGGTCATGGGCTTCGCTGATCCAGTCGTTGATCAGGGCCTCGATGCGCTGCAGCTCCCCGGCGGTGGCGGGCCTGGGGTGGTTGAAGTCGAAGCGCAGGCGGTCGAAATCCACCAGCGAGCCGGCCTGGCAGATTTCAGGACCCAGCACCTGCCTGAGGGCCGACTGCAGCAGGTGGGTGGCGGTGTGGTTCATCCGGGCGCGGCGCCGACAGGCGGCATCCACACGGGCGTTGACCGCATCACCGACCGCCAGGGTGCCCCGCTCCACCACGCCACTGTGCACGAACAGGCCACCTGTCTTCTGCACGTCGCCGATCCGTACGATCAGGCCGCTGCCATCCCTGCCATCGCCGCTGAGGACGCCGCGGTCGCCGACCTGACCACCGGATTCGCCATAGAAGGGAGTGGCGCTCAGCACCACCTGCACCGCATCGCCCGCCGCAGCCTGGTCAGCGCAGGCACCCTGGAGCAGCAGGGCCATCACCTCCGTTCGCTCGCTCAGGGATCCATAGCCCTTGAAGCAGGTGGCCGGGAGTTCATCGGCGAGG
>SRMO01000084.1:149155-160015 GCA_004768415.1 Aphanocapsa feldmannii 277cV | reverse complement strand
GCTCCGCGCCGCCGCTTTGGCCCGTTGTCGCTGGGCCGCCATGGCCAGCTCGAAGCCCTCCCTGTCCACGCCGAGGCCCTGCTCCGCGGCGATCTCCGCTGTGAGCTCGAGGGGGAAGCCATAGGTGTCGTGGAGCTCGAAGGCCTGGGCGCCGCCGATGCAACCTGGCCGGGTGGCAAGGATCTCGGCCAGGCGCTTCTCACCGCGCTCGAGGGTGTCGCGGAAGCGGGCCTCCTCGCGGCCCAGCTCAGCCCTGATGGCCTGCTGCCGTTGCCGCAGCGAGGGGTAGGCAGCCTCCATCAGGGCAATGGCCGCTTCCGACAGCTCCACGGTGAAGGGCCGCTCGATGCCCAGCAGCCGGCCATGGCGCACCACGCGGCGGATCAGCCGCCGCAGGACGTAGCCCCGCCCGAGGTTGGAGGTGGTGACACCGTCACAGATCAGCTGGCAGACGGCGCGCATGTGATCGGCCACCACCTTCAGCGAGGTCCGGCTCGCCTCGTCGCTGCTGAAGTAGTCGACGGCGGCAAGCTCGGCAGCTCTGGCGATGAGCGGAAAGATCAGGTCGGTTTCATGGTTGCTGGGCTTGCGCTGCAGGATCCGGGCCATGCGTTCCAGCCCCATGCCGGTGTCGATGTTCCTGTGTCGCAACGGCGTGAGGTTGCCCTCGGCGTCGCGGTTGAACTGCATGAACACCAGGTTGTAGAACTCGATGAAACGGCTGTCGTCCTCCGGATCGAGGTTTTCATTGCCGAGATCGGGCCTGAAGTCGTAGTAGATCTCGGAGCAGGGCCCACAGGGACCGGTCGGTCCGGAGGCCCAGAAGTTGTCGGCTTCACCCAGGCGGATGATGCGGGCAGGGTCAACGCCCACCTTGTCGCGCCAGATCGCCAGAGCCTCCTCGTCTTCACGGAAGACGCTGACCAGCAGATTGGCGGGATCGAGGCCGAACACAACGGTGACGAGCTCCCAGGCCCAGGCGATGGCCTCTTCCTTGAAATAGTCGCCGAAGCTGAAGTTGCCCAGCATCTCGAAGAACGTGTGATGCCGCGTCGTGCGACCCACGTTGTCGATGTCATTGGTGCGGATGCATTTCTGTGCGCTGGCGACCCTTGCAGCAGGCCGCTCCCGCTGACCCAGGAACACCGGTTTGAAGGGAAGCATGCCGGCGATGGTGAGCAGCACCGTGGGGTCGTCCGGCACGAGGGAAGCGCTGGCCATGGGCCTGTGACCACGGGCCTCGTAGAAGTCGAGGAAGGCAGCCCGGATGGCATCACCGCTGAGCGGGAGCGGCTGGGGAAGAGGGGGGGCGGGAGCCATCGGAACGGGCAGTGGATCACGTCGCAAGGGGCATGTTCGCGCAGCACAGGGGTGCGCCGCCGGGCCTCTCGACGGCCTGGTGGCCTGTCTCCGCGGCAAGCCGGGCACCATGGCTGGCCTTGCTGGCGCGGCTCGCCGGCTGACTTCCGCACCCCCGGGCTCTGGTGTTGACTGCGGGCTGGCAAGGCGGTCGCCGCTCGGTGCACGGTGGATCCAACCTGACGCGGACCCTGCGAGGCCCCATAGTTGAGGTGCTGCGGACCAGGGCTCCTCGGGTGATGGGCGTGCTGCTGGAGTGGGTGGTTCGGTTGACACGACAGGCGTCGGCATGAGCCTGCTGCATGCACTCTGGGACGGGAATGGCCTGGTGCTCTGGGCTGATACCTGGCGGGTATCGGAAAGCCTGGCCCCTGGGCCCGGGGCGGTCCGCCATCCCTTCAGCCTGTCGGCGGCGGATCTGCGCAGCTGGCTCGAGCAGCAGGGGCGCTTGCCCGGGGGCCGGCTGACGGCGGTGCAGCGGCTGCTGACCCTGCCCTCCAAGGGCGTCATGGCCAGGCCAGGCAAAGCCACGGCCAGGGCCACTGGCGCAGAGGGCGATCAGCAGCGCAGGCCGGCACAACGGGGGACCGAGGGCTGGAGAGGCCTGCCGCTGCTGGCGGGGGAAGCCCTGCCCCGAAGCGTGGAATGGTGGCCCTGGCAGGTCGATGGCCTGCGACTCGATGCCACCGCGGCCGGTGCCTGGCTCGGCAGCCTCCCCCTCAGCGGTGACCAGCCCGAGTTGGCCGAGGAATTGCGCTGGTGGGCCCATCTGCAGCGCTGGTGCCTGAGCCTGATGGCGCGGGGGCGCTGGTTGCCCCTGGTGGAAACCACGCCGGCGGGCCCAAGGGGGCGCTGGTCAGTGCTGATCAACCGTGAGGAGGATCGCCGCCGGCTGGAGGACCTGGCGACCCGGATGCCCCAGGTGGTGCTGGCGGGTGCTGAGGACGCTGCCCTGGCCTGTCGTCGCCAGGGCAGGGCGCGGCTGCAGCTGGCGGAGATCCTCGCGGAGCTGCTGGATGGTCAGATGCGGCAGGGCTTCAGCCCGGCGGAAGAGAGACTCGATCCTCTGCTGGCCGCCTGGCAGCAGGCCCTCGGGCCGGGTGATGGCCAGCTGGAGCTGGATGGCGAGGCAGTGGAGCGTCTGCAGACGGCCTCGCTGCACTGGCGCGAAGGGGTGGCGGGTCGGGTGGCCGCAGCCCGCACCTGCCTCACCCTGGACACCCCGCCCCAGGGGGAGGACCTCTGGACCCTCCATTTCGGCCTCCAGGCGGAAGCGGACCCGAGCCTGCGGTTGCCGGCAGGGCGGGTGTGGGGAGCGTCTGGCGAGGCCGTGCGAATCGGCGAGATCGTCGTGGAGCAGCCGGGGGAACTGCTGCTGGAGGGTCTGGGCCGGGCGCTGGTGGCCTTCGAGCCCCTGGCCCGCGGTCTCGACCAGCCAGCACCGGAGAGCATGGCACTGGCGCCTGGCGAAGCCTTCCTGCTGGTGCGCACAGCTGCCCGCAAGCTGCGCGATGTGGGCGTCGGCGTGGTGCTGCCCGACAGCCTCGGCGGAGGCCTGGCCAGCCGCCTCGGTCTGGCCATCGAGGCGGAACTGTCGACAACGTCGAAGGGCTTCAGCCTGGGCGAGAGCCTCGACTGGCGTTGGACACTGATGATCGGTGGTCAGCCCCTCGACATCAGGGAACTGGAGCGACTGATCAGGAAGCAGAGCCCCCTGGTGAACCACAAGGGGCGTTGGGTGGAGCTGCGGCCTGGTGACAGCAAGGCTGCCGAGAGCTTCTGTGCCAGGCCGCCCCAGCTGAGCCTGGACGAGGCCCTGCGCCTCAGCGGCAATGGGCTGGAGACGCTGCAACGGCTGCCGGTGCACAGCTTCGAGCCTGGCCCGAGGCTTCAGGCCGTGCTGGAGCAGTACCACCATCACAAGCAGCCCGATCCCCTGGCCGCCCCCGCAGGCTTCGTGGGGCAGCTGAGGCCCTACCAGGAGCGGGGCCTGGGCTGGCTGGCCTTCCTGCATCGCTTCGATCAGGGCGCCTGCCTGGCGGATGACATGGGCCTGGGAAAGACCATTCAGCTGCTGGCCTTCCTCCAGTACCTGAAGGTGGAGAACGAGCTCAGGCGGCCTGTGTTGCTGGTCTGTCCCACCTCGGTGATCACCAACTGGCTGCGGGAGGCGCAGCAGTTCGCCCCGCAGCTGAAGGTGCTGGAGCACTACGGGCCCAGGCGTCCGGCCAGCGGCACCGCCTTGAAGAAAGCCCTCAAGGGGGTGGCGCTGATGCTCACCAGCTATGGCCTACTGCAGCGGGATGCGGATCTGCTGGCCGGCATCGACTGGCAGGGGGTGGTGATCGATGAGGCCCAGGCGATCAAGAACCCGGCCGCCAAGCAGTCCGTGGCCGCCAGGGAGGTGGCCCGGCCCCTGAAGCAGTCGCGCTTCCGGATCGCCCTCACGGGCACCCCGGTGGAGAACCGGGTGAGTGAGCTCTGGGCCCTGATGGACTTCCTCAATCCCCGGGTGCTGGGGGAGGAAGACTTCTTCCGCCAGCGCTATCGTCTGCCGATCGAGCGCTACGGCGACACCGCCTCGCTCAGGGACCTCAAGCGGCGTGTGGGCCCCTTCATTCTGAGGCGCCTCAAGAGCGACAAGACGATCATCGATGACCTGCCGGACAAGGTGGAGCTGGAGGAGTGGTGCGACCTCTCCGCGGAGCAACGCAAGCTCTACGCTCAGACGGTGGATGACACGCTCGAGGCTGTGGCCCGTGCCCCCCGCGGCGAGCGTCACGGCAAGGTGCTGGGGCTGCTGACCCGCCTCAAGCAGATCTGCAACCACCCGGCCCTGGCGCTGAAGGAAGCGGAAGCCGGCGAGGGCTTCAGCAGCCGCTCGGCCAAGCTGCAGCGCCTGGAGGACATCCTGGCGGAACTGCTGGAAGCCGGCGACCGCGCTCTGCTGTTCACCCAGTTCGCCGCATGGGGCCATCTGCTCAAGGACCATCTGCAGCGGCGCTTCGCTCAGGAGGTGCCCTTCCTCCACGGCGGCAGCACCAAGAGGGATCGCCAGGCGATGGTGGATCGCTTCCAGCAGGATCCCCGCGGCCCGCAGCTCTTCCTGCTCTCCCTCAAGGCCGGTGGCGTGGGCCTCAACCTCACCAGGGCCAGCCATGTGCTGCACATCGACCGCTGGTGGAACCCGGCTGTGGAGAACCAGGCCACGGACAGGGCCTACCGCATCGGCCAGAAACAGGCGGTGATGGTGCACAAGTTCATCACCAGCGGCAGCCTCGAGGAGAAGATCGACCGCATGATCCGCGACAAGGCGCAGCTCGCCGAAGAAATCGTCGGCAGCGGTGAGGACTGGCTCGGCGGCCTCGAGCTCAACCGGCTGCGGGAGCTGGTGAGCCTGGGGACGTGAAGCAAGCGGGAGGGAAGGCCTGCGAGGCGTGATCGGCTGCTTCGGCGCAGCGGATCAACGCCCTGCTCCCGCTTCAGCCACAGCTCACAAGGGCCTGCCAGAACCGTTCCATCTGGGGTCGGGTGCCGATGCTGACGCGGAAGCTGCCGTCGATCAGGGGTTTTCCTGCCATGGAGCGCACCAGGATGCCAGCTTCTCGCAGGTTCTGCACCACGGCTTCAGCGTCGCCCTCCGGCCAGATCAGCAGGAAGTTGCCAGCGCTGCTGTGGTGCCTGATGCCGGCCCTTGCCAGCCGGGTCGTCAGCCATGCCTTGGCAGCGAGGACCTCCCGCACATAGGCATCCACGTAGGCCTGGTCCGCCAGGGCGGCGAAGGCGGCCGCGACACCGAAGGCATTGATGTCATAGGGGCCGGTCACACGGCGCAGCCGTTCGATCAGCCCCGGGTCGCCGATCCCGAAGCCCACCCGCAACCCCGCGATGCCGGCGGTCTTGGAGAGGGAGCGCAGCACCAGCACATTCGGCAGTGCCAGGCTGCCGGGCAGCACGCTGTCGCCACTGAAGGCCTCGTAGAGCTCATCCACCACCACCAGGGTGCGCGGAGCGCGCCGAGCCAGAGCCAGCAGCTGCCCGGGGCTGAGGCGGGTGCCCGTGGGGTTGTTCGGGTTGCAGACCATCAGAACGCTGGGTTCCTGCCCCAGGGCGTCCCCGATGGCCGCCAATGGGAAGGCGAACTGCTCCCCTTCGTAGGGGATGGCTTGGACGGTCATGCCCCGCTGCTGGGCACAGGGGCCGTAATAACCGAAGGTGGGCGTGGTGGTGAGCAACACGTCGCCCGCCCCGCCGAAGGCCAGAAAGACGGCCAGGATGGCTGCATCCACGCCATTGAAGAGACCCACCTGCTCCGCCCGGCAACCCGCGCTGGCGGCGTAACACTCCGCCAGGCCTGCGTATTCGGGATAGATGGCGTAGTGCTCGGCCGGGATGGCACGGATGGCTTCCACCACCTTCGGGCTGGGCCCCAGGGTGTTTTCGTTGAAATCCAGCCGCAGCAGGCCCCGCCGCCCCTCGAGGGGGGCGCTGTAGCCCTCCATGGCCTCGACAGCAGCGACAGCCTCCAGCATCTGCCTGGTTGCCTGGCGGCAAAAGTCTGATGCCTGCCGCCCCCTGCCGGCTGCCCGTCCTCAGCCCACCGGTCCGCTCGCCAGATCCCGCAGCAGCAGCTGTGCTTCCTGCCAGATGGCGCCGCTGACACCGGCCAGGCGGTGGTCTGCCTCCAGCTCCAGCAGATGCACCCAGGGGCGCAGCGCGCGGAAGCTGCGGCTGGCCTCCACGTGAATCACCGCATCCCGACGGCCATGGACGATGCGGGTCGGCAGTCGGCGCTGCAGCTGATGGGAACCGCAGAACAGCGCCGTGTCTTCCCGGAAGAACCCATGCAGGCGCTGCTCGCTGCCCGTGGCGAAGTGGTGGATGTCGAGATCTCCTCCCCCTTCCCAGATCTGGCGCCGATCCGCCGGTAGCAGGGGCAGCCAGTGCCGCAGCAGATCGAAGGCCGGTGCCAACAGCAACAGCCCCTGAACCTGCCCTTCCCATTCGGCGCACCAGGCGGCCAGCAAACCGCCCAGGCTGGAGCCGATCAGCACCACCGGGCCGGGTCGGGCACGGATCAGTGCACGGGTCTGGGCCAGCATGCGACTGAAGCTGAGGTCGCTGAAGCCGCCACAGTTCAGATCCGGACACTGCAGCGACAGCCCTGCGGCGTGGCAGCGGCCCGCGATGAAGCGGGCCTTGGCGGAGGCCGGCGAGGAGGCGAGGCCATGGAGGTAGAGGATCCGTGGCTTCCGTTGCGCAGCTGCCGCCATGGTTCAGCTCGGGAGCGCTGGCGGGCTCACATGCGATCGAGGGTCCCGATCCCCAGCAGCTCCAACCCCAGCTTCAGGGTGTCGGCGCTGAGGCGACAGAGGGCCAGCCGGCTGCTGCGGTCCGGCTCCTCCGCCTTCAGTACGGGCACCCGGTCGTAGAAGCGATTGAAGGTCTGGCTCAGCTCGAACAGATAGGTGCAGAGCCGGTTGGGCAGCAACTCCCGCTCCAGCTCCACCAGCACCTCATCGAAATGCAGCAGCTGCCGGGCCAGGCTGAATGCCTCGGCGGCGCCGAGCCTGATGGGGTCCGGAGCGGTAGCGGTCAGGGCGCCTCCCCTGCGGGCGATGCCCTGAATCCGCACGTAGGCGTAGAGCAGATAGGGCGCCGTGTTGCCCTGCAACGCCAGCATCCGATCAAAGCTGAACTGGTAGTCGGTGATGCGGTTCTGGCTGAGATCCGCATATTTCACAGCGGCCATGCCGACGGTCTCAGCCACATGGGCGATGAAGGCCTCGTCCTCCTGCCGTCCCTCGTCCGCCAGACGCCGCTCCAGGTCCGCCCGGGCCCGTTGCACGGCCTGATCCAGCAGATCCCGCAGCCGCACTGTGTCCCCCGCCCGGGTCTTCAGCTTCCTGCCGTCCGCACCCTGCACCAGCCCGAAGGGCACATGCTCCAGGCTCTGGCCAGGGGTGATCCAGCCCGCCCGTCGGGCCACCTGGAAGACGGCCTCGAAATGGCTGGCCTGCCCCGCATCGGTGACGTAGATGACCCGCTCGGCGGCATCACCCTCCCCACCGTCCGCTCCAGCCAGCCGGTAGCGAATCGCCGCGAGATCCGTGGCGGCGTAGTTGAAACCCCCATCCCGCTTCTGCACGATCACTGGCGGGAGAGCACTGCCCTGTTTCCGCTTGTCGCTCGACCCGTCCGGAAACACGCAGCGGGCACCGTCATCGGTCACCAGCAGGCCCGCGCTGTCCAGGGCCTCCACCACACCCGTCAGACGGGCGTTGTAGAACGACTCGCCACGCTCCTCGATGCCGACACCGAGCCGGTCATAGATCCTCTGGAATTCCTGCCGCGACTGGCTGCAGAGCAGGGCCCAGGCTCTGCGCGAAAAAGGATCTCCGCGCTGCAGCTTCACCACCTCCTCGCGGGACTGGGTTCGGAAGGTCTCGTCTTCATCGAACCGCTGCTTGGCCTGGCGATAGAAGGCCACCAGGTCCCCCAGGTCCACCGCATCGGCAGCGTCCAGGGCCTGGGGTGCCACCTGTTTCAGCTGGGTGATGAGCATGCCGAACTGGGTGCCCCAGTCCCCCACGTGGTTGAGTCGCAGCACGTCATGGCCGCGGAAGGCGAGCAGCCGGGCGAGGCAGTCGCCGATGATCGTCGAGCGCAGGTGCCCCACGTGCATCTCCTTGGCGATGTTGGGGCTGGAGAAATCAACCACCACGCGCTGGCGGACCGGCGCCTCTGCCACCCCCAGGCGTGGATCGCCCACCCGTTCCGCGATCGCTCTGGCGATCACCTCCGGCTTCAGTGTCAGGTTGATGAAGCCGGGGCCGGCGATCCGGGGCGGCTCACAGAGATCCGCCAGGTCGAGATGGTCAACGATCGTCTGGGCGATCTGTCGCGGTGCTTGTTGCAGCTGCCGCGCCAGCCCCATGGCCCCATTGGCCTGGAAATCGCCGAATTCCGGCTTGCTCGCCGCTGTCAGCTGGGGGTCCGGCGGCTCAGCCAGGTCGAGCCCCTCCTCCATGGCGCTGACCAGGCGCTGTCGCAGGGCGCGGCTGATCGCGAGCATGGGCGCGGAAGCTGACGAGGCAAACCATCCTCCCCTGCTGCTGGCAAGGCTCAGGCCAGCTCTCCCCGTCAACCACCGCGTCGCCCTGCAGCCCAGGGATCCAGCACGCCTCACCCTCTGCACCTCAGGTGAAGCGCATGCTCAGGTCGAGCCAGGGGCCACGGGTGATCGGGGCACTGGTGGAGATGAGGTCCACGCCGCTGGCGGCATAGGCCCGCAGGCGGTCCGGCTGGATACCGGACAGTTCCACCCGGATCCCCGGCCTCAGGGCCCTCAGCCGGGGCACCAGGGTCTGCAGGGCCTCGACGCTGAACTCGTCCAGCAGCACCCCGTCCGCTCCCGCCCGGGCAGCGGCCAGCGCCTCTGCAGCGGTTTCTGCCTCCACAACCACCGCGCTGGTCCAGGGCCCGTTCGCGCGGATGGCGACCATGGCCTGCTCCAGTCCCCCTGCCCAGGCCAGGTGGTTTTCTTTGAGCATCGCGGCATCATCGAGGCCCATGCGGTGGTTGATGCCGCCACCACAGCGCACGGCGTACTTTTCCAGATCCCGCAGGCCGGGGGTGGTTTTGCGGGTGTCGGCCAGGGCGATCCCGCTGCCCTCCAGTTCAGCCACCAGGGCGCGGGTGGTCGTGGCGATGCCGGAGAGGCGCATGGCCAGATTCAGGCTGGTGCGCTCCCCCGCCAGCAGCGCCGTGGCTGACCCCTCGAGGATCACCAGGCGCTCGCCGCTGCGTACCGCCATGCCGTCGGCCACCAGGCAGTGAATCGCCAACGTGGGATCCAGCTGCTGGAACAGGGGGGCCAACAACACCCCGCCACAGAACACACCGTCCTGCTTCGCCAGCCAGTGGGCCCTGCCGCGGCGGCCGCTCAGTGCCGCTGCAGTGCGGTCTCCGCGGCCCAGGTCTTCCTCGAGCCAGGCCCGCAGGCGGGGGCGGAGGCCGGGATGTCCCAGCAGAGCTGCGGCCGCTGCGGGTTGCTGGGGCGGTTGGTGCATGGAAGGCGCCGGCAGCCGCACCAGCCTGCCAAACCATTCCACGCCTTCCAGGTGTCCTGGGCCGAGGAGAATGCCCGTCCCATGCAGCTCCAGGTCGATGCTGTCTCACTCAGCTGGTTCCGGACTGTCCTGTCATTCAATTCGCTGGCCACCACAATGCTCTCGGCTGGGATGACGTCGCATTTGAACGACGTACTTTTGCCAGCAGAGGGGACAGGTGTTGTCGATTTCTTCCAGCGCAACCTGATCAGCAACACTGTTCATGCTGACTTCTCTGCTACCCTTAAAGGGGGTGAGCTGGGTGAACTGATGCTCGACTCTCTACGTTTGGCTGCTGCACAGGCACTTGGTGAAGTGGGTGTAAAAGAAATCAGGGATAAATATATAGTAGCAGGGCTTGATGGTAAAGGAACCTCTGAATTAGCCTCGAAGACAATCCATTAGAAATCCTGTGTTCTGATTAGCCGGATACAATACTCAAAAATTGAAAAATACAGTCAATTTGTTAGTGAGTTATTGGATTTTTTGTTCGATTAACGGCAATCAGACATAGCTATCCTATGAGAATTAAACTAGACAAGATTCTGATCGCATCAAATTAGCAAATCCAAGAAGGAGCGCCAGACGATTCTCGTTTTTAGCTAGTCCACGGTAGCGGACCTTGCTGTAGCCAAATATCTTCTTGACATAGAGAAAGGGATGTTCCACCTTTGCTCTCACACTCGCCTTGCAATGTTCTATTAGATGATCCCGTTGATCTCTTGGTAATATCCTACGCTGTCCTGGCCTCATAGCAATGTGCCATGCTACCTTGCGATCATGATGGGCTTGGCGCTTTTCAATCCTCTGATATCCTGCATCTGCCCAGACACGAGCCTCTTCACCGTGGAGTAGCTTGTCAGAGGGTGTTAGGTCATGCACGTTCGCAGAGGTTGTTTCTATGCTATGAGCTAGGCCGCTTTCATCATCCACGCCGATGTGGAGCTTCATTCCGAAGTGCCATTGATTTCCCTTCTTGGTCTGCTTCATCTCAGGATCACGCTCTCTTCTGCGGTTCTTTGTTGATGACGGTGCTGCAATAATGCTGGCATCTAGAATCGTCCCTTTCTTCAGGGCACCTCGAAAAATAGCCTCTCCCTCACCTGAACAGTCCTGTTGGTCCATGTAGTCTCATTTTAATACTTCCACTTCATAGTATGAGATCATCCAGCAAAGGGATCAATGTCTGCTATAATTGGGAGCAGAGATCAATTAATCAAATGGGCCAAAGAGGATTTTGGGACGAAGAAGAGAGGAACAAAAAGCTGCGCCAAAAGAAGCCGGTGCTAGTGAAACTATCGAAGACAATACCATGGGATAGTTTTCGGCCATTGCTGGAGAAAGCATTCACGAAAGAGCGAAAGAGTAACGCTGGAAGAAAGAGGACAGA
>SRMO01000084.1:148384-149124 GCA_004768415.1 Aphanocapsa feldmannii 277cV | reverse complement strand
TTTAATCTGAGTGATGAGGAACTCGAATTTCAGGTGAACGATCGTCGCTCATTTGAAAAATTTTTAGATTTGGGTATCATCAATACTATTCCTGATGCAACTACAGTTTGACTTTTTAGAGAGAAACTTCGCCAAGCGGGAATAATAGAAGAGTTATTTGAAATATTTGAACAGCATCTCAAGTCACAAGGTCTAGAAGCCAAGGGCGGCCAAATTATTGATGCAACTATTGTGCCGATTCGTAAACAGCGAAATACAAGAGAAGAGAATAAAGATATTAAGCAAGGAAAAGTTCCAGAAGCATGGAAGAAAAATCCAAATCGCCTGCGGCAGAAGGATCTTGACGCGAGATGGGTGAAGAAGAACAATCTGAATTACTATGGATACAAGAACAGTATCTGCATTGATGCGAAGTATGGATTTATTCGGCGTCATGTGATTACACCTGCCAATCGTCATGATAGTCAAATGCTTATGGCACTGCTAGATGGAGAAAATAAAGAAGATATGGTGTGGGCAGATTCAGGTTATGCTGGTCGAATATTTGCAGATGTTCTGCAGCTTGCAGGATATGACAACCAAATACAAGAGAAAGGTAATCGTCATCATACGCTGAGTGATATTGCCAAAGTCAGTAATCGTAAGAAAGCAAGGATTCGTGCTCATGTTGAACATGTCTTTGGTCAAATTAAGATGAAAATGGGAGGTAAATTGACCCGTTGTATTGGATTAGCAAGGAT
>SRMO01000084.1:148231-148374 GCA_004768415.1 Aphanocapsa feldmannii 277cV | reverse complement strand
GCTGTCCTGGCCTCATAGCAATGTGCCATGCTACCTTGCGATCATGATGGGCTTGGCGTTTTTCAATCCCCTGATATCCTGCATCTGCCCAGACACGAGCCTCTTCACCGTGGAGTAGCTTGTCAGAAGGTGTCAGGTCATGT
>SRMO01000084.1:141269-148221 GCA_004768415.1 Aphanocapsa feldmannii 277cV | reverse complement strand
TTGGTGGTGTTTACGAAATCTTGTGTTTAATTTTTTGCGATTTACTCAGCATAAATATGATTTTGTCATTGCAAGCTGATTTAATAAATTTCTAGCTTTTGATTTATTCTACTGGTAATTCATAGAGAAGTTTAAAAAATTAAGCAGCTAATACTTTTATATTTTTTGACAAGTTTTCAAGATTTATAAAATGTATATTGATGTAAGATTTTCCAGAACTTTCTTGGATAAATATATCTAAATTTTGGCATAGTTTGCATAGATAATTTTTGGGAGTGTCTCCATATGGCAATTTTTCGAGGTGCCCTTCAGCATCAGACCATGACGAGCCAGATGCTCCTTGATCCTCTCAAACAGCACCTTTCCCAGTCCGTGACGTCCAGCCGACGGCGGAAGTTGAGAATCGTCGTTTCGTCAGGGACCTTGTCCAGTCGGATGCCGCTAAAGCGTCGAACACTCTCAACCTCATAAAGCATGTCTTCGGTGGCCGGATCACTGAGGTTGTAGAAAAGTTGGACGCAGTCTACTCGTAGCATCGCCTCTAACGGGTAGGGCACTCTCCCCTTACCAGAACTGGGTTAGTACGGCCTGATCTGCTCCACCAGCGCATCCCAGGGTATGAGAGAATCCATCCGATTCAGAAACAGCTCCCTCCGCGTCTTCCGTTTCTTGTTCTCGTACTCGAGATCAGCAAAGCTCTTCTCAATGTTCTTCATGCCAAGGCCTTCCTCATCAATTATGGGTTTATTCTAGCACTTGGGAGGGACTTGTTCAGAGGTTCCCTAACTCTGTAGCGCCTGGGACGGTTCAGACGCCGTCAGGCCACCTGTTTCCGAGGCTAGTGCAACGGCGAGAAGGATGCCGGCACGACGATGGAATTCTCCTGGTGGAGGAGCATCTCGCGGGTGGCCGGTGGCCAGTTGGAGAGCTTCATGGCCTCGGCGCGGAGCTTGGACCGCTCGCCCATGTCCTTGTAGGGCCAGATGTGCACCCACTGGTTCAGCGAGCCGTAGGTGGTGAACCAGCCGGCGGCCAGGGGCGAGATCTTGATCCGGTCCTCGATGCAGTCTTGCCAGCGCTCGATCAGCGTCGGGATGCTGCCCGGATGCACTGTGTAGGTGTGGATCTCGTAGATGTTGCCCATCTTCCAGGGCTCCAGCGGCGGGGAAAACGGCGCGGCCTGGAAGATCTTGCTCTGCTGGTTCACCATGAACTCGCGCACCTTGGGCGGCCAGTGGCCGGTGGCCCGGGCCTCGGCGCCGATGCGGTCCTTCTCCTCGAAGCTGTCGTACGGCCAGATGTGGATGACCTGGTTGAGCGCCCCCACCTCCGAATGAAAGAATGCCCCCAGGGGAGAGATCTTGGTGCGGTGCTCCAACCCTTCCTCGAAAGCCTTCTCGAAGTCCGGCGTCTTGCCGGGCTTCAGCATATAGGTCCTCATCTCGATGATCTCGAGGTTGTGCTCGATGGTGATGACGGTGTTGCCGGCGTCCCCAGGAGGTGGAGGATCTCGATGAGCTTCTCGACGTCGGCGAAGTGGAGGCCGGTGGTGGGCTCGTCGAGGATGTAGAGGGTGTTGCCGCGGGACTCCTTGCCGAGCTCGTAACTGATGAGCACGAACGGCTTCACAGATTCTGCTGGGAATAAGTGTTGTCTAGTTGGACACTCACGAAGTCGCAGCTATGCTGGAACAATCGAGGTTATTCTTGAATATTCATCTTCCTATGAATCAATGAATGCCTAAGGAACCTCTGAAAAACTCCAGATTTTGCCTTTGCGCTTGCTGAGATCCATTGCGGTGCAATGGCTAACTTCTAGCTTGCGCCAGTTTTTCAGAGGTTCCCTAAGGCTGCGGCTATCGACACTTCCAAAGGAGACGGCCGTGAATCTTGGTGACAAACTCCACCAACTCCGATAAGAGAGCAACCTGACTCAGCCTCAGCTCGCCAAGACTCCGGGGATAGAGCCGTCATATCTGTCGAAGCTCGAGCGAGGATGGTCTGAAGGCCGTCCAGTCGGTCTCCCAAGTGGCCCTGACGTGCTCACCAGTAGGGATCGCTGCAGAGACCCACGGCAAGGGTCTTGCCGGAGTCGGTTATCGGCACCGCTGCGATGCAGGCCCGCACCACCTCATCGTCGACGTCGATGTCGCAGGCGCCGCAACTGCCCTGCAGGCAGCCCGTGGGGATCGTCTCACCGGCTTGGCGGGCCGCTGTGAGCCAGTCCGTCCCAGCCGGAACCTCCGTGATCCGGCCACTCTGTAACCAGTGCAGACGCACCGGGCAGGGGGCCGGTTTCCGCGATTCAGCTGTCATGAACGGGGTTGCGCCTGCCGCAACAGAGGCTCCAGGTTGACGTGGCACTCGAAGGCGTCGGTGAGCCGATCGAGCAGCTGCTCACGGGCCACCCCGTGGTCCCCCACTGCCAGAGGAAGTGGAGCGAGGCCGGCGCGGCGTCGCAGTCCATTCAGCCAGCTGCGGCGCCATGGGCCGCTGTCGAACACACCATGGAGATAGGTGCCTGCCACCGTCCCGGGACCGTTGCTCCAGCCCAGATCCTCTGTCTCCGCCAACGCTTGCAGATCCGGCCGGGCCGCTGCCTGGCAGGCTGCTGCCAACGGGACCGTGCAACCACGGTGCAGTTCGAACCCCTGCAGCGTCAGGCCGGGATCGGGCCAGCGGGCGGTGTCCCGTCGCTGACGCAATGCCTTGGCGGCACCAAACCGCGTCTCAAGGGCCAGCAAGCCAAGGCCGGGGCAGGCCCGCGGGCCTCCCTCCAGCTGCTGAGGATCGTCGAGACGCACACCAAGCATCTGATAGCCGCCACAGATGCCGAAGACACTGCCACCCCGATCGAGATGGCGACGCAGTGCAGCTGGAACACCGTTCTGTTCGAGCTGTTCCATGTCGCCCAGGGTCTGTTTGCTGCCAGGCAGCACCACCGCAGCACAGCCTTCGAAGCTGGCACCTGGCCTGAGCCAGCGCAGCTGCACCGTTCGCTCCGCCTCCAGAGGGTCCAGATCGGAAAAGTTGCTCATCGAAGCCAGCCGCAGCACGGCGATGCTGAGCTCCGCATCGGGCTTGCGGGCATGGCGGTCCAGCAGGTCCATGGAGTCTTCAGCGGGGAAGAGCGCATCGAGCCAGGGCATCACGCCGAGCACGGGCAGGCCTGTGTTGCGTTCCAGCCAGGCCCGGCCCTCAGTGAAGAGCTCGCGACGCCCCCGGAACCGATTGATCAGCAGCCCTGCCATCAACTGCCGCTCCACAGGCCGCATCAGCTGCAGCGTGCCGACGATCTGAGCAAACACACCGCCCTTCTCGATGTCGGCAACGAGCACACAGCGTGCCCTGAGGAACTGGGCAAGCCTGAGATTGGTGAGATCTCTGGCCTGGAGGTTCACCTCCACAGGACTGCCGGCCCCTTCTGCAATCACCCGGCCACCCTGTTGGCGGAGCTGGGCAAGACCCTCACGAATGGCCTGCCAGCCTGGTCGGAACCAATCGCGATAATAGTCCTCGGCACGGGCAATGCCCACGCTCCGGCCCAGGTGGATCACCTCGCTGGTGCTGTTGCCCTGAGGCTTCAGCAGCACAGGATTCATCGCCACCTGGGGAAGACAGCCGGCAGCCCAGGCCTGGAGCGCCTGGGAGTAGGCCATTTCGCCTCCGCTTTCAGCCACAAAGGCGTTGAGGCTCATGTTCTGCCCCTTGAAGGGCAGCGGAGACTCCCCCCGACGCTGCAGAGCGCGGCACAGTGCCGCCGTCATCAGGGTCTTGCCGACGCCGGAGCCTGTACCGAAGACCATCAGTGGTGTGGGTGGCTGGAGTCTCATCAGACCCCCGCCGTCAGGCGACGCATTCGATTGCGGAGGCGCGTCGGCAGGTCTGCTGACGGCATCGTTTCACCCGCAGGCCAGGCTTCCACCACCTCACGGCCCAGGGGTGTCAGGCGAACCCGGTCGGTGAGCCCCTGGCCGTCGACTTCACGGCGCAGCAGTCCCACCCGCAGCAACCAGCGCAGATCATCCTCAGCTGCCGGTTCGCTGAGGAGAATGCGGCTGAGAGGAGAAGGCTTCCCTTGCTGAGCCACAAGCTCATCGAGTCCAACGGCAGTGATCGAGACGCGTGCATAGAAGGCCCGATTGAAGGGGCCACAGCGGGCAGCCCGGTCTGCTCTGGCAAGGGCATGGGCAGTGACGGCGCTGAGCAAGGCAAACCTGCGGCCTGCTTTCATTCTCAGCAGTGATCCTGCATCGGATGGTGGCTACCTCCCTGGATCTGGTGCTGGCTTCGGCATCGCCCGCCCGACGCCGTCTGCTGCTGCAGGCGCGGATTCCTCACCGTGTGGAGGTGAGCGGATTCGATGAAGCAGGGGTGTCCATCGGTGAACCCAAGGGCCTGGTGACGGCCCTGGCCCAGGGCAAGGCCGTAGCCGTACAGCGGCGGCTCGGCCTGGTGGGTCCCCTGGTGCTGGGCTGTGACTCGGTGCTGGTGCTCGACGCCGAGATCCACGGCAAGCCGAAGGATGCCGCGGAGGCGCTGGAGCGTTGGCAGCGGATGCGCGGCAGCCATGGCGAGTTGCATACGGGGCACTGCCTGGTGGACACGGTCAGCGGCCGCCATTGGAACACGGATGTGGTGACGCGGGTGCACTTTGCCGATGTGGACGACGCCACCCTGGCGGCCTATGTGGCCAGTGGCGAGCCGCTGCACTGTGCCGGAGCCTTCGCCCTGGAGGGACGGGGGGGTCTGCTGGTGCGCCGGCTGGAAGGCTGTCACAGCAATGTGATCGGCCTCAGCCTGCCCTGGCTGGGCCGAACCCTGCTGCAGGCCGGTGTCGATCCGGAGCAGCTGTGGGGGCCGTAGCGGAGCTGCTGAGCGGCAACGGGAGGCGGGCCAATAAGGCCGCGCGCTCCGGATGGCTTTCGCCTGTCTTGTCGGCAGCAGAGCTGGAGTCGTTGCCGGTGCGGCAGGCAGCCATGAAAAAGCCCCCGCTGCAGCGGGGGCCAGGAGCTCGTGTTGGACATGAATCGACGGGGCCTGGAGCCCTCAGTCGAGGTCGGGCATGGCGAGCACAGGCTCAGCCTTGCGATCGATACCCTTCTCGAAACCGGCTGCCGCAGCGCGAGCACGGCCGGCGTGCCAGAGGTGGCCCACCAGGAAGAAGAAGCCGAGCACGAACTGGGTGGCGCCCAGCCACTGACGCAGGTTGACGTAGTTGACAGCGTTGGGCTCGGTGATGATGCCGCCCACGGAGTTGATCGACGCGTTGGGCGCGTGGGTCATGTACTCCGCGGCACGGCGGACCTGCCATGGCTGGACATCGTTCTGCAGCTTGTCAAGGCTGAGGCCGTTGGGCCCACGCAGGGGTTCCAGCCAGGGACCACGGAAGTCCCAGAAGCGCATGGTCTCACCACCGAAGATGATTTCACCGCTGGGAGAACGCATCAGGTACTTGCCGAGGCCGGTGGGACCCATGGCAGAGCCGATGTTGGCGCCCAAGCGCTGATCTCGCACCAGGAAGGTGAACGATTGGGCCTGAGAAGCTTCGGCGTTGGTTGGACCCCAGAACTCACTGGGATAGGCAGTGTTGTTGAACCAGATGAAGATCGAAGCGACGAAGCTCATGAGGCTCAGCGCGCCGAGGCTGTAGCTGAGGTAAGCTTCACCGTTCCAGATGAAGGCGCGGCGGACCCAGCCGAACGGCTTGGTCAGGGCGTGCCAGATGCCCCCTGAGATCAGAATGATGGCCAGCCAGATGTGGCCACCGATGATGTCCTCCATGTTGTCGACACCTATGATCCAGCCCTCACCTCCAAAGGGAGCACTGAATAAGTAGCCGAAGATCACTCCTGGGTTGAGCGTCGGATTGGTGATCAGACGCACATCGCCACCGCCAGGAGCCCAGGTGTCATAGACACCACCGAAGAACATTGCCTTGAAGACCAGCAACAGACAGCCGACACCTAGAAGAATAAGGTGATAGCCGATGATGTTGGTCATCTGATTCTTATCCCTCCAGTCCTGGGAAAAGAAGGAGGAATAGTTCTCCAGGATCTCGGGGCCACGCAGGGCGTGATAGAGACCCCCGAGGCCCAGAACCGCAGAGGAGATCAGGTGTAGAACGCCTACCACAAAGAAGGGATAGACGTCGGTGACTTCGCCACCCGGACCAACGCCGTAGCCCAGCGAGGCTACGTGGGGGAAGAGGATGAAGCCCTGCTCATACATGGACTTGTCGAAGGTGAAGTGACTCACCTCGAAGAGCATCATCGCACCTGCCCAGAAGACCATCAGGCCGGCATGGGCGACATGGGCACCGAGCAGCCGCCCGGAAAGATTGATCAGGCGGGCATTACCAGACCACCAGGCATAGCCAGTGGAGTCCTGGTCGAGGCTGCCGCCGAGATTGGGATTAGAGAGCGTTACCACGGGGCAGAACCTCCTCGGGGAAGACGAAGTTTTCGTGCGGTTGATCGGCGCTGGCCATCCAGGCCCGCAGACCTTCATTCAACAGAATGTTCTTGGTATAGAAGGTCTCGAACTCGGGATCTTCGGCAGCGCGGATCTCCTGGCTGACGAAGTCGTAGGCACGCAGGTTGAGCGCCAGACCAACGATACCGATGGAGCTGGTCCACATGCCCATCACCGGGACGAAGAGCATGAAGAAATGCAGCCAGCGCTTGTTGCTGAAGGCGATCCCGAAGATCTGACTCCAGAAACGGTTGGCCGTCACCATGGAATAGGTCTCTTCTTCCTGGGTTGGCTCGAAGGCCTTGAAGGTGTTTGCAGCCTCGCCGTCTTCGAACAGGGTGTTTTCAACCGTGGCCCCATGGATGGCGCAGAGCAGGGCACCACCGAGAATCCCGGCCACGCCCATCATGTGGAAGGGATTGAGCGTCCAGTTGTGGAAGCCCTGGAGGAAGAGCAGGAAGCGGAAGATGGCCGCCACC
>SRMO01000084.1:139981-141159 GCA_004768415.1 Aphanocapsa feldmannii 277cV | reverse complement strand
GACGAACACCGCGATCGGGCCGGAGAAGGCGATGGCGTTGTAGGGGCGGATGCCCACCAGTCGAGCAATCTCGAACTGGCGCAGCATGAAACCAATCAGGCTGAACGCACCGTGCAGGGCGACGAAGTTCCAGAGACCTCCCAGCTGGAACCAGCGCACCCAGTCACCCTGGGCTTCAGGACCCCAGAGCAGCAGCAGGCTGTGGCCCACTGCATTGGCCGGGGTGCTCACCGCTGCGGTGAGGAAGTTGCAGCCCTCCAGATAGCTGCTGGCAATGCCATGGGTGTACCAGGAGGACACGAAGGTGGTGCCGGTGAGCCAGCCACCCAGCGCCAGGTAGGCACAGGGAAAGAGCAGCAGGCCGGACCACCCAACAAACACAAAGCGGTCGCGCTTCAGCCAGTCATCGAGGACGTCAAACCATCCAGGAGCGGCCGGCGCCCGTCCAACGGCAATCGTCATGCGATCGAGCTCCGCGGGCAATCGGAAACAGGGAAAAGCGTAACAACCTCTTTGCTGCAGTGCGGCGGTTTGTGACAGCCGAAAACCACTGCGCCGCAACGGCAATAGGTAATTATTCTCAGGATTCGATCCTGGTCTTATGGGCCCCAATTGGAGATTCTTAACGATTTGTCAGGGCAATCCGTCGCTCTGCAGGCTCGACTCCCCGCAGTCCCCGGACCGCGACAGACGCCCGCGTGCCTTTGACTGATGTCGTCAGCAGCGCCGCGCCCTGTCGCGTCTGAAACACCATGACGAGCCCCGTCGGCTCCAGCCGCAGCGATGAGAGCCTGATTCTCCAGCCGGTGATGGGATCTCGACGGCTCTCCAATGTGGCCATGGCAGCCATGGTCAGCATCGGTGCCACAGGCTTCCTGCTGGCCAGCCTCTCCAGCTACCTGGGTCGTGACCTGCTGCCCCTGGGCCACCCCGCAGAGCTGCTGTTCGTGCCCCAGGGCATTGCGATGGGGGGCTACAGCGTTGCCGGCATTCTGGTGGCCATCTATCTCTGGTCCACCATCGTCATTGATGTGGGTGCCGGGGAAAACCGCTTCGATCGCGCCAACGGCGAGGCATCCATCCTGCGCCGGGGCTTTCGCCGGGCCATTGCCGTCACCATCCCGCTGTCCGACATCCAGGCCGTGAGAGTGGAGATCAAGGAAGGCCTCAACCCCCGC
>SRMO01000084.1:134311-139872 GCA_004768415.1 Aphanocapsa feldmannii 277cV | reverse complement strand
GCGTTGACTGAGCTGGAGGCCAGCGGTGCCCACCTGGCCAGCTTCCTTGAAGTGCCCCTGGAGGGGCTCTAAGCTGCTGCCCGCCTGCCCGCTCAGTGCATCGGCACCGAACTGGACCGAACCCTCACCGCTTGACATGGCACTGACCAGCCGCCCGCTCCCCCTGAAGCTCGGCCTGGCGACCCTGGTGCTCGGCCTCTCGCTCAGCCTGATCCCCGCCGTCACGGCCCAGGCCCAGGAGGTCGTGGCGGCCAACTGCGACAACAACGCATTTCCCTGCCTGGCGGGCAAGGCCCGGGTGGTGCTGGAAACCACCCGGGGTAGGGTGACGGTCGAGCTGGATGGCAGTGCAGTCCCCCTGACAGCGGGCAACTTTCTCGATCTTGTGCAACGGCAGGTGTATGACGGCACCGCCTTTCATCGCGTCATTCCCGGTTTTGTCGCCCAGGGGGGTGATCCCCAGAGTGCCGCTTCGGATGTAGACCCGGCCGATTACGGCAAAGGCAACTTCATCGACCCTGCCAGCGGCAGTCCGCGCTTCATTCCCATCGAGCTGACCCTGCGAGGAGAATCACCGCGCTATGGCCACGAACTGCGCGATCCACTGATCTCCGACAAGCTTGTGATCCGCCACGAACGGGGCAGTCTGGGGATGGCCCGGGCCAACAATCCAAACTCCGCCAGTGCGCAGTTCTACATCGCGCTGGGGGACCTGGATCATCTGGATGGACGCTATGCCGTCTTCGGTCGCGTGGTGAAGGGAATGGACGTGGTGGATAGCCTGGTCAACGGCGACCGCATCCGGACAGCACGGATCAGCCCTGAACAAGCGATCAGCTCCGAATAGACATCGACGCTGACAGAGCAAACCAGGCCAGCCGTTGGCGGCAGCAAGGCAGCTGAATGACCCGCCTCCCACAGGAGGCGAGCCGCTGCAACAGGTGACATCTGTATGTCATGTCAGGCCGGGACAAGCTTGTCGGAGGGGGTGAGCTTGAGGATCGGCGTGCTCACTCCGGAGGATCGCGCCAGAGCCACCCGGCCGGTACGGGCGATCTCGAGAATGCCGTAGGGCTCGAGAACACGCTTGAGGGCCACAAGCTTGCCCGGATCTCCCACAACCTCGATGGTCAGCGCCGCGTCGGCCATGTCCACCACCTTGGCGCGGAAGACCTGCACGAGCTCGAGCACCTCCGAACGCTTGCCGGCCCCGGCAGCGACCTTGAGCAGCATCAGCTCCCGTTCCACGGTGGGAACGTTGTTGAGATCCTGCACCTTGAGCACGTTGACCAGCTTGGAGAGCTGCCTGGTCATCTGTTCAATCTCGGCCTCGTCGCCTGGAACCACCATGGTGATGCGAGAGACATCGACCTGTTCGGCGTGGCCCACGGCCAGGCTCTCGATGTTGAAGCCACGGCGGGCGAACAGACCTGCGATGCGACTCAGCGCCCCGCTCTCGTCCTCGACCAGAACAGAAAGGATGCGTTTCATCGGGGTGGCGCAGCCGTCAACCACAACTTACGTACCGACCTGGGCTGCCGGAACGGGCGGATGCCCTCAGCCCTGCCGGACCGGTCAGGCCAGCTGGGACAGCCAGGCCATCACCCGCTGATTGAAACAGTCCGGCCGCTCATCATGGACACAGTGACCCACGCCGGGCAGCAGCACCACGGCCGCCGCCGGCAGCAGGGGACGAATGCGGCTGAGCACCGCCACCGGCACGAGGCGATCGTCGAGGCCCCAGATCAGCAGGCAGGGGACGCTGACACGGGGCAGCAGGGCCGGCGCAGTGGCGCACCAGGGGCGTGATGCCATACCGAGCGTCATGCCTCGCAGGGCAGCAGCAGCGGCACCACGGCGGGCCGGCGTGGCGATCAGACGGCGCAGGGCCGGATCGCAGGCACGGCGATCGCAGTAGGCGGCGGCAAGGCAGAGGTCCAGCAGTGGCCAGCGGGCGCCGAGATGCAGCAGCAGCCGCACCAGGGGAAGCGGCAACAGGCCTGCACCGAGGCGCCGACAACGGCGGCGCCAGGGCCCCAGGCGTTGGGCCGGCGCCCGTATCAGGGCGGGATCCGGCAGTGGTGCCGCCACCACTGCCCGGACCTGCTCGGGAGCCAGCACCGCCGCGGTGATGGCCACCAGGCCGCCGAGGGAATTCCCCATCAGCACGGCCTGGCCCCTCACCACCTGGCTCAGAAAGTCCTGCACCTGCAGGGCCCAGAGTCGATTGTCCTGCCGTAGCGCGGGCTGGTCAGAGGCGCCGAATCCCAGCAGATCCAGGCCATAGACACACCAGCCGGCTGCGGCAAAAGCGGCTGCGTTGCGGCGCCAGTGGCCCGAGGAAGCACCGAACCCATGGATCAGCAGGAGGGCTGGCGCCGTCGGATCCCCCAGACGACGCCAGTGCAGCCGATGGCCTCGCCAGCGGTAGACATGGAACTGACCCCAGTCGGGACCGTCCTGTCGTTCCATGGTCAGCGGACTGGACAGGACTCACTATCGCGCCGCGCTGCAGCTGCCCCTGGAATGAAGGTCTGCTGATCCCCGCCGCAGTGTCAGCGGCAGGACCGGTTAAACATAGGGGGGTTCGAACAGCGCATCCATGGCCGGGGAAATCTTCAGCACCGCAGCACTCTTCTGGATTCTGATTCCCGTGGGTCTGGCCGGTGGATGGCTGCTGCTCAAGCTGCAGGGCGACAACCTGGCCTGATCCCACGGTCCTTGCCGCCCCCCGACCGAACCCGTCATGCCTGGCAGCGGGTCGTACCTGGCAGTGGAAAGTCGCGGCACTGCTGAATCGAGCATTACGCTCTGCCCCAATCATCACTTTGCGGCGTATGCAGGTTCTTGTCGTCGGCGCCACAGGAACCCTGGGCCGCCAGGTTGCCAGGGCCTGCCTCGACCGGGGCATGCAGGTGCGCTGCATCGTGCGTTCACCCCGCAAGGCCCCCTTCCTCACCGAATGGGGCGCCGAAGTGGTCAGGGGCGACCTGCTCAACGGCGACAGCCTGGACTACGCCCTGGAAGGCCGCTCTGCCGTGATCGACTGTGCAACGGCGCGGGCCACCGATGAGCAGAGCATCTACACGATTGACTGGGATGGGAAGCTCAACCTGCTGCGGCGCATGGAAGCTGCCGGGATCAGACGCATTGTTTTCACCTCCATCCTCAACGCGGAGCGGCACCGTTCGGTACCGTTGATGGATATCAAATACTGCACCGAACAGCTGCTCCAGCAGGCCGATTTCGACCACACGATCCTGCGTCCCGCCGGCTTCATGCAGGGCTTGATCGGCACTTTCGCCATCCCTGTGCTGGAAAACCAGATGGTCTGGACCAGTGGCACAAACACGCCCATCGCCTACATGAACAGCCAGGATGTGGCGCGCTTCGCCGCTGCGGCCCTGGAGCGTCCCAGCACCCTGGGCGGCAGCTATCCGGTGGTGGGACCCAGGGCCTGGGACAGCGACGGGCTGATCCGGCTCTGTGAATCCCTCAGTGGCAAGCAGGCAAAGGTGTTCCGTGTCTCGGCGGGGTTGATCCGCTTCTTTCAGGCAATGATGTCCTTCTTCGAGCCAGGCCTGAACATCGCCGAACGACTGGCCTTCGCCGAGGTCACCGGCGGTGGCGACACCTTCGATGCCGAGATGACCACCAGCTATGCCGACTTCGGCCTGGATCCTGCCGACACCGCCACGCTGGAGAACTATCTGAAGGAGTACTACGGCACGATCCTCAACCGCCTGCGGGAGATGGAGGTGAACCTTTCGCGGGAAGAGAAGAAGAAGCTTCCCTTCTGAGCCACCGCCACCGTCGCCACCAGGCCACACACCAGCACACGGAACGTCTCGCCTGAAGCACTCGCTTGAGGCAGCGGCAAGTCTGCCGCCACGCCTCGACCTGGCCCTCAGGGAGCCGCCAGGGTCCCTGTGAGGCAGGGGCGATCGGCACCGGTGATCAGAGGCGTTGTGCCGCTGACGCCCTGCCAGCGCCACCAGGCCAGCAGCGCGAAGGCGGCGGCTTCCCGGGCCACCGCCGGCAGGCCCCGCTGATCCAGGGGCACCAGAGGGAGGGGCGCCAAACGCTCTCGCAGAGCTGCCTGCAGCGCCGGATTGCGCACGCCACCACCGGCCACCAGCAGGGCATCGAGGCCGGGTTCCGGGGCAAGGTCCTGGGCCACCACCGCGGCACTGAAGTGGGTCAACGTGGCCATCACATCAGCGGTCGGGTGGCCCTGCAGCTGCCCCAGACGTCGCGCCAGGTCGTCGGCCCCGAAGCAGTCGCGACCCGTTGACTTCGGTGGGCGCTGCTGGAAGTAGGGCTCTTGCAACCATTGCCGGATCAGCCCCTCGACCGGAACGCCTCCGGTCGCCAGGCGCCCATCCTCATCGCAATGGAGGCGACCTGCGCTGAGCCGATGGGCCGCCAGGTCGAGCAGGCTGTTAGCGGGACCGCAGTCCCAGCCGCGCACCGCAGCGGCAGCCGCACTCCAGCGGGGGGGAATGAGAGTGAGGTTGGCGATGCCGCCGAGGTTGAGCAGGGCGGTGGCTTGCCGACGGCGCCCAAGCAGCGCGGCATCGGCGAGGGGCACCAGGGGCGCGCCCTGACCGCCGCGGGCCAGATCGTTGGCCCGGAAGTCGAACACCACCGGGCGCTCCAGCAGCCTGGCCAGCAGCGGCCCCAGCAGCAGCTGGCAACTCACGCCGCGACGCCCCGCACGGGGTGGTCGATGCCAGACGGTCTGACCATGGCAGCCCACCAGGCGGGCATGGCCAGCGGGATCGAGCTGGCGGGCGCAGCTGGCCTGGGCTTCGGTCACAGCCTCCTGCAGCTCCAGCCAGGCCTGCGCCGACAACGGTGCACCCTGACCGACAGCGGTGAGGCGATCCCGCAGCAGGGCGGAATAGGGGTGATGGTGGTGGCCCAGCAGACGCCAGCGAGGTTGCCGCAGCCGCCCCCGCAGCTGCAGCAGGACAGCGTCGACGCCATCGGCGCTGGTGCCGCTCATCAGGCCCAGCACCTTCATCGTGCTCAGGCGGAGGGCAGTCGATTGAGGGCTTCGCTCACGCCCATCACCACCAGCAGATCACCCTTGCTCAGCACCAGTGAAGCCGGTGGGTTGACCTTGAGGGCCGATTCGCTGCCCGCTGCCAGCACGCTGACGCCGTAGTCCTTGCGAAGATTGAGGTCCCGCAGGGAACGGCCCACGAACTGATCGGGCACCCGGATCTCCTCGATGCGGTTTTTGTCATCCAGCTTGAGGCGGTCCAAGAGGTTGGGGCGCACCAGCCGCTCCCCCAGCTGACGCCCCTGCTCACGGGAGGGGAAGACCACCTCGTCGGCACCGACGGCACGAAGCATCTTTTCATGCAGGATGCTGGTAGCACGGGAGATCACCTTCCTGACCTTGCTGTCGGCAGCTTCCTTGACGATGAATGTGGCCGTGAGGCTGGCTTCCAGCGGCTCACTGATGGCGATGACCACTGTGTCCATTTCGAGCACCCCGCCCTGTCGCAGGGCCTCCTCGTCAGTGCAGTCGACGATGCGGGCCTCCAGCAGGG
>SRMO01000084.1:130664-134254 GCA_004768415.1 Aphanocapsa feldmannii 277cV | reverse complement strand
GGAACTGTTCGACGATGCGGCTCTCCCGATCCAACACCAGGGGTTCCACGCCGGCATCGATCAGCTCCTTGCAGACGGCCTTGCCGAAACGGCCCAGGCCGATGACCGCAAACGATTCCTGCGACTGATGGTTGGCGTGCAGGCCCCACCACTTGCTCATGCCGCTGCGTCCCATCATGAGGAAGGCCCGCTCCGGTGTCGTGAGCGGGGGCTGGTGACTGGCTCAGACATGGAGTTCCGCCTGGGTGTAGCGCACGTAGGTGTGCAGTGACTGGCGCTGCAGCACGGCTGAGAGCAGCAGCAGGATGCCGACCCGGCCGACGAACATGCCCACCATCAGCACCAGCTGACCGAAGCCATTGAGCCTGGCGGTGACGCCCAGATCCATCCCCACGGTGGCAAAGGCGGAGATGCTGGTGAACAGGAATTCGATGAAGCTGACATCACTGATCGGGCGGGAGACGAGGCTCAGCAGAATCGCCATCAACAACACGAAGAGCAGGGAGCCGACGGTGACCCCCAGGGCCCTGAGCACCACTTTGTAGGAGACTGCGCGGTGGTGAACGACCACCTGTTCCTCACCCCACAGGGCGGAGCGGGTGGCCGCCAGCAGGACCGCCATGGTGGTGGTCTTGAGGCCACCACCGGTGCCGCCAGGGCTGGCACCGATGAACATCAACGCCATCAGCAGCACCAGCCCGGCGTCGGAGAAGGTATGGACGCTGAGGGGAATGGAGTGAAAGCCGGCCGTGCGGGCCGACACCGACTGGAACAGGGCCGCCCAGAAGCGCTCCTGCCAGGGGAGCACAGACAAGATGCCGGAACCGAAGGCTTCGGTGAGCAGCAGCCCGAGAAAACCAAGCAGCACCAGCACGGCCGAGCAGCGAAGCACCAGCCGGGAGTGGAAACTGAGCTGGCGGAAGCGGCGCAGTTGCAACCGTTTGGACCACAGATCGCTGGTGACCCTGTAGCCCAGCCCCCCTGTGATGATCAGCAGAATGATCACGCCATTCACCGGGGGATTGGCCCTGTAGCCCTCGAGGCTGCTGCTCCAGAGCGAGAAGCCGGCGTTGTTGTAAGCGCTGACGGCATGGAAGAGCGACAGCCAGAGACGCTGTGGCAGGCCACCGGTCTCCGCACCGAAGCCGAGACAGAAGAGCAGGATGGCACCGATCGCGATCAGGCTCAGGGCCGTGCGCAGGATCTGATGAAAGGTGGGGCCAATGCCACCCACACCGAATTCGTCGAGGGCACGGCCCCGGTCCAGACGACGGCGCAGGTCACCACCCCGCAGCACAAAGCCCTGCAGGAAGATGGTGATCGCCATCAGGCCCAGCCCACCGATCAGGATCAGCAGCATCAGCACCAGCTGGCCGAACAGGCTGAGCTGCGTGCCCACATCGATGACCGTGAGCCCTGTGACCGTCACGGCCGAGGTGGAGGTGAACAGGGCTGACCAGTAGTTCAGGGGCCCCACATGGGCGAAGGGCAGGGACAGCAGCAGGCTGCCGCTGAAGATCACCAGCAAGCCGCTGACCAGGGTGAACTGGGGAACGCTGAGGCTGTGCCACCAGTGCTGCCGCTGCTGGATCAACGGCGCATGAACCAGGCTTTCGGGGTCCAGAACGCATCAGCTCTGTGCCTGCCCATGTTGCCTGGCCCGGCCCGGGGCAGTTACCGCCCCGGGCGACGCTCTGCCCCCCGCTGCGGCGCTCGGGCCGAGCGGTCCGCCGGGCTCACTTGTCGGGTTGTGGGGTCATGCGCAGGTAGGGCTTGATCTCGGTCACACCCTTGGGGAACCTGGCGCGGGCATCGTCGGTGGAGATGGAGGGCACCACCACGCAGTCCTGGCCGTCGACCCAGTTCACCGGGGTGGCCACGGAGTGGTGGTCGGTGAGCTGCAGGGAGTCGATCACCCGCAGGATCTCGTCGAAGTTGCGGCCGGTGGAGGCGGGATAGGTGATCTGCAGGCGCAGCTTCTTGGCAGGGTCGATGACGAACACCGAGCGCACCGTCAGGTTGTTCAGAGCGTTGGGATGGATCATCCCGTAGAGATCGGAGACTCTCTTGTCTCCGTCAGCCAGGATCGGGTACTCGACGCTGCAGCCCTGGGTCTCGTTGATATCAGCGATCCAGCCTGTGTGGCTCTCGGCGGAATCGACACTGAGGGCAAGCACCTTGACGTTGCGCTTCTCGAACTCGGGCATGAGCTTGCTGACCATGCCCAGCTCGGTGGTGCAGACCGGGGTGTAGTCAGCAGGGTGCGAGAACAGCACGACCCAGCTGTCCCCAGCGTAGTCGTAGAGGTTGATGGGACCCAGCTGCGATTGCTGGGTGAAATCGGGCACGGTATCTCCAAGCTGGAGTGTCATGGCTGTGCAAGGTGTGGCCACCACTACCTATACATGACATGGCAGCGCCGCACCAGGGCAGGGGGGCGAACCCACCTGAGGGAACTTCGCAACGTCCCACTGCCGCCCTTCAGCACAGCAGGATCAGCCCAGAAGGCCGTATCGCAGGGCCACCAGCAGGGGCACCAGCACAGAGACCATCAGGGTGAGCGGCGCACCGAAGCGCACGATATCGATGAAGCGGTAGCCCCCGGCGGCGAACACCATCAGGTTGGTCTGATAGCCCACCGGTGTCAGGAAGCTCCAGCTGGCGGCAAACACGATGCAGACCACGAAGGCCATCGGCGGCAACCCCAGATCCAGTGCCAGGCGCGTGGCGACGGGCAACCAGAGCACCACCGCGGCCGCATTGCTCATCACCTCGGTGGAGAGTGTGGTGATCAGATAGGTGAGCATCAGCACCGCCAGGGGTGACCAATCTCCGGCCACAGCCACCAGCACATCGGCCATGGTCTGGGCCAGACCGGTCTTGTCCATCGCCGTGCTGAAGCAATAGACGGAGCCGAGCAGCAGGATCACCTCCCAGCGGACGGAACGCTGCAGCTCGCCGGGTCGCAGGCAACCGCAGGCCACCATCGCCACCACACCCAGCAGCACCGAGGCGAAGAGGGGCAGCAGACCGAAGCCTGCACTGAGCAGTGACACCGCGGCGATCGAGATGGCCAGGTATTTCTTGCGGGTGGTGGGCAGATCCTTCTCCAGCTGCTCCATCACCACCAGGTCATTGCTGGACTGCAGGCCACGAATGCTGTCGAGGGGAGCCTGCAGCAGCAGCACGTCGCCAGCCTTGAGCACCAGTTGACCAAGGCGTTCGCGCACCAACTCCTGGCCCCGCCGCATGGCCATCACGGTGGCGTTGTAGCGCTGCCGGAAGCGCAGCTCCCGCAGGGAGGCACCGGCCAGCAACGAGCCCGCCGGCAGCAGCACCTCCACCATGCGCTGCTCGGTGTCCTCCTGCCCGAAGGGGTCGAGCCTGGCGGGCAGGGGCTGGGAGGCGAGTGCCACGGTGTGCTCCTGCTGCAGCCGCAGGAGATCTTCCCGACTGCAGCGCAACAGCAGACGATCACCGCCATTCAGCACCCGTTCGGCAAAGGGGGGACTGAAGCGTTCACCACCCCGCTGCAGCTCCAGCACATCCACATCGAAGCGACGCTGCAGGCGGCTGTTGCGCAGGGTCTG
>SRMO01000084.1:122163-130596 GCA_004768415.1 Aphanocapsa feldmannii 277cV | reverse complement strand
TCTGGCGGGATCGCCACTTCCGTGACGTAACCGTCCCGGCTCAGGCTTGCCAGCAGATCGACCCCATCGCGATCCCGGTCAGGCAGCAATCGCGGTGCGACCCAGAGCAGATAGGCACCACCCACCAGATAGAGGGGAATGGCGATGGGGGTGAGGGTGAACAACTCCAGGCCACCGGGGAAACCCATCTCCTCACCCAGTGAGCGGCTCACGTCGCTGGCCAGGAGATTGGTGGAGGTGCCGAGCAAGGTGAGCGTGCCCCCCAGGATCGTGACAGTGGAGAGGGGCAGCAGCAGCCGCGAGGCTGGAATGCCACGGCGACGGCACCAGTTCTCCACCATCGGGATGAGGCTGGCCACGATCGGAGTGTTGGCCAGGACGCCAGCCAGGGGGCCGATCCAGATCACGAACAGGCGCATCAGACTGCCCTGGGAACGCATGTCGTCACCGCCCATGCGTTCCCGCAGACGGTCCAGGGCACCACTGCGGAACAGGCCGGCAGAGAGGGCGAACATGGCCAGCAGCGTCATCACCGTGGTACTGCCGAAGCCAGCCAGGGCCTCGTCAGGAGTGAGCACACCGCAGACCACCAGCAGGGCCATGCAGAGCAGGCCGGACACCTCCGGGGGCAGGGCGCCGCTGATGAACAGCACAACCGCCAGGGACAGGACCAGCAGGGTGATCGTGGCCTGCATCAGCGGCCAGGGGCTGGCGAGGTGATGGCCGCATCCTCGCGCCCCATCAGCGCTCCACCAACAGGCAGGGAATACCCGCGGCCCTGGCTCCCTCCAGATCCTCCCGCGCATCCCCCAGGTGCCAGACCTGCTGCGGGCTCAGCTGCAACGCTGCCAGGGCGGCTTCGAACAGGCGTGGGTCCGGTTTTGCCGCACCCACACGGCTGGAGATCAGCACCGCATCAAAGCAGTCGTGCAGGCCGAGCCCAGCCAGCAAAGCGTCGAGGCGGCTGTCGAAGTTGCTCACCACAGCCAGCTTCAGGCCGGCCCCGCGCCAGCGGCGCAGCAGTGTCGGCACCTCCTCGAAGCAGCGCCACAGGCCCGGCTCCGCGAAGCGTCCCATCAGCTGCTGGCTGATCTGCGTCAACTGGCACTGGTCCAGGGGATTGCCGAGCTGGAGGAAGAGTTCGTCGATGCAGGCGGCCCACCAGGCCTGCTCAAGGCCGGTCAGGGCAGCGTCGCTGACGGCTGGGAAGGCCAGTGGCGGAGCCTGACGATGGACTGTGGGGAAGAGGCGGTCGATGTGCCCCGCATCCACATCGATCCCCAACCCCGCGGCGGCCTCTGCGTAGACCGCTCCGACAGATCGCCGCAGGGTGATGAGGGTGCCCATCGCATCGATCAGCAGGCCTGCGGGCCTGGAGGTGATCGATGCTGGCAGGGGCTGCGTCACGGCTCAGCTGGGAAGACCTGACAGGGCGATGCCGCCGAGCCAGCCAAGGGCCACATCGATGCGATGGCGGGAACCGGGGAGGCGGGCCAGGTAGATGGCCTGGCGCAAACGTGCAGCAGCAGGGCCTGCCATGGTGACGCCCATGGCCGTGAGGGTGGCATCAGCGATGCCCAGGCTGAGCATCTCGCCCAGGTCATGCCAGCGGAAGGGACGCTGAGGAGCACCGCTGAAGCTGGCGATCAGATTGTCGGCCAGGCATTCCGCCTGCTGCAGGGCCACCTGGGCGGTGGCAGGGAGGCTGCCGCCATCGGCACCAGCCACCAGGGCCACATCGCCCAAGGCATAGACCCCTTCAAGGCCCTTCACCATCAGGGTCTCGGTACAACGCAGGCGCCCCCTCGGCTGATCGGGCAGCTCTGCCTCGATGCTCGGCGGACGCACGCCCAGCCCTGCAGTCCAGAGGGTGCCATCCACCGGCAGATCCTGCCGCTGGCCCTGCCGCTCCAGCAGCAGGCTGCCCGGCTCCAGCGCCAGCACGCGCGTGCTGCAGCGCAACGCCACAGCACGCTTGCGCAGAGCGGCCAGGGCCTGCTCCCGGTTGAAGGCCTTGCAGTTTTCCAGGGCCTGCTGTGCCTGCTCGATCAGCGTCACCTCGGCAGCACCCTTCAGCAGGTCCGCCAGCTTGCAGGCCAGCTCGACGCCGCTGTAGCCGGCCCCCACCACCGCGATGCGCCCCTGAGCCCCGCGCTGCTGACGCAGCTGTTCCAGCAACCGCGCGGTGCGGCGCAGATCCTCGAGGCTGCGGAAAGGGATGGCGTGCTCCGCTGCACCCGGAATGCCGAAGGTCTCCTGTTGGCCACCGGTGGCGATCACCAGCCGATCGTAGCCAAGCCTGCTGCCGGCATCGGTGAGCACGGAGCGGCGGCGGGGATCCACTGACACCGCCCGCTGGCGAAACTGCACGATGCCGCAGCCGGCAAGCAGTTGATCGAAGCGGGGGGCAACCTCCCAGAGCCGGAGTTCTCCGCTCAGCAACTCATACAGGAAAGGACTGAACAGAAACCGCTGTCGCGGCTCCACAAGCTGAACCGTGAGGTTGCCGCCGTGCCTGGCCAGATTCAGGGCCGTGAACAGGCCACCGAAGCCCCCCCCGAGCACCAGCACCCGCTGCCGGCCAGGCTCGGCGTCCTGTCGAGGAGTCTGCAAAGCCATTGCAAGGAGCATGACGGCGATGCAGGGACCGTAACCAGCCCTGGCCGGGGTCGCGTTCAGCGTCTCCATCCCATGGCAGGGAAGAATGGAGAGACTCAGGGCGATGGCATGACCCTGCACAGCCAGCAGCACAACGGCAGCGCGGAAACCGACCTTCCCCGCGGCAGAGATGGCCATCCACTGTGCGTGGAGCAGGCCCGCGAGCGCCTGGCAGGGCTCGACCCCGCCGCCAAACTGCGCTGGGCCAGCGAAACGTTCCAGGGTCATTTCGCCGCCATCACCAGCTTTGGCATTCAGTCGGCCGTGATGCTGGAGCTGCTGCAGCAGGTGGCCCCCGGCACCCCGGTGATCTGGGTGGACACGGGCTATCTGCCCGCGGAGACCTACCGCTACGCCGAGATTCTGCAGGACAAGCTGCGGATCGATCTGCACGTGGCCCAGGCGTCGATGACCCCTGCGCGGATGGAAGCCCTGCATGGAAGGCTGTGGGAGAGCGGCAACCCCGAGGATCTGGACCGCTATCACCAGATTCGCAAGGTGGAGCCGCTGGAAGCCAGCCTGTCCAGCTTGAACGTCCACTGCTGGGCCAGCGGTGTGCGTGGCGCACAGACGACACATCGCCAGACCATGGGCTGTCTGGATGTGATCCGGCAGCGCTGGTCGCTGCGCCCCCTGCTGGATTGGACCAGCAGGGATGTCTACTCCTTCATGGAGGCCCACCAGCTGCCCCAGCATCCCCTCTTCGAGCAGGGCTACTCCACCGTCGGGGACTGGCATTCCAGCGCGCCCGACGGCGCTGAACAGCGGGGGCGAGGCACGCGCTTCAGCGGCTTCAGGCAGGAATGCGGCATCCACCTGCCAGTGTGAGCAGCCCGCTGGGCAGCGTGCTGTTGCTGGGCAGCAGCCGTGCCCACTGGGCGCTGATCGATCACACGGCACAGCTGCTGGCTGTGGCGTGTGTGGACCTGCAGGACAGTGTCAGGTCGCCCTGGGCGGACCATCCCCTGCTCTGCTGGGCTGCTGTGGGCCATCCGGGACGCGCTGCAACGCTGGGCCTGCCGCAGACGATGGCACTGGATCCAGCCGCTGTCCCGCTGGGACACTGCCCTCGCGGCGTGGGGATCGACCGGCGCCTGGGGGCCTGGCGGGCCTGGCAGCAGCGCCAGGGCAGCTGTCTGGTGGTTGACGGCGGCACCGTGCTGTCGCTCACCGCCGTGGATGGGGCCGGCCGTTTCCACGGTGGCATGCTGCTGCCTGGCCTGCGGTTGCAGTTGCAAGCCATGGCGGATGCCACCAGTCTGCCGAGGCTGAGCGGACTCGGCGCTTCGCTGGAGCCGATCGGGGAGGGCTTGCCGGCCGAGACGACCACGGCGATGCAGAGGGGTGTGGCGGCAGGGCTGATCGGTGCCATCAGCGCCGCCGCGCAACAGCTGCAGTCGCTGCAGGGAACCCACCAACTGGTCTTCACCGGCGGTGATGGCGCCGTCCTGCATCAGCTCTGGTGCAACCAGCCGGACAGGCCCCTGAGCGAGGCAGTGCTGTGGAACGATCTCTGCCTTGAAGGCCTGGCAGTTCTGTCGGCGGAGCAGTTCTGTCGGCAGAGCTGATCTGAGGGCCGCGAGCCAGTCACGGCCCGGGGATGCCGGGATCAGGCCAGCTCCAGGTCGGACAGGATGTCTGTGGCCATGCGGTCCGCCTTCACCTTGGTGTAGATGCGTTCCAGCTTGCCATCACCATCGACCACAAAGGTGTGGCGCATCATGCCCATGAATTCACGGCCCATGAAGTTCTTCAGGCCGTAACTTTCGTAGCTGGTGGCCACGGCACAGGGCTCTTCGTCGGTGAGGAGGGTGAAGGGGAGCTGGTATTTCTCGATGAATTTCACGTGGTCTTTGGCCGGATCCTTGCTGATGCCCAGCACCTTCATGCCGGCAGCCTCGAAGGCGGACCAGCGATCGCGAAAGTTGCAGGCCTCCTTGGTGCAGCCAGGGGTGTCGTCCTTGGGATAGAAGTAGACTACCACCCGCTGACCCGCAAAGTCCGACAGCGACACAGGCGTGCCGTTCTGGTCCGGCAAGGTGAACTGGGGAGCGGCGTCGCCGACCTTGAGGTCCATCACCGAGATGCGATTGACGACAAGCCTAGGCAATGTCGCCGGAGTTCCCACAGGGGTGATTCTGCACCGTGGCCAGTTGACCCCGGCCCTGGGCAAAGCCACCTGGCTCTCGCCCCAGGAACAGCAGGCGAGCGACGCCATGGATGGAACCAGACGCCATGAGTTCCGCGCCAGCCGCGCCCTGATGCGCCAGCTGCTTGCTGTGCTGCTCGGTTGCAACGCCGCCGAGGTGCCCCTGGAGGCGTCGCCGGGGGAGCGACCACGGCTGCGAAAGACGTCCTGGCGGATCAGCCTCAGCCACAGCCGCGGCATGGCCCTGGTGGGCCTGGCCCGACAGCCCATCGGCGTGGATCTCGAGTGGGCCGGACGGTCAGTGAATCTGGCCGTGGCCCGGCGCTGGTTCGGTGCTGCGGAGGCCCAGCGCCTCATGGCTCAGCCAACAGCGGAAGCGGCCAGGGCCTTCCTGCACAGCTGGGCGGCACGGGAGGCCGCCGGCAAGGCCCGGGGCACAGGCATCCGGCCCTTCCTTCAAGCCTGGAACCATCAGCCGGCACACCAGACCCTGATCACACCCTCAGGAGACTCCCTGCAAGTGCGGTGCGGGGAAGATCAGGACTGGGTCTGGGCTTGCTGCTGCCTGGGAAAGCCGCCCCGACGGAAACCCCGGGCTACGGTTGCAGCCAGCCTGTGATTGAGAGCCGGCCGCATGCTGCCCACCCGGTTGACGTGGCTGGTGGCTGAAACCTGGCGGGGACAGCTGGGCGGCCTGGCCTTGACGATCCTGGTCGGCGTCGGAGCTTGCACTGCCGGCATGGCAGGAAGCAGTGCGGTATGGGCTGCCGAGGTGCCCATTCTCTGGCGTGAGGGCCCGCGGCTCCGCTCCATCACCCTGGAGCAGGTCAGGACATTCATCAGCAACGGCACCAGCAGCAATGCCGCCCTGGAGAAGGCGATCCGGCGATCCGGCTGGAGCCGCGATGAGCTCAGGGCAGGATTGTCACGCCGTTATGACCTGAGTGCCGCCACGGCGTGGGCACTGCTCAGCCAACCCGCCGCTGAGACCTGGCTGACGGGATTGACACGGCACTATCGACCGGCCCATGGCGACCCGGTCAGCGCACTGCGCGCCGCCGTGGTACTGGCAACAGCCGACGGTGACATCAGTGCGCTGGAGATCATGGAGCAATTGCCCAGCAGCTTCGTGGCGGATGGCCCCACCCGGATTTGTGCACCTGACTGGGCCATGGGAGAGCAACTGGATTCGCTGCTCTCCTGGTATGTCTTCCTGCCGGCCTGCCTGCAGCGCAGGGCAAGGATCGAGGCGCTCTCCGGATAACACGCCCTGTCTTGGCTTGCCGTGGTCTTCCATCGACCGGGGCTGTAGATGCGCAGCAACCGCTCTCTGATTGGAAGCCTCAGGTATACGGGTTTTGCAGGGCGCTTGGGCGGCGGTGGGTCAATCCTGACCATGCCCCGCTCGTTGGGCCAAAGCCACCAACCGCTCGCGCTCCCCTCGCTTCAGAATCGCGATCGGTGTCTGATCGCCAAGCGCTAAATGGGGCCGCTCCAGCCAGGCAGACTGGGCCACTGCCGGAAGGTCGAGGGCCTGGAGGATGTCAGCCAGACCCGCCACAACCCCTTCAGGACCCTCTGGATCGAACTGACAGAGAGGAAAACGCAGATGGCCGTTGTCGCGGATCGCCAGCAACGTGCCTGCCCGCACCCGGTCGTGGGGGGTCTGGCGGCTGCGGGTCTGCAGGCGCTCTGCCACCTCATCAGCACCGATGGTGCGGCGGAGCACCACACGGCGGCGGCGGGAACGTTTCTTCCGGGAACGCAGCTCGAGTGCCACCGGATCGCTGGGTGCCGGACCGAGCCAGCTTTCCAGCCCATCGCTTGGTGACGCCTCAGCAGTGTTGGCGATGACCGCGAGGAGGTGAGCCACTTGGTGCCATTGTTGCTTAAAAACCTTAAGAACAAGGCTGAGCAGCCTTTCGGGGGCAAGGCGTGCTGCCTGGGGCAGCGTCAGCGGCTTGCTCTTGTCCCTGCCTCCCCCAGAACCCTCGCCGGTCACACCCTGACCGGAACGCCTTGCTCGACGGCTGGGAGTGTCTTGTGGGAGTGTCTTGGACAGAGATCCGAGGGCTGTTGGCAGCAGCCGGAGCGACGGCCTTGGCCGAGGAAGCCGGCGTGGAAGGCCTGCCGGTTTCAGCCATGACCACCCCCTCAACACCTCGATCATACCGATTCAAGAGATGTAGAAGCTGTCGAGCGGGCAGAGCCAGGCCCGCCTTCTGTACGGATGAGATGACCTGAGTTGGAGCGTTGCCAGCGATGCCCCCAGCCCTGTCTGCCATCACTCGGGGCTGATTTGCTTGCTCAGGACGCTCTAGGGAAGCCCTGGAAAACCTGGGAAATCCGGAGATCGGCGTGCCGCTGTGGTCGTTGAACCAGGTCGGATCAGAGCGGCTGACGATTTTCCCAGACTCCTTGCAGCGCAGTCTGTCTGGTAGTCAGGTGGACTGTGCCGAAACCCTTGAGAACGGAGAGGGTGGGATTCGAACCCACGGAAGGTCTCCCTTCACAGCATTTCGAGTGCTGCGCAATCAACCAGACTCTGCCACCTCTCCAGCGGCAGTTGTCATCCTAGGGGGCTGCCCTGCCCATGCCCTCCAGGGCCAGCGGGCCGACAAAGCGTCCGGACGTGGGTGGTGCATCAGCCAGTGCCGTGCACGAGCATTGAGGGCGACCAGCATGCGCCGCGATCCCACACTCAATCCGAACACCTCCGCCTGGCCTGATAGGCGCTCCAGCCGCAACCCCGCGCTGGCGATGGCATCACCTGGAAGGGGCAACTGGTCCGCATCGATCACCTCACCCGCCAGTTGCCGCCAGCAATCGGTGGCAGCCGACCCGGGAGCAGCGCCGAGCAGGAGCCAGTCCAGACGCCGTCCACCCCGTACCCTCAACAGCGGCAACAGCTGGCGGCAACGCCACTGGGCGGAGCTGGCACTCACCAATGCGGCACGGCCCCGCCACTGCCCCAGCAGCAGCAGCGGGCCCTGCTCGGCGCGCTGAATCGAAGGCCCCAGACCCTGCAGCAGGGGAACCAGAGCAGCACCACAGCAGGCCAGTGCCCAGGGCACCTGGATCCTTCCGCCAGCCGCAGGCTGTGGGGCAGGCCCCTGCCACGGACCCGGCCCGGTCGCTTGCGCAGCGGGTTCGCCACGGCTGAAGAGCAACAGCAACGCCAGCACCAGGGCCAGGGACGAGAAGGCCGGCAGTCGGCCCGTGGGCAGCAACAGTGCCGGTTGCGCTGCCGCTGCCCAGTGCAGCACCGCCACCAGGGGCTGGATCAACAGCTCCAGCAAACGGGCCAGGGGCCAGGCCAGCAGTGCACCCAGGGGCAGGAAGGCCAGCAGACCAAGGGCCATGGCGCCGCTGAGCAGCAGTGCGAACCAGGGCAACAGCAGCAGATTGGCGGGAATGGCCAGCCAGGGAATCACCCCCGCGCTACTGAGCTGCAACGGCAGGGTGAACAGGTTGGCAGCCAGCGGCACCGCCAGCGCAGCAGCCAGGCGGTCGGGCAGCCAGCGCCCCAGCCAGTTCTGCAACCTGGGTGCCCCCAGCAGCAGACCAAGGGTGGCCAGGGCACTGAACTGGAAGCCCAGGTCCAGACCCCAACGGGGACGTAGCAG
>SRMO01000084.1:120131-122066 GCA_004768415.1 Aphanocapsa feldmannii 277cV | reverse complement strand
GGCGGCTTCTGGCCCACAGGGCCATGGCCGCCATGGCCAGGGCTCGCACCACCGACGCCTGGGCACCGGCAAGGGCCAGGAACAGACTCCCCACCGCCACGCCGGCCAGCAACAGCCGCCAGCCCCTTCGCCGCGCTGCATGCTGCCTGGGCATTCCCCCCAGCAGCACCAGGCCGGCGGCCAGCAGAATCGAGAGGTGATAGCCGGACGCGGCCACCACGTGTGACAGCCCCAGTGCAGCCACGCCCTGCAGCAGCTGCGACGGCAGGTCACTCTGGCGGCGACCCATCAGCAGGCTGGTCAAAAGCTGATCAGCAGGTGGCGACACCCACTGGTTGAAGCGCTGCTGCAGGTGACGGCGCAGCCGCAACGCGGGGGAGATTGAAACGGCCACGGGCGCGACCCGCTCTGCACGCACCTGCCAGTGGATACCTCGACGGGCAAAGCGTTCCCGCGGTGACGTCAACAGCGGCGTGACACCCTCCGACACACGCTGCCAACGCCCCCCGGACACCATCAATCCATCGCCGCTGGCCAGGGCGGCATCACAGGGAAAACGCAGCAACACCCTGCCGGCCGTGGGGGGGAGCAGGACAGGCCCGCCACGGACCACGGCCATGGCGGTACAGCGTTTGGCGAACGATTCCCGCGGCCGCTCCAGGAGGAGCACCTGGAACTGCGACAGTGTCGGGGTTGGCAGCTGCGACGGCAGACTGACCCGCCACTGGGCCTGCAGGGCCAGCAAAGCCGGCAGCACCAACAGCAGTGCTCTGCGCCACCGACCCATGCCGGGGTTCTGCTCCTGGACGGGATGACGCCTCCTGGGCCGCTCGACGCTGTTCTGCCTGCTGGCAGACCTTTGGCCGGATGGATCCTCTGACCCCCTGTCCCGGCAGTGCTCCCACAGCAGTGCCACCGGGCCGAACCAGCAGGCCCAGACGGCAAACCCCCAGCTGCCGCAGAGGAGCGCCAACACCAGCAGGGTCGGAACGATCAGCTGTGGCCAAGCGGTGACGCTTCAGACTTCCCCACCCCTGTCACCGCACCTGGGGGAACCTTCGGATCACGGCCGAAACGAACCATCTCAACGCCGAAAGCCTTGCGTTCCCAGGGAAGCTCCGGACAACCGGCGATGGCTGGGAACGCGTCAACCAGCTCAGCCGTGGCCGGGCATCCTGGCGTGGCGCACCATCATGGCGAACCAGAGCACCACCACCACCAGGGCCGCTCCCAGTCCGTAACCGATCCCGACGCGCACCATCAGCAGGGGCACCAGCAGGGGCACCACGACCACTCCCGCCATGGGCAACAGTGGAATCAGCCGGTTCATCACCATGCAAGCCGCTGGGATCATGCTGATGGCTGCCACCTGCACTGGCCAGCCAAAGTGTTGCCACCAACAAGTCAGGCAAAAGCCCCCGCACAGCGGGGGCGGCGTTCTCTATCGGCTTCTGGAGCAACTCTGGAAAACCCCGTGATATTTCCCTGACGGCACTGCAACCCCCTTGCAGCGACCTGACTTCGGCTTGGCGATGAGAGAGTTTCGAGAACCTGATCAGCAGCTTTGCTGTCAATCAGGTCAACAATGGGATCAGAACCACTCCTGGGCTGCTTCCGCGGCGGTGTTGCTGTTGTCGGTGGGGGTACTGCGCCTGAAGTCGAGTTTGATGTCGCGCCTCTGCTCGCCGTCAGGGGCCACGGCAAGGATGTCGTATTGCTGCACGCCATCACGGAAGGGCACCTGGATCCGGAAGGTGCCGTCGGCCGAGAGAGGCACCACCTCACCGCCGATGCTGAGCGTGGCAGACGGATCCGTCGCGCCGTAGACAATCAGCTCGGCATCGGCCACCAACCAGAACGCGCGCTGGCGGGAAGCCAGGCCGGCACCGGACTCCGAGCGGCCGGATGCCCACATGCCCACCCCGGAATCATGCC
>SRMO01000084.1:118324-120033 GCA_004768415.1 Aphanocapsa feldmannii 277cV | reverse complement strand
CCCCCCCCCTGGCGCCTGTGCACGGTTGCAATTGTAGTTGCAGTTGCAGTTGCAGTCTGATAGAGGCGCTCATGCAGCCCAGCGTCACCACCACTGGTCTCCACGGGGGTGGGCAGGGGCATCGTCGGTGCCACATCGAGGGAGAAGGGCACGAACTGATCGAGGATCTCGTCGCAGGGCTGGATTGCCGGGACGCGGGCCGGGGCAGAGCAGGCCAGGGAGAGCCAGCCACCATCAGCGAGGCGGTAGCCCAGCTCGACGCGGTAGTCGCGGTCACTGAGCGGCATGGGAATGTACCACTCGGTGGCGTTGGCGTCCACCGGCACCTCCTGCATGGCGTGGGACGCACTGCCGCCGTCGTGGAAGCCTGTGACGTCATTCAGACGCAGGCAGAGCCGAATGGCACCGGCGCTTTCGGCACTGGCACGGCTCTCGGGCGAAATCTCCCAGAACACGTAGGCCCACTGTGGATCACGGGGCAGAAACACCACCCGGGTTTCGGCCTTGGGCGTGGCGATCGGGGCCATGCCCACCTCCATGGCCTCTGGAGACTTGTCCGCGGCTTCTGGAGACTCAACCGAATCAGTCATCTCTTTGGTGGGCGCTATGTTGGCACCGATGGCCTTGAGCAGCTCGCATTTGGTCTTGCGGCTGTAGAGCCGCACTCCCATCTCGCTGGCGACCCTGCGCAGCTGCTTCAGCGTCAGGCGGGCCATGGACGACAGGGATTCAGCCATTGGAGCCCGGCAACAGAAATACTTCGGGATCACTCTGGAGGAAACGCCTGCATCACACAAGCGAATGGCCCATCAGGGTCAGCACTTGCTGACAGCCCTACACTGGAGGTTGTGGCCTATACCAACAAGTCCAGGATCGGCCATGTCAACATTCGCTGACTGACTTGCTCAGGGAGACTCCGGGAAACCCCCTCATTCTCTGTGTTCTCTTATCGAGATTATCGAGATCCATTGCGCTGCAAGGGACGAGTGCGGTTTGTGCCGATTGTCCAGCGCTTGCTCAGTGGTCGTGGTGGCCCATGGAGAAGGGCCTTGGCCTACAGGCGATCTGAATGATCCCCCGAAGGCAAGGCCCTGAAATGACCGATCTTTGAAACCCAGAAGGCTCAGACCTTGCGATAGGGCACCTTTGCCAGGTAGTTGAACGCAGTGTTGGCGGAGCCGCCACCGACAGTGCGGGTGGACATGGCGCTGACCCAGGTCACGTAGTCCTTCGGGTTGCCACCGCGTACGCGTGCGGCCCGGGCAGGCACTTTCTTCGGCGCACCGACATAGATCGGGCGAGGGAAGCCGGCAATACCGCGCCAGTAGGCCTCGTAGCGGGGCGACTTGATGTTGAAGGGGGTCTCTCCCAGGTCCCTGCCGGGGAGCACGCGCCTGCGCTGATAGGGGACTGTGCTGTAGCCGAAGTTGTCAAGATATTCGGAGGAGTCGAGCAGCACATCCACGAAGGCATCGAGGCCTTGGTTGGCGATCACGATCGACCAGGCAATCCGCTCCGCCTGCCCATGAACATCACGGCCGAGCACGCGCTGCACCACCTGGGTCACCACCTGGTAGTTGCTGTTGAAGCGGTAGAAGGCGCGGCGGAAGGTGTCGGAGAGCAACAGACCACGGATGAAGTCGCGAACGGTGATCTGGCCGTTGCGCAGCTGTGACTCCAGGAAGCGGTCGCGGTCGCTCTTGAACGCG
>SRMO01000084.1:116294-118301 GCA_004768415.1 Aphanocapsa feldmannii 277cV | reverse complement strand
AGCGGGCGCGGTCGCTCTTGAACGCGTGGAAGAAGATCTGACGGTAGGATGCCTCGATCAGGGCATCCATATCTCCGTCATCAAGCACCTGGTCCGTGGTGAAGATCCGGGCCTCCTCGTCACCACCCACCTCGTACCCGGGGATCCGGGCGTTCTGTGTTTCCAGTGCGTACTTCAGAAGCGGAATGGCCACGGAAATTCGATGTACCCGGCGGAATCAGCCTAAGTGTGTACGAGGAAACGGAAGCGCAGCGGTCCGAGGCTTGATCACGATCCGTAACGTTCCTCAGGATGCCGACGTCCCTGCTCGCAGCGGTTGTCCAGAGCGTCCCGGGACCAGGCGCGAAGCCGGTGCCGCCAGCTGACCATCACCAGCCCAGTGCCGAGCCCGAGGGCTGCAGCTCGGGTCGATCCACCCGATCGGGCAGAGCCACCTCCATGCGGGTCTCGATGCAGAGGGAGGCGGTGTTGGACAACCCTTCCACCGTGCTGGCCCGCAATCTCACGTCCTGGCAGAGGAACCAGAAGCGCTCGCGACTCTCCATGGTCTCGTAGCTCGTGATCAGCACCAGGCCGTCCTCGTCATCCATCTCGAACCGACCCGCCACAGGGCTGGTCTCGGCATAGCCGCGGTCCCGCAGCAGCAGGCCCTCGCGGCCACCTGGCTGCGTCGGCACGAGCGCGAAGAGGGTTTCCCCCTCGTGGTCTTCCCCGGCCCGATCCCAGGCCATCGATGCGGTCCAGCGCACGTGGCAGCCGCCGCTCAGCCGGGCTGCGTCCTGGCCATGGAGCCTGGCAATGGCTTCCAGGCGGGCGTCGCCGGGGTCGAGGGTCTGCACCTCGATCAGACTGGCGCCTGTTTCCGCCCGCCGGTGGAGCAGATGGTGGCTGGTGCGCTGGGAGCGCCAGACCCCTGCACTGCGACGGAAGAATTCGGCGGCGTCCGGGATGGGCTCCATGGAAGGGCGTGGGCATGTGCCGATGAAGCGATGATCGCAGCCTGCAGGCAACGGATCCGCAGCAGACGCACGCATCCAGCGGATTCAGCTGCCACTGCTCAGCCGCTGTTCAGCCGCTGGCGGGCCTGGCTCCGGGCCCAGGCGATCAGATCCTCCAGGTCCAGGGACAGGGGAGCCACCGGCTCGGACCGGGCCGCGGCGATGGCCGTCAGCATGTCGCCTGCCTGCTGCAGCTGCTCCAGCAGCGGCTTGATGAAATCCTCCTCCCCCAGCAGCTGGGGCTGGGCCAGGGCCCAGCGCTGCATGGCCTCGGTTCCAGGCAACCCATCGGCGCCGGGATCGATCTGCTGCAGGGTGCGCAGACTGTGTGCCAAGAGGCGCAGGTAGTGGCGCTCGAGACCGGGCAGCAGCGTGGCCTCCAACCGGGCCAGCTCCTCTGTGGTCAGAGGCGACGTCATCGTGTCGGCGCGGCAACCGCAGCGGGTCGCCTCCGCAGGGTGAAGCCACAGAAATGATCCCCGTCCTGGGTCCAGTGCACCCGCTCCACGCGGCAGTCGGGGAAGATCATGCGGAACAGCTGCAGTTCCTGATCGCAGACGAAGGGATACCGTTCCGCGATGCGTGCCACGGAACAGTGGAACTCCCGGACCAGCCAGTCCCCCGGCTGATCCCCGCGGCGGAAATCCGCCACGTAGCCCTCACGGCGCCGCAGCTCCACCAGGCGTTCGAGCCGCTGGGGCAGCGGGCCATTCCCCAGTTGCTGGCGGTAGTGAGCGGCCTGGGCCCGGGCCTGGACGCCCATCAGCGCCCGCAGCTGCTCGGGGCTGAGGATCTGTGCCATGGACTGCAGCAGCCCCAGGGCGAAGTGCTCGCTACCGTCAGGGAAGCGCCCCCGGCCGGCGGCCGTGAGCCGCCAATGGTTGCTGGGGCGGCCAGGTCCGTTGGCCACGTGACTGGATTCGATCAGGCCGTCCTGTTCCAGGCTGCGCAGGTGGCGACGCATGGCCTGCACCGAGACCTCCAGCTCGGCGGCCAGGCTCGCGGCAGT
>SRMO01000084.1:102409-115502 GCA_004768415.1 Aphanocapsa feldmannii 277cV | reverse complement strand
TGGGCCGCAGTGGGCTATCCCCGGATCGACTATCAGGACATCGTCTATTACGCGGCCCCCAGACAACAGGACAAGAAGACAAGCCTCGACGAGGTGGACCCCGCCCTGCTGGAAACCTTCGATAAGCTCGGCATTCCCCTGAGCGAGCAGAAGCGCCTCAGTAACGTTGCCGTGGATGCAGTCTTCGACAGCGTTTCCATCGCCACCACCTACAAGGAGAAACTGGCGGAGCACGGCGTGGTGTTCTGCTCCATCTCCGAAGCCGTGCAGGACCATCCACAGCTGATCGAGCGCTATCTCGGCACGGTGGTGCCCATTGCCGACAACTACTTCGCGGCGCTGAACTCCGCTGTGTTCAGTGATGGCTCCTTCGTCTACATCCCCAAAGGGGTGGAATGCCCGATGGAGCTCTCCACCTACTTCCGCATCAACAGTGGCGACACGGGGCAGTTCGAGCGCACCCTGATCATTGCTGAAGAAGGTGCCAGCGTCACCTATCTGGAAGGCTGCACAGCCCCGATGTTCGACACCAACCAGCTCCACGCCGCGGTGGTCGAACTGGTGGCCCTGGATGACGCCTCGATCAAGTACTCCACCGTGCAGAACTGGTATGCCGGCGACGAACACGGCAAGGGTGGCATCTACAACTTCGTCACCAAGCGCGGCCTTTGCCGAGGCGCCCGCAGCCATATCAGCTGGACCCAGGTGGAAACGGGTTCCGCCATCACCTGGAAATACCCTGGCTGTGTGCTGGTGGGTGACGACGCGGTCGGCGAATTCTACTCGGTGGCTCTCACGAACAACCATCAGCAAGCCGATACCGGCACCAAAATGGTGCACATCGGCGCGCGTACCCGCTCCACAATCGTGAGCAAGGGAATCTCTACCGGCCAGTCGTCGAACAGTTACCGCGGACTGGTGAAGATCAGCCCGAAGGCGAAAGGCGCCCGCAACTTCAGCCAGTGCGACTCGATGCTGATCGGCGATCGGGCCGCTGCCAACACCTATCCCTACATTCAGTCCCAGCAGCCCCAGGCCGATGTCGAACATGAGGCCAGCACCTGCAAAATCTCGGAAGATCAGCTGTTCTACCTGCAGTCCCGCGGCATCGATTTCGAAGCAGCCATCTCGATCCTGGTCAGCGGCTTCTGCCGCGACGTCTTCAACCAACTGCCCCTTGAATTCGCCGCCGAGGCCGACAAGTTGCTGGCGCTGAAACTGGAGGGATCCGTGGGCTGATCCCTGCGGCCCGGTCCGGCTCCGTGCCGCCTTCACCATCCCCCGGTGTCCTCACTGCTCCCCTGCTGCTTCCCTGTGTGCCAATCCGAACCACTGCTCGAGGTCGACGACCTCCATGCCGAGGTTGAGGGCAATGCGATCCTGCGGGGCGTCTCGCTGCGGATCCATGCCGGCGAGATCCACGCGATCATGGGCCGTAACGGCAGTGGCAAGAGCACCCTCGCCAAGGTGGTGGCCGGCCATCCCGCCTACACCGTCACGGCCGGAACCGTACGCTACCGTGGCGACGACCTGCTGGCCCTGGAGCCTGAGGACCGTGCCCGCGCCGGCCTCTTCCTGGGATTCCAGCATCCCGTGGAGATCCCGGGCGTCAGCAATCTGGAGTTCCTGCGGGTGAGCAGCAATGCCCGTCGCCGCTACAAGGGGGAAGAGGAGCTCGACACCTTCGCCTTCGAGGACCACGTGCGCGACACCCTGCCCATCGTGCAGATGGATCCCGCCTTCCTGGAGCGGAGCGTGAACGAAGGTTTCTCCGGTGGAGAGAAGAAGCGCAACGAGATTCTGCAGATGGCGCTGCTGGATCCATTGGTGGCGGTTCTCGATGAAACCGACTCCGGTCTGGACATCGATGCCCTGCGCATCGTCGCCGGCGGTGTGCAGCAGCTGGCCAGGCCAGACAACGCCACCCTGCTGATCACCCACTACCAGCGCCTGCTGGATGTCATCACCCCCGACTTCGTCCACGTGATGGTCAACGGCCGCATCCTCCGCACCGGTGACAAGGGCCTGGCCCTGGAGCTGGAGGAGCGGGGCTACGACTGGGTCGACCAGGAGGATGCCGACAGCCTTGCCGAGGTGGGTGCACGATGACGGCCAACGCCACCGGACTCGACCGCAGCAGCTGGCTCTCGCGACTCTGCGAGCACCTGCCCCAACCTTCCACCCACCGCAGCGGCCAGCGGCGCCACAACCTGGCGACAGCAACGCTGCCCTCCCCACGGCTGGAGCACTGGCGCTTCACCGACCTGGCCAGCCTGAGACACCTTGACCTGGCTGCCCTGCACCAGCGCACCAGCCTCAGCGGATTGCCCGGGGCCGGGCCAGGCGCCCTGCGCCTCAGCCTCGATGCAGCAGGTGGCTGGGTGGATGGCAAGGGTCGGCCTGTGGCCTGGCCCGCTGGCCTCGAACCGATGGCCGCGGCAGAGATCGAGGCTGCCCTGGGCCGTGCCGCCGAACGCTGTGCCCAGCACCAGCGCGATGCCCGCCGGCTGGGGCAGGAACTCAACGACATCAGCGCCGGCCCGGTGCTGGGCCTGAAGGTGCGCGGTGCCGGGCTTCCCGCCCTGGAGCTGGTGCTGCAGCCCGCCGCCGCCCATGCCTGGCTGGCCCCGCGGGTGCTGCTGCAGCTGGAGGCGAACAGTCGTCTCGAACTGCTCTGGAGCCTGCGCTGCAACAGCACCGCCGTGCTGCTGCCCACCCTTGAAGCGGAGCTGGGGGAAGGCGCCAGCCTCCATGAGGCCCTGCTCGCCCAGGGGCACGGCACGGCCAGCCTCTTTGCCACCAGCGCGATCCTGCAGGGCAGGCACAGCGACTATCGCCGCACCGGCGTGGTCTGGGGCTGGGGGCTCAGCCGCGAGGAACCACGGGTGGTGCAGGTGCAAGGGGCTGCCGGCACAAGCCTGCGGGGGCTGGCCGTGGCCCGCGACGACAGCCTGCTCGACACCCACAGCCTGGTGCGCTTCGAGGGCCCCGACGGCAGGCTCGACCAATGCCACCAGGCCCTGGCCGACAATGCCGGGCGCAGTGTGTTCAACGGCTCGGTGCAGGTGCCCCGTCCCGCCCAGGGCACCGACGCCGCCCAGCTCAGCCGCAACCTGCTGCTCAGCGACCATGCACGCATCGACACCAAGCCGGAGCTGGAGATCGTTGCCGATGACGTGAAATGCACCCATGGCGCCACCATCAGCCGGCTTCGCGACGATGAGCTGTTCTATCTGCAGTCCCGTGGCATCAGCCGTCATCAGGCTGCTCGATTGCTGCAGCGGGGATTCTTTGATGCAGTGGTGCGCCAGCTGCCGGCAGTCGCCGCACCCTGGTCACCGCTGCAGGCACTGCTGGGTGCCAGCGAGGTGAGGCCATGACTGCAAGCCCTTCCACGGCGATCGATCTCGCCGCCCTCCACCGTCGCGACTTCCCCCTGCTGGAGCAGCAGATCAACGGCCAGCCGCTGATCTATCTCGACCACGCGGCCACAAGCCAGAAACCACGGCAAGTGCTGGAAGCGCTGCAGAGCTACTACAGCCGCGACAATGCCAACGTGCATCGCGCCGCCCACAGCCTCAGTGCCCGCGCCACCGATGCCTTCGAAGCGGCCCGTGGCATGGTGGCGCGCTTCGTCAATGCCGCCGACCCCAACGAGATCATCTTCAGCCGCAATGCCACCGAGGCCATCAATCTGGTGGCCCGCAGCTGGGGTGAGGCCAATCTCCGGCCGGGCGACGAGATCGTGCTCACGGTGATGGAGCACCACAGCAACCTGGTGCCCTGGCAGCTCTTGGCCCAGCGCAGCGGTGTGGTGCTGCGTCATGCCGGCCTCGGGGCCGATGCCAGCCTCGACATCGAGGCGCTGTGCGGGTTGCTCAACGAAAAGACCCGCCTGGTGGCCCTGGTGCACCTGAGCAATACCCTGGGCTGCCTCAACCCCGTGGAGCAGGTGGTGGAGGCTGCCCGGGCCGTGGATGCCCGGGTACTGGTCGACGGCTGCCAGGCCCTGGCGCACCTGCCGGTGGATGTGCAACGCATCGGCTGCGACTTCTATGTGGGCTCAGCCCACAAACTCGGTGGTCCGACAGGCATCGGTTTCCTCTGGGGTCGCGAGGCGCTGCTGGAGGCCATGCCCCCCTTCCTGGGCGGTGGCGAGATGATCGAAGAGGTCTTCCTCGACCACAGCAGCTGGGCCAGGCTACCCCACAAGTTCGAGGCGGGCACACCGGCCATCGCCGAGGCGATCGCTTTCGGTGCAGCCCTCGACTACATCAGTGCCATCGGCCTCGCAACCATTCACCGCTGGGAACAGCAACTCACCCAGCGACTGTTCGACCACCTGCGCGGCATCGAGGGACTGACCATCCACGGACCAGCTCCGGAGCAGCAGGCCGATCGCGGTGCCCTGGCCAGCTTCAGCGTGGCGGGACTCCACGCCCACGACATCAGTGCCCTGTTGGACAGCCATGGGGTCTGTATCCGCAGCGGCGACCACTGCACCCAACCCCTGCATCGCCTGCTGGGGCTGGACGCCACAGCCCGGGCCAGCCTCAGCTACACCACGACACCGGCCGAGATCGACCGCTTCGCCGAACTGCTGATCGACACGGTGGGTTTCCTGCGGGCCAACAGCTGACCTGCTCAGCACCATCCGTTGCTGGCGGCAGGCCGTGGCATCCCCTCCGAGACAACCATCAGATCCGCTCCGCTTGCGCTCGCTATCGCGGTACACGATCCGGGTGAGGCAGCCGCTGCTCCGGTGTTCCGCTGCAGCGTTGATTGGTGCGATGCCTACTACCTTGCCAAGGGCGCCTTGGTGGTAGAGGCGCGGACCAGCGACATGCCCCTGGCCGACGAGCTGGTGGGTGGCCTGCTGGCCTGAGGGCAGCAGCAAGCGAACTCCAAACCATCTGCTAATTTGCTCCTAATTAGGAGTTCATTGGGAATTGCCCACCCATAAGCCCCAGACGCCGCCACCACTGCACTCCCTGCTTCAGGAAGTAGGCAAAGACACTGATCTGCTGACCCGGCTGGGTCTGGGGTACAAGAGGGCAGATCTCGACCACTATCTGCACTGGGACCAGCTGCGTCGTCGCACCCCACCCAATGGGCTGACGCACCGTCAATGGTGGCTGGTGGAAAAGCTGAGGCGCCGCCAAACGCCTCTGCCGCTGACGGGAACCGACGGCAGGTCCTTCAGTTTCTGCCAGCCACCTCTTCTGCTCAAGGGCCTGCATGAGATCGATATGCAGGCCGGGGCGAGCTTGATTGCCCCCAAGGCCCTGACCGATGCCCACAACCAGGAGCGGTATCGGATCCGCACGCTGATGGAGGAGGCCATCACCTCCAGCCAGATGGAGGGAGCCGCCACCACGCGGGATGTGGCCAAGGAGATGATCCGTGCAAAGCGCCCACCCAGGGATCGCTCGGAGCAGATGATCCTCAACAACTACCGGACCATGCAGCGGATCAGGGAGCTGCAGGATGAGGCGCTTACGCCCGAGTTGGTGTTGGAGTTGCACCGGATCGTCACTGAGGAAGCCCTGGACGATCCGGACGGGGCCGGACGGCTGCGGCCTCCTGGCACCAAGGCGGTGGTGAGCGACATCTATGGCACGGTGTTCCACCAGCCGCCGGCGGCGGAGCAATTGCCGGAGCGGCTGGAGCAGCTGTGCGCCTTCGCCAACGGCATCACACCCGAGCTGTTCCTGCATCCGGTGGTGCGGGCGATCGGGCTCCACTTCTGGTTGGCCTACGACCACCCTTTCATCGACGGGAATGGCCGCACTGCCCGGGCCCTGTTCTATTGGTCCATGCTGCATCAGGGGTACTGGCTGTTCGCCTTCATCTCGATCTCTTCTGTGATCAACAGGGCTCGGGGCAAGTACGAACTGGCATTCCTGCACACCGAAACTGACGACAACGACCTCACCTATTTTCTGCTGGCCCAGGTGAACGTGATTCAGCAGGCCATCAAGAGCCTTCGTGATTACCTTGAGCGGAAGGCATCTGCAGTCACAGCCCTGCAGTGCAAGTTGGGTCGTGTGGAAGGTCTCAACCATCGCCAACTGGCGTTGCTGCACCATGCCCTGCGTCACCCGGGCTTCATCTACACAGTGACCTCCCATCAGACCAGCCATGGCGTGAGCAACCAGACGGCCCGCACAGACCTGCAGACCCTGGCAGACCGAGCACTGCTGAACGCTGGCCGCCAGGGACGGCGAGCGGTGTTCCGGGTCCCTGAGGATCTGCCACGCCGCCTGAATCAACGATTGACTGGCTGATCTGGAAGGCCTCTGGATAACCCGTGATTTCGCCCTGGTTCATGTGTTGGCCAGCGGCAGCAGGCACTGATCGGCGTCACAGCCGGAAGGACCTGCCTCAGCCTGCACTCCGTGGTTGTAGCGCTGCAGCACCGCAAAGAAGTCCACAGCACCACGGCGGGCCATCACCTGTGGGCTTGGAGAAGACAGGTTTGGCGGCAGGGACAGTGGCTGGGAAGGTCAGTGGCAGAATCTGGAGCAGGGGTGGAGTGGCCACGAAATATGCACATCAAGGCATAGGTGCCAAGGTTTTTGTCGCATGATGGGTGCGTGACCGTCGCAGTGATGGGTGCATCAACGTCGCATATAAGTGCATGAACCGAGTTCTGGACAGGCGAGAGAAGGCTCTGGAGCTTGCCCGGACCCGTGGTCTGCTGCTGGTGAATGAGGCCGCCGAGGCCGGCATTGATCCTTCGACGCTGGAGCGCCTTTATCATGAGCGCCGGCTTGAGCGCCTGGAGCGGGGGCTGTATGGCCTGCCTGATGCTGCTGTGCGAGAGCATGCCTCGCTGGAGATCGTAGCCAAGCGGGTGCCGCAGGCCGTGTTCTGTCTTCTGAGTGCTCTGAAGCTCCATGGTCTGGGCACGCAACTTCCCCGCAAGGTCTCGATTGCGCTGCCGCGGGGAACCTACTGCCCCAAGCACACCTACCTGCAGCTGGAGATTGTTCAGGTGCAGCCGGCCCTGCATCGCCTGCAAGTGCAGACACACCATCCGGCCCCGTCAGCCTCCGGGTCTATGGCGTGGAGAAAACGCTGGTCGATTGCTTCCGCTACCGGAGTCGCCTCGGGATGGAACCGGTGCTGGAGGCACTGAAGGATGCGATCCAGCAACGGAAACTGGATGTGGATGTGCTTTGGGACCAGGCCAGAGCACAGCGCATGCAGCGGGTGATGACACCCTATCTGGAAGCACTGCTGTGAGCGGGAATCGGGCGGCCGCGATGTATGACGCCTGGGCCATCTATTCCGAATCAGCCACACCGTACCTGCTTGGCGATGCCGAGGCTCCGTGCATGTCCCTGATACCGCCGAAAACTGATAATGTTCGGAGCCAGCGGCAAGAAGCTGTCAGCCACGCTGCCTGGCGGATCATCAGACATCGCTTCAGGCACTCACCCAGCGCCCGACACACCCGGATGAATGCCGATGCCTTGATGTCTGCCCTGGGTTACGACACCGATGTCGCGTCAGCAGGCGCAGCAATTAAGCCGGCGGCACGTCTGGGCAAATGCATTGGTGAATTCTATATCTCCCGCGGTTTGACTGACGGCTCGAACGAAGCGAATGACTACGGGATAAAAAATTATCGACCAGTCAATCCACCCCTGGAAGTATATGATCCTGGTAATTATGAGTTGATTCATCCCGACCGTTGGCAACCATTGTCACTGGAACAGTTCGTCGACCAGTCTGGCTTCATGATCACGACTGATACTGCTGATTTTGTAACACCTGAATGGGGTCGTGTGATGCCGTTCGCGTTGACCAAAGACGATTTGACCGTCCATGAGCGAGGCGGCTCCGAATATTACGTTTATCACGATCCAGGGCCTCCGCCGACTCTACGAGGCCCACTTGCTGAACTTTATAAATGGGGTTTTTCCCTGGTTGCCATATGGTCTTCCGAGTTATCGCCGGAGGACGGCGTACTGATCGACATTGCACCATCCAGCATGGGCAATGTCCGCGACTTGCCACGCACGTTCGAGGAACATATCGATTTCTACAGCTTTGGTGTAGAAGGGTCGGGTCACGACATCAATCCGGCCACAGGCAAGTCATATGAGCCCCAGCTGGTGCCCAAGGGAGACTATGTGCGCGTGTTGGCAGAGTTCTGGGCCGATGGACCCGACTCTGAAACACCTCCGGGACACTGGTTCACGATCCTGAATACGGTGAACGACCATGAGCTGCATATCAGACAGCTCGGTGGCAAAGGACCCGAACTCGAACCCCTGGAATGGGATATCAAGGCCTACTTCACCCTGGGAGGGGCCATGCATGATGCTTCCATTGCCGCCTGGGGGATCAAGGGCTGGTACGACTACGTTCGGCCTATCTCTGCCCTGCGGGCCATGGCCGGGAGGGGGCAATCGAGCGACCCGGTGCTACCCTCCTGGTCTACCGACGGCATACCGCTGGTCGAGGGCTTCATTGAGCTGGTCAGCCCCGACGATCCTCTTGCGGGTGAATACGGTGAACATGTGGACAAGATCAAGCTGTTGGCGTGGCGCGGCCCCGATTCCGTGGACGACCCTGCGACCGATGTCGCTGGCGTCGGCTGGATTCTTGCTGATAACTGGTGGCCCTACCAGCGGCCATCCTTCGTCACGCCGCCGTTTGCCGGCTACGTGTCCGGCCATTCCACCTATTCACGGGCAGCCGCGGAGGTGCTGACCGCACTGACTGGCAATCCGTTTTTCCCCGGGGGTATGAGCGAGTTCGAAGCTTCCGCGAAGAGCTTTCTGGTATTCGAGCGCGGACCCTCCGTTGACATGACTCTGCAGTGGGCCACCTACCGCGATGCCGCAGACCAGTGCAGCCTGTCGCGCATCTGGGGAGGCATCCACCCGCCGGCGGACGACATTCCGGGGCGTCTCATCGGAGCCAGGGTGGGCCTTGATGCCTTCAGGTCTGCGACATCCCATTTCCAGCCGCTGCCGCCCCGACGCTAGCTGCAGCACTTCCGCCAGGATGTGCGATGCCAGGTTGAGGATGCGGACTCAGGGGTAGACAGCGGCATCCCTTGCGCGCCGTTTGCAATGGCTTTGCGTGTCGCCATGGGACAGGCGAAGGGCTGAGGAAACTCTGGATAACCACCGAAATCAACGATCTCAATGCCGAAAAGCCTTGCTGCCGCTAGCTGCTGAATTCCAGATGCGAGGTTTTCCAGATCTTCCCTAGCATCAATTGCCTGACAACGCGCCGCATACCTTGGACGCCTTCCCTGCAGCCCCACCCAGCAGAGGCTTGTCTGAGCAGGGCAAGTGGCTGTTCCGGGGCCATCGCATCCACTGGGTCTCATCCCGACCACGGCAACCCGACCCTCACCAGCCGGCGCTGCTCCTGATTCATGGCTTCGGAGCCTCAACCACCCACTGGCGCTACAACATTCCTGCATTGGCGCGGCATTACGAGGTGCACGCCTTTGATCTGCTCGGCTTCGGTCGCAGCGCCAAGCCGCCGGAAGAGCCCTATGGCGGCACCCTCTGGCAGGAGCAGACCCTCAGCTACGTGGGCGAACGGATCGGGCGTCCCACCGTGTTCATCGGCAATTCGATCGGAGGCTATGTCGCCCTGGCAGCTGCCGCCACTGCCGCCAGTGACTGTGCCGGCGTGGTTCTGCTCAATGCAGCCGGCCCCTTCATCGAGGCTGACGATCCCAGGTCCCGGAGCTGGGGCGCCATCGCCCGCAAAAGCATCGCTGGCGCACTGCTGAACAGCTACCCAGTGCAGCGGCTGCTGTTCGAAAACCTGCGTCGGCCGCGCAGCATCCGCAGCACACTCCATCAAGTCTATCTCGACCACACCAATGTGGATGACGCTCTGATCCGGTCGATCCGTGAGCCGGCGCTGGATCCCGGTGCGTTTCTCGTGTTTCGCAAGGCGTTCGGTGTTCCCGGGGGCGAACCCCTCGATACCCTGCTCTCGCGTCTCGATGTTCCACTGCTGCTGCTCTGGGGGATTCGCGACCCCTGGATCAACGCAGTTGCCCGGCGTCGCCAGTTTCAGCAGGCGGCTCCCCGGGCCAGCGAGGTGGTCCTGGAAGCAGGCCACTGCCCCCACGACGAGGTGCCGGAGCAGGTGAACCGCAGCCTGCTCGACTGGCTGGCGACCCTGCCCGCTGTGGCTGGTGCCTGAGCCCCCGCATCCCGACCGATGACCCTCACGCGGCTGCAGAACCCCTACCCCCACTGGTGCTTCACGGCCAGCAATGGCGATTGCCTGCGGTTGGTGCCCGAGCGGGGCGGGCTGCTCAGTGGCTGGTGCCATGCTGGCGTCGAACAGCTCTACATGGACCATGGGCGCTTGGCTGATCCCGGCAAGTCGGTGCGGGGCGGTGTGCCGGTGCTGTTCCCCATCTGCGGCAATCTGCTGGGGAATCGCCTTCCCTTGCCCCAGGGCGACTTCAGTCTTCCCCAGCATGGCTTCGCCCGCGATCGGACCTGGTCCCTGGCAGCTCTGGATGATGCAGGGGGCCCGCAGAGGCGTGAGGGGGTGCGCATGGTCCTGACCTCCTCCCCTCGGACGCTGGCGCTCTTCCCCTTTCCCTTCCGCCTCGACCTGGAGTGGTGGTTGGAGGGGAACGGCCTGCAGGCACGCCTGCGGCTGCAGAATCCCGGCTCCGAAAGCCTGCCGTTCTGCGCTGGTCTGCACCCTTACTTCAAGGTCAGCGACCTGGCTGGGGTGGGCTTCGCAGGGCTTCCCGAGCAGGGGCTGGATCAACGCAGCAACCAGCCCTGTGACCTGGCTGATGCGCTGACAGGTCTGGCGGAGGGTGTTGATCTGCTGGCCCGACCCAAGGGCAGTGTCGCCCTGCTGGACAGGGGCGCGGGCCGTCGTCTGCAGCTCAGGCTGACCCCGCCCTTCGATCTGGCCGTGATCTGGACCGACCCGCCGCGACCCATGGTCTGCCTGGAACCCTGGACGGCGCCCCGCGGAGCGCTGCTCAGTGGCGAGCGTCGGCTCAGCGTTCCCCCCGGCGCTGAGCAGCTGCTTCAGTGCAGCTTCGTGGTGGACCAACTTGTCTCATGAAGCGGCTGCCGTCGGCCGCAGCAAGGTGTGTTCCCACGCGCCGCACTGCAGACATCCCGGCAGGCGACATGCCGCGTTGATCCGCGGCTGACGGTCTGTCGATTCAGCCACCTTCAGGGGGGAGGGGGGCAGACGAAGCCAGCCACCCTGGCAAGGGGAGTGGCATCGGCCCAGCACCCGCCATCGGGGTAACCGTCCAGCCAGTCGCTCAGCCGAGGGGGATGACAGCGGGACCGGACCGGAGTTAGGGCGGTGGCATGTCGCTGCAACTCCCTTGGAGCTCCTGCTGGCCATTGCCTTCTGCGCCACCCCGCTGATCGCGACGGGGCTCGCGCTCAATCTGAGCGCCAACCTGGCACCCCAGCAGATGCAGCAGATCCGGTCCCACCGCCATCACTTCAGCAATCGCCGTCTGCCGGTGGAGGTGTGTCTGCAGCCGCCCCGCCCGCGCCGCCGCTGGGCCTGATCATCAGGCCTTCTCCACCGGGTCACTGATCACCCCGCGGCAACGGAGGCAACCTGGTGGTGGCCGTCAGGGCTGTGCTGATCGCCACCCGTGCCGGCCAAGCAGCAGTAGCCAGAGCAGGCCGGTGACGAGCCACAAGCCGCCATCACCGACGCGGTCATAGGGCGTGAGCCGGCTCGGCAGGGCCGCCGACCAGACTGCTGTACCTGGTTCGAGTGGGGGAAGGGCGGCCCGCACAAGGCCACGACTGTCCACCAGGGCGGTGGGCCCGGTATTCCCCACCCCCAGCCACCAGCGTCCCGTTTCGATCGCCCGCTGCTGGCCGAGTGTCAGCATCTGGGCCTGGAGACCGAGCGGATAGGGATCCAGGTTGGCCACAGTCAGCAGCAGTTGCCCCCCGCGCCTGACGGCAGCGGCCAGGGCATGCCCCTGGCTGGCCTCATAGCAGATGGCGACCGCCAGGGCCGGGCTGGATCCATCGCTGGCGGCAAGCAGCAGACGGGATGGGGTACCTGCATCCACGCCTCCCACAGCGGAGAGGCCCAGCTGGCTGAACCAGCCCTGCCAGGGCAGCCATTCGCCAAGCAGCACAAGGCGGTGCTTGTCCAACCAGGCGGAAGGGGTACTGGCCCCCGCTGCAAACACCAGCAGGCTGCTGCGCAGTTCCTCATCGACTCGACGGAAACCTCCGCTGATCAGCGTGATCGCCAGTGGATCCGGCTGGGTATCCAGGGGCAGCGCGCCTTCCGGCGCCACCATCCAGCGGGCGTCCTGGACAGCCACCAGCACAGCAGCGGCGGCGAGGCGTCGTTGCAGCAGCAGCTGGGCCTCGGGGCTGAATTTCTGCCGCGTCGGGATGGCGGGCTGGACCACCCCCAGGGGCAGGGTGGCGCTGGCAGGAGCCGGCAGCAGGAACCAGCCGCCCAGGTGCAGCGTCAGAATCGCCGGAATCAGCAGAGCCAGGATGCGGCGCCGTTGCTGAGCGGCTGCTCCCCATAGCCGGCTGATCCCCCAGCTGATCAGTAGCTGCAGGGCACTGAGCAGCCCCGCCCCTCCGAGACTGCCCCAGCCGGCCAGGGCGCGGTCATGGGGCAGCGCCACGCTCCCCAGGCCGATCCAGAAGAGGGGGCCGCGGGCCAGGAGCACTTCGCCACAGCCCCAGCTGAAGGACAGACAGAGGGCCCAGGCCAGCCCCTGACCCGGCAGGCGGCGTGCCAGCCACAGCCAGAGCGTCACGGCACCGGCGCCGCAGCAGCCGCAAACCAGCCAGATCACCACAGTGAGTGGCAGGCTCAGCGGCGCCGGCACGCCCACCCAGTCGAGCGGATGGAGCCCCAGCAGCCAGCGGTGACCACAGAGCACGGCCAGCAGTCCCCAGCCCGCCGACAGCAAGGACCCTGGGGATAAGCCGCCGCCCGGCGCTCTCCGTGGGGGTGGCAGGACCGCCCCCGTCACGGATCCTGGGCCGCTATGGGGCGGTCCGTTGCCGCCATGGCGCGGTGACCCGGCCAGTCGCCAGAGGGGGACCAGGGCCAGCCACAGCAG
>SRMO01000084.1:81440-101464 GCA_004768415.1 Aphanocapsa feldmannii 277cV | reverse complement strand
ACGCCTCCGTCCCGCACCAGGCCGCGCGGCAGGGCGTGTTGATTCCCCCATGGGGTTGTTGGTTCTGTCTCATTAGAGTGCCGGTGCCCGCCGGACCTTCCCGCACGTCCTGTCGGGCGGTTCCGCATCGTTTTCCCCCATGGCCCACACGCTGCCCCCGCTGCCCTACGACATCGACGCCCTGGAACCCCATATCTCCCGTTCCACGCTGGAATTTCACCACGGCAAACACCACCAGACCTACGTCAACAACCTCAACGCCCTGGTCAAAGATACCGACCTGGCCGATCAGTCTCTGGAGCAGACCATCAAGGCTGTCGCCGGCGACGACGCCAAGCTCGGTGTGTTCAACAATGCTGCCCAGGTCTGGAACCACAGCTTCTACTGGCAGTGCATGAAGCCTGCCGGTGGTGGTGAACCCAGCGGTGCCCTGGCCGACAGGATCACTGCCGATCTCGGCGGCTTCACGGCCTTTGTCGATGCGTTCAAGAAGGCTGGAGCCACCCAGTTCGGCAGTGGTTGGGCTTGGTTGGTGCTCGACAATGGCAGCCTCAAGGTCAGCAAGACCCTGAATGCCGACAATCCCATGGTTCATGGTCAGCTGCCTCTGCTGACCATGGACGTATGGGAGCACGCCTACTACCTGGACTACCAGAACCGTCGCCCCGACTACATCACCACCTTCCTGGACAAGCTGGTCAATTGGGACTTCGTCGCCGCCAACCTGGCCGCCGCTTGATCGCTCCGCCGTTGGCGATGCTCATCACGGTCGGGCCTCGGGCAGCACGGCTTCGGGATCGATCCACATGGCATCGCCATAGGAATAGAAGCGATAGCCCGATGCCAGGGCATCTGCATAGTGCTCCAGCAGCCGCTCCCGGCCGATCAGGGCACTCACCAGCAGCAGCAGGCTGGAGCAGGGCAGGTGAAAATTGGTCAGCAGTCCCTGCACGACCCGGAAGCGATAGCCGGGACGGATGCACAGCTTCACTCTGCCGCTGAAGGCATCCAGTTGACCGCCATGGGCCTGGGCAGCTCCCTCCAGGGCACGGCAACTGGTGGTGCCCACGGCGATCACGCGCCCACCGGCGGCACGGGTCGTTCTCACCGCATCCACCAGTTGCCGACTGACCTCGACCCGTTCGCTGTGCAGCTCGAGCCGGCTGAGGTCTTCCGTATCGAGTGGGCGGAAGGTTCCCAGGCCCACATGCAGGGTGAGCGTTGCACTGCGCACGCCCGCGGCGGCGAGCCAGTGGCGCAGCTCATGGCTCAGGTGCAGGCCCGCTGTGGGGGCCGCCACGGCACCGGGCTTCTCGGCGTAGGTGGTCTGGTAGCGGGCGTCAGCCTGACTGCTGTCGCGGATGTAGGGGGGCAGGGGCATGTGGCCGCAGCTGTTCAGCAGCTGCTCCATCGCGTCCATTCCCCGCAGCGGAAAGCGCAGCAGGCGGCCGCCACTGGCCTGATCGGCGTCCACCACGGCAATGCCGATGGGCCCGCCGGGGGTAGTCAGCTGCAGCTGATCCCCGACGCGGATGCGCCTGCCGGGTTTCACCAGACTCAGCCAGGTGTCCTCGCTGCGGGGCTCCAGCAGCAGCAGCTCACCGGCGCCTCCGTCGGACCTGCGGATGTGCAGACGTGCCTTCAGCACCCGGGTGTCGTTGAGCACCAGCAGATCTCCCGGCCGCAGCAAACCGGGCAGATCGGCCACGATCCTGTCCCGCCAACCGCCGGCGGCGTCGAGGGCCATCAGCCGGGCGCTGTGGCGGGGCTCCACTGCCATCTGGGCGATGGCCTTTTCGGGCAGCTCGTAGCTGTAGCTGGAGAGCCGGTCATCGCAGCGCGGCCCATCAGCCTGGATCGTCCCCTGGAGTGACGGTTGTGGCGGGTCCAGCTGGCTCAAGCGGTCAACAGCGCAGAGAGAGTGCCCCCATGGCCCTTGCTGATGCAGCCCTGGCCAGGCTGCTCTGCTGTTCAGAGGGCGAGGCCGGTGGGATGGTTCTCGATCAGATCTGCCAGGTCCCTGAGGAAGGCGGCGGCATGGGCGCCATAGATGACCCGGTGGTCTGCAGTGAGATTCACCTGCATCTGACGCCTGACGGCAATGGAGCCATCGGCATTGGCGGCCACGACGGGGCGGGATGCACCCACCGCAAGGATGGCGCCGGTGCCGGGGGGAAGGATGGCATCGAAGCGATCGACACCGAACATGCCCAGGTTGGAGAGGGTGAAACTGCCGCTGCTGTACTCCTCGGGCGCCAGCTGCTTGTTGCGGGCACGCTTCACCAGATCGGCCCAGTTTCGCGAGAGGGCGTAGAGATCGGTGCTGTCGGCGGCGGCCAGGACGGGGGTGAGCAGCCCACCGTCATCCATGGCGACGGCCACGGCGATGTTGATGCCGGGGGCAAAACGCATGCCTGTGTCGGTGGCAGCCGTGTTGACCTGGGGGTGCTTCATCAGGGTGAGCGCCACGGCCTTGGCCAGCAGGGCCGTCATGGTGACGCCCTTGGATTTCACCTGCCTGTAGAAGCCATCGAGCCCATCGGTGGTGATGGTGTAGCCGACGCTGAACGTGGGAGCCGCAAGGCTGGCCAGCATGTTCCGGTTCACCGCGTCCTGCAGGGTGCTGAAGGCGACGGTCTCGCCGGGTGCGGCGGCTGCCAGACTGGGCGCGCTGGCCTGGGCAGGTGCGGTCTTGGCGGAGGGAACGGCCAGGCCTCTGCCATCTCCTTCACTGACGCGGGGAGTGCTGGGAGATGTCCCTGCCGCCCGTTCCACATCCTCTGCCACCACACGGCCATGGGGGCCACTGCCCCGCAGGGTCTCGATGGCCACTCCCAGCTGCTTGGCAAGCTTCCTTGCCCGGGGGGTCGCCACCAGGCGGCCATCAGCCTGGCCGGGAGCGCTGGGAACTGAGGCTGGAGGCGCAGATGGAGGAGGAGGTGCAGCAGCCGCTGGGGGAGTGGCTGTCGCTGGCGGAGAAGGTGTGGCAACGGCTGTGGACGTGGTTGCCGGAGCTGTGGATGTGGTTGCCGGGGAAGGAGCAGGAGCGCTGGCCGTTGCCGCTGCAGCTGATCTGCCTGCCCGGGCCTGGGCCTGGCCAACCTCGGCTTCGGTCTCGGCGATCAGGGCAATGGTTTCGCCCACGGGGGCCATGCTGCCGGCAGGCATCAGCACGTTGGCCAGGATGCCGTCGTTGAACGACTCCACGTCCATGTCGGCCTTGTCTGACTCCACCACCAGAACGGATTCACCACGCTCGACGCGATCGCCTGGCTGCTTGAGCCACTTGACAATCCTGCCCTCGGTCATGGTCGAGCTGAGGGCTGGCATGAAGATCTCATGAATCGCCATCTGCTTACCAGAACCCTGTGCTGATGCGGGATCCTATCGCCCCGGCCGGGGCGATATCGGTGTCAGCCCTCAGATCTCCCTGTTCAGGGGACGTCCGGGCCATCGGATCCGAACAGTCACTCAGCTGCGATAGAGCTGTGCGATGCGACCGCTGTAGCGCTGGGCAATCTGAGGGCGGCGCTGCTTGAGGGTCTGGGTGAGCAGGCCGTTGTCCATGGTGAAGGCTTCCACCAGGGCCACGCCGCAGAGTCGCTCATCGGGCCTGGAGCCACTGCGCTGACTCAGGCGCAGGTTGAATTCACGCAGCAGGGCCCGGGTCAGCTGAGGTCCTTCGCTGGGCAGGCCCTGCCGCTGGCAGTAGGCCGCAAGGGTCTCCGGCTGTGGCACCACCAGGGCCGCCAGCATGCGCTTGTCCTGGCCCACCAGCATCACCTGCTGCACGAGGGGATGGCCCAGCAGGGCATCCTCCAGGGGGCCGGGTTCGATGTTTTCCCCGGAGCTCAGGACAATGGTGTCCTTGGCCCGGCCGCTCAGCACCAGGGAGCCATCGGGCAACAGATGGCCCAGGTCGCCGGTGTTGAACCAGCCATCGCTGTCCAGTACGGCGGTGGTGTCCTCTTGTCGCCGGTGATATCCACTCATCACCTGGGGCCCCCTGGCCAGCACCAACCCCCGCTTCCCCAGCGGGATGGTGTTGCGCACTTCGTCACCTTTCGCCAGTTCCGCTTCGACGATGCGCAGCTCCGTGCCGGGCAGTGGCTGGCCTGCACTGCCCCGGCGGTTGGCCCAGATGCGCCTGCAACACAGCACCGGACTGGTTTCGGTGAGACCATATCCCACCAGTAGCTCGATGCCGATCGCCTCGAAGAAGGCATCGACATACTGATTGAGGGCACTGCCACCACTGATGGCCACCCGCAGCCGGCCACCGCAGAGCTGGCTGCGCACCCTGGGCCAGAGCAGCTGGCCGGCGAGAGCGTGGACCGGCCAGCTGACGGCACTGCTCAGCAGGCCGAGCAAGCGCAACGGCAGAGGGCAGGGTTCCAGGTCCAGGTCGCGCCAGCGTCGCCATTGCAGGCAGTGGAAGCGACTGGCGGCCAGAGCCCCCCTGAGCAGCCCTCGGCGCGTGCCCGGCAGCTTGGCGATGGCTTCGTCAAAGCCCCCCTGGAAGGCCTCCCACAGCCGCGGCACGCTCACGAGAAACTGGGGGCGCACCTGCTGCATGTCCGGGCGCAGCTGACGAATGTTGGTGTAGGTCTGGCTGCAGCCGCAGGCGAGCAGGAAGTACTCGACGGAGCGTTCGTAGGAGTGCCAGATCGGTAGCACCGAAAGTGCCCGGTCCCCGGGTCTGGGTTGGACCGCCACGCCGAGGTTGCGCAGCTGGTAGAGCAGGTTTCGATGGCGCAGCGGCACGCCCTTGGGGCGGCCCGTGGTGCCTGAGGTGTAGAGCAGGGTGGCGACAGCCTCAAGGCTCTGAACCACGACTGGGGCATTGTTGTTGTCGGTGCCGAGCTGCTGCAGTGCCTTCCAGTTCAGCAGTGGAATTCCCTCCGGCACAGCTGCATTGCCGGGCAGGGGTTCATCGCTCAGCAACACCACGAAGCGCAGGGCTGACCAGTGCTGCGGCCTCAGCTCCAGCTGATCGAGAAGGTCGAGACCCTGCAGCACCAGGCCAGTGGCGCCGCAATCCTCGAGGATGTAGCACAGCTCCTCGACCGGTGCGGTGGCGCCGCGGACCGCGTCGGCCGCACCGTTGCCCATCACGGCCTGGTCGGCAATCAGCCAGCGGGGGCAGTTGTCCGCGAACAGGGCCACCACCTGTTGAGGACGGAGCCCGAGGGCATGCAAGCCGCTGCGCGTGACATCGATGGCCGCGTTCAACGCGCCGTAGCTGAACTGTTCCGGCGGATTGCTGTGTGGGCTGTCGAGGGCCAGCAGGTCGGGATGATGCCTGGCCAGGCACGGCCAGAGTTCCGGCAGGTGTTGCAGGTCGTCCCACCAGGTGGGCATTCCTTTGAGAGCCTGCGAGTCTCTGCGGCTGGGCTGCCACTTCACCCAGGCTTTGCCCGCTTGTGCCATCTCAGCGACAACAATTCTACGCTAGGCTAAGCCAGATTCCCGGCTCTGCATCTTGCCTTCAATGCCTGGGCAAACTCTGAACAACGACTCACCGCCAATCTGAACTCAAGTCCCTGCAAGGGATTTGGAGCACTGACAGGGCGAAATCAGGGATTCCCCAGGGGCTTCCTGGGGAAACTCCGGACAACCGGCACAAGCCGCAAGTCGGTCCTTCCAGCGTCACCCGGCAAGCCGCCACCAGGTCGTGGTGGCTTGCCATCGGGATCTGGCCCCGGTGGTTCGCCGGGTCCGCTGGCCTGGAGGCGGGGGATGTTCAGGCCTGCAGCAACTGCTCTGGATGGATTGACTCCTCGCTTGAGAGGTCAGCGAACAGGGAGGCGCAGTGCTCTTGCTGGCCTTGAATCGACCCTGGGGACATTGATCGACGTTCGCAGATCATCGCCAACAGAAAAGCGCCCCTTGCTGGAGCGCTTGCGGCATGGGTCTGACTGACAGGCTGTGAAGCTTGAGCCACACGCAGCCTTGCAGACAACCAACAGCCAGCGTCAGTCGCGACGGCCGCCTCCCTGCAGGGCGATGATCAGGCGCAGAATGAAAATGAACAGGTTGATATAGGTCAGATACATGCCCAGGGCACCGGCGAGGTACTGATCGTCCCGGTAGGTTCGCGGCATGGTATAGAAATCAACGAAGGCCATGCCGGTGAAAAGCACCGTCCCGAAGCCGGCGATCATCAGCTCGAAGCCGCCGAAGTGAAACATGCCAGGCGCAAAAAAGCCACCAATGAGCTGGACCACCATGGCGATCAGCAGCCCGAACAGGCCGAGGGTCACCACCTGGGTCAGGGCCTGGCCGACGCTGTCACTCATGCGGCTGCCAAAGGTGGAGGCAAGCACAAAGGTGATACCGGTCGCGAAGGCAGCGATGCCGATGCTGCCGATGCCCGCCACGCCGAGAGCCAAGGACACCAGACCGCTCAGGGTGAAGCCGGTGAGCAGGCTGAAGCCGGCGAGCAGTGGCAGGGCCGTGCTGTTTTCGCCCTTGCTGGCAGCACCCTGGGCCATGAAGAAGAGGATCAATTCCGCGATCAGGGCGACCCAGAAGAGGGGCATGAACAGCCCTGAGTTGCTGTTGATCAGGGAAAGGCCACCCAGGGTGCCGAAGGCGGTGAGCACCATCCCGCCCCCCACGTAGGGGAGGGCGTATCTCACCACGTTGGGACCCACCAGGGCACTTGATTGCGCCTGTCGGATGGCATCCTGGAAATTGCTGTTGGCCGGCATGGGTTCAGGGATTCCGATCTGTCAATGTTGGCAGCTGCGGTGAGCCGTTGGGGTGTGGATCACCCAACGGCACAGTGAGCGGAACAGCGGAGCAAGAGCGCAGCCACTGCTCCAATGCTGCCATGGCCGTCCCGGTGGCAGGCCGCAGCCAGGCCACATCCGGGAACGCTCTGAACAAGCGCCCATCGCGACCCTCGCCCCATGGGCCAACAAGCATGTCGCCTGCTGGCGGGCTGCACTGCACCCGTGGTCCAGCCATGTTCCAGAGGATCCTCCTCCCTAGCTCCTGCGACGCCGAGGCGGGCCACGGCGCGGCGTCAGGGACTGGTGGGCTCCATGGCTGCCGTCAAAGCGGGCGTAGGCGTCCACCACCCGCTGCACCAGGGGATGCCGCACCACATCGGCTGATGTGAGTTCGATGAAGGCGATGCCCTCCGTGGCCCTCAACACCTGGGCGGCTTCAGCCAGGCCATTGCGCTGATCCGGCGCCAGGTCGACCTGGCTGGGATCACCGGTGACCACCATGCGGGAGTTTTCTCCCAGTCGCGTCAACACCATGCGCATCTGGGCGGAGGTGGTGTTCTGAGCTTCGTCCAGGATCACAAAGGCGTCGCTGAGGGTACGGCCCCGCATGTAGGCGAGGGGAGCCACCTCGATCAGGTTCTTCTCCAGCAGCACGCTGGTGCGCTCCTGGCCCAGCAGGGTGTGCAGCGCGTCGTAGAGGGGACGCAGGTAGGGATCCACTTTCTGCTGCAGATCGCCCGGCAGGAAGCCCAGCCGTTCACCCGCCTCCACGGCAGGGCGGGTGAGGATCAGACGCTCCACCTTGCGATCGTTGAGCATCTGCACAGCCAGCACCGTGGCCAGGAAGGTCTTGCCCGTACCGGCGGGGCCGAGGGCGAAGGTGAGGGCATGCCCCTGCATTGCCTCCACATAGGTCTTCTGTTTCAGGGTGCGCGGGCGCAACAGGCGACCGCCCTGGGACCTGGCCAGCACATTGGCGCTGAGGTCCTGGTGGTCGGCTGCGCGGCCCGTATCCAGGGCATGGAGCGCCGTCTGAAGGTCCACATCCGCCAAGGCGTCGCCGCAGGACCACTGGGGCCGCAGCAGCTCAACCACCCCTGAAGCCCGCTTGAGCTGGCTGGGACGCCCCTCTATGGCAAGGTCCATGCCCCGCAGGACAAATCTCGCTCCGGTGAGGTGGGAGAGGCGCCGCAGGGTTGATTCGGCTTCGCCGGCCAGGGCCAGGGCTGCAGCCTGATCCGGGAGTTGAAGGACGACGCGTTGTTGCGCTCCCTCTTCCCCCATGGCGGTGCTCAGGCCTCCTGGGAAGCCGTGCCCTCAGCAGGGGTGGCACCAGCAGCTTCGGCATCAGTCGCCTGCTTGCCTGCCTGCCTGCCTGGGGCCTTGGCCGCCAGCTCGGCGGCAGCGCGGGCTTCAGCCTGTTTGCCCTTGCCGGTCACTTCGGCAGGGCGCATGCGTTTCTCCAGCAGACCACCCTTCTCAAGCAGGCCACGCACCGTGTCGGTGGGGGCTGCACCCTGGTCGAGGCGACGACGAATGGCGTCGGTGTCGAGGCGGGTCTCCTTGGTGCGGGGGTTGTAGAACCCCAGTTCTTCCAGGGGACGGCTGTCACGACGGCTGGTGCTCCGGGCTGCCACGAGGCGGAAACTTGCTTCTCGCTTCTTGCCGAACCGCTTGAGGCGGAGCTTGATCATCGTGGAACCGGTCGTCAGGGAGTGGTCTGGCGCCGAACAGGCCGAGCACCAGGAGGGAACCTTAGCCCGGCAATGGTCGCCTCTCAAAGCTCACCGAAACCCTTGCGCTTCTTGTGGGCGGGGCGTTGACGCCTGGGGCCGCCGCCGCGGCCGGAGGGCTGCTGACGCATGCCTGGCATGGCGCCGTCCACACCGGGCATGCCTGGCCCACCGGGCATGCCGCCGAGGCCGGCCATGGCGTCCATCCCGGGCATCCCGCCACCACGGGTCATCTTCTGCATCATGGCCCGCATCTTCTGGAAATCAGCCAGCATCTTGTCCACCTGGGCGGTGGTGTGGCCACTGCCCGCTGCGATGCGACGACGACGGTTGGGGCTTGAGGCCAGCAGATCCGGAGACCGCTGCTCTGCCGTGGTCATCGAAGCGATCATGGCCTCCACACGCCTGAGCTGCTTTTCCCCTTCCCGCAGCATGTCGTCGTCGATCTTGTTCATCCCCGGGATCATCTTCATCAGTCCTCCCAGGGAGCCCATGCGCTTGATCAGGCGCATTTGCTTGAGGAAGTCCGAGAAGTCGAAGCTCGACTCCATGAGCTTCTTCTGCATCTTCTCCACATCGGCGATCTCCACCTCCTTTGTCGCCTTCTCCACCAGGGTGAGCACGTCACCCATCCCGAGGATGCGGCTTGCCATCCGTTCGGGATGGAAGGGCTGCAATGCCTCCACCTTCTCGCCGGTGCCGATGAATTTGATCGGTGCACCACTGACCTTGCGAATCGAGAGGGCGGCACCGCCCCTGGAGTCGCCATCGAGCTTGGTCAGTACGGCTCCGGTGATGCCGACCTTCCTGTGGAAGGCGCGGGTGATGTCTGCCGCCTCCTGGCCGATCATGGCGTCCACCACAAGCAGCACTTCATCCGGCTCCACACTGGAACGGATGCGCACCATCTCCTCCATCATCGCGTCGTCGATCTGCAGACGGCCGGCCGTATCCACCAGAACCGTGTCGTAGCCCTCGTCCCTGGCCTTCCTCAGGCCAGCTGCGGCGATCGCTTCCGGGCTCGCCCCCCCTTCGAGGCTGAACACATCGACACCGATCTGGCCACCGAGGCTGCGGAGCTGATCCTTCGCCGCCGGCCTGTAGACATCGGCCGCCACCATCAGGGGGCGCCGACTCTGCTCTTTGAGGTGCAGGCCGAGCTTGGCCGTGGCCGTGGTTTTGCCGGCGCCCTGGAGGCCAGCCATCAGCACCACGGTGGGTCCGCCGCCGCTGGCCCGTTCGAGGGGGGCGTTCTCTCCGCCCATCACCTGCACCAGCCCCTCATGGACCAGCTTGATGAACTGCTGGTCAGGACTCACGCCGCGGACCACCTCGGCTCCGACGGCCTTCTGCCTGATCTCGGCGACGAAATCCTTCACCACCGCCAGGCTCACGTCGGCCTGCAACAGGGCTCGGCGCACATCCCGCAGGGCGGCGTCGACATTGGTTTCGCTGATTCTGTCCTGGCCGCGCAGGCTCTTGACAGCGTCCTCGAACCGTTGGCTGAGCTCGTCGAACATCCGGGCAGGCCTGGTCAGGTCAGGCAATCATCGTAAAAAGCTGTGCCGAACCCCTGGTTCGGTCTCCAGGGGGCCCACGCCCATCCCCGGCGCCGGGGATGCTTCGCCTGCATCGCACCACACCCGCCACGGTTCCCTTGGCGCAGCAGGTCTACACGCCGTAGAAATCCGTCAGCAGCCAGCTTCCATTGGGGCGGGTGAAGACGTAATCACGGGTCATGTCGCGAAGATCTGTGACCTGCTGCTCCACACCGTCGCGGTCGAGCAGGCGGTCTCTGTAGCTGAGGTTGATCCGGGCGGTGACGCTCTCCTCGCTGCTGTCGATGATCTCCACGTTGCGCAGCTCTGTGGAGACTTCGAGAATCAGCTGTCTCTCCCGATTATCGCGCACCTGGCGGCGTACTCCGGCCACCAACTCCCGGGTGGCCACGGCATCGAGGCCCGGCTGCAGTGGGCCATCGCCGCGCAGCAGGGCCGCCTTGGCAGCAAGCCAGGCCTTCACCAGCTGCTCGGCCGCTCTCTCGTCCAGGCGGTCCGCCCGCTGCAATGCGGCAAAGGCAGCCTGGCCGCCGGCCACGCCGTCCGTCGGGGGGATCTGTGTGGCAGCAAGGGCAGCCGTACCGTCAAGCTCGGCTGGCTTTGCCAATCCCTGGCCAGGCCGGCTCTGGCCAGCCGGGTTGTCGGCCCCGGGCCGCTCCCCCGCCGCGGGGGTGGCCACGCTGGAAGGCTGGCGTTGCAGCAGCCAACTGCGGCCTGCCACCAGGCTCACAGCCACCACCACCGTCAGCCCCGTCGCCGCCGCCATGGCACGGAGATCAACAGGGGCGCTGTCGAGACCGGGAGCATCAGCTGCAGCCGCGGCGGCATGGCCAGCGGGTGGAGTATCACTGCCTACAGGTGCAGCCAGGTGCTGCCCATGGGAGGCAACCGTGGCCTGTCGAGGGGCCTGTCCCCGGTCCTCCGCCTGGATGAAGGTCTGTACGGCGGGGTCGGCAAAATAGCCATCCAGGTCGGCATCGACGAGCACATCGCGATAACCGGGCAGCACCTGATCGCTCAGCCACTTGCGGCAGCAGCAGCAAAGATCGGCCAGGCGGTCACCGCTGGGCTCGACCAGCCAGCCCGCCAGCTGAGCGCTGTCGCACCTGTCCAGGGTCTTCTGTGCGAGGTCTGTGCGGCCGAGCAGAAGCTGCAGGCAGGACAGCTCCGGCTCGAGGCCCGCCGTTGGCATCGCCGTCAGACGCTCCAGTGCCTGGAAGATCAGCGCTGGCTGGTGCCGGCTGAAGCCCGCGGAAGTGAGGGCATGGGCCCCCAGGAAGTCGGCTGTGGGCGATCCCTTCCGGGCCCAGTCCTCGAAGCGCTCGATCTGCTCCCCCACCGTCATGTAGGAGCGGATCTGCTTGAGGAAATCCTGGAAAGCCGAGGCCGTCATGGCCCCCGGACACCCTTCTGCAGAGCCCTCCAGACCACCGCGGGCCGCGATCAACCCATCGAGGAGCTCGAGACCACGCTGCCGGGCATCCACGACCGAGAGGTCCCGACTGAGCAGATCCAGCACCCGATAGGGCAAGAGCTGGGCCAGGTCAGCCTGCAGCTGCTCCCGGCGCTCCCCCTGGCGGGGGTATTTCTGCAGCAGACTCACCGCCTGCTGCAGCACGATGGCGGCCTGCTCGTAGCGGCGCTGGTGCCAGAGATCACCGGCAGCGGCCCTTGCGGCAGTCGCCGCCAGGAGTGTGAGATCCGCCTCACGGCCACTGCCGAGGGCCGGCGCCTGGGGGGGCTGCAGAGCCTTCAAGGCACCGTCCAGGGCCTCCTGCGCCAGGCTGGCCTCAAGCAGCAGGATCAGACCGCCCGCCTCGAGGCTGCTGGGAATCTCCAGAGCGGCAACACAGGATGCGCCCTCCCCCCCCATGGCGAGCAGCTCAGCCTCATAGCTATTGCGCCGCGTCTGGTCGCTGAGCAGATCGGCACTGGCCCGCAGCAGCTGGGCGCGGGCCTTGAGAGTCTCGCTGGAGTAGCCCTCCCCGGGCGGTTGTTCCAGGCGCTGCCTCAGCACTTGCAGCACCATGTCGCAAGCGGTGGAGGTGGAGACACCGAGAAGCCGGAAATGATCAATAGCCAGTTCCATGTGGTCCCACATGTGACCCCCAGCTTTAGTTTTAGCAAAATAGTTTTCCCAGAGCTCAAGTCTTTTACCGAACTGCGAGCATCCGATGGTCAGGGCCTGTTGGGCCGCTGGGGCCTCACGCTACCAGGATCGATCTCTCATTCCGGATTCCAGATGGCCATGGGCCTGGCCGACGGGAGACGCTGGTTGTTGCCAGCACCTTGCCGGGCCGCTGCCCGTAAGCTGAGCGGGCTTGTGCGGACTGCCACGTCATGGTCCAGGAGATTGCTCCGACCACCGCAATCCAGGCTGAGCTCGGCAGCCACCAGGAGCGGGTGGCGGCGCTGTTCCGGGCCGCCGCCCACAGCGTCACCCGGGACGAGGGCCTCATGCTCTACCGGGACATGACCCTGGGACGGCGCTTCGAGGACAAGTGCGCGGAGATGTATTACCGCGGCAAAATGTTCGGCTTCGTGCACCTCTACAACGGTCAGGAAGCGGTCTCCTCCGGGGTGATCAAGGCCATGAAGCCTCGGCACGACTGGTTCTGCAGCACCTATCGCGACCATGTTCATGCTCTCAGTGCCGGCGTGCCGGCCCGCGCGGTGATGTCGGAACTGTTCGGCAGGGCAACCGGCTGCAGCAAGGGCAGGGGTGGCTCGATGCACCTCTTCTCCAGGGAGCATCACCTGCTGGGGGGCTATGCCTTCATCGGAGAAGGCATTCCTGTGGCGCTCGGTGCCGCCTTCACCAGCCGCTACAGACGCGATGCCCTCGGCGAAACCGACAGCGATGCGGTGACCGCGGCCTTCTTCGGCGACGGTACCTGCAACAACGGCCAGTTCTATGAATGCCTGAACATGGCACAGCTGTGGAAGCTGCCAATTGTTTTTGTGGTGGAGAACAACAAGTGGGCGATTGGCATGGCCCATGAGCGGGCCACCAGCGACACCGAGATCTACAGGAAGGCCGCGGCCTTTGGCATGCCTGGAGAAGAAGTGGATGGCATGGACGTGCTCGCCGTGCGCGACGCCGCCGCTCGTGCCGTGGCCCGGGCAAGGGCCGGCAAGGGTCCCACTCTGCTGGAATGTCTCACCTACCGCTTCCGCGGCCACTCCCTGGCCGACCCCGATGAACTGCGCTGCGAGCAGGAGAAGGCTTTCTGGGCCAGACGTGATCCCCTCAAGGGTCTGGCTGCCCACCTGATCGACCACGGCCTGGCCTGCCAGGCGGAGCTGAGCGCCATCGGGGAGGAGGTCGATGCCGAAGTGGCCGATGCGGTTGACTTTGCCCTCAGCGCACCGGAACCGGATGGCAGTGAGCTCACTCGCTACGTGTGGGCAGACGACTGAAGCAGGTCAGAGCTGACTGGGCAGCCGACGGGAGAGGTTGCGCAACTTGCGCAGCGCCTTGATCTCCACCTGACGCACCCGCTCACGGGAGACTGTGAGCATGCGGCCGATCTGGGCAAGGGTGTGCCGGTCTTCTCCAGCCAGACCAAAGCGCAGCTTCAGCACCTGGGCTTCCTGATCTGTGAGGTGGCTGAGCCAGCGTCCCAGCTGCTCATAGTGTATGCAACGCTCGACCTTTTCGAGGGGCTCTTCGCTGGCCTGGTCTGCAATCAGGTCACCGAGAAAGCTGCGGCCGTCGTCACCGTTGATGGGAGCATCGAGGCTGGAGGTGGTGAGGGCCTGACGCAACAGACCATCGAGCTCCTCGACGCCCATATCCATGGCAGCAGCGACCTCACCACGACCAGGCATTGAACCGAGTCGGTGAGCCAGATCCATGGTCACCCTGCGGACATTCACCAGGCGCTCACTGAGGTGGACCGGCAGGCGAATGGTGCGGGACTGGCAGGCGATGGCCCTGGTCATGCTCTGGCGAATCCACCAGAAGGCATAGGTGGAGAACTTGTAGCCGCGGGTTGGATCGAATTTTTCAACGGCACGCTCAAGCCCCAGGGACCCCTCCTGGATCAGGTCCAACAGCTCCAACCCTTTGCCCTGATACTTCTTGGCAACGCTCACAACCAGACGCAGGTTGGCCTTCATCATCCGCTGCTTGGAGCGGCGACCGATGCGAATGAGCTTCTTCTGTCGGACTGAATAAGCACTTTGCTCAGCCGCAGGAATGTTCTCGATCAGGCGCATCATCACCTGCACCTGATTGCCCAGTTCAATTTCCTCTGCCGGGGTGAGCAAAGGCACACGACCAATGCTGGAAAGATACCAGCTCACCGGATCGGCAGCCCGACGACGCTTGGATTCGCTGGCAGGGAGAGCGGAAACAACCATCAGCCGAAGCGCGGTGGCAAGGACTATCGGCTGAAACCAGCTAAGACCGCTGTAGCTTCAGCAACGCTTTACTTTTTAGCGAAGAAAAACGAGTGAATGTGTGGATTCCAAAGAATTAGGGAACTTCTGGAAAACCCGCATTCTCCGCGTTCTCTCGCCGAGATCCATTGCGCTACAAGGGCCGACTTGTGGCTTGGGCCGGTTATCCAGAGCTTCCTCAGAGAAACTCTGAAAACCCGTAATTTTTGCCTGTCAGCCCTCCAAAACCCTTACAGGGACTTGACTTCAGATTGGTGAAGCGTGGTTTTCCAGAGCCTGCTCAGGTCGATCCTCTTGTTCAGCTGAATGGTGGTTCAGGCTTGATCTGCTGATTCCGAGCTGGTCGGAGCACCTGCACGGTCTCTCTTTCCAACCGTTCCCGGATCAGTTCCGCTGCTCGTTCCTGGCGGCAAAGCTGCCAGGCCTGGCGAGGGCGGCGGCCACATCCAGTGGCGTGAAGCTGCGACGTCCCGAGGCCTGCAGCTCGAGGCCCGCACTGCCATGGTCCAGGGCCGCCACTGCCAGCCAGGTCGGATCGGCAGGCTGGCCACTGGCCAGAAACCGCGCCGCCAGCCCCGCTGCATAGCCCGCCAGTACATCCCCCAGGCCGGCGCGTGCGGCCTCCGCACTGGCCTGGGCCAGCTGCCAGCAGCGCCCGTCAGAAGCAGCGATGGCCGTCCTTGGTCCCTTGAGCAAGACCGTGGTGCGGGACGCGCGAGCGGCCGCGCGAGCCTGATCGAGGCGATCACCCGGTAGATCGCCAAACAGACGCCGTGCCTCCGCCCCATGGGGGGTGAGCCAGGTGGCCCCGGCACGGGCGCGCAGCCAGGCCTGGGCCTGGGCCTGGCCAAGGCTGGCCAGACGGTTGAGGCCATCGGCATCCAGCACCAGCAGTCCCCTGAAGGCCTGCAGCATCGCCCACTGGACCGGCTCGAACGGCGCAGGGCCGATGCCTGGTCCCACCAGCAGCGCATCGAAGCGGTCCAGGCCGGACAGTCCCGGCCAGCTGAGCTGATCGCCGGCAGGGGACCCACCGAAGACGAGCACGTGGGGATGGCGTCCGAGCAGCGCATCCTCACCGCCCTGGGGGATCCAGGCATGGATGGCGCCAGCACCGCTGGCATCGGCTCCGGCAAGGGCCAGCGTGAAGGCGCCAGGGTAGCGGCGGCTGCCGGCCAGCATCAGCAGACGGCCACGCCCATATTTGCCGGCGGCAGCAGGCGGCTGCGGGGCAACGAAGGTATGGCAGTCCTCTGGCCAGAGCAGGGTCGGAGCGCTGGCCAGGCACTGTCGCAGCAGGCTTGGCGGCACCCCCAGTGGAACAGGCTCGAGGTGGCCCACCAGGGACAGCGCCCGATCGCCCAGCAACCCCCGCTTCACGGCGCCGAGCGCGAAGGTGCGCGCAGCGGGAAAACAGGGGCCCAGGGGTTCACCGCTGCTGTCGGACAGGCCCGACGGCACATCCACCGCCCAGCAACGACGGCCACATGTCCTCACCTCCTCCGCCAGGCTTGCCACGGCGCCCTCCAGGGGACGGCGCTGGCCAAGGCCGAACAGGGCATCGATCCAGACACCTGGCCGCTGAGGCTGGGGAGGGCTGTCCAGCCGTTCCACATCCAGCAGCTGCAGGTAGCGCAGATGGTTCTGGGTGAGCGGCTTCAGGCGCTCGAAGGGACACCAGACACGCACCCCGTGGCCCGCCAGAGCGAGCTCGCGGGCGATCACCAGACCGTCGCCACCGTTGTGGCCGGGCCCCACCAGAACAGTGACCCCATCGGTCAGGGAGGGCTCATCCGCCAGGATCCGCTGGCTCAGGGCCAGGGCCGCCTTTTCCATCAGGGCCGCCACGGGCATGCCGGCGTCGAACAACCGGTGCTCCAGGGCCGCCATGGCCCCGGGCGTGAGCAGCAGGTGACATTGCCTGGCAGCCGGCCAGGGGACGGAGGCGGGCACGGTGGGTGAACAGAGCGACACCGCACAGGATCGCGGTTGGCGGCGGCACGGCAATCCACGGCCGCGAAGCAGCAGCCCATCGGACCAGGCAACATGAGGGAACTGCCTGCCTGCCAGCGTGGCCTCCCCCAGCATCAGCAGCTCAGAACCCTGTGTCACCCCGGCGGGGCGTGATTCGGTGGCCCTGTTGCAGGGGTGGCCAGGTGAACATCGGGTGGTCGTTGGCCTGTCCGGTGGCGTCGACAGCTCACTCACAGCAGCTCTGCTGGTGCGGGCCGGTTGGTCCGTGGAGGGGCTGACGCTCTGGCTGATGCAGGGCAAGGGCGCCTGCTGTGCCGAGGGCCTGGTGGATGCCGCCGGCATCTGCGAGCAACTCGGGATCCCCCACCACATCATCGACTCACGGCAGCGATTCCAGCGGGAGATCGTCGACGTCCTGATCAGTGGCTACGCCGATGGGGTGACGCCACTCCCCTGTTCCCGCTGCAACCGGGTGGTGAAGTTCAGCCCGATGCTGACCTGGGCCCGGGACAACCGGGGTATCGAACGCATCGCCACCGGGCACTACGCCCGCATCCGCCACAACAGCAAGTCGGGTCGGGTGGAGCTGCTGCGTGGCCGTGACAGCCGTAAGGATCAGAGTTACTTCCTCTACGACTTACCCCAGCACAACCTGGCCCGGCTGGTCTTTCCCCTGGGTGAACTGACGAAGCCCGAGACCCGCGAGGAGGCGGGAGCCCTGGGGCTGCGCACCGCAGAAAAACCGGAAAGTCAGGATCTCTGCCTCGCAGACCATCACGGGTCCATGGCGGCCTTCATTGATGCCCACCTGCCGCCGAAGCAGGGAGAGATCGTGCTCCAGGACGGCCGTGTGGTGGGACAGCACGACGGCATCCAGCACTTCACCATCGGTCAGCGCAAAGGGCTGGGCGTGGCCTGGCATGCGCCACTCCATGTGGTGAAGCTGGATGCGGCCATGAACCGGGTGGTGGTGGCCAGCCGGACCGAAGCCGCTCATGAGCGTTGTGGCGTGGGGGCCATCAACTGGGTGGGCCTCGCGGCGCCGCGTCGAGCACTGGACGTGGAGGTGCAGGTGCGTTATCGCTCAGCGCCGGTGCGGGCCAGGCTGCAGCCCCAGGGGGTGGGCAGCTGCGACCTGGTCTTCGAACAGCCTCAGTTTTCGATCGCACCCGGTCAGGCTGCCGTGTTCTATGACGGCGAGGTGGTGCTGGGCGGCGGCCTGATTCAGCGCAGCTGATCAGCTCGGTTCAGAGGAGCGGATCAGAGGAAGGTCACCCTGCTGCTGGCGATGTCGAAGACTGCGCTGGAGATCTGCAGATCTCCGGCAGCAACGGCTGAGGCCAACAGCGCACTTTTGCTGACCATCGTGTCGGCTGCCGCCTCGGCATTGCGACGAATCGCCTGGGGCAGATCCTGAAGTCCCTGGGGTATGGCAGCACGGATGGGCTGCACAAGCTGGGTCAGCAACGGGGTGAGGGGGTCCTGCTCGATGGCGGCAGACACCGCACCACAGCCGCTGTGGCCCATCACCACAATGAGCTTCATGCCCAGTGCCGAGACCGCATACTCCATCGAAGCCACGGCGTCATCGAAGGCAGTGTTGCCAGCACTGCGGACGACAAACAGATCTCCTGGAGAGGTGTCAAAGACCCATTCGGGGGGAACCCTCGAATCGGCGCATGTCACGATGCCTGCCCAGGGCGCCTGGCCCTCTTTCAAGACCATGGCTCCGAGGTGACAGTTGTCGAGGACATGATCCGCCAGAACCTGCTGACGCCTGGCACTGTCCTTGATTGTCCGGAGGCGTTGCTCAAGGGCTATGAAACGAGCATTCCCGGCTTTGAGCGCTGCCAACGGGTTCTCGGGATGACAGGCTTTCAGAGGAGAGGCAACAGCCTTGTCTGCCGGACCGCGAAGCGTGACCGAAAGGAGAGCTGCACCGGCCGGAAGGCCGAGGGTTCTGAGCAGAGATCGTCGATCCATACCGGCTTCAAGCTTGTCCTGAGCAACAGAGAAGATACCAGGGAAGCTCTGGACAACCTCGCATCGCCAATCTGAAGTCACGTCCCTGTAAGGCGTTTGACGTTCTGATAGGGAGAATCAGTGTTTTCCAGAGTCTTCCCAGAATTGAGGGCGCCTCGAAAGATCAAACGAGATCCTCTGCGGGATGAGTTGTTGATCTGAAATAGCAAAGAGTGGCAAGGGATTTCGTGAGCCAGCAGGGCTGTTCAGATGAGCAAGAAGCAATTTTTCGAAGCTCGCTTGATTGTTACCTTTTTGATGACCAGAAAATCTCTGAGCGAGGCAGCATCAAGGCTCTGAGTCTAGGTCCAATCAGAGGGATCAGGCAGCTCAGAGGATTATTGTTTCGACACCGGCATCACAGCACCATTCGCCAGGATGTCACGCTCACCCTCCCAGCTGCGTGAGCCACTGGCCGATGCCACCGGGGCTGATCGGGGCGACAGCGCCACGGTCGAGATACCAGAGGGCGAGCCCGACCCCGTTCAGGCCAACCACAAAGAGATAGATCCGCCAACCTGTGGGTAGCTTCATGATCACCTTGCGGCGGACGCATCACTCGCTCCGAGCCTAGGCACGATCGGACCCGAGGTCGGTGGTTCACCACCAACCCCTCTCGCCGCAGGAGGCCATGGGGCGGTCCCGGCGGATGTGCCCGGCGATGATCTCGCAGAGGCGATTCCCGGCGATGGTCCTGGCCTGGTTGATCAGCTGCTCGGCCCTGTGCCGCTTGCGGATGATCTGCAAAGCTCAGCAGTGGCTCATGGCTGCGGGGGAAGCGATGGCCCCGGTCTCTGGCCGGGACAGGGTCAGCAGCCCTGGAGCAGGCCCCAGGTCCCTGTTTCGTCAAGAACATCGCGCAGTTCCCGGTCCAGGCTGTCCTCTCCCTCGGCTTCGTACATCAGGTCTGCAATGGCCTCGATCTCCTGCCACTGCGTGAGGGCATCGAGGGAGGCGTCCACAAGCGGAAGAACAAAGGCAACGTCAGGCTATGGCGGCCCTCCAGGAGAACGCGCGCGCTTGCCAGGACGCTGACACCACTTGAACAAATCAATCGGCTCCGCACCCCTGGCAAGCGGCCCCTGGTTGATGCCATGACTGAATCGTTCCGATCGAGTCCGGGCAGGCCATGCTGGCGGCTGATGCACGCTACCAGGCCTACAGCACCATGGCCGCGGCGGTGCAGGAATACGCTGCGCTCATCAACAGGGATCTCACGGTGGAGGAGGCAGACCATGCTGCCGACAGCATCGAGGCGATTCTGGACACGGTCGACAAGGCCGACGGTCGCTTCAGCCGCTTCCACTGACTCCCGGTCCCGGCAGACCCAGGCTCAGTCCGAGCCCGAGGGCTTCCCCTTCCGAGCCTTGCGGATCAGCCAGTAGGCGGCACTGAGGGCCAGGGCGCTCAGGCCAAGGGCGATCACGCTCTGAGACAGCTCCCCTTTGTCTGTGGGCAGCACGATGATCTTCCGCGCCACGGCAGTGAGCGCCGTGCCCAGTACCAGCTCCAGCTGCACGCTGTGGTCCAGCAGATAAGCGGTGATGTTCTGCAGCACCTCCAGGGCGATCAGCACGGTGAGCACATCTCCCAGC
>SRMO01000084.1:70144-81347 GCA_004768415.1 Aphanocapsa feldmannii 277cV | reverse complement strand
GGCGGCCAGCAGATGCCTCAGCAGATCAACGGTGGCGGCGATGCTGAGCACACCGACCGCGAGAATCAGAACACGCGCCAGCACGCGCTCGAAACGGGAGACCCCGGCAAGAAAGAGGCGATCGTCCAGCAGGCGCATCAGGGCGAACCCATCCGGTTAGCCATGATGGGGCAGAGTCGCCCCCGATGACCGCAGACTGAAACAGCGCCGTCCCTGGTGGCGATGGGGTTGCGCCACAACTGGCTGGCTCGGGTCCTGGCAACTGCAACCCTGAGCTGGAACGGTCTCAGGCAGTACATCCACCCCTGAGGGCGGCCCGCTTGCGCCAGGGCGGAAACGGCGAGATCAGCAGATACCGGCCGAGCGGGGGTGCTGCGGCAGATCGATCAGACGACCACCGCCAGCGACTGCTTGCAGGGCCTGGGGAAGCTGCACGGAGCCATCGTAGAGGGCCCGGCCGACGATGACGCCACAGATCCCGCTGCTCTCCATCTCCGCCAGGGCCAGCAGATGGTCCAGTTTGCCCACGCCGCCGGAGGCGATCACAGGGATGGAGCTGGCCTCGGCCATGTCCCGCAGGGCAGAGACATTGGGTCCTGACAGCGTGCCGTCAGTGGCGATGTCGGTGCTGATGATGGCGACGACGCCACTGCCCTCCAGGCTGCGGGCCAGGTCGGTTGCCAGGATCGTGCTCTCCTCGCGCCAACCGTGGCTGGCGACACGACCTGCGCGGGCATCGATGCCGACAGCGATGCGACCGGGGTGGGCCTGGGCGAGCCTGCGCACCAGCCGGGGTGACTCGATCGCCAGGGTGCCGAGGATCACCCGGTCCACCCCGTGGCTGAGCAGTTCGGCAGCCCGCTCCCCACTGCGCACACCACCGCCCAGCTGCACCGGGATGTGGAGGGCGGCAGCGATGGCCTTCACCGCGCCGTCATTGACGGGCGCCCCCCGTCGGGCCCCATCCAGATCCACCAGGTGCAGGCGCTCCGCACCCTGCCGCTGCCACTCCAGTGCCGTGGCCACCGGGTCATCGCTGAAGCGCGTGACCTGGTCGTAGTCGCCCTGGCGCAGTCGCACGCAGGCACCTTCGAGGAGGTCGATGGCAGGAATGATCTGCATGGACCAGTGCTGTCGTTCATCCATGCTGTCAGCCGGGCGTCAGGTCCTGCAGCCGATGGTCGAGGAGACGCTGGACAACCACCGCAAGCCCCAGGTCAGCCCTTGCAGCGCAATGGATCTCGGCGAGGGAACAGGGAGAATGAGGGGTGTCCCGGAAGCTCCTCAGGCGTGCAGCGCGGCTTCCGATCACCTTGAATGGCGCCAGCTGCGGTGCCGACCTTGCGGGTCCTGTTGATGGGAGGCACACGGTTCATCGGGGTCCCCCTGGTTCCCCGGCTGATGGCCGCAGACCATCAGGTGACACTGTTCACCCGCGGCAGGCAGCCCATCCCCCAGGGGGTCCACCACATCGAGGGGGACCGACGAAGCGATGGGGCACTCGATCAGCTCTCGGGCCGGCACTTCGACGTCATCATCGACAGCAGTGGCCGCACGCTGGTGGACAGTCAGCGGGTGATCGCCCGCACCGGCGCTCCCAGCCACCGCTTCCTCTACATCAGCTCGGCCGGGATCTATGCCAACAGCCACTGCTGGCCCCTGACGGAGGAGGCGCCAACGGATCCCGACAGCCGCCATGGGGGCAAGGCTGAAACAGAGGCCTGGCTGCGGGCGGAGGGCATCCCCTTCACCAGCTTCCGCCCCACCTACATCTTCGGGCCCGGCAACTACAACCCGGTGGAGAGCTGGTTCTTCGACCGTATCTGTCACAACCGGCCCGTACCTCTGCCCGGTGACGGTCAGCTGATCACCCAGCTCGGTCATGTGGAGGACCTGGCGGATGCCCTGGTCCGCAGCCTGGAACACAGCGTCTGCGTCAACCGCGTCTACAACTGCTCCGGCCGCCAGGGCGTCACCATGCTCGGGCTGGTGCAGGCAGCGGCGCGGGCCTGCGGCAGGGATCCCGGGACGGTGGTCACACGGAGCTTCAACCCCTCAGGCCTGGATCCCAAAGCACGAAAGGCCTTCCCGTTGCGGATCGCCCACTTCCTCGTCGACGTCAGTGCCCTCTGCAGGGACCTGGATTGGCAGCCGTGCTTCGATCTGGAGCGGGGCCTGCGGGACAGCTACAGGCGTGATTACAGCCAGAGGCCGCAGCAACAACCGGACTTCAGCAGCGACGCTGGGCTGTTCGCTGACTGATCTGCCACCCGGCCGCCACGGACCTCCACGCCGGGGGTGCTGCCATCGGCTTTGTTCAGGGGGTTGTTCAGGGGCGTGAAGCCCCATGGCCCAGATAGCCGAGGCCACTCCACAGGGCCAGCAGCAGTGAACACCAGAACAGCAAGACTCCTGCCGTCTGCAGTCCGGCCTGCCACTGCCAGGGCCAGAGCAGCAGCAGCAGGGCGATGAACTGGAGCGTCGTCTTGGCCTTGGCAGTGGGGCTGGCAGGGGCCCCGTCGCGCTGGTCGCTGCGCCAGCCCGTCACCATCAGCTCCCGCGCCAGCAACAGCCAGATGGCCCAGAGGGGCAGAATGCCGCCGCTGCCAAGCCAGAGCAGTGGTGCGAGCAACAGCAGTTTGTCGCTCAATGGGTCGAGCCTGGCGCCCCAACTGGTGCCACCACCGGCCTGGCGGGCCAGCCAGCCATCGGCAGCATCGGACAGCCCTCCCAGCACCAGGAGCCACCAGGCGATGCCCGCCTGGCCCAGGCCGAGGGCCAGCAGCAGCGGCAGGCCCAGCAGTGCCCTGCCAAGGGTGAGGCCGTCAGCCCACCGCCGTAACGCCCTGGCACCCATGCTGTCCGATCCGTTGTCCCCATCCTGCTGACAGCCCTGGGGGAACACCGATCCGGGTGCTCCCCCGGGACCTGGCCCGTTTGGGTTCGGGTCTGGATTAGGTACGGATACCCCTGTCCGATCCGGCGGGTCCGCAACAGCATGGAAGCAACCGGAGGAGGCTCCATGTCACACACAATCCAGGTGCTCGGTGCCGTCTACCTCACGCTTGCTGTCGTTGAATATGTGGCACGCCGGCGGGGGTCCTCAATTCTGTTTCTTCTGCCCTGACGGTCCCTTTCCAGTTCCAGCGCGGGCCCCGATCCTGCCGATGGTCAGCCCCTGCTGATCCGCAATCGCCTGGACCATGGAGCCCGGTGCGGCGTGATGACCACCGGTGAGCCTGGCGAAGCCGGTGAGCAGCAGGCTTCATTTCACAGCAACACCCTCAGCCCCACAGCCATCAGGAACAGGGCGAACAGCAGGCGCAGGGCCGACTGGGGAATGAGCATGCAGAGCCTGGATCCCAGGGGCGCCATCGCCATGCTGACCGGGGCCATGACGGCGATGGCAAGCAGCTGCACCGCGCCATGGACACCGATCAGGTGCGGCCCCGGAGGCTCGGGACTGAAGAAGTAGATCAGACCTCCGATCAGGGCCAGAGGCCAGGTGAGCAGGGATGTGGTGCCGGCCACCTGTCTGGGCTCGAGGCCGATCCAGCTGAAGTAGGGAATGGCGATGGCCCCTCCCCCAAGACCGAAGATCCCGCTCTTGAGACCGATCAGCCCGCTTACGCCGCCAGTCACCCAGAGGCGTTGGCCAGCCAGGGGGTGATCCTCCGCCAGGGGGCGATGGGGTGGGCTGACAGATGCTTCAGGGGGTTCCTGCCGGCGTGGCCGCAGCATCAGCACCCCCATCGACAGGACGAGCACTGCCATCAGTTGTTCCAGCAGGCGTGGTCGAAGCCAGTGGGCCACCACCACCCCGGCCAGCTCGGCGCTCAGCACCCAGGGCAGGATCGGCTGCAGAACGTCAAAGCGGATGGTGCCGTTGCGCCAATGGCCCCAGGCCGAGCCCAGGGCGGTGAAGACCATCAGTCCGAGGCTGGTGCCAGCCGCAAGCAGCGGCACAACGGCATCCGGGTAACCCAGGCCATGGAGCACCAGCAGGAGTCCCGGCACCGTCACCAGCCCCCCGCCGATGCCAAGCAGACCTGAGCACAGCCCCGCCGCCGCCCCCAGCGCCGTCATCACCAACAGCTCATGGCTGGGGAGCGTCCCCAGGCCCTCCAGCAGGGACACAACGGGCAAGAGCTGGGCGCGACTGCCCACAGCATCCCCTGAAAGGACCTTTCCTGCGGTTTGCTGGCCCAGCGATCGAGGAAGCGATTGAGGATCGAAAGCCGGATCCGGGCGGCAGCCTGCCATGGCCTTCCCCAGCGGCGGCTCCAGCCGGGCCGACCAGCGACCAGTCCTGAGGGGACTGCAGCGCCCACCGGCTCGATAGGGTCAGGTAAGCGTCGTCGACACAGCCCCGCCATGGTCACGGATCGCGAGCGAGATCTCTATCACCAGCGTCGTCCCGTTGGCTCCACCCGGCGGGGACGGACCACACGGCGCTGGGATCGACCCTGGCAGCGGCGTCTGGTGCTGCTTGTGGTGGGGTTGCTCGTAGCTGCCTTTCTGGGGAAGGTGATCCCTTATTGGATGGCATTCGTTGTCGTCGGCCTGGGGGTCTGGTGGCTGTGGAGAGAGCGGTGAGTGGGACCTCAGCGGCGACGGATACGACCGCTTCGCCAGCGCTGTTTCACCTCGCCTTTCCGGTCCACGACCTGGACCTTGCCGAGGCGTTCTATGTAGAGGGGCTGGGCTGTAGCCGCGGCCGACGCAGTGCCGAAGCCCTGGTGCTGAACTTCGGCGGCCACCAGCTGGTGGCCCACCTGGAGCCTCGCCCGCTGCAACCGCAGGGCAGCATCTACCCACGCCATTTCGGCCTGATCTTCGAGCAGCACTCAGCTCTGCTGGCCCTCGAACAGCGGGCCATGGCCCAGGGTCTGAAACTGGGCTCACCCCTGCGGCGACGCTTTGCCGGTACGGCCCTGGAGCACAGCACCCTGTTCCTGATCGATCCGAGCGGCAACTGGCTGGAGTTCAAGCACTACGCCGATCCCACTGCGATTCTGGGTCAGACGCACACCACTGGAGTCGGCGATCATCCCTGTGATGCGGGCAGGTCCGGGTGACACTCCAGCCCTGGTCCCCTGGCTGTGATGACCTGCATGGCCGGGCCCGGAGGAGCGGCCTCCAGCTGCCTGTCCCGGGCGAGGCGCAGACCTTTCCGGATGCCGCGAGGATGCTGTTTCGCCTCCTGCGGGCAGCACTGTGACCGTCCGGACCTTGCCACGAGAGGTTCTCCGGCGGTTGCCGGCAGTCCTGCAGGTTTCAGCCATGCAGCCCAGGGACAAACAGGCGAAGCTGTGACCCGAAAGCTGCTTCGAGGCCATGCCCTTCCTGCTTCCCCTGGCCAGCGTCTGGCTGATACTCAACAACGAGGAAGTGGGGCGCGCCAACAGCATCAAGGTTGAAATGCCCTCCATGACCGTCTGTCGAACGGCCATGAACAACCTCAACGAAACCCGTTTCGTCCATGGTTGGGGAGTCGGGGGAACCCCCACCCAGGGGTATCTCTGTCTGGACAGCAGCTCGGGGGCAGTGGAGGCCATTGGCGGTGGCGGCAAGCGAGGGTCCTCGGATCTGGGTTATCCCCTCCCCTGATGTGCTGCCGTCAGTGACAGCAGGAGGGTCCATGACGATGGTTGAGCGGGGCATTGAACTGCGCACGGCATCAGGCTGTGGCCTGGCCATTGGCCGCTACCCACGCTTCAGCTACGACGCCTCTGGCGGTGGTGGTAGCTGCGCAGCCACCCCGGTGGAGCAGGACGGTCGCCTGGCGCTGGCGTTCGCACCGGACAGCCTGCACATTCCCCCAATGGATCGGCACTCCACCCGTTGTCTGGGTCTGCCCTTGCCGCCTGGGCTGTCGATTGCCATCCACCCCGAGCAGCTGGGCGGTTGGTTGCAGCCGCAGTCGGGGACCGTGGCACTGCGGCTCGATGCACGCTTTCGCTTCCGTGTGGGCAGGCTCTATACCGCGCCCGACCTGCTGATCAGCACGACCCTCACCACTGGCGAGAGCAGGGGCGCCTTGCTGGCGGCGACGGGACTGCCCCTTGGGCCCAGTGGTGCCGGCCTGCTGGTGGGGGTGGCCGTGGTGCAACCCAGTGGCGATGGCTGGCTGGATCGTTTCCTTGGCCTGCCGACCGAGGCGCTCGCTCTGCTGCGTTGTCGGTTCATCAGGCTGCCCTCCTGATGCCGTCGGCTGGTGGCAGGAGATGAACGGGATCTGCAGCTGCCCGTATGCCTGCCGCATCACCCTCTGATCGAGCGATGGGCCTGCAGACCTCTCACCACCGCGTTGGCGGTGCTGTTGAAGGTGCTCCCTCAGCCGGTTGCCGATCAGCCTCCATCGCTCACAGTTCCTGTCCTGACAACAGCGTGGCGATGGCTTGGCGGTGTCCGATCGACCTCCTGTCTGAATGGTTTCGTGCAGCACCACCTGGGCCTCGAATGGCGCCACGATCCAATCTGTGCTAACCAGGAATTGGCATAACAGGATGAACATTGCTTAGGGAAGCTCTGGAAAACCGGTCCAAGCCACAAGTCGGTCCTTGCAGCGCAATGGATCTCGGCGAGACAACGTGGAGGATGCGCGATTTCCCAGAGGCTCCTTGGCAGGGTGGTCGATCTGTCCAGAGCCTGTTATCTATGGAAAAACTCTGCTGGAAATAGTGTCATGGCACTCAAAGGAGCTGAACTGCTGGCCAAGGTAAGGGAGATGAGCGATGCCACGAAGACTGATCTGGTCACAGCATGTGGCTATGTCACCACCAGGCGGTCGGGCAGGCGCCAGGTGAATTTCACCACCTTTTACGAAGCCCTGCTGCAAGCCAAAGGTCTCAGCATCGGCGAGGCTGTGGGCAAGGGTGGCCGCAAGCTGTCCTATCTGGCCAAAGTGCAGGGCAACGGCAATCTGCTGATCGGCAGGGCCTACACCGAAAAGCTGGACCTCAAGCCAGGCGATGAATTCATCATCAAGCTGGGGCGAAGGCAGATTCGACTCGTCCCAGTGGGTGCAGAGGACGACATGGGTACAGAGGAACAGGAGACTTGATTGAGGCTTGCCCCTGACCCTCAGAGGGGCCGGTCCCACTGCGCCAGGTAAACCAGCAAGTGTGTTTCCGAACGGCACCCACAGCGGGATGCTCTGCGCCGGCCCTGGCAGATCCGGAAGGATCAGCCTTCCACCCTTGTGGCAGCAGCAGCGATCATCCGCTGCACCCGTTCAAGCACGGATTCACTGCTCATAGAGCAGTGCTGCACTGATCTGCAATTGGTCACCGCTCTTGCTTGAGACCGGGAATCCGTTGAACAGCAAGCCATCGATTCGTGCCATTCATCCAGCGCAATCCTGGCAAGTCCGGCAAAAGGTCGCTCGCCCAGATCCATGGAAGCGTCGTTGGTCAACACCTGGTCACCACGCCGGTGCAGCGGCCACAGAGGTGGGGGTGGGCAGGATCACTGCCCAGGTCACTCTCGTAGTGCCAGCAGCGGGCGCATTTGGCACCGTTGGCCCTGGCGACCTCGATGGCCAGCCCACTCTCCCTGCTTCTGGCCAGGGGCCTGTCCAACGCTGCGCCGCCCTGCCGCAGCTCGGAGACCAGCAGCCAGTCCCGCAGCCGATCCACATCCGGATCGCCCTGTCGGACCAGCAGATCCATGGCTTCCTGCAGCTCTGCATCATGGATCTCGATGCGAACCATGGCCTCCAGCGAGGCTCCCAGCTGCTGGCTGGTCCTGGCCACCTCAAGCTGTCGGTTGACTGCTGCCCGCAGGCGCCGCAGTTGGGCCATCGGTGCCCTGAGGCTGTCGTCACGCCAACGGGGATCGGCTTCAGGCCAGCCTCGCTGGAACACGGAGGACGCTTCGACCCTGTAGGGCAGGTTCTGCCAGATCTCCTCAGCCAGGTGGCAGAGCACAGGCGCCATCATTCCGGCCAGCGTTTCGAGCACGATGGCCATCACGGTCTGGCAGCTGCGGCGACGGTCGTCCTCCGGTGCGCTCACGTAGAGCCGATCCTTGGCGATATCGAGGTAGAAGCTCGACAGATCCACCACGCAGAAGTTCTGCAGCGTCTGAAAGAACCGATAGAACTCCGCTCCATCGAAGGCTGCGCTCACCTCTTCCAGAACCTCGCTGGTGCGGTGCAGCATCCAGCGATCCAGCAGGGGCAGATCCTTGACAGCGACGGCCTGCTCCTCAGGCTTGAAGTCGTGCAGGTTGCCCAGCAGATAACGGGCGGTATTGCGCACCTTGCGGTAGACGTCCGCCAGCTGCCTCAGGATGCTGCTACCGATTGTGACATCGGTCGAGTAGTCAACGGAGCTCACCCAGAGCCGCAGCACGTCGGCACCGTAGGGGGGCTCTTTCTTGTGGTTACGGCCGCCGTTGATGATCACCGCCGGATCGACGACATTGCCGAGCGATTTGCTCATCTTCCGCCCCTGCTCATCCAGCACGAAGCCGTGGGTGAGAACCCGCTTGTAGGGGGGCTGACCGTTGACGGCCACGGAGGTGAGAAGGCTGGACTGGAACCAGCCCCGGTGCTGGTCGGAGCCCTCGAGGTAGAGGTCGACGGGGTATGTCAATCCCTCCCGCGCGCAGGCCACGGCAGCCCAGCTGGAGCCGGAATCAAACCACACGTCCATCGTGTCGCTGCCCTTGCGCCAGCGACCGGCCTCAGTGGCGTAGGCAGGGGGCAGCAGCTCCTGCTCGTCCCGTTCCCACCAGACATCCGCACCGTGCTCGGCAATCAGGTTGTGGATGTGGGCAAGGGTATCGGCATTGAGCAGCGGCTCACCGCTGCCGCGGTCATAGAACACGGGAATGGGCACGCCCCAGATGCGCTGGCGGGAGATGCACCAGTCACCCCTCTCCCGCACCATCGCCTCGATGCGGTTGCGCCCGCTGGCGGGAAGCCATTCCACGGCAGCGATGGCCTTGAGCGCCTGCTGCCTGAAGCCGTCCACTGATGCGAACCACTGCTCGGTGGCTCGGAAGATGGTGGGCTTTTTGGTGCGCCAGTCGTAGGGATAGCGATGCTCATAGGTCTCCCTGGCCAGCAGCACGCCGGCTTCCTTCAGGGCTGCGATGATCCTGAGGTTGGCATCCCCCAGCACGTTCAGGCCGGCGAAGGGGCCCGCCTCCTCGGTGAGGTCGCCCGACTCGTCCACGGGGCAGAGTACCGGCAGGTTGTGTTTACGGCCGGTGTTGAAGTCATCCACACCGTGGCCAGGCGCCGTGTGCACAAGACCCGTGCCGGATTCCGTGGTGATGTAGTCGCCACCGATCAACACGGGGCTGGTGCGGTCCAGCAGTGGATGTCGATAGCGGATACCCTCGAGCTCTGCCCCTTTGACCACTGCCCTCTGCTGCAAAGGCAGGCCCAGCTTGTCGCGCAGGCTCTCCAGCAGCGCCTGGGCCACCACCAGATGGCGCCCCTCGCCTGTGGCGGCAATCGCGTAGTCCAGCCGTCCATTCACCGACACCGCCAGGTTGGCCGGAAGGGTCCAGGGGGTGGTGGTCCAGATCGCCAGGGCAAGCCTGTCGCTGCAACCGTTCAGTTGTCGCTCCAGGGCCTCGGGGATGTGTTGCACGGGGAAGGCGGCGAACACGCTGGGGCTGGTGTGGCCGTCGGGATATTCCAGTTCCGCCTCGGCCAGAGCTGTTCGGGAGCTTGGACTCCAGTGCACCGGCTTGAAGCCCCGGTAGATGTGCCCCGCCAGAACCATCTTTCCGAAGACATCGATCTGGGCTGCCTCGTAGTCCCGCTGCAGAGTCAGGTAGGGCTGGTCCCACTCGGCCCAGATGCCCCAGCGCCGGAAGCCTTCCCGCTGGATCTCCACCTGCCTGCGGGCGTAGTCCGCCGCCTTCCGGCGCAGCCCGATGGGAGTCAGTTCCTGACGATGCCGTCGATCCAGCTCCTGCAACACCTTCAGTTCGATCGGCAGGCCGTGGCAGTCCCAGCCAGGCACGAAGCGCGCCCGACGCCCCTTCAGCAGTTGGTACTTGTTGATGATGTCCTTGAGCACCTTGTTGAGGGCGTGGCCCATGTGCAGGGAGCCGTTTGCATAGGGGGGCCCGTCGTGGAGGGTGAACTCCTCGCCGGGGTTGTTGCGGCTGAGGGTTTCGTAGAGTTGCTCCTGGCTCCAGATGCGCTGCAGCTCCGGTTCCTGCTGTGTGGCATTGGCCCGCATGCCGAAGTCCGTCTGCGGCAGATTCAGGCTTTGCCGGTAGGACACCCCCGCCTCGGCGTTATCGGCCTGGGTCGTTGTCGTCTGCTTCGTCACCAGCTGGGGGATTGTTGCTGTGCCCCAGTCTCTCAAGCGGCGGACAGGGGTGGATCGGCGGTTGGCAATGGAGCCGGCGAGTTCCGGGAATCTTCTGAATCACCTCCCATGGCAGCCTCTGAGAGGATCCGGGTTGTCCTGGCCATGGCCATCGTTCACCGCTGAGGCAGGGCACCGCCACGATCCACAGCCTGCCGATCGACGCCCAAACGCTGAACCCACAGGGCTGCGTTCAAGTTCAAGGCCCGTGTGGCCACGGAAGCCGTTTCTGGCCGCAGGACCCCCCAGAAGATCGCCGCTGACCACAGGATCCAGCCGATCCAGGTGAGCCAGGAAGCCTCTGGAAAGCCTCTCATTCTCCACGTTCTCTCGCTGAGATCGATTGCGCTGCAAGGGCCAATTTTCGGTTTGCGCCGGTTTTCCAGAGTTTCCTTAAGTCTCCTGTAAGGACTTTGGAGGGATGATAAGGAAAAATCAGGGGCTTTTCAGAGCTTCCCTAGCTTCCTTAAAAGCGCAAAACGTTATAATTTGCGTTTGTGAAGCTCTATCAGCGAAATGGCCAATATGTGTTAAAATAGTTGTCATAAATTCGAGCTTTCCAGAGGCTTCTCAGCCTTTGGCTGGCCTGCCAAAGCACAGGATGCTCTGCCCATTCATGCCACAACCTGCCCGATCGGACCAGATGATCCGCTATCTGCAAGCAAGGCGAACCGTGCTTCGCAACAGCCTGTTACGCCAGCTCTACCACGTCTGCATCCAGGGCAGCCATGCACAACAGGGGCGCTGCGATCTGCTCTGGCAGGAAGCTGAGCAGCTCGGTCTTGACATCGATGAGTTGGTGGACCTCTATGAAGGTGCCGTGCTGGGTTACGACGCTGACGAAATCATTGAACGTGCTGATG
>SRMO01000084.1:54879-70082 GCA_004768415.1 Aphanocapsa feldmannii 277cV | reverse complement strand
GGCTGCAAGGCAGCCCACGGTGAGAAAAACGGTCACCCCACTGAATCTGCTGCACCACGCAATGGCAAGTCCCGCAGGCTGAACTGCCGGCCCTGCCTGGTCAGATCAGCAGCCCCCAGCACTGAAGCCGGCCAGGCCCATCGCCGATGGGTGGAAGCGATACCCAGAAGCCCATCCGGCGGCTGCATGAAGCGTCCCGGCTTTCGCTACCGCCCAGGTGGGACGTTGCATGCCCCATTGGCTTGCATGGCCATGCCAGGGGGCCTGAGGCCCGGCAGGCCGACGCTCCCACCACTTGCTCAACGGCTGCCGAGCACCTCCCAGAGGCTGGCCTGGTGAGCAGTGACTGGTTCAACCCCCGTTCCACCCCTTGGGGCGGAGGCGAACAGCTGAACGGCGAGGGAACCGACGACAAAAGCAGCAAGGAAAGCGGTAACAACGCCCAGGGCACTGGGCTGGGCTGTAACGACGCGGCTGGCCATGGCGAATGCTGCGAACAAGTTCATTCTGAACTTCCCAGCTCAGTTCAGTGTCGGGGAATACCGAACTTCATGGAATGATCCGCCGGCATCCAACTGACGCAACTCCACAAGCATGACGCCGTGGCTGATTCCCAACAGAAGACCCAGAACTGTGGCGAATTGCATGGGCTGATCAGAGTCGCTGCCAAAGTGACTGTCGCAACCCCATGGGATGGCATCAACGCACACACAAATGCAGTCTGGCTGGTGGAATTGCACTGTGGCGCTGATCGTCCGGGCCGAGAGGAGACAAGTCCCGGGAAGTTTGGTAGCAGCAGCAACAAGATGGGCTTGCTCTGCTTTGAAATCCTCGACGGGTCGATCTGAACGGTTGCTCCCTATGGACAATTCCAGCTGGCCATCCAGTCCCAGGCCACCACTCCGCACCGCGCCATTCCCCAGGGAATCGCCCCGCTCGGCAGCCTCCCCGGCGAATGAATCCTCCCGTGGTGCTCGCCTGAACCGATCTTCCGCTCGCCCCGACAGGGCTGGCGCTGATGGCCTGTCACGCTCACAGCGTTTCCGCTCTGGCGTGGCCCGGCCCTTGCAAGACCTGCGGGCCCTGCCTGTGAGCCGCCGGGATCAGCGCCGCGAGCTGAGGAATCGCGATGCTGGTCAGTACGAACAGAGGCGCAGGCGCCACCAGCTTGCCCATGGCCGGCACCAGGATCGGCGAGAGGCGGAGGCGTGGAGCCTTCGCCATCAACAGGGAGGACTTGCCGAGGACTGGAAAGCCATGAAGACGGTTTGGCGCATGCTCGGCGATGGCTTCATGCGCATGTTCGGAGAGATCGGTCGCCGTTACTGAACCCCGCCAGGCCCCCTCGGGGGCAGCTGAGATCAGAACAGGAAATAGCGCTGGGCCATGGGCAGGACCTCGGCCGGTTCACAGCTGAGCAGCTCACCATCCCCATAGACCTCATAGGTCTGCGGATCCACCTCCACCCTTGGAAGCAGATCGTTGAGCCGCATCTGCCGCTTCCCGATGCTGCGGGTGTTCGCCACCGGCACGCAGGGGGTGGACAGTCCCAGCTGGCGGATGATGTCGCCATCCAGCCCCGCCTGGGAGACGAAGGTCAGGCAACTGGGCGCCATGGCCCTGCCGAATGCCGCGAACATGGGCCGACCATGGACTGGGCCAGGAGTGGGAATGGAGGCGTTGGGATCACCCATCTGCGCCCAGACGATGGAGCCGCCCTTGATCACCAGCTCAGGCTTGACGGCAAAGAAACCAGGCTTCCAGAGGCAGAGGTCAGCCAGCTTGCCCACTTCCACCGAGCCCACCTGGCTGTCGATGCCATGGGCAATGGCGGGGTTGATGGTCACCTTTGCGATATAGCGCTTCAGCCGGTGGTTGTCGTTGCGGTCGCTGTCTTCTTTCAGGCTACCCCGCTGCTGCTTCATCTTGTGGGCCGTCTGGAAGGTGCGGATGATCACCTCGCCCACACGACCCATGGCCTGGGAGTCGCTGGCGATGATGCTGAAGGCGCCGAGGTCGTGAAGAATATCCTCAGCGGCGATGGTTTCGCGGCGGATGCGGGATTCCGCGAAGGCCACATCCTCAGGAATGCCCCGGTCGAGATGATGGCAGACCATCAGCATGTCCAGGTGCTCCTCAAGCGTGTTGCGCGTATAGGGCCGGGTGGGATTGGTGGAGGAGGGCAGGACATTGGCCTCGCCGCAGATGCGGATGATGTCCGGCGCATGGCCGCCGCCGGCGCCTTCGGTGTGGAAGGTGTGAATGGTGCGGCCCCTGATGGCTGCGATGGTGTCCTCCACAAAGCCCGCTTCGTTCAGGGTGTCGCTGTGGATGCAGACCTGAACGTCGAAACGGTCCGCCACGCCGAGACAGCAGTCGATCGCCGCCGGGGTGGTGCCCCAGTCCTCATGGAGCTTGAGGCCACAGGCACCAGCCCGCACCTGCTCCTCCAGAGCCGCCGGTTCGCTGGCATTGCCCTTGCCGTAGAAACCCAGGTTCACGGGCAGGCCCTCCGCGGCCTGGAGCATGCGGCCGATGTGGAAGGCTCCGGGTGTGCATGTGGTGGCGTTCGTGCCGGTGGCCGGCCCGGTGCCGCCTCCCAGCATTGTGGTGACACCACTGGCCAGAGCTGTGTCCACCTGCTGGGGACAGATGAAGTGGATGTGGCTGTCGATGGCACCGGCGGTGAGAATGTGCCCCTCCCCGGCGATCGCCTCAGTGCCGGGACCGATGACCACATCCACCCCATCCTGGATGTCAGGATTGCCCGCCTTGCCAATGGCGCAGATCCGTCCGTCACGGATGCCGATGTCCGCCTTCACAATGCCCCACCAGTCGAGGATGAGGGCATTGGTGATGACCGTGTCCACCGCCCCTTCTGCCCGGCTGGACTGGCTCTGACCCATGCCATCGCGGATCACCTTGCCGCCGCCGAACTTCACCTCATCGCCGTAGCGGGTGAAGTCCTTCTCCACCTCCAGGATCAGGTCACTGTCTGCAAGGCGCAGACGATCTCCACAGGTGGGGCCGTAGGTCTCGGCGTAGACGCGGCGGTCGATGCGATAGCCCATGGTGTGGAATCCTGTAGACGTTCGATGGTGGTCGGCGGGACGATCAGGGCGCCGCTGGGCGGCGGCTTGTAGGGCAGCCGAGGCATCCAGCTTGCGCCAGTCATGCGAAGCAAATGGCCTACCGCTGTCTTACCAGCTCAGAGCGTGTGGATTGCCTTCCCAAACACCACCAGGCCACCGTTCTCCATGCGCATTCTCCAGCTCAGCGATCCGCACCTTCTGGCCGATCCCCGCGGGATCTGTCGCCATGTGCAACCCTGCCGTCAACTGGCGCTGTGCCTGACGGCTGCTCTGGCACCCCGTTCCCTGCCGCTTCCAGACCTGCTGCTGTTGAGCGGGGATCTCTGTCAGGACGAAAGCTGGGGCGGCTACCGCAACCTCACTGAGCTGCTGAGCTGTCATGTCGTGCCCAGAGGCATCCCGCTGGTGCTGTTGCCAGGCAACCACGACCATCCTCAGCTGCTCAGGGCCAGCTGCCAGGGACTGGCCGGCATCGCTCCGTGTGTGGTCAGCCACGGAGGTTGGCAGCTGCTTAGCCTCGACAGCCACTGCGCCGGTCGCCGCAGCGGTCGCATCGCCGGGCGGCAACTGCGCTGGCTGGAACAACGACTGGAGCAGAGCAGTGATCCCTGCGTGGTGTGCCTGCATCACCCACCGCTGTCGATCGGTGATCCGCGCATGGACCGCATCCGGCTGGAGAGGCCGGAACCCCTGCTGCGACTGCTGAACAGGCAGCCGCGGGTAAAGGCGGTGCTCTGTGGGCACATTCATCAGGCCTGGAGCGGTCGGCTGCCGGGCCCAGGGCGGATCCCGCTGTATGGCTGCCCTTCATCGCTGGCCCAGTTCGGTCCGGTGCAGCCTGGTGTCCAGACGGAACGGCCCGGCTGGCGCTGGCTGGAGGGCAGCAGCAATGGCCAGCTGACAACGTCGGTGGAACGGCTGCAGCACTCGGCTGATGGCGAGAAGGCCAGATTTGCTGCGCCAGAAGGGATCTGAGTTTTTCAGCAAGCGCCTGAGGCGAGAGAATGCGGAGAATAAGGAATTGTCCAGAGTTGCCTCAGGGGCTCAGGGGGCCAATTTCTGGCTTCCAGAATCGATTATCATCAGCGATGTGAGCACCGGAACCCGTGATCGGGTTATCCGGATCTGTCGCGTCGACCAACACATGCTCCAAGCCGGTCGGCAAAGGGCGATTGATGGGAACCCCTCTCCAGGCGACACTCTACCTTCGACACCACCGGCGAACCCCGTACACGATCCAGGCGGGCAAGCTCAGGGCGACGGCATACACCGCTATACCGGGAGGTCCCAGCAGGCCGCCCACCAGCGCGCCGAGCACGCTCAGCGGCCCGAGCACAGCGAAGACCGTCCACGCGGTCCGTCGCCATCCCGCCCGACGCAACGCAAGCCACGCGAGCGCCAGCGGCAGCCCGCAGGGGGCGGTGACGGCGAGTTGAAGCCAGGCCTCCAGCGGCGGCACGGCCCCCCGGATCAGCGCGAACACGACGATCCCGCCCGGTAGCCACAGCAGGGCGAACGCGGCGAAGGCCACTAACCGTCCCAGCGTCAGCGGCGGCACGGTCGCTCTCCGCGGCAAGAAGAGAGGCTGGCGATACGAAGCTCCCGCGTGACGGTGGTTATTCCCGGCAGACGGCGCGGCCACCGCCAATCCCGGGGGCGACCCTACCAGCAGCACGGCTTACAATGGCAGCTCTAGTCTCTAAAAGCTGTCGCTCCATACTTAGGGACCTTTTAAGAGATGATCAAATTTGGATATACCATTGCCTATGTCGATAACGTCGATGATGAGCTGACTTTCTTTGAAAAAGCCTTCGGTGTCGAACGGCGATTTGTCGACCCCAGCGGTGATTATGGCGAACTCGATACCGGCGACACGATTCTTGCTTTCGCAAGCCATGAATTGGGCCAGTCGAACTTTCCGGCAGGCTACGTGAAGGGGACCCCCGATCAGCCCATGGGCGTCGAAATTGCAATGGTCACGGACGACGTCAACACCGTACACATCAAAGCACTGGAGCACGGTGCCAAGGAACTGCGCGGACCTGTTGAGAAGCCTTGGGGGCAAACGGTCTCCTACGTGGCGACCCCGTCCGGGGTTTTGCTGGAAATCTGCAGCCCGGTGAACCCGGGCTAAGCAATTCATTCACTCAGCTAAGGTGATGCCGGGACCGCCAAAGGCCCGGCGTCATTCTTTTCTTGGTAGCGCACGAGGCCTTGCTCACCAGATTCGCCCTTCAATCTTGGACATTTCAAGGTTGCGCTAGCTTGCAGCACCTGAGCATTTGAGCGGCTCGGAAGCGCAGTGCAGACGCCCTCCGCTGGTTTCCTGGTTCCCATCCCCACGCAACAACCGACCTCAGGGATAGAAGGGCAGCAGAGGAAGTCCCATGTCCTGGGGCAGACCCGCCATCAGATTCATGCACTGCACAGCCTGGCCGGCCTGACCCTTGATCAAGTTGTCGATGGCAGAGAGCACGATCACCTGACCGGTGCGGCTGTCAACGGCCACTGACAGCATGGCCTTGTTGGTCTGGCGCACCCATTTGGTGGAGGGATACGTGCCGCTGGGCAGCACCGTGACACAGGGTGCACTGCGGTAGGCCGCCTCATAGACCGTGGTGAGGTCCTCGGCGGTGAGGCCGGGATCCCGCAGCCGGCCGTAGACGGTGGCCAGCAGACCCCGCACCATCGGCAGCAGGTGGGGCGTGAACTGCAGCTGGATGGTCTGGCCCGCCATGCGGCTGGCCTGGAGCTCGATCTCCCCGGTGTGGCGATGCCCTGTCACCCCGTAAGGCATCACGGCCTCGTCCGCCTCCGCCAGCAGCAGGTTGACCTTGGCCTCACGACCGCCACCGGAGGTCCCGCTTTTGGCATCGATGATGATGCCGTCGGTCTCGATCAATCCCTTCTGCAGCAATGGCATCAATGCCAGCAGGCTGGCGGTGGGATAGCAGCCTGGGCAGCCCACCAGCCTGGCGGTGGCGATGGCATCGGCGCAGCACTCGGGCAGGCCGTACACCGCCTCCCGGCAGAGCGCCCCATCATTGCGATCGTTATGGACGATGGGTCCGTAGATGGCACGCCAGGCATCCAGATCCGTGAAGCGATAGTCGGCAGAGAGATCGAGCACCCGCAGACCACGATCCAGCAGGGCCGGGGTGAACCGGGCCGCCATGCCATTGGGCAGGCTCATCACCACCAGATCCGCACGGCTTGCGATGCGGTCGGGGTCCGGTCGCTCCACCAGCAGGTCGCTGGCAGCGGCCAGGAAGGGTGCGATCCGACTCCAGGGCTTGCCGGCACTGCGATCGCCGGCCAGGAACGTGACCTGGAGGGCGGGATGGCCATGGAGCAGGCGCAGCGTCTGGAGACCGCCGTAACCATTGGCACCTACCACAGCAACACGAAGCTGGTTGGTGGCCTGGGCTGGCATCACTGAAAACGGCTGGGCCTGGGTAGCGACAGACTGTAGGCAGACGGCCGCTGGGCAGCATGGCGGCATTCCGGCTCGGACCATGACGGATGTGGGCGCTACCACTGGCGGTTTCAGCAATATCGAGGACGCCCTGGAGGCCCTGCGTAACGGTGCCTGCGTTGTGGTGGTGGATGACGAGAACCGGGAAAACGAGGGAGATCTGATCTGTGCTGCCCAGTTCGCCACACCCCAGCAGATCAATTTCATGGCCAGTGAGGCCCGCGGGCTGATCTGTCTGGCCATGGAGGGTGAGCGGCTGGATGCACTGGAACTGCCGCTGATGGTCGACAGCAACACCGACACCAACCAGACCGCCTTCACGGTGAGCATCGATGCCGGCCCCGAACTGGGTGTCTCCACGGGGATTTCGGCAAAGGATCGGGCCCGCACCATCCAGGTGGCGATCCAGCCCGCCACCCGGCCCCGTGATCTGCGCCGCCCGGGTCACATCTTTCCCCTGCGGGCCCGTCCCGGTGGGGTGCTCAAGCGCGCTGGCCACACCGAAGCGGCGGTGGACCTGGCCAGGATGGCTGGCCTCAACCCCGCTGGCGTGATCTGCGAAATCCAGAACCCTGACGGCTCGATGGCGCGGCTGCCCGAGTTGATGCGCTACGCAGAGGGGTTTCAACTCTGTCTGATCAGCATTGCCGACCTGATCAGCTACCGACTACGCACAGAGCGCTATGTGCTGCGGGAAGCGGAGGCGAAACTGCCCAGCCGGTTCGGCAGCTTCAGGGCGATCGGCTTCCGCAACAGGCTTGACGGCAAGGAACACATGGCGATTGTGCGGGGATCGCTCGCCGATTTCGCCACGGCACCGGTGTTGACCAGGGTCCATTCGGAATGCCTCACCGGCGACGCCCTCGGCTCGCTGCGCTGTGACTGCAGGGACCAGCTGGAAGCGGCACTGCGGCTGATCGAAGCCGAAGGGCGTGGTGTGGTGGTCTACCTGCGCCAGGAGGGTCGCGGCATCGGCCTGATCAACAAGCTCAAGGCCTACAGCCTTCAGGACGGTGGTCTGGACACCGTGGAGGCCAACGAACTGCTGGGATTTGCCGCCGACCTGCGTGACTACGGCATCGGCGCACAGATCCTGCGGGATCTGGGGATCAGGCAGCTGCGGCTGATCACCAACAACCCGCGCAAGATCGCCGGCCTCGGAGGCTATGGTCTCGAAGTGGTGGATCGGGTGCCGTTGCGGGTGCCCATCAGTTCCCACAACCAGCACTACCTGCGCACCAAGGCCCGCAAGCTCGGGCATCTGCTGGAGGGTCCCGCCCCCGTGCTGGGCGTCAGTCTGTGGGACGGGGAGGAGCGCAGTCGTCGCCTGACCGTCGCCATGGAGCTGCTGCAGCTGGCGGAGGAGCAGGGCCTGGAAGCGGAGATCGAGGAGCGCAGCCGCACCCTGGCGCTGCTCAACCGGCCCAGCGTGGCGATGGTGCTGGGAACGCCGCAGCAGCTGGATCGGGGAGCCAGGCTGATCCCTGCTCTGTCGCGCTATCTACAGCTGCTGGCCCAGCGCGCCGATGTGCTGGAACTGAAGCTGCTGGTGGGTGCTGCGGGCCGCAGTGGCCACCCCGCTGGGGATCTGGCGTCATCGGAACTGCACCTCGATGCCCCGGAGCTGGCCCGGGCCATCGCCCAGGACCAACCGAAGCTGCTGCGCTGGCAACGCAACGGCGGCAACCAGCAGCAGGACCCTGGACTGGTGTGGAATCAGGTGCCACAGGTTTCCTGAGGCGGAAGCACCGCCGCCTTCCGCTGGCAATGGGCCGTTGCCCGGAACCTCCTGAGGGCCGGTCAGTCCTGGATGGTGACCTTGTTGATGCGATCGCCCTGCTGAATCTTCAGCACCACATCCATCTGGCCGGTCAGACCGAACACGGTGTGCACACCATCCAGATGGGGCTGGGCCTGATGTACGAGAAAGAACTGGCTGCCACCGGTGTTCCTGCCGGCATGGGCCATGGAGAGGGCACCGGGCAGGTGCTTGCGGTTATTGGGCTCGCACTTGATGGTGTAGCCAGGGCCCCCGGTGCCCGGCGTGCCGGAGGCACCGGCGCGGGTGTTGGGGCAGCCTCCCTGGGCCATGAATCCCTCGATCACGCGGTGGAAGGCAAGGCCGTCATAGAAGCCTGCATTGGCCAGCTTGACGAAATTGGCAACCGTGGCGGGGGCCACGTCATCGAACAGTTCGATCGTCAGGTCACCGGCATCGGTGCTCATCACGGCAGTGGTCATCAAGACATGGGCACAATCCGCCTGACTGTATGGCGCGGGATGGCGGCAGGAGGGCGCTGGGAGGAGGCGTGACCAGGTGATGGAGGCTTGAAGGTCCGGTGACGCAGCTTGTCAGAATGGGCCTGGATCAATCATGGCGGCCTTGGGTGACAGCAATCGAGATCGGCGTGATCGGCGGCAGCGGGCTCTATGCCATGGACTGCCTGGAGATCACCGCCGAGCACCACATCGACACGCCCTTCGGAGCCAGTTCCGATGCCCTCGTGGAAGGCCGGCTGAACGACACACCCGTGGTGTTTCTGGCCCGCCATGGCCGCCACCACAGCCACATCCCCTCGGAGGTGCCCTACCGGGCCAACATCTGGGCATTGAAGTCCCTGGGTGTGCGCTATCTGATCTCGGTGTCGGCGGTGGGATCGCTGCGGGAGTCGCTGCGGCCCCTGGACATCGTGGTGCCGGATCAGTTCATCGATCGCACCGTGAACCGGCCCAGCACCTTTTTCGGCCAGGGCTGCGTGGCCCATGTCAGCTTCGGCGACCCGGTCTGTGGGGCTGTTTCAGCGGTGCTGGCGGATGCGGCGAAGCGGGCTATCCCCAGCAAGCAGCTGGTGCATCGTGGCGGTGTCTACGTCTGCATGGAGGGCCCGGCTTTCTCCACCCGGGCGGAATCCGAGCTCTACCGCAGCTGGGGTGGCTCCGTGATCGGCATGACCAACCACACCGAAGCCAGGCTTGCGCGGGAGGCGGAGCTGGCCTACGGCTGCCTGGCGATGGTCACCGATTACGACTGCTGGCATCCTGGCCACGGCAGCGTGACGGTGGAGATGGTGCTCGACAACCTGCGGGCCAACGCCCTCACCGCCCAGGCGGTGGTGCGCGAGGCCGTGGCCGTGCTGACCGCCACCGCTCCCCACAGCAGAGCCCACAACGCCCTCCGCCATGGCCTGCTGTCCCAGCCGGCCCACGTGCCTGTCGAGACGCGGCGCCGACTGGATCTTTTCACCCGCCCCTACTGGGGTGCCTTCGAGGGCTGATTCGCTCCCCTGCCGCTGTGGCGGTGGTGGGCTGCAGGGACCTGCAGCCGGTACCATGCCTGCCCCGGCTCAGGTCTCCAGCGCCCGCCTCAGATTGCCATCCACCGCCTCCAGGGCCGCCGCGGCAGCCTGGGCGGAGAGCTGCCGCCTGGCCATCAGCAGCGCCCGCTTGACGGAACCGCCCGCCCCAGTGAGCAGCATTGCTGCCGCCGCCCCATCGACACCGGCCAGGTCGCTGATGATCCGTTCAGCACGGTCCCGCAGTTTGGCATTGCTCACCGACACATCGACCATGCGGTTGCCATAGACCTTGCCGAGGCGGACCATCACCCCGGTGGAGAGGATGTTCAGGGCCATCTTGGTGGCGGTGCCGGCCTTCAGGCGGGTGGAGCCGGTGAGCAGCTCAGGTCCCGTAATCAGACGGATGTCGATGCTGGCCGGCATCGGTGCCTGGCTGGCAGGCACACAGGCCATGGCAATGGTCAGGGCACCCAGGTGGTTGGCGTGGGCGAGGGCGCCGAGCACGAAGGGGGTGGTGCCACCGGCGGCAATGCCCACCAAGGCGTCATTGCCGCAGAAGCCGCGGCGATCCAGTTCAGCCAGGGCTCCATCGCCTTCGTCTTCCAGGCCTTCACTGCTCCGCAGCAGGGCTGCTTCGCCACCGGCCAGCACCGCCTGCACCTGATCGGGATCCGAACAGAACGTCGGAGGGCATTCCACCGCGTCCAACACGCCAAGGCGCCCGGAGGTGCCGGCTCCCACGTAGAACAGGCGCCCGCGTTGCCGCAGTCGCTCCGCCACGGCCTCGATGGCCAGGGCCAGGGCCTCTGCCGCTGCCGCAACGGCCTGCTGGGGTCTGAGATCCTCCCTGCAGAACAGCGCCACCAGCTGGCCAGGACCGAGCTGGTCCAGCGCGGCACTGTGTGGGTTGGCCTGTTCGGTGATCAGGTGCCCCCTGGGAAGGCGGGCCTCGGCAGTGTCCATGGCCATGGCGGCAGCGGCACGCTTTGCGTTCACTCCTTCAGCAGCCGAATGGCCATCCACACTGGCTGGCCCAGCCATGGGCTGCTGCGGAGCAGACCAGCCGCTGCCGGGTGCCGACGCTCAGAGCAGGGTCTCGAGGTGACGACGAAACTCCTCGATGGCCGGGTCCTCGGGCGCCGCTGACGTCTCGCCGCCAGCGTCGCCACTGGCTTCACTGTTGTCAGAGGCTGTTGTGGGGGCACTGCCGGCCGTCGCTGCCGAGGGGAGTGCCTTGTCCTGCCAGCCGGCCGTATCCAGATTGCGCTGGGGTGGGCTCAGCAGCAGACGGTCCTCGCGGCTCTCCGGCACGAAGCCGGAGGGAACGAGTCGCCACTGATAGCCGGCCTGGCGGCAGAAGGCCTCCACTTCCTCCCGTTCAATCGCCTCCACGGAGGGAACAGGAAAGTCCTGTGCCTCCAGCAATCCGGCATACCGTTCGGCGTCGTCCGCCTCCTCGAACAGCAACACCACGGTGTGGCCACCGAAATCAAGGGAGTGGATTCCCTCGCTCGCACTGCCGGCATCGAACAGCAGGACGTAGACGCGCATCAGCTGTTGTGCAGGGCCCGGTTATTGTCCATCGTTATCCGGCAATGGTTGGTTCAGTTGCTGGGGGCTTCCAGTTCCATCAGTCGCCCATAGAGGGCCTGTTCTGCGGGTGTGGGATCGGCCGGCACCACGATACGCAGTTCGACGATCTGATCGCCGCGCCGTTCACCGTCCGTCAGCCCCCTGCCGCGCAGGCGCAGCAGGCGACCGCTGGAGGAACCGGCGGGGACACGCAGGCGCACCGGGCCGTCCAGGGTGGGAACGATCGCCTGGCTGCCAAGCACGGCCTGGGAGGGAGACAGGTCAAGGCAGAACAGCACCCGCAGGCCATCGATCCGCAGTCCTTCCTCCGTACGGACGCGCAGCTGGACAAAATGGTCGCCAGCGCCGGGGGCCACACCGGCAAGGCGCAGTCGCCAGCCATCCCCGGCAAAAGGTGGTGTCCACACCTCCACTTCACGGCCGTCCTCCAGCTGGAGGATGACGCAATCGCCGGCGAGGGCCTGTTCAGGGGTCAGGTCGACAACGGTTTCCTGGTCCGTGCGGCCCGGCACCGGTGCCGGCGTGGCCGGGCGGGGGGTGACGGATCCAGGGGCAGGGTCCCGGCGCCTGGCAGTACCGCTGTCGGAAGGGGGCCAGTGCAGGTTGTCCGAATCCGCCGACCGATCGTCGGCACTGCCGGGGGAGACGGCTTCCTCCCTGCCGCGGCCGTGGGACACCCCACGGTGAGAAGCAGCACTGTGTCGGCCAGCACCGAAGAGGTGCTCCAGGTAGTCCTCGAAGGCGGGAAAGCCCTGGATCCCGCCAGCGGCGCTGCTGCTAGTCCCCCGTTCCCAGGCAAGCCGTCGCCTGGGATCGCTGAGCACCGCATAGGCCTCGTTGATGCGCTTGAAGCGCTCCTCGGCATCGGGGTCATTGCCATTGAGGTCCGGATGCCATTGGCGGGCCAGGTGTCGGAAGGCCTGTTTCAGGCTCTCTGCGTCGGCATCGGGGCTGAGCCCCAGCACCTCCCAGGGATTGGTGCCTGTCACCGTCATGGGTCAGCCCAGGGGTCGTCGGACGGGTCAGCCGCGGTACTGAAGGGGAGGGCTTCAGGATCCAGCGAGGACTCGCCGCGGCGGTAGCGACCATTCATGGATTGGGAAGGGCGCCTGCCTCCCCGCCCGGACCGCGCAGCCAGGGCGTCGGCGCCCCTGCTCCAGGACGGTGCCGGGGCAGGATCGTAGGGGCCGCCATTGAACGTGCTGTCAACCTCGTCGACCGCTCCATCGCCACGGATGTCGACAGGGTCATCCAGCGGGTCGCCGCCATCGGGGTAGCCGGGGGCGCGACGGTCCCGCCAGTCCCGAGCGTCGAAACGACGCCCATCGTCGCGGTCGTTGCTGACATCGGTCTGCCGATCACGGTCGCTGGACCAGCGATCGGCGGCGGCGGGGCTGTCCTCGTAACGGCTGCCCCCGTAACGGTCGTCCGCGTCACGACGCTCTCCGTAACTTCCGTCTCCGTCTCGGTTGTCTCGATCACGGCGATCGCCTGTGCCATCGAGGCCGGCGCCGCCACGACCCAGATCATCGCCGCGGTCACTGGAGCGACGGTCCATGGACCAGCGATCAGCAAGCTCGCCTGACATTGCAGTGCGCCCGGACCTGCGGCTCTTGCCACTGCTGCCCCGGTCAGCACGACCCCAGTCGTCTGCAGCCGGTGTGTCCCAACTCTCACGGCCATAGGACGCGGCGGAGCGGTCCCAGTCATCCGGGTCGTCATCCGCCAGCAGTTCGTCCCTGATGCTGCCGAGGGTGCTGCGCAGGCCCCGCAGTGGCCCACGGTCTTCATTGCGCCGTTCGGCGTTCAGTCGTCGTGTCAGGCCATACAGGGCTTCCTCCAGCCGGGATGTACAGGTCTCCAGCTCCAGCCGATCGAGGCGCTCACCAACGGCAAGAAGGTCCTGCAGATCCCGCTGGGCCATCTCGACGGCCCGTTGCTGACGCTCGGCGCCATAGGGACCGAGCTCGATGCGCGCATCCCGCAGGCGTCGGTCGGCCTGGGCCAGGAGCGTCTCAGCTCCATTGCGACGGTCCACGACCGCCTTGCGGCGCCGGTCCTCAGCGGCTTTGTTCTGCGCCTCCATGAGGATCTTGTCGATCTCCTGTTCGCTCAGGGTCGAACTGCCCTGGATCGCCACGGACTGCTTGCGTCCCGTGGTGCGATCCGTGGCGGAGACCTGCAGGATGCCGTTGGCGTCCACATCGAAGGCCACCTGAACCTGGGGGACCCCCCGCGGCGCCGGTGGAATCCCGGCGAGGCGGAAACGCCCCAGCGATTTGTTGTCGCTGGCCATCTGCCGCTCGCCCTGCACCACGTGAATCTCCACGGACGACTGATTCGCCTCGGAGGTGCTGAAGGTGTCGGACTTGCGCACGGGGATGGGGGTGTTGCGGGGAATCAGCGGCTTCATCACGCCGCCGATGGTCTCCAGTCCCACTGACAGGGGGGTGACGTCGTTGAGCAGCAGGTCCCTCAGCTCACCGGTGAGGATGCCCGCCTGCACGGCCGCCCCCACGGCCACCACCTCATCGGGGTTGACCGTCTGGTTGGGATCCAGTGGCACCAGGGTGCGCACCATCTGCTGCACCATCGGCATGCGGGTGGATCCACCCACCAGAACCACGTCGTCGATGTCCTCGGCAGCCATGGCCGCATCACGCAGGCAGCGCTGCACCGGGCGCAGCAGCCGATCGATCAGGTCGGGGCAGAGGTCCTCGAAGCCACGACGATGGAGCTCGGTCTCGATGTGGAGCGGCCCGTCGGGCCCGGTGGCGATGAAGGGCAGGGACATGGCCGCCGCGAGCACACCGGAGAGCTCCTGTTTGGCCTTCTCGGCCGCCTCCGTCATCCGCTGGAGCGCCTGACGGTCGCGACGCAGGTCGATCTTCTCCGCCTCGAGGAAGGCCTCGGCCATCCAGTCCACGATGCGCTGATCGAAGTCGTTGCCACCCAGCTGGGTGTCACCGCTGGTGGCGCGCACATCGAACACCCCGTTGGAGATCTTCAGCAGCGACACATCGAAGGTGCCGCCACCCAGGTCAAAGACGAGGGCGGTGCGGGAATTCTTCCTGTCGAAGCCGTAGGCCAGGGCAGCGGCCGTGGGCTCGTTGAGAATCCGCTCCACCTTGATGCCCGCCAGACGCCCGGCATCCCGTGTGGCCTGGCGCTGGGCGTCGTTGAAATAGGCCGGCACCGTGATCACAGCCCCTTCAACGGGGTCACCCAGGTAGGTGCCGGCGTCGTCAGCCAGCTTGCGCAGGATCGCGCCCGTGAGTTCTTCAGGGGCATACTCCCGCTCCGTGGCCGGGCAGACCACGCGGACATTGCCCTGGTCATTGCGCCGCACCGTGTAGGGCACACCCTTCGACACCTCATCCAGCTCGTCATAGCGGCGGCCGATGAAGCGCTTCAGGTTGGAAAAGGTGTTGCGGGGATTGAGCACCAGCTGGCGCCTGGCCTGCTGGCCCACCAGCAGCTCTCCGTTCTTGTTGAAACCCACCACCGACGGCGTGGTCCGGGTGCCCTCGGCGTTGGCGATCACCTGGGGACGGCCACCCTCGAGCACCGCCACCACGGAGTTCGTGGTACCCAGGTCGATGCCGACGATCCGACCCATACCCGCCCCGGGGGAACTTCTCAACGCTACCGAGATGCCTCGCTGTTCAGCTGTGCGGAGAACCTTCCCTTCGCCTGAAGGCTAAGGCGTCGGTCCGGGTCTCGCAACATTCGAGCGGTGGCTGGCTG
>SRMO01000084.1:47833-54808 GCA_004768415.1 Aphanocapsa feldmannii 277cV | reverse complement strand
GCCCGGGGCAGCCTGAATGTGCCCCGGGCTGTCTCGATGGAGGTCAGCCCTGCATCGGGACGGCCGTGTCAGCGAGCCCGGCTCCACCCACCTGCCACAGCGGCTTAGCCAAACGACAACCTGGACCTCACCCACGCAGGTAGGTTTGGCCTATGGGGAGTCAAACCATGGGGGCAGGATCTGGGCCCGCGCGCTTCACGCTTCGCCAGAAAACTCCCAGCGAGCGACTCGTCGATCAGGGCTTTGTTCACCTCACCAGGTTGCTGGCCTCCATGGTCGGTGTGGTGCTGGCGCTGATCTTCCTGACAGTGCTGCTCCAGTCGCTGTTCCAGGGCAACCTGTCCGACATCTTCGATGCCGAGCATGGGATCTGGCATGGCGTCCATTCCGCCGCCAACGAGGACACCCTGGGGCTGCTGTGGGGCGCCCTGCCTGAATTCGGTCTGTCCTTCCTCAGCCACACCCGCTGGGATCCCGTGCGGGACATCTACGGGGCGTTTCCTTCCATCTACGGCACCCTGCTCACCTCGTTGATGGCCCTTGCCATCGCCGTGCCCATCGGTGTGGGAACGGCCGTCTTCCTGACGGAGGACTACCTGCCGGAGAAGATCAGGACCGTGATCGGCTTCATGGTGGAACTGCTGGCCGCCATCCCCTCTGTGGTGCTGGGGCTCTGGGCCTTCTTCATCATGGAGCCGTTCCTGCGACAGGTGCTCTTTCTGCCGGCCCACCACCTGCTGGGCTGGATCCCCTTCTTCTCCGCCGTGCCAACGGGACCCAACACCGCCTCGGCTGTGATGATCCTTGTTGTGATGGTCCTGCCGATCATCACGGCCATCTCCCGGGATTCTCTCAACCAGCTGCCCATCGAGCTGCGTCAGGGGGCCTATGCGGTTGGTACCACCCGCTGGGGAACGGTGATGCAGATTCTCGTTCCGGCAGCGATCTCCGGCATCGTCGGCGGCACAATGCTTGCCCTGGGACGGGCTCTCGGCGAGACCATGGCAGTGACGATGATCATCGGTAACTCCACCAACTTCAACGTCAGCTGGTTTTCTCCGGGGGGCACAATCGCCTCGCTGCTTGCCAACCAGTTTGGCGAAGCCGAAGGCATGCAGGTTTCGGCGCTCTACTACGCCGCCCTGGTGCTGATCGTGATGACCTTCCTGGTCAATGTGGCGGCTCAGTGGATCGTCCGCCGCCTCTCACTGCGCTACGAGTAAGCGCCAGCCATGACCATCACTGCACCGCGCCTCGGCGCCACCAGTCTGCTCTACGAATCCTCCAAACCACGGAACATCGTCAACCGTGGCCTTACCGCAGTGGCGGCGATGTTCAGCCTGATCGCTGTGCTCCCCCTCATCCTGGTACTGATCTATGTGCTGATCAAGGGTGGGGCGTCGATCCACCCGCGCATCTTCTTCGAGCTGCCCCCACCGCCCGGCCTGAGCGAACCGAAGGGCATGGGCAACGCCATCATCGGCACCATCGCGGTGACGGCGATCGGTGCCCTGGTATCCATTCCCGTGGGCATCGGCGGAGGAATCTACCTTGCCGAGATGGGCAGGACGACGAAGTTCGCAGATGCGGTCCGTTTCGGGGTGAACGTGCTCTCGGGTGTGCCATCGATCATCTGCGGCCTGTTCGTCTATGCCCTCGTGGTGAACACACGGGTGATTTTCGGAGAATCGTTCACGGCCGTGGCCGGTGGCATCTCCCTGGCGGTGCTGATGTTGCCGACGATCATCAAGACCACCGATGAAGGCATGAAACTGGTGCCCCACGAACTGCGCCTGGCTGCCTACGGCGTCGGTGCCTCCCGCTTCGTGACCATCACCCGGGTGGTGCTGCCGGCGGCCATTGCTCCCATCGCCACAGGTGTGGTGCTGGCCATCGCCCGGGCAGCCGGGGAGACTGCGCCGCTGATCTTCACATGCCTCTTCTCTCCCTTCTGGCCCGACTGGGAACGCGGCCTGGGTCTGCTCGCTCCCGTCGCCACCATGTCGGTGCAGATCTACAACTTCGGGGTGATGCCTTTCGAAACCCAGCGGGAACTGGCCTGGGCAGCCTCCTTTGTGCTGGTGGTGCTGATCCTCGGGGCGAATCTGCTGGCCCGCTGGCTGGCGCGGTTCACTGCCCGCTGATGCTTTCAACATCTGAGTACCTGATACCCGGATCCCTCACCCATCGCGCTCCCATGACTGCCAACAACCTCATCAATACCTGCCTCAGCTTCGACAACGTCACCATCAGCTACGGCGAGTTCGAAGCTGTCAAGAATGTCTTCATCGATATTCCCCGCCACCAGGTGACTGCCTTTATCGGGCCTTCGGGCTGCGGCAAGAGCACCGTGCTGCGCTGTCTCAACAGGATGAACGATCTGATTCCCAGTTTTTCGCTGCGGGGTAGGGTGACCTTCGAGGGCCAGGACCTCTATGCCCCGGAAGTGGATCCGGTGGAGGTGCGGCGGCGCATCGGTATGGTGTTCCAGAAGCCTAATCCCTTCCCCAAGAGCATCTACGAAAACATCGCTTTTGGTGCCCGCATCAACGGCTTCCGCGGTGATATGGACGAACTGGTGGAAACCTCCCTGACCAAGGCAGCGGTGTGGGATGAGTGCAAGGACAAGCTCAATGAAAATGGCCTCTCCCTCTCCGGAGGCCAACAGCAGCGGCTCTGCATCGCCCGGGCCATCGCCATCGAACCCGAGGTCATCCTGATGGATGAACCCTGCTCCGCTCTTGATCCCATCTCCACGCTCAAGATCGAGGAAACGACCCACGAGCTCAAGAAAAGCTTCACCATTGTGATCGTCACCCACAACATGCAGCAGGCTGTACGTGTTTCCGACCGCACGGCCTTCTTCAATGCCGAGGCGGTGGAAGGCAGCGATGGCAAGGTGGGCTACCTGGTGGAATACAACACCACGGAGAAAATTTTCAACCGTCCACAACAGAGAGCCACCCAGCAGTACGTAACCGGTCAGTTCGGCTGATCCCCGCCAATGGCCCTGACCAGCAGGGAAGGAACAGGCCGTCAGGATTGACCAGGCTTCGTTTTGAAAAACTCTGGATAACCTCATTTCATCAACTTTACCGAGAGGCATGGCAAGACTTTTGGCTCTGCCATGTTTTATTATGGCAGTTTTCCAGAGTTTTCCTTGCAGAAAAACACTGCAGCGGCATCTCTTTGATGAACCCATTGGTGTCGTATCCCTTGTCAGTACCGATCGTTTTGCGGCAGAGCCGCGCCTCGGGATCGCTGCTGGAGCGGTCAGTGTCGTTGCCGAGCCTGATGCCACGCAAATCTCCCCTGGCACGCTTCTTCTCGGATTTCGGCGTATCGAATCCTTCACCAGGCTTGCTGGCTGAAGGAGGGGGATCATCCTGGTTGTCGATCCACTCCAATGAAGCATGGGATGTCCAGCCCTGCAACAGTGTTCCATCCCATGATCTGCCAGTCTCCGAATCTAGCGGAGCGGCTGGAGCGGCTGGCGGGACGAGATCCTCTCCTCGATCGAGATGTAGGAGAACAGGGAACCGCTCCGCTCTTGCTGGCCTCTCATTGCTCTCTGGCAGTTATTCTATTTTTGCAGATCTGACTGGGTTTTTCAGCAAGCTCTCAATAGGCAAGATGAGGAAGATCTGCTGAAGCAAACCTTGATGACACAGGTGCCGAGGGCTATGAGCGGCTGGAGTCCCAGGCCAATCAACAGCGTTGGGGGATCAGCAGTCCCTGGCAGGAGCTGAAGAAGCTGCATCAGGGCCGCCAGGGTTTGGATGTGGCAGGGATTGAGCACTGCGAGCTGCGCTGAATCACTGAAACCACAACAGTTGTACCGCGGGGGAAGCAGCTGATGACCAGGGTGCTTTGCCTGCTTGAGGCGCTGGGAAGTCTCGACGACGTCCGGCACATGACCTCCAATCCGGAGCTGGATGCAGTGGCCGTACCCGGGAACCGCCATGCTGAGGGTCAGACCTGTCTGATCAGCCCCATGCCCTGGTTTGCCAAGACCGAGCGCTTCAAGGTGCCGCTGGAGGTACGGCGTCCCCATCTGGAGGCCCACAGGCGCTGGGTCGCCGCACTACGGCAGGGAGGTACCGCAATCGTGAGTGGCTATCTGGTGAATGAACAGGGCCGCCCCGGTGGTGGAGGGCTGCTGTTGTTTGAGGCAATAGATCACCCCTCTGCTGAAGCGCTCGTGCGGCAGGATCCCTTGATTGCAGCAGGCTGCGTGGACTGGCAGCTGCAGGGATGGGTCCTGGTGGTGGGCGACCTGCGGCAGGTTCAACCATAAGGTCACCTCGAAAAATAGCCTTTCCCTCACCTGAATGGCCTTGCTGGACCACGCGATCCCATTTTAATACTTACCCTTCATAGGATGAAGTCATCTAGCAAAGAGATCAGCGTCTGCTATAATTAGGATTTCCTGAAAAAGTAAATCAGCCCCGAAGATGACAGACATGACTGAGGACATCAGTGTCAAAGCTGTGACTTAGGTCATCCCATCTGTATAGCAGGAGACTGAATCAGGCATCTGAGGACATGAGAGAAAGCCAGGCATCTCTGGAAGATTGAGCAGACAAAATATAGTCAGACAAAAAGAAGTTGCCGTGGGAGAACGGCTTTGCCGCATCGTTCAACGGACGATCCGGGATGAGTCCTCAACACCGAGCTGTTCAGGCTCCCCACAGGGGCCCAGATCCTGGCCGATCACTGGCGCCGGCAGTGCAATGCCCTCAGCCCCCATTCGGCTCTTCAGAGGCTCACGCTCTCCTGGAGGCAGCCCGATAAGGGACTGCCCCATGACCATCACCACGCACTCTCATTCGGCCTGGACCAATCATGGGGGGCAGGTCACGCCTCACGCTTTCTGACCGTCTCACAGACATCTCAACGAACCAAGGTCGACGAACAGGGCACTGAAATGGAACAGCAGGGATATGGCCAGAAAACCGGCTCAAAACTCAAACTTTCTCATAAACCTTCTCACATCCAAAGCTGGACGTGAATGAGACTCATTGCAGTGCAATGGCTTTACAGAAATAAGTAGCTAGCTTACAAAGCGTTTCAGCCGCCAGCGATCCAGCACATCCATGATCAGCAGATTGCGGCACACCACCTGAAGCACCACTGCCAGGGGGACCGCCAGCAGCAGGCCGATGGGCCCGAAGATCACCGTGAACACCAGCTGGGCCGTCAGGGTCAGGGCAGGGAGGAGTTTCACCTGCCGCTGCATCACCGATGGCGTGATCAGATAGCTCTCCACGTTCTGAATCACCACGTAGAGGAGCAGAACGGCCAGGGCTTTCCAGGGGGCGTCGAGGAAGGCCACGGACATGGGAAAGACCGTGCTCAGGGTGGGGCCGATGTTGGGAATCACGTTGAGCAGCCCTGCCAGCAGGGCATTGGCCACCACCAGCTTCACGCCCAGCAGCCCAAGCCCTACCCCGGCCAGCAGCGCAACGCAGAGGGAGCTGATCAGCACCCCGACCAGCCAGTTGCTCAGGGCAGTGCCGCAGTCATCCAGAATCTGCCTGAAACGGCGGCGGTAGAAGCTGGGCGTCAGTCGCACCGCCACATCGCGATAGGCCTGAGGCTGGGCCGCGATCATCACCGCAACAGCCGCCACGAAGATCAGGCGCACCAGGCCGCTCCCCAGGTTTCCGGCCAGGCCCCAGAGGCGGTTGACGCCCTCCCCCAGGGCACGCACCGGGGAGAGGTCCTCCAGGTCATCACCGAGCAGGCTGATCAGCCCAGCGGTGGGATCGGCACCAGGGCCGTAGACGTAGCTGGAAAGCTGGCCGAGACTGCTCCTCAGCAGCTCTTCCAGGGCCTCCAATGCACGTGGGAGCTGGGCGATCAGCTGCCTGTACTCACTGGCGAAAGGCGGCACCAGCACCACAGTCAGCAGCAGCAACAGCAGAGCCACCACCAGCAGGGTGACCAGCAGGCTGAGCCAGTGGTTGAGCACAGTGCGGCGCTTGATGGTCTGCGACAGGGTGACCAGCGCCACCGCCAGCACCACCGCGGTGAAAACCAGCAGCAGGACATCCTTCAGGCTCCAGAGCAGCAGCAGTGAAGCTGCCAGAGCCATCAAGGCGATCCATTGGCCGAAGAGCATGGTGCCAGACAAGTTGAAAGCAGTATCAGTGGCATTCGGCCCGCCGCCATGCTCTGGCAAACGGTCCCAGGTCAACCAGGCTGCGTCGCAGGGCAGGTGCTTTCTGCTGGCGCGAACCAGTGGTTAATCCGGCACTTGCCGGCCTGCCTCAGGACGAACAGAGCCGCCGCCAGCACCAGTGCGGCGCAGTCCAGCAGCAGGACACCGTTCGGACACCAGGCCAGCGTCTGAGTTGGTGTCGGGGCCGCCAGGACAATCCCCTCCTGACCGAAGGCCACGCACGGCGCAGCAAGGGTTGAGCGCTGCAGGACAAGCGTCAGAGGTCTGATCTGTTGTTCATCCTGAGGGGCTTTATGCCTCAGCCTTGTCGAAGCCGAGACCGGCCACGGCTGCATAGCGCTCGGCAAAGCGCATGAAGCGCTCGAATTCCTCCAGGGATTTCCAGATGTAGGTGCATTCCAGAGCGCTGGCCAGGCCGTTGACAAAGCGGGCCTTGACGTCCCGGGTCACCAGCTGACCCTCCTCGTCGAGCAGAAACATGCCGGTGATGTCGCCCGTGTTGCCCGGCGCCAGCGCCATGGGCTTCTCGAACGTGAAAATCGCCCGGCCCGTGACGCCATCCCGGGACCGCGTCATGCGGATGTCGGGAATCACGGGCTCGTCCACCCCGGGGACGAACTGGATGGACGCCGACATCACCGCTGTTGCGTTGGGCGCCGATCCTATCCAGGTCTGCAGGGGATCAGGGTGCTCTCGAGGTCGATCAGGCGAGCGGCAATGGCGTTGTTCCCCTCGCCCACGCTGTGCACCTGATGCACACTGCCGCCGCGGCGCTGCAGCTCAAAGGCATA
>SRMO01000084.1:45333-47720 GCA_004768415.1 Aphanocapsa feldmannii 277cV | reverse complement strand
CGGCCCGTTGACTGCGCTGTGGCCCGAGGCGTCTGGCAATGCGCCGGGTCGCCTCCAGCAACTGTCGACGCGAAGCGACGCCACCGTAGAGCGACACCAGATGGCAAATGCGCTCCTCGTCCGGTCTCACCAACTCCACCATGGGCGCCTTCCCCATCTGCTCGAACAGTTCTGCCGGAATCCTGCAGCGGCCCACCTGCACGCTCTCCGCTTCCAGCCAGACGGGCCGGTCCGGTCGCATCCGGTTCCAGGTGATGGCCAGCAGGTTCTCGTAGTGCTCGCTGCTGGGCTGGGCCGGCAGACCCAGGCCTCCATAGGAAGAGCCACGGTGGTTGGCCAGGCCCTCCAGATCGATCACCTGGGCGCCGCCACGGGCCATGGCCTGCAGCACCTCCGTCTTGGCGCTGCCGGTGCGGCCAGCGAGAATCAGGATCGGTCTGGCCACTGCCAACGCGCTGCGCACCCAGCGTCGGAAGCACTTGTAGCCCCCGTCCAGCAGCAGGCAGCGAAGGTCGGCCATCTCCTCCAGCAACCAGGCCACGCTGGCGCTGCGCAGGCCGCCACGCCAGCAATGCAGCCGCAGGGGTCCCTCCTGTCCGGCAGCAATGGCGCGGGCCTCGGCAGTGATCGCCGCCAGGCGGGGTCCAGCCAGGGCAAGACCGTGCTGTGTCGCTGCCTGACGCCCCGACCGCTTGTAAAGCGTGCCCACTTCCGCCCGTTCCGCGTCATTGAACAGCGGCAGGTTGTGTGCGCCCGGGATGTGACCCTGACTGAATTCGGCAGGACTTCGGACATCGACCACGGCGCCACTGGCCCGCAGGAACTCGTCGCAGCCCAGTGGCGAAGCCATCCCTTCATTCTCCAGCCTGCGATACTGGCTGCCGGGCTGCATGGGTCGATTTCAATGCTTTCGGGGACACCGCTGCGGAAATCCGAGTCCCCCGAGGAGCAGCTCAAGGCCTTCCGCCTTGCCTCGTCGCGCCAGAGACACCGCTTGCTGGAGGCCCTGCTGGCGGCACCGGAACCATTGCTGCCGTCCATTGCTGTCGCCCTCGATGACTATGACCCCAGTGGCGACGACTGGGCAGCCGGTGCCCTGATCCAGCTGCTGATGACCTCGGCGGGAGCAGAGGCCGAGGCCTTCCGCCAGCGCCATCCCCACGGCTGGTTGCTGCTGGGCAGTGCTGTCGGGATCGATTACGGCCCGTTGCAGCTGGCCCTGGCCCGACAGGACTTCGAGCAGGCCGATCGAGTGACCATGACCCTGCTGCGACATCTGGCCGGTCCTGACGCGGAAACCCGTGGCTACGTGTTCTATTCCGAGGTGCCGGGGCTGCCGGAGGCGGATCTGGACACGATCGACCGCCTCTGGGTGACCTATTCGCGCGGCCGCTTCGGGTTCAGCGTGCAGCGACGTCTGCTGGCAGTTCATGGTGGTCGCTGGGACTCCCTCTGGAAGCGCATCGGCTGGAAGGGCGCCAGCGGCTGGACCCGTTATCCTGGCGCCTTCACCTGGAACCACGCAGCACCGGAGGGTCACATGCCCCTGGTGAACCAGTTGCGCGGGGTGCGCCTGATGGATGCCCTGCTGAGTCATCCTGCCATCAGCAAGCGTGCGACGAAGTCCCCGGCGTAAGGCCAGGGCAGAGCAGAGGTGTCGGCCCTGTGCCTGTCCTGTCGCGGGCGTTGCAGGCCGTTTCAGCGGTAGCGCCAACGGGCCACATGCCTGGGCGGGATGGGGCCCGGTCAGCCTGGATAGGATCCCGATAGCAACTGCTGGGTGACCTTGGTCGATCCCGAAGTGTCGCGGTCCCAGCAGGCACCAGGCTCGGCGGCTGCTCAGCACCGGTATCAGCCACGATTCAGCAGCTTCAGCAGCCACTGGCAGGACTTCATCACCCCCTCCACGCTTCACCTGGCGCCCCTGGTGGAGCTGCTGCTCAGGCCGGTTGACATGAGCCTGCGGGCTGATCTGCGGCTTGGCCTCCAGGAAGTCCTTGTCAATGCCGTGTGCCACGGCAACGCAATGGAGACGGCCAGGTTGGTGCGCATTCGTCGGGTGATCAGTCCCGACTGGTTCTTCTGGAGTGTACGGGATGAGGGGCAGGGCTTCCCCAGGTCACTGCGGTTCGCCGGTCTGCCCGACACGCTGGGTGCCTCCCACGGCCGTGGGCTGTTCCTGATTCAGCACTGTTTCGATGCCGTGCGCTGGAACAGCCGCGGCAACATGATCCTCGTGGCCAAGCGGCGTCCAGGTCCGGGACCGGGCTCCAGTCTGTTTGACCCACCGGACGGACCTGCACTGCCAGCCGGCGGCCAGGCGACAGGTGCCTGAAGCAGAGACCCCACTGACCGGGCTGAGGCCCTTGGGCAGAGCATGGGGATCC
>SRMO01000084.1:32803-45280 GCA_004768415.1 Aphanocapsa feldmannii 277cV | reverse complement strand
GTGTTGGCCAGCCGGCTGGCCGAGCTGCAACCTCCACACATCGCCCCCGCTCTGCAACCGCTGCCCGGGGCGCGGTCCGGGCAGGGAGCCGTGGCTGCATCAGGGCTGCTGCGGTCGACGGTCGGGGCAGCCGGGATCCCTGCGTTGACGCTGCAGCCACTGGCGCGCCTCCTCGAGGTGCTGGATGGCTGCGTCTGCCTGGTCGTGGAGCAGCAGCGCCAGGGCGGCCGCCAGCTGCTCGGCTGCGCGGCGCTGCCTGTCACCCTTGAACGTGTGCCAGTCCCGATCGCCCAGACGCAGCTGCTGCAACAGGGCCTCCGCCCTGGGGACAGCCTCCGCTTTCCAGTCATGAAGCTCAACTGTCACCTGGGCAGCCTCCAGCGGTTTGTGGTCAGCATGGTGCCAGCGAGCACCGCCGCCTGGCACCCATGACGGGTTCAGCGCGCCCCCTGCGCCATCGTTTTCACGGCACACCGGCACGCCGGCAGCGGCTGGTGGAACTGGTCACCGAGCTGGCCAGCGCAGGACAGCGGCTGCGGAACCAACCGAGGCGACGAGACCGTGGCCAGCCTCCCTCACTGCGGGAGCGGCGGGATGCCCAGCGGCGACGGCTGCTGCAGACCCTGATCGATCCCCTGCCCCGGTCCCTGCGACGCCACCACAGCAGCCAGCTGTTCTGGCAACGCCTGCGCTGGCTGGGGGTGGGTGTACTGCTTGCCGTGCTGCTGCAGCGGTTGGCAGGCTGACCTGCCGTGCTTCCCGTCACCCCTGCGACCATCAGATCAGCCCAGGCCCCTGAGCACCTCATCTCTCGGACTGGGACGGCGCGGTTGATGCTGGAACAGCGTGAGGAGCGGCTGCTGCGGCTGCTGGGCTCCACCGTTCTCATGCCGGACCAGCGGCACCGCGCTGTTGCCCAGCAGGAGGCCTTCACTGCGGCGCCAGGCTCCGTGCATGGATCGGCGCCGTTGTTCTTCCCGCCAGAGAATGCGATCTGCGGCCTCCCCGGGAGATTCACCGGGCAGCAGGGGCTTCTGCAGCCACACGCCGAAGCCCTGGGCCTCGACCACAGGCCGACCTCCCTGCAGGATGAGCTGGAAGCTCCAGCCTTCGAGCCAGCGCACCTGAAAAGGATTGGCCATAGTTGGCCGCATCGAATCAACGCATCTTGCCATGGGTTGAGCCAACGTCAGTGGACGTGGGTGAACCCTTGCCGGGGATGAATGGCACAAACGACGGACAGATCGCCCCAGCTGGCCTGCCATGGGCTGGCCCGTGCGGCGTGGTGCGGTGCGGCATGTCTATGCGGCGCAAAGGTTTGGTTGTGCTCCATGTGTCAATTGCCACTTTTTGCCGATTGCCCCTGTCGCCTTCATGTCGCCCTGGCGCTGGGCTGCCCGACCGCCTTCACACAGCTCCACACCCGCACCATGAAATGGCTTTCACTGAGCAACTGCTCAAATCCGGCTGAGCGGAAATGCGCATCAATGTCATCCATGACGTAATCCTTGTAGTAGGGCTCATGGAACACCCGATGGAAGTTCTCCATCACTGTCCTGAATTCGGGTGAATCAGCCAGTTGGATCGAGTCGGCCAGCACCATCACACCACCGGGCCGCAACACGCGCTCACACTGCTCCAGCACCCGCGCCCGGGCTTGACGGGGCAGTTCATGGAGGAGAAAGACGCAGCTCACTGCATCGAAACTGTCATCCGCGAAGGGCAGGGCCTCGGCATTGGCCCGCACCAGCTGGGGGCATTCGCCCGGCAGCCTGCTCAGCAGCCTGTTGGCTTCCCGCAGGTAGGCGGCGGAGAGATCCGTGCCCACCAGGTCGGCATCCGGCAGGGCAGCGCGCAGCTGCCGCAGGGTGCGGCCGGTTCCGGTGGCAACATCCAGCACCCGCAGGGAACGGCCTCGGCGGGGCTGCACCGTGCCGAGGGCCCGCTTGAGCGGAGCCAGGATGCGTCGCCGCATCACATCGGCCGTGCCATTGAAGAGGATCTCCACCTGCAGGTCATAGAGCGTGGCGGAGTGATCACTGAGGTAACCGTCGGTCTGGTGATGAAAAGTCTGCAGGTAGTAGTCGGGATAGTTCTCCCGGTTGATGGTGTCGGGCACAGCCTTCACATCACGGCGTTGCCGTCGCTCCAGGATGGAAGGGGTATCCAGCCAGATCAGCGGATAACGCCTGGCCCATGACAGCCAGGGCGTATCGAACAACAGGCTGGTGGGATAGATGCCAAGTGCAGCATCGTTCCAGTCCCGTTCCAGCAGACAATCCCTGGATGCCTTGAGGGCCTCGGCCATGGCAGGGGTCAGGGGCAGGGTCCTGGGGGCGCTTTCAGGAACCAGGCTGTGCATCAGACCGTCGCTGGCCTGCTTGTGCAGCAATCCCGCCAGACCCTTGCCGGTCTGCAGAATCCGGTAGGCGAGCTTGGTCACCGGGTCGGCCATCGGCAGAAGCAATCCTGTTGCCCATTCCATCGCAGTCCATTCGATCGCAGCCCGTTCGATCGCAGTCCGGATGACCGCCCACGGCCATCACCAGCGGCAGCACGGCCCGAGGCAACCCGGGCGCCAGCAAAAAGCCCCCGACATCAGGGGCCTGAGCCTGGCCGGCGGGCACGCTTGCTTCGAGGGGCCCATCTCCATCTGCCCCCACGTCGCGGCGCCCGAGGCCTTCCTGGATCCGCCTGGATCGATGGCGGCACAGTCGAGATCAGGCGTCGTAGTACATCGTGAACTCGTAGGGATGGGGGCGCTGGCGCAGCTGTTGCACCTCCTCGTATTTCATCGCAATCCAGTTGTCGATGAATTCTTCGCTGAAGACGCCCCCCTGCAGCAGGAAGTCCTTGTCGCTCTCAAGGGCCGTGAGGGCGCCGTTGAGGTCCGAGGGCACCGTGGGGATGTGGGCAAGCTGGTCGGCAGAGGCATCGAACAGGTCGAAATCCACACCCTCGCCGGGGTCGATCTGCTGCTGGATGCCGTCCAGACCGGCCAACAGCATGGCGGAGAAGGCAAGATAGGGGTTGGAGAGTGCATCACCGGAGCGGAATTCCAGACGCTTGGCCCTCGGATTCTTCCCGGTGAGGGGAATGCGCACCGCGGCAGAGCGGTTGCCTTCGGAATAGACCAGGTTCACGGGAGCCTCGAAGCCAGGTACCAGGCGCTTGTAGCTATTGGTGGTGGGGTTGGTGAAGGCCAGGAAGGCGGGAGCATGTTTGAGGATGCCACCGATATACCAGCGGGCGGTCTGGGAGAGATCGGCGTAGCTGCCCTCGGAGAAGAACAGAGGCTGGCCATCTTTCCAGATGCTCTGATGCACATGCATGCCGGAACCGTTGTCATTCCAGATGGGCTTCGGCATGAAAGTGGCTGAGCGCCCATATTTCCTTGCGACATTACGGATCACATACTTGTAGATCATCACGTTGTCGGAAACACTCATGAGTTCGCCGAACTTGAGGCCGAGTTCGTTCTGGCCGGCGGTGGCCACCTCATGGTGATGCTTCTCGACCGCCAGACCCAGCTGGCTCATGGTGAGTAGCATCTCGCTGCGCATGTCCTGCAGGGTATCGGCAGGCGCGCAGGGGAAATAGCCCTCCTTGTTGCGCAGCTTGTAGCCGAGGTTGCCGCCCTCCTCCTCACGGCCGCTGTTCCAGGAGGCCTCGATCGAGTCCACCTCGTAGAAGGATCCAGACATATCCGACGCATAGCGGACATTGTCGAAGATGAAGAACTCCGGCTCAGGTCCGAAATAGGCGGTATCGGCAATGCCGGTGCTTCTGAGATGCTCAATGGCCTTGCCCGCGATGCAGCGGGGACAGCGGTCGTACCACTCACCGGTGCGGGGTTCCTGGATGCAGCAGATCATGCTGAGGGTCTTGTGGCGATAGAAGGGGTCGATCCAGGCGGTGTCGGGATCGGGCACCATGGCCATATCGGAGGCCTGGATGCCCTTCCAGCCGCGGATCGAGGAGCCGTCGAACGCCACGCCCGCACTGAAGGCATCCTCATCTAGGAGGGAGGCGTGCACGGTCAGGTGCTGCCAGGTGCCGGGCAGATCGATGAACTTCAGGTCGATCAGCTCGATGTTCTCCTCCTTGATCATGCGGAGGATGTCTTGAGGGGTCTTGGCCATGGAGGCAGATTGACCGTGGAATGGATGAGGGGAGCGGGAACAGCCGGGACACCCCGGGGACACCGCACTGACGTCTTATCGGCCGATGTGGTGCCGATAAGTATCACCTGCTACAGAATTGCGCCAAGTCAGTGGCCCCCTGGCGCTTGCTCGGAACAGTCCCCAGGCCCGCTCCGCAGCGTTCCTGCACCCTGGCCATGGCGACCAGGGGAACGTAACCATTTCTGTCAGATGCCCCAGAAGTCAGGCCCTCACTGGCTTCTTCAGATTGCAGAGGTGTTACTTTCAAGCATGTGCCAATGTCTGCCTGCCATGAATGATGCCGTCGCGACATTGATCGGGCAGTTCGATCGCCTGGGCCGTTATCTGGATCGTGAGGCACTTCGCACGATTGACGGCTATTACAGCGAGGCCGAGCTGCGGCTGGCCGCGGTGGAGAAGATCAACGGCGAAGCCAGCGCCATCGTCCGTGAGGCCAGCCGCCGGCTGTTCCTTGAAAACCCCGATCTGCTCAACCCAGGCGGCAACGCTTACACCACGCGTCGGCTATCGGCCTGCCTGCGGGATATGGATTATTTTCTCCGCTATGCCAGCTATGCCCTGGTCGCAGGAGACAACGGGATTCTGGACAACCGCGTCCTGGCCGGACTCAATGAAACCTACAAGTCCCTGGGTGTGCCCACCGGCCCCACCAGCCGCAGCATCTCGTTGATCGTTCAGGTGCTTGAAGAGATGCTCATCGAAGACGGTGTCACCCCTGGCGACTCCATCCGGGCTCCTTTCGATCACCTCGTGTCCGGTCTCGTGGAGGACGACGTGCGCAACCGTTGATGGGCCTTGGTACCACGGCTGCCTAGGGTGGCCAGACCTTCACTCACCCAGCCGGATTCAGTGTCCAAGACCGCCATGGCCAGCCTGAACCTGCAGGCTGTGTGCAACGACCATCGAATCCAGCTCGATCCGATCAACACCCCGTCCAGGCTGCTGCTTGGTCCAGGGCCCTCCAATGCGCACCCCACGGTGTTGCAGGCCCTGGCCAGACCCCCCATCGGTCACCTCGACCCCGCCTATCTCAACCTCATGACCGAGGTTCAGGAGATGTTGCGCTATGTCTGGCAGACCGACAACCGCATCACCATTCCGGTGAGTGGTACCGGCAGCGCGGCCATGGAAGCCAGCATCGCCAACAGCGTCGAACCCGGTGACGTGGTTCTGGTGGGTGTGAACGGGTATTTCGGCCGCCGCCTTGTGGACATGGCGGATCGCTATGGGGCCGACGTACGCACCATGGAGCGACCCATGGGTCAGTGCTTCAGCCTCGATGAGATCAGGTTGGCCCTGGAGACCCACCATCCAGCCATTCTCGCCCTGGTGCATGCCGAAACATCCTCCGGCGTGCGTCAGCCCCTGGAGGGCGTCGCTGAACTGTGCAGCCGTTCCGGCACGCTGCTGCTGGTGGACTGTGTCACATCACTCGGTGCCATACCTCTCTTCCTCGACGCGTGGGGTGTGGACCTGGCCTACAGCTGCTCCCAGAAGGGCCTGAGCTGCCCTCCCGGCTGCTCTCCCTTCAGCATGGGTCCCCGTGCCGAGCAGAAGCTGGCGGACCGCAAGGGCAAGGTGGCCAACTGGTATCTGGATATGTCCCTGCTGAACGCCTACTGGGGCTGCGACCGTGTGTATCACCACACGGCGCCGGTGAACATGAACTTCGGCATTCGCGAGGCCCTGCGCCTGCTCTGCGAGGAAGGCGTCGAGGCTGCCTGGGCCCGCCACCGCCACAACGCTGAGCGGCTCTGGGACGGCCTGCAGAGCCTCGGCCTCAGGCTGGTGGTGGATGAGGAGATCCGCCTGCATACCTTGACCACCGCCTACATCCCGGAGGGCGTTGACGGTAAGGCCTTTGCCCGTGCCCTGCTGGACGAGGAGGGCATTGAGATCGGCGGTGGCCTGGGGGACCTGGCTGGAAAAGTCTGGCGTTTCGGCCTGATGGGCCACAACAGCCGCAGCGAGCATGTCGATCGGCTGCTGGGCCTGCTGAAGCAGCGCCTCGCTGCCCAGGGTGCTCTGGCCTGATCAGAGCAGGCCTGGCCGCCAGCCGTGCCATCGACCCGGCCCCCGCCAGGGGCCGTCGTTCGCGTGGCTGTTCCGCGCCACAGCCACCACATCAGTGGCCGCTGCCAGCGCCGGTGCGGCGGGCCCGGAACCAGCTTTGCAGTTGTTGCTGGCAGGCCTCCGCCAGCAGACCTCCCGACACCGTCATGACGTGATGGGCGCTGCGGTCACGGCTGAGGTCCAGCACACTGCCCAGTGCCCCGCGCTTCCGGTCATGGGCCCCGAACACCACACGCCCCATGCGGGACTGAACAAGGGCTGCGGCACACATCGGACAGGGCTCGAGGGTCACCAGCAGGGTCAAGTCGTTACAGCGCCAGTCACCCTGCAAGGCCGTGGCCTGCCTGATGGCCTGAAGTTCAGCGTGGCCGAGGGGGTCGCCATCCCGCTCACGCCGGTTCGTCCCCCAGCCGATCGCCAGGCCGGCCGGATCCAGTACCACCGCGGCCACAGGCACCTCCCCCGAGCGCCCGTTGTCGGCGGCCAGCCGCAGCAGCCGCTCCATCCAGAATCGTTCCCCCAGGGCCTGAACCGCCCCCATCGGTCTGCCTGCACCCATGCTCCAACCGCTGCAGCACCAGAATGCAGGGCGATCGATCCACCATTGCGCCCATCGTCTTGCATGCGCCGCATCCTGATTCCGGCGACCCGGACTGGTCTCCCTTCGTGCTGCCTGGCGGTACGGATGGTGTGCAGCTGCAGGGCCTGATCAACCAGGTCTCGACACAGCTGGTGCAGTGGCTGGAGACGGCGTCCCAGCGACCACCACTGCCGGGTCTGGTGATGGTGCCGGCGGTGGCACCGGATCAGCAGGGGCTGTCAGCCCGTCAACTGCTGCGGGACCTGAACCTCGTGATGGCCGGATCCTTCAACACTAACCATCCCGGTGCCCTGGCCCATCTCGACCCGCCGGCCTGTACGGCCTCGATCATCGGTGAGCTGGCCTGTGCCGTGCTCAACAACAACCTGCTGGCGGAGGAACTCTCGCCGCTGCTCAGCCGTCTGGAGCGGACCCTGATGGGCTGGTGTGCCCGGCGCATCGGGCTGGGCCCCAGCGCTGGTGGTGTACTCGCCAGTGGCGGCAGCCTCAGCAACCTGGCCGCCCTGGTGGTGGCACGCAGGGCCGCGGGGCTGACCTATGACCCTGATGCCAGGGTGCTGGCCAGCGAAGCGGCCCACGTCTCCATCGACAAGGCGATGGCAGTGATGGGCCTGCATCCCGGCCAACGGGAGCGTATCCCCTGCGATGCCTCTGGCCGCATGGATGCGGATGCACTGGCTGCGGCCCTGGCTCGCGGCGGACCGACCATCGCCGTGGTGGCCACCGCGGGCACCACCGTGCGCGGTGCCATCGATCCGCTGGTGGAGATCGCCAGCCACTGTGCCCGCAGGGGTGTCTGGCTCCACGTGGATGCGGCGATCGGCGGCGTCTGTGCCCTGGGCGAACGCCACCGGCAGCGCTTGCAGGGCCTCCACCAGGCTGACTCGGTGACCATCAACCCCCAGAAGTGGCTGGGCATCACCAAAGCCTCCTCGATGCTGCTGCTGCGGCAGCCGGGTCTTCTTGCAGAGGCCTTTGCCGGTCCCCTTCCCTACATGGAACCGGCCAGCGATGGCGTCCATGGTGGTGACAGCGGCCTGCAGGGCACCCGTCCGGCCGAGGTGCTGAAACTCTGGTTGGGCCTGCGTCAGCTCGGCATTGTCGGGATCGATCGGCTGATCACCGCCGCTCTGGACCGTGCTGCCCTGCTGCGTCGCCAGCTGGAGCCCTTGCCCCTCGTGCTGCCCAGCGGCGACCTGCATCTGGTCTGCTTCCGGCCGGAGGCAGCCAGCCACGACCAGCATGCCAGCTGGAGCCTGCGAACCAGGCAACGGCTGCTCGGCGAAGGGTTGATGCTGTCACGCCCGCAGCTGGATGGTTGCTTTCACCTCAAGGCGGTGCTGGGCAATCCCCACACCGGCGCTCATCATCTGCGCCACCTCGCTGACCTGGTCGCTGCTTCGCTGAACGGCGCAGCCTAGGCCGTGCTTTGGGACAGCGCTGGACAACCTCACATCGGGACAACCGACTCAGGGTGCCGGCAAGGGCTGTCCGGGGGCTGACAGAATGCGCCTGCCGGCTGTTCAGAGCGTCCCCGGACGGCAACACACCCCATGGAACGTCCCAGGCTGGTCGCCATCGTCACGGGCGTCTTCTCCGTGGGCATCGCTCTGGTCTATCTCCTGCTCGTCATGTTGCTGGATGGTCGTCAGGCGATGCTCCCCCCGCCCCCCGAGGCCCTGGGCGTGGCGGCAGCCGCCGTCTCTGCTGTCGCAGGGGGTCCACCACCTTTCTGACCGCCAGGTCCAGAAAGGCATCAAGACTGGCTTCACGCCTGTCCAGCTCGAACTGGTGCTGCAGGGTGGCTTCGAGGCCCCCATCACCCCAGCTCTGGTCATTACGGAAGTAGGTGATGAAGCTACGGCCAGCGATGCGGGTGAGCCAGGCGGCGCTTACGCCCTGCACAGCCTTGGCGGTCAGCACGGCCGGAAGACCGGCAGTCAGAGCCGCACCCACCAGGGCCATGCCCCCCTTCACCAACCCGAGACCGGCCAGGGTCCGCCCCACGGAGAGGGCCAGTTCCTGCCCCCGTTCACGGTCCAGAGCGGCGCCGTAGACCTTGCCCAATTCGATCACCATCTGGGCGTTCACGGCAGCGGTGCCCAGCAGGTCCAGCCCGGGGATGGGGGTCACGGCAATGACCCCGGCACCGATCCAGCAGTAGCGATCCACGATCCGTTCGGCATCCCGCCGGCGCTGACGATCCAGCACCGTGCGGGTGTCCCGGCAGAGTCGCCTGCTCTGCAGCAGGATGTTGTCGGCGATCAACTCTTCCCCCTCGGCCCTCAGCACCGCTGCCATGCGGAGAATGAGCGCCTCCACCTCGCTTGCCGGTTGATGGGGCTTCCCTCCAGGCAGGGGTACGCTCTGGGGTGAGGCACTGGCCGCAAGAATGTCCGCTGGTTCCAGACCACCAGCCAGCCGCTGGGCCAATCGGTCGAGCAGTGCTTCAACCTCCCGGCTGCCGCGCAGGTCGCACTTGTTGAGCACCAGCAGCAGCCGCTTGCCGAGGCTCAGCAGGCCCCGCAACACCTCCATCTCGGAGGCCCTGAGGTCACCGTCAACGAGGAACAGCAGCAGGTCCGCCGCCACCGCCTGGCGGCGAGCCACGGCTTCCCGTTCAGCCCCGGCCGGACCGCTTTCGAGAATTCCGGGTGTGTCCACCAGCCGGATACCGCGCCGTAGGCCCCTGAGGGCAAGCCGATAGGTCGTGCAGCGATCGGTGGATCCCATGGCGGCACCCACCTTGCCGACCATGTCGTCGAGCAGGGCCCTGATCAGGGATGTCTTGCCGCTGGAGCCGGCCCCGAAAATCACCACCACCAGATCGCCCCGTTGCAGTTCCTCCTGCACCTGGGCCCGCTCCGCTTCGAGGGCCTTGCGTAGCACGGCATCGCGAATGGCCTGCAGGTCCCGTTCGATCCCGCTCAGCCGTTGACTGACGGCATTGCTACGGGAGCCGAGCGACCCGGGCACAACGCGGCGCTGCCCTCCATGCCCCGATCCGGTGCGACCCCGTGCCCGCTGCTGCAGGAACCACCAGGCACCCCAGCCGAGGGCCGCCAGCAACAGCAGGGTCACCGGCAGGGCCAGGCCGGCAAAGATGTATTCCAGATCCCAGAGCAGTCGGCGCAGCAGATTCAGCAGAGCGGCAACCACCATCAGCCCCAGCAGGGCCAGAACCAGCAGCAGGGCGATGCGACGCTGGTTCATCGCAGGCTCATCGCCGTTGCCGCCGGACCGCCAGGCTGTCGAGCAGCAGGCCTGCCACCCCGACGTTGATCAACACATCGGCAACGTTGAACACAGGGAAGCGGAAGGGCAGAAACTCGATCCAGTCGGTGACGCTTCCCCACAGCAAGCGGTCCACCCCGTTGCCACTCGCCCCTGCCAGCAGGCAGCCCAGGCCAACCACCTGCCAGGGTGTCCGTGGCGGTTGTCGCAGGATCCAGAGCAGCAATGCCGCACTCACCAGCACACTCACCATCCCCAACCAGGCCCCACCGGAATGGAACAGGCTGAAGGCAGCACCGCTGTTGCGGATGTGATGGAAGCGCAGCAGCCCCGGCAGCAGCGGCGCCCTGTGGGTCAGGGGCAGCCAGCTTCCGACCCATGCCTTCGTCACTTGATCGGCCAGCAGGCCCGAGAGGCTCAGGGCCAGGGTGAGGCGTCGCCGCTCGGCTGGAGTGAAGGCCATCGGATCTGGATCAGCGGATCGGCAACAGGCGTCGCAGCAGCAGGGCAAGCACGGCAGGCAGGCAGGCCATCAGCAGCTGCCAGGGCAGCGGCAGGAGGCCGTAGCTGAGCCACAGCTGCAGCGCCCTGTCCTGCCAGCGACCAGCCAGGGCCCCCACCAGCAGGTTGAGGCCACCGCAGGTCTGCACCACCAGAATGCCGCCAGCGCAGGCACACCAGAGGTTGAAGGGATCCTCCATGCCCTCCTGCTGAGCCAGGCGTCCCACCAGCCAGGACGCTGGCACGAAACCGACCAGAAAACCGAAGTCGGGCGTCACCAGGTAGTCCATGCCCCCGCCACCGGAAAACACGGGCAGTCGCGCCAGGCCGAGGGTCAGATAGGCCACGGCCGTGATCAGCCCGACCCGGGGGCCACAGACCAGGGCGGTGAGCAGCAGGGCCGGCAGCTGAGCTGACAGGGGGCAATCGATCAAGGCCACACCCCCGCTCCCCGGCCAGGGCAACGCCGGTTGAATCATGCTGGCGACCACCAGCAGCAACACACCGGCAACAGCCCCGAGCAGGGTGATCAGAGCCTTCAACGATCCCGTTGCGATACACCATCCTGGCTGAACCGGCTTCTGCTGTCCCGCTCCACTGGCCTGGCAACGGTAACGTCACCTGCAGTGCTGCCGCTGTCCATGTCCGATGCGCTCAGCAAGCGAGCCGATGCCACAGCGGCGACCCCCGCTGTGGGTGATGGCGTGATCCTGTGCCGCCCCCAGCCTTTCCTCAAATCGGCCGATCCAATGCCGATGCTGCGCCCTCCGGATCTCGCTCCTGCCGGTGAGCAGGGCACCGTGCTGGAACGGCGGGCCAACGGCCTGCTGGCGGTGCGTTTTCCCCGTGGCACCTTCCTCGTTCAGCAGAGCGACGTGGTGCCGGGCCCTCCTGCTGAGCCCTGCTGAGCGGGGGCGGTTGCGGCGGGTCTGGCCACCCCGGTGTCCATGGCAGATCGGTCTCGGTTCCAGTGTTGCCGCACACTCCGCTCCGCCGTCCCAGGTCCCACCGCGGCGAGGCGTGGATCGCTGAGATGGCGCCGCGCAGCGGCCAGACAGTCCTCACCCGTGAGCCGCTCCACGGTGTCGAGTGTTTGCTCCGGATAGCGGTGGCTGAGTCCATGACCCGCCAGCAGGGCAATGCGGTCGCTCACCTGGGCCGTGGTCATCTGGCCCATCGCTTCCTGGCCGGCCAGCTTGGCCTTGGCCAGGCCGAGTTCCTTCCCTGTCAGTGGCTGATCGAGCAGCCGCTGCCACTCTTCCCACAGGGCCGACACGGCTTCACCGGCCCGCTCCGTGCCGCTGGACATGTGACAACTGAACGGGGCCCCGGCGAGGCGTGAGGGGAAGTAGACGCCCACGTCGTAGGCCAGACCACGGGCTTCCCGCAGCGTGGTGAACAGACGCGCCGACATGCCCACGCCGAGATGGCACTGGAGCAGCCGCAGGGCCGGCATGTCCGGGTGACCAAGGGGCAGGGCCACCACCCCCATCATCAGTACCACCTGCTCAGTGGCCGCTTGGCCGTAGCTGAGCGATGCCGTCTGCAGCGGTGGCCCAGTGCCTGCAATCGCCTCAGCTGCACCGTGGTCAACCACTTCGCTGCCGCGGTGCCGTGGGGGGCCGGCCCCAGGGCTGCCCACCGACCAGCCGCCGAACAGCCTGGCCAGGCTGTCCTCCAGTGTTTCCGGCCATTCCCCCGCCAGGGCCAGCACGGCCCTGTCCCCGCCGAGCTGGGCGTGGGCTTCCCGCAGATTCCGTGCCGACAGCGCCGCCACATCGGCTTCCAGGCCCATCGGGTCATGGCCGTAACCACCCCGTCCGTAGAGCATCAGCCTGAGCTGATCCATGCAGGTCTGGAAGGGATCCTCCTTCTGGCGCCGCA
>SRMO01000084.1:0-32556 GCA_004768415.1 Aphanocapsa feldmannii 277cV | reverse complement strand
CCGGCCGCCCCCCGATGCAGGCTGCCCGCCATCAGCTGGGCGCGACCCCGCTGCCCTTCGGGATCCCTGGCGCTGCCGCCGGCAACCCAGAGTCGCATCGAGAGCACACCGCCACTGGCCCTGCGCTGACCCAGCAGCCGCAGGCCACCAGCCAGGGTTCGATCGAGATCCAGGCGCACGTCAGCCTCCCGCTGGCAGGGCCAGCAGCCGTAGGGCGTGTTCAGGGGCAAAAAGATGTTGCACGTCCGCCAGCAGACGCTCGCAGGACCAGGCCTGAATCTGCTGGACGTAGGTTCCGAGCGCATCGACCCGACCGCGCAACAGGCCGGGCCCAATGGCAGCGGCGAGTCCGCCGGGTCCCTCCAGGCCGAAACGCCAGCCATTCCCCAGCAGGCGCTGCGCCCGTTGCAGGTCAGCGGGGTGGACCGCCGTGTTGCACCAGGCCGACAACCTCCTGTGGATCTCCTCTTCCACCGCCTCCAGCTGATCAGGAGGACAGACAGCCTCCAGGATCGCCATGCTGCCGTCTTCCAGGGGATGCACCTCCAGATCCACCGATTCCACCAGGCACAGCTCTTCCCGCAGACACCGCACAAGCAGGCTGCGCCGACCTTCCGACAGCAGCGTGGTGGCCAGCTCGGCACCGATCAGAGCATCCACTGCCTCCGCTTTCGGCAGAGGCCAGAGCATCAGCAGCCGTGCTGCCTCCAGCCGCTCCAGCCGCTCCACCGTTCGCCCCGGCCTGACCAGCAGATCGCCTGGGCGTCTCCCCAGCTGGCGACGCCGCGGCAGGCTTCCCAGCAGCGAGTGTTCGAGGCGGCTGAACCACCATTCCGGATCGATGGCGCCGGTGATGGCGAGGGCAAGGCCATCGGCCCGGTAGAGCCGCCCGTGAAAGGCATCCATGGACGCAGGTGTGAGGTGTTCCAGGCTGCGGCGATACCCCAGCACCGGCCGGCCGTAGGCATGGCTTCCGCAGCCCTTGGCCAGCAGTCTCTGGAACACCACCTCATCGGGCTGGTCCTCGCTCTGGCTCAGTTCTTCCAACACCACGAGGCGCTCCACGGCAAAGGCATCGGCTGCGAGCTGCGGAGACAGGATCAGCTCCGTGAGCAGCGCCAGGGCCTCATCGGCATGGGGCGGCGGCACCAGCACGTGGTAGTGGACATCATCAAAGCCGGTGGCCGCATTGCTGCTGCCCCCCATGGCCTCCACGCGCAGGTCGAAGCTGCCCGGCGGGAGGGTTTCGCTGCCCCTGAACACCATGTGCTCGAGGAAATGGGCCATGCCCGTTTCCTCGTCACCTTCCTGCCGGCTTCCTGCATCGCACCAGAGGTCGAGGCAGACCATCCCCGCATCGGCTTGACGCTGCACGCCCACCACAAGGCCATTGGCCAGCTGAGTGGTCGCCGCTGTGAAGGGCTCGATCACCTTGTTCTGCTGGGTCAACCGGTCACCCCGTGAGACAATCAATCCTGGCCCATTCCAGCGGTGGTGCCCCCATGCACAGTCCTGGAGCAGGCCCTTTCCGCCGTCTCCTTCCCCTACCCTCATTCCCACTCAGGCTGATGATCCCCGCGTTCAGCACATTGAGGGTCAGGCTGGAACGCCTGTTCGGCCGCAACGGCGTCAGCAGCAGCGGGCATGAAGGCCTTTCAGCCCGGACGATCGCCTGCTTCAAGGCGTGCAACGACCACGACCTCGTTTCGGCGCTCAGTCAAGGCATTCTGAAGCGCTGGCGCCAGCTCGACGGCCTTGCCGTGCTGCCCATTCCACCTGGCTTTGCCGAGATCCATGGCCGCTTTGACGGCAAGGCCCTGCTGATCCGCAATGTCTGTTTCAGCGCCCAGGGGTTTCGCAAACTGCACCTGGAGGTGGCCAACCTCGGGCCCGGGCTCAACATCCTGCACTGTGTGATGTTCCCCGATCACAGCTGGGATCTGCCACTGTTCGGCTGCGACATCGTCACCGCGCGGGGACGCGTGACCGCCGCTGTGGTGGACCTTTCACCCACTGCTGCAGCCCTGGATGGGCAGTGGCTGGAGGCCCTGGCACCCCTGCGTCGGTTTGCCTACGCCACGCCGAGAGACCTGCCCGAGTGGGGGTCGATTTTCTCGGCAGCCGTCTGTTTCGTCCGCCCCGGCAGCGCCGAGGAGGAAAACGCTTTCCTGAAGCAATCCCTCGGCTACCTGGATGCCTTGCTGAATCGCAAGGCATCCATCATCCCCGACGGCAGCGATGACCCGGCCAGCCTGGCCAGGCTGGAGGGGCAACGGCGCTACTGCCGCCAGCAGCAATGCAACGACAAGACCCGCAGGGTCCTGGCCAAGGCATTCGACGACAGCTGGGCCGACCGCTACATCAGGGAGCTTCTCTTTGACAGTCCTCAAGTCGGTGCCGCATGACTCTTCCCCTGCGGAATCTCAGCGCCTGGCTGCTGCTGCTGATCGGAGCCTTGCTGGCCACTCCGGTGCTGGTCAGCCAGCATCGCGAGGCTCGATTCAGCGTCGATCCGCCGCCCCCCGCTGCGATCCTCCCCCCGGCCGCTCCCCGCTATGTCACCGGTCTGGGTCGGGTGGAGCCCATTGGCGAGCTGCGTCGGCTCGACGCCCCCAGCGGCGCGGGCGGTGTGCCCCGGGTGGCACAGCTGCTGGTCCAGGAAGGAGCAACAGTGCGCCAGGGAGAGCTGCTGGCACTGTTCGACAACAACGCCAGGCTCAAGGCCGACCTGGCCGCCCAGAATGCCCAGACGGCCTCGCTCAAGCAACGGCACGCCGTCGCCCAGGACGAACTGAACCGCTATCTCGACCTGGAGAGCCTCGGTGTGGTGACACCCGATGCCGTGGATGTGCGGGAGCGTCGCTCTCTGAGCCTGGAAGGTGAGTATCTGGCGGCCCAGGCCAGGGCCGCGGCGATCCAGGCCGACATGCTGAACAGTGAGCTGCGGGCACCCTTCGACGGCACGGTGCTGGAGATCCTCGCCTGGGAGGGGGAGCGTCCTCGCGATGGTGAGGGTGTGCTCGAGCTTGGACGAACCGACAGCATGGCGGTGATCGCCGAGATCTACGAAACCGACATTGGCCGCATCGCCGTGGGACAGCCCGCCCTGATCCAGGCCGAGCATGGCGGGTTCAGCGGCAGCCTGCGGGGCAGGGTGGAGCGCATCGGCCTCAAGATCAGCCGTCGTGACGTGCTCAGCACCGACCCCACAGAAGATGTGGATGCCCGGGTGGTCGAGGTTCAGATCGCCCTCGATCCCGAGGCTTCGCTGGTGGTCGGAGGCTTCAGCCGGATGCAGGTGCTGGTGCGGATCGACACACAGGACGAACCTGCCGGGACAGCGCCTGCCAACCGCCCATCCAGGTCCCCCGATCCATCTCCAGCCAATGCTTCCTGAACGGCTGCTGCACCTCTGGCAGCGCCGCCGCGTGCCGCTGGCCTGGATGCTGCTGACCCGTCAACCGGTGCGTCTTGCCGTCGCCCTGGCCGGCATCAGCTTCGCCGGCGTACTGATGTTCCTGCAACTGGGCTTCCGTGACGCCCTGTTCGAGGCCAGCATCACGATCCACAGACTCTTCGATGCAGATGTGGTGCTGATCAGCCCCCGCAGCACCAGCTCGAACGCCATGCAGGCCTTCCCCCGCCGGCGCCTCTACCAGGCCGCAGGCTGGCAGGAGGTGGCCTCCGTCGCACCGGTGCGCTGGAACTTCGTGCAGTGGAAAAACCCCGAAACCGGCAAACCCCGCAGCCTCCTGGCCCTCGGCTTCGATCCCGCTGATTCCGTGCTCCTGCTGCCGGAGCTGGAGACCATGCAGCCGAAGCTGCGCCTCGGGAACCGCGTGCTCTATGACCGGCTCAGCAGGAAGGAGTTCGGTCCGGTGCCCGAGTGGTTCGAGCAGGGTCGTGAAGTGCGTGCCCAGGTGGGCGATGTGGAGGTGAAGGTGGAAGGCCTGGTCCGGATGGGTGCATCCTTCAGCGCCGACGGCAATCTGATCACCAGTGATCGCACCTTCGCCAAATTCCGCAATTCCCGCGGTGGCGTCGGCACCACGAATGGCTCCATCGAGCTGGGGCTGCTGCGTCTGCACCCCGGGGCCGATGCCGAGGCGTTGGTGCGGCAGATGCAGGCAGTGCTACCACCCGACGTGCGGCCCCTGACGAAGGATCAGTTTCTGGCGTTTGAGCAGAACTACTGGAAATCCAGTACCTCGATCGGGTTCATCTTCACCCTCGGCGCTGCCATGGGGGTGGTGGTGGGCTCCGTGATCGTCTACCAGATCCTGTTCAGCGATGTGAGTGATCACCTGGCGGAATACGCCACACTGAAGGCCATGGGCTACAGCCACGGCAGCCTCGTGGGCGTGGTGATGCGCGAAGCCCTGTTGCTGGCCCTGCTGGGTTACTTTCCCTCCTGGGTGGCCGGCCTCGGCCTCTATGCCCTCACCCGCAGTCAGACCATGATTCCCATTGCCATGACGCAGGCCATGGCCACCACGGTGTTCTGCCTCATTCTCGGCATGTGCACAGCTTCCGGTCTGCTGGCCATGCGCAAGCTCAATCAGGCGGATCCGGCGGAGATCTTCTGAACCGTGGCCGCCCATTCCGCCAGCCTCGACGCCTTCGCGCAGCCCGGCCTCGATGCCGCGACGACGCGTGTGCACATCAGGGGCCTCAACCACTGGTTCGGCGAGGGTGAGCAGCGCTGCCATGTTCTGCAGGGGATCGATCTCGATCTCAGGGCAAGGGAGATCGTGATCCTCAGCGGCCCCTCCGGCTGCGGCAAGACCACGCTGCTGACGCTGATGGGAGCGCTGCGTGCCGTGCAGGACGGGGACGTTCAGGTGCTGGGGGAACAGCTCCGAGGTGCCTCACAGGTGGTGCTGCGTCGCGTGCGTCGTCGCATCGGCGTGATTTTCCAGGGGCACAACCTGCTGCGCTGTCTGACCGCTGAGCAGAATGTGCAGATGGGCGCGGACCTCAACCGGCAGCTGCCCTACCGGGAGCGTCGTCTGCGTTCCCACCAGCTGCTGCGGGAGGTCGGCCTGGCCGACCAGCTTGGCAAACTGCCGGCCGCCCTCTCCGGGGGTCAGCGCCAGCGGGTCGCCATCGCCCGCGCCCTGGCAGCGGAACCACACCTGCTGCTGGCCGACGAACCGACCGCCGCCCTGGACAGCCATACCGGCAGGGAAGTGGTGGAACTGCTGCAGCGCATGGTGAGGGACCACGGTTGTTCGGTGCTGATGGTCACCCATGATCCGCGCATCCTCGACGTGGCGGACCGCCTGCTGGTGATGGAGGACGGCCGTATCAGGGCCATGGCAGCAGCTGCCTGATCAGCGCCTAGAGTGACTGTTTGATACCCACCTGGCGATGGCAAAGCGCAGAAATCTGAAAAAAGAAAAGCAGGAGCGTAACAAGGCCTACGCTCGCAAGTTCAAGAAGCGCAAGCTGCGCAACGACGGCCGCGGCGAAGGTGCCGGCAACGGCGTGACCGGCACAGCCAGCAACGGTGGTGCGGCCGACTGATCCCGCCAGTTCCCCGTCAGACTCTGACGACGCCTGCTCCAGAAGACCGCGCAGTGTTCCTCAGCGTCGTCATCCCCACCTACAATCGCCTGCCGATTCTGCAGCGCTGCCTGGGCGCCCTGGAGCGGCAGCAGCTGGATGGCGAAGCGAATGGTTTCGAGGTGGTTGTCGTCGACGATGGTTCCAGCGATGCCACCGTGGCCACCCTGGAGCGGGATGCCCCGCACTATCCCCACCTGAAGCTGCACCGGCAGGACCATGGCGGGGCCGCCGTGGGTCGGAACCGTGGCGTAGCGGAAGCACAGGGCGATGTGATCGTTTTCATCGACAGCGACCTGGTGGTGCTGGAGGATTTTCTGGCCTGCCACGCCCGTGCCCTGCGGCGACGCTGGCAGCGCGATGGACACCGCCGCTGTTTCACCTACGGCGCCGTGATCAACACCTCGGACTTCGAGAATCCCACCGCCGCTTCCCACAAATTCACCGATCTCTCCTGGGCCTATTTCGCCACCGGCAACGTGGCCATCGACCGGGACCTGCTGGAAGCCGCCGGGCTCTTCGACAGCAGCTTCAGTCTCTACGGCTGGGAAGACCTGGAGCTGGGTGAGCGGCTGCGGCGGATGGGGGTCGCCCTCGTGCGCTGTCCCGAGGCGGTGGGCTATCACTGGCATCCCCCATTCAGCCTGGAGCAGGTCCCCCGGCTGATCCGTCAGGAGCGGGAACGGGCCCGCATGGGGCTGGTGTTCCTGCGCAAGCACCCCTGCTGGCGGGTGCGCTGCATGATTCAGTACACACCACTGCACCTCCTGCTCTGGGAGCTGCTCAGCCTCGCCGGCCTGCTCAACGAGCGCAGCCTGCGGCCCCTGCTCGCCTGGCTGATCCGGCGCGGCCACCCCGGCCTGGCCCTGGAACTGTTGCGGCTGCCACTGAACCTGATCAGCGTACGGACCATGTTCCGCGAAGCCCGTGGGCGGTATGCCTGAGATCAGGATTCCTGCCATACCGCCCACTGATAGATTGGCCAGGCACACCAGACACCGCACACCCGCGCGTTTCGGGTGAATCCCTGTGCCCCCTCCCGGGCAACAAGGCATTCCCTGGCGGGTGGAGGCACAACCCGAAACCCAGCCACAGCATGGCCATCGTCACCCTGGCGGAAATGATGGAGTCAGGTGCCCATTTCGGGCATCAGACCCGTCGTTGGAATCCCAAAATGGATCAGTACATCTACTGTTCCAGAAACGGGGTCCACATCATTGACCTCGTCAAGACCGCAGTCTGTCTGAACAACGCCTACAAGTGGACCCGGAACCAGTCCAGGGCCGGTAAGCGCTTCCTCTTTGTCGGCACCAAGAAGCAGGCCTCCGAGGTGATCGCCATCGAGGCCTCCCGCTGCAGCTCCGCCTACGTCAACCAGCGTTGGCTGGGAGGGATGCTCACCAACTGGACCACCATGCGGGCCCGCATCGACCGTCTCAAGGACCTCGAGCGGATGGAGTCCTGCGGCGCCATCGCCATGCGTCCCAAGAAGGAGGCAGCCGTGCTGCGCCGCGAGCTGGACCGTCTGCAGAAGTACCTGGGCGGTCTCAAGACCATGCGTCGCCTGCCCGACTCCATTGTGCTGGTGGACCAGAAGCGAGAGCACAATGCCGTGCTTGAAGCCCGCAAGCTGGACATCCCCATCGTCTCGCTGTTGGATACCAACTGTGATCCAGACCTCTGTGACGTGCCCATTCCCTGCAACGACGACGCTGTACGTTCAGTTCAGCTGATGCTTGGCCGCCTCGCTGATGCCATCAACGAAGGCCGCCATGGCTCCGCCAACACCGAGTGATGCGGAGTGCCAGATTCGGCCCAAGCCAGCCTGTGCCTGACACTCCACAGTTCTTCTACATCTCGCCTTTACACCCGACCGATGGCCATTCCCGCCAAGCTCGTCAAACAACTGCGCGAATCGACCGGCGCAGGAATGATGGATTGCAAAAAGGCCCTCAGCGAAACCGATGGTGACATGACCAAAGCCACCTTGTGGCTGCGCCGCAAGGGCATCGCTTCCGCCGAGAAGAAGGCAGACCGGATTGCAGCGGAAGGTCTGGTGGGCAGCTACATCCACACCGGCGGTCGTGTGGGGGTGCTTGTGGAAGTCAACTGCGAGACTGATTTCGTCGCCCGCGGCAAAGCTTTTCACAGCCTGGTGCACGACATTGCCATGCAGATTGCCGCCTGCCCGCAGGTGGAATATGTGCGAACCTCTGACATTCCCCAGCACATCATCGATCAGGAAAAATCCATTGAAAGTGGTAAAGACGACCTGGCCTCGAAGCCAGAGGCCTTGCGCGAGCGGATTGTTGTCGGCCGTATCGCCAAACGACTCAAGGAGCTTGCTCTGCTGGATCAGCCCTTCATCAAGGACAGTGGCATGACCGTCGAAGAACTGGTGAAGCAGACTGCCGGCACCATCGGCGAGAACATTCAGGTACGCCGTTTCACCCGCTTCACCCTCGGTGAGGGGATGAAGGCGAAGAAAGCCGACTTTGCCGCTGAGGTCGCCTCCATGGGCGCCGCCGACTGAGCTTTCCTCTGCAGCGCCATCAGGCGCCCCATGCGTGGACCAGTCATTCATCGCCATCGCAGACGCTACCGCCCGGCTTCGGGAGCTGGAAACCCAGACCGACGCCCTGGCCAGGGCGCTCTCCGAAGACCTGGACCGCTACCAGGCCCTGTTGCGTGAGACTCTCGCGCGCCAGCTTCCCCAGGCAGTGTTTCTGCTGTGCACCCAGCGCTTCCCCCGCCGCTTCGGGCAACTTCACGGCGCTGAGCGCAGCCGTCTGCGCCAGCACCTCGATCAACTTCTGCAGCGCTGTACCGTCCTGCTCACCGTCGAGCAGTTGGTACCCCTCGCCCAGCGGTTGCAGTGGGAGCGGCGCAAGGATCGCCAGCGTGGGGCCGAGGCGGCCCTGCAGCTGCTGCACGAGGGGCATCCGAGCCGGGATGCGGCCGCTGGCACCGGGCCCGCCGAGCCCCGGGATCCGGCCGAGGCCGCCCCTGCCGAAGGGGTATCGCCACATCGCCGCGGCGGCGACATCGATCTGGACAATGCCTGGCATACCGTCTGGCTGTCGAAGGGGCCCACGAGCCAGGAGACAGCTGACGAGGGCCCAGACGAGGGTCCAGCGGATCCGCAGCAGGCAGCAGGCGACTCCAGCGCTTTCGCTGCCGACCCCTCCGATGCACGCAGCGACGACGCACAGGACCGGGACCCAGGTCGGCCGCAGGGTGAACCAGCGAGCTTCGCGGCGCTGGAACACATGCTGATGCAGCAGCAGTGTGACGATGACGACCTGCTGCGGATGCTGACTCCAGCCGACAGGGGTCTTCCATCGGTTGATCCGACCCTGCAGCAGACCCCTGAGGGTCCTGGCCCCACTGGTCCCCGGCGGGACCGGCAGGGAGGCGAGGCACCAACCACCATCTCCGCGCCGCTGGAAGGGGGTGACAGCCGCTTGCTCAGCAGCCTGCTGCAGAGCGATGACGACGATGGACTGCTCCGTCCCGGCGATGATCCCCAGCTGGAGGGCCTGCCTCTGCCCCGTCGCCCTGATCGCCTGCGGCGTTGGCTGCGGTGGTACAAGCGCGCCCTGATGCGGCGTCTGCGCAACCTGTCCTATGCCGTGAACGTTGAACTGCTGCGCAGCCGTGTGGTGCGCACCCTCGTTCCCGTGAAGCTGCTCGACGCGGCGTTGACGGGTCAGGCGGAGGCTCTGCCTGCTCCGGCCAATCTGCTGCATCTGGTCCTCCCCCTGGGCCCCGAGGTCCCCGACGCCGAGGACGGCGAAGCCGAGCCGAGCCGCGGCCAGCTGGACGTGCATGCCGTGCTGTTGCGACTCGAAGACATGGAGTTCGAGCACCCCCCCCTGCGCAGGCTGCGCCAGCAGATCCGCCAGCACGAGGTGCGTCTCCATCGCCTTGCCGAGCGCTACTGGCACTGGCAGAACTGTCTTGAAGTGTCCGGAGCTGAGCAGCAGTGGCTGCAGGCCATCAGGAGCAGCCAGGCGCCCCCCCGCAGCGGCGGATCGGCGAGCGGGCCCTGACGGAAGCACGCCCTGCGGAAGCGATCGCCCGGGGCGCAGCAGACCATGGCGGCCCGGAGGCTGCCGCGACGGTGGCGTGCTCTGCTCCTCCTGCTCAGGCTGGGCCACATCCTGTGCCTGTGCCGACTGCGCCAGTGGAGCAGGCAGCAGAGCTGACAGGGTTGGCGGCAGAGCCGAGGCAGGCGGAGGCCTGGATCCAGCGACTGCAGCACAGCCTGCGGCTGGAAGCCGAGGGGGGATATGCCGATCTCCAGGGCAGGACCAGCCGCTTCAGTGACTTTCTCAACGGTGCACTCTGCGCTGCTCCCGCCGCGCTGGACCCCATCCGGCAGCAATTGCTCGCACTGTCGCGGGCCTACGGGATCTACGGTGACACGCCGCCTCTGCAGCGACGCCAGCTGGTGGTGCGCACACGCCAGCTGCTCCACCGCGAACTGCAGCGTCTGCGGCCGGCCGCGGCGCCGGGGCCACCACGGCTGACCATGGCTGCATCGGCCTCATCCGTCACGGCCGTGGCCGCCTCGAACACCCCGGCCTCAGGGAGTTCAGCAAGGACGGCACGGCAGGCCTGTGGCGTTGCAGCGGCGCGTCTGCAGCCCTCGACACCGTTGGCGGATGTGCACGGTATGGGCTCCCGGCTGGCCGGCAGGTTGGCCCGCCTGGGCCTGCTCACGGCCGGCGATCTGATCCGCTACTACCCGCGGGACTACGTCGACTACTCCCGCCTGCAACGGATCGAGGCCTTGGAACCCGGCACCACAGCCACCGTGGTTGCCACGGTGCGGCGCTGCCACAGCTTCACCAGTCGCAGGAACAGCAACCTGACGGTCATGGAGATCCAGCTGCAGGATCCGACGGGCCGCCTCAAGGTCACCCGTTTCTTCGTCGGCAAGCGCTTCGGTTCAACCAAGTGGCAGATGGCCCAGTGCCGTCTGTTTCCCGTCGGCGCCACCGTTGCGGCCAGTGGCCTGGTCAAACGCAGTCGCTACGGCCTCAGCCTGCTGGATCCAGTGCTGGAAGCGCTCGATCAGCCGGGACAACCCCTGCAGTCGGGGCAGATCGGCCGTGTTCTCGCTGTCTATCCGCTGGCTGCGGGCATCGGTGCGGACACCCTGCGCAAGGCCGTGGCGACCGTGCTGCCCTGCCTGCAGCGCTGCGCCGATCCCCTCCCCCCGGCGTTGCGCGATCGATGGGGGCTGATGGCCCTCGGTGATGCCCTCAAGGCGATTCATCAACCCGCCGACAGCGCAGCGCTGGACTCGGCACGCCGGCGTCTGGTCTTTGATGAATTCCTGCTGCTGCAGCTGGGCCTGCTGCAGCGCCGGGCCCGGTTCCGTCAGCGCAAGGCGGTGGACCTGTGCCTGGACAAGGCAGCAAGCTCTCCCCTGCTGCAGCGTTTTCAGGCCCTGCTGCCCTTCAGCTTCACCGCTGCCCAGGAGCGGACGTTGGCGCAGATTCGCGCTGATCTGCACTCCGGCACCCCGATGAGCCGCCTGCTGCAGGGCGATGTGGGCAGCGGCAAAACCGTGGTCGCCGTTGCGGCGCTGCTGGAGGTGATCGCCGCGGGGGGGCAGGGGGCCCTGATGGCACCGACGGAGGTGCTGGCCATGCAGCACTACCGCAAGCTCTGCGACTGGTGCGTGCAGTTGCATCTGCCCGTGGCACTGCTCACTGGCTCCACAACACCGCGTCAACGTCGCTCTCTGCTCCGCGATCTCGTCAATGGCTCCACCAAGCTGCTGGTGGGGACCCATGCCCTGTTGGAAGACCCCGTCGTGTTCCAGACACTCGGGCTGGTGGTGATCGATGAGCAGCACCGCTTCGGTGTGCATCAACGCAACCGCCTGCTGGCCAAAGGTGCCCAGCCCCACCTGCTGAGCATGACCGCCACTCCGATTCCCCGCACCCTGGCGCTGTCACTGCACGGGGATCTGGATGTGAGCCAGATCGATGAACTGCCCCCCGGTCGTACGCCGATTCGCACCCAGGTGTTCGGACCATCCCGGCGGCAGCTGGCCTATGATCTCATCCGCAGGGAGATTCAGGCCGGACAGCGGGCCTATGTGATCTTTCCCCTGGTGGAGGAATCAGACAAGCTGGCACTGCGCTCCGCCGTCGAGGAGCACCGCCACCTCTCCGATGACGTCTTCCCGGACTGTGAGGTCGCCCTGCTCCATGGTCGTCTCCCCTCGGCGGAGAAGCAGGCAGCCATCGACGCCTTCGCCCGCGGAGAAGCTCAGATCCTGGTCAGCACCACGGTGGTGGAGGTGGGCGTGGATGTACCGGAGGCCTCGGTGATGCTGATCGACCATGCCGATCGCTTCGGGCTGGCCCAGCTGCACCAGCTGCGGGGACGTGTGGGCCGTGGTGCTGCCGCTTCCCACTGCCTGCTGCTGAGTGAATCGAAGCAGGCAGTGGCCCATCAGCGCCTTGAGCTGCTGGTCCGCTCCAACGATGGCTTCGAGATCGCGGAGATGGATCTGCGCTTCCGCGGCCCTGGCCAGGTGCTGGGAACCCGCCAATCCGGCTTGCCCGACCTGGCACTCGCCAGCCTGAGCGAGGACGGTGACGTGCTGGATCAGGCCCGCGACGCAGCCCGGGAGCTGATTGACCGGGATCCGGCCCTTGCCGCGCTGCCGCTGCTGCGTCAGAAACTGGAGCAGCAACAGCAACGTCTGATCGCTTCGGCACAGCTGAACTGATCCCGCCACCGCAGTCCGATGGCCTGTGCAATCCCCAGATACCTTGCCTGATCGTCATTCGCCTGCCGCCGCAGGCGCAGCCATGCCCGGCAACGCACCGGCAGAGGGCAAGCCCTGGTTGGCGCAGGCCATCCGGGAGTGCGGCGAGCCCCTGGTGGAGCTGCCTGGGAGCCTCGGTCGCTGGGACCCCCATCCCTATGCGTGCCTTGGCGCCCCCTATCCATCCGGCAGCAACCCCTTCTTCCTGCGACTCGCCGTCGTGCAGCGGCTGCTTCGTGCACGTTCACTGCTGCTGGGCAGCGCCACAGGGCTCGATCTGATCATCTTTGACGCCTGGCGGCCCCTTGCGGTTCAGACCTTCATGGTGAACCGCACGATCCGGCAGGAGCTGGCCCGGCTGCCTGCAGCGCAGCGTGGTGATCCTCACCAGCTGGCCCTTGTGCGGCAGCGGGTGAACGACTTCTGGGCCGAGCCGAGCGCGGATCCGGCCACTCCGCCACCCCACAGCACAGGGGCCGCGGTTGACCTCACGCTGCAGGGTCGTGCCGGCCCCCTCGACATGGGTTCGCCCATCGACGCCATGGGCGAATGCTCCCACCCCTTCCATTTTGCCGACGCAACGGATCCGGGCCTGCGACGCGCCCATGCCAGCCGCTTGCTGCTCCGCTCCTGCATGGCGCGGGCAGGGTTCACACCCCATCCACTGGAGTGGTGGCATTTCAGCTATGGCGATCAGCTCTGGAGCTGGTCCAGCGGCGCCGGTGGGGCCCGCTATGGCCGGCTCGAGCGGAGCTGATCCGGGGTGGCCGCTCAGCCACGACACCTCCAGCAACTGACAAGGCCCAGCCTGTCAGCCCTCACCATGGCTGCTCGGGGCCTGAGGCGAGCGCCAACCTGCTTGAGGCCAGCGCCAAGCCGAGGGGCTTGCCAGCCCTGCCTCAACGGCCAAGCCTGGCCAGCAGGGCAGCGTCATCCAGGCCGCTGCAGAAGTCGCCGAAGCTGTGTTGCGGGCCATCCTGCTTCCAGTCCCGCAGCAGGGGCTGCAGGGTGTGTTCCAGCCGCTCCAGAGGCATGCGATCGAGAATCGGACGGGCCAGTCGGGTGAGACCAGGCGTTCCACCGAGCCAGAGCTGATAACAGCCGGGCACACTTCCCACCAGACCGATTTCGGCCATGTAGGGCCTTGCACAGCCATTGGGGCAACCGGTCATGCGAACCAGCACCGTCTGGTCGATCGCCTCGGCCCGCAGCAGGGCCTCGATGCGGCTCAGCACGTCCGGCAGACTGCGTTCCGACTCGGTGATGGCCAGTCCGCAGGTGGGCAGGGCAGGGCAGGCGATGGCGTGACGGGCAAGCCGGTCCGGGTTGGCGGGATCAGCCAGGCCGGCGGCGACGAGCTGCTGCTGGATGTCGGCCTTCTGGTTGGCGGCGATCTGGCAGAGCAGGATGTCCTGGTTGGGTGTGAGCCGGATTTCCGGCTGGTATTTGCTCACCAGTCGCAGCAACAGCTGCTTCAGGTTTCCCTCGATCCGACCGGTGAGCACCGGCAGACCGACGAACCACTTGCCATCTCCCTGTCGCTGCCAGCCGAGGTAGTCCTCCAGGATTGGGGTGGGTTCCCTGCGCAAGGGTTCGATGGTCCCGTTGAAGTAGCGCTTCAGCTGCTCCCGCAGCCACTGGAGCCCCTGATCGTGGATGAGGTATTTGAAACGGGCGTGGAGACGGTTTCTGCGGTCGCCATGGTCCCGCTGAATGGCAACGATGGCCTTGACCAGATCCAGCAGCTGGGTACCGGTGACGTAGCCCAGTGGGTCGGCAAGGCGGGCAAAGGTTTCTTCCTTGTTGTGGGTGCGGCCCATACCGCCACCCACGTAGACGTTGGCGCCACGCAGGCGGCCGCCAAGGTCGGTGAAGACCACCAGGCCGAGATCCTGGGTCAGCAGGTCCACGGAATTGTCTCCGGGAACCGTCACAGCCACCTTGAACTTGCGCGGCAGGTAGCGCGCTCCGTAGAGGGGCTCCCACTTGTCTCCGCTATGGACGACCGGCGTGGCATCGAAGCGCTTGGCGCGGCTCACCTTGGGATTGGATCGGATGCGGTAGCGCTTCTCTCCGTTCACCCAGAGATCCAGGTAGGCACCCATGGCAGCCCTGGCGGTGAGCAACACGGCGATCTCGTCGGCAAGGCGCCGCGCAGCGGGGTAGCCCTTGCCCGCGAAGGGTGCCGCCGGCGCCATCACATTGCGGTTGATGTCACCGCAGGCACCCAGACTGAAGCCCAGGTTGCGCACGATGGTGCCGAGCACGGTGCGCAGGTCCTGCTTGGCAATGCCGTGGAGCTGGAACGTCTGACGGGTGGTGGCCCGGAGGCTGCCATTGCCATAGCGATCGGCGATGGCATCGAGGGCGAGATAGAGCTGGGCGGGAACACGGCCCGCGGGAGTGCGCAGGCGCAGCATCATCCCCCAGTCCCGCTCCTGCCCCCTGATGCGGTGGTCCCTGTTGTCCTGCTGATAGCTGCCATGGAACTTCAGCAACGAAACGGCGTCGTTGCTGAAGAACGCCTGCTCGTTCTCCAGTTCGGAAGCGAGGGGTTCACGCAGGTAGCCGCTGCCCAGCTTCAACTGCTCGGTCTTGGTGGGACCGTTGCCGTTTTCTGCCAGGAGACCAGCCGCGATGGCCTCCCTCTCCGGAACCCCAGCCATGCACGCCGAACCACACTGCCCATGAACCTAAACAACCAGTGGCCTGCCAGGACCGGGCCATTGCAGGGTTGCAGCCTTGTGGCAGCCGGCAAGACAAGACAGTCACAAGCCAGTGCCGTTTTGCAGAGCTTGCCCAGGCTGTCCTGGTGCACCCATAGAGTCTGGCAGCACGCAGGGTCCGATGGGTGGCCACGTTTCTGCTCGAAATCGGCAGCGAAGAGCTGCCTGCCACGTTCTGTGCTTCCGCCGGCGAGCAGCTGCAGCAACTGGCAACGGAGGCCCTGAAGCACTGGCACCTCCCGCTGGGAACCCTCTCGATCTCGAGCTTCAGTACCCCACGCCGACTGGCCCTGCTGATCGAGGACCTGCCCGAGCGGCAGCCTGAACGGCGTGAAGAACGCAAGGGACCTCCTGCAGCGCAGGCTTTCCACGACGGCCGACCCAGCCGCGCCGCCATCGGCTTCGCCAGGCGTTGCGGTGTTGCGCCGGAGTCCCTGCAGGTGCGTGACACCCCCAGGGGTGCCTTCGTGTTTGCCCACCGCATTGAACCTGGACGCTCCAGCGGTTCATTGCTGGCCGAGGCCATTCCGCGCTGGATCGCGGCAATCCAGGGCAAGCGCTTCATGCGCTGGGGCGAAGGCGAGCTGCGCTTCAGCCGGCCGATCCGCTGGCTGGTGGCGCTGCAGGACGATCGGATTCTTCCCGTGAGCCTCGGCAGCGGCGACACGGCGGTGAGCAGCGCTGCCCTCTCCCGGGGGCTGCGCCGGGGCAGTGACCCCTCCCCCCTGCCCATTCCCCATGCCGATGCCTATCTCTCCAGCCTGGCGACCGCCGGCGTCATGGCCGATCGGGCCGCTCGCCGCGCCGCCATCACCGCGCTGATCGAGACCGAAGCGTCCGCGCTTCAGGCCACAGCGCAACTCGAGGCGCCGCTGCTGGAGGAATTGGTCGATCTGGTGGAAGCACCCGGCATTCTGGTCGGCAGCATCGCAGAGCGCTACCTCGACCTTCCGGCGGAAGTGTCCGCCATGGTCATGACCAGCCACCAGCGCTATGTGCCGCTGTTCACGGGCACAGCGGATCCCCTTGCATTGGACGCCCGGGGCACTCTCCTGCCCCGCTTCCTGGTCATCACCAATGGCGCCGACCCCGATGCCGGCGACAGCATCCGCCGCGGCAACGAGCGGGTGCTGCGGGCACGGCTGGCCGATGGTGCCTTCTTCTATGAGCAGGATCGCAAGGCCAGCCTCGAGACCCTGCTGCCCGGCCTTGCAGCGATGACCTTCGCCGAAGGGCTCGGCTCCCTGGAAGACCGACGCCAGCGCCTCATCGCCAGCGTTGACGCCCTCGCCATGCGCCTCGAGCTGCCGGTTGAGGTCGCCGGCCCGGCCCATCGTGCCGCCGAACTCTGCAAGGCCGACCTGGTGTCGCGGATGGTCTGTGAATTTCCCGAACTGCAGGGGCTGATGGGGGGAAAATATGCCCTCTGCAGTGGCGAGAGCCGAGCGGTGGCGGTGGCCATACGGGAGCACTACCTGCCCAGGGGTGCCGCTGACGACCTGCCCGCATCCCCTGCAGGGCAGCTGCTGGCCCTGGCCGACCGGCTCGATCTGCTGGTCGGCATCTTCTGCACGGGCCAGCGTCCCAGCGGTTCTTCCGATCCCTTCGCCCTGCGCCGCGCCGGCAACGGGCTGCTGCGCATCCTTGCCGCTGCCGGCTGGGAACCGGACCTCACGGCCGTGCTGCAGGAGCAGATCGCCGCAACGCTGGACACGCTGACCACCCTGTCACCGAAACGGGAACAGCTGACACAGGATCTCGAGCACTTCCTCGGCCAGCGCCTCCTTGCCCTGTTGGAGGAACGTGGCGTGGACCATGACATCGCCGCCGCTGTGTTCGCCATCAAGCCACCGCTGCGTCGTCCGCTCGATGTGCTGCAACGCGCTGATCTGCTGCAGGGTCTGCGGGCCAGCGGTGGCCTCGCTCCCATTCAGACCGTGGTGCAGCGGGCGGCGCGCCTGGCGGTGAAAGGAGATCTGGCAAGGGATGTGGTGGATCCCGAAGCTGTGGTGGATCCGTCCCTGTTCAGCTCGAAAGCCAGTGAGCGGGCCTTCCTCGCTGCACTGCAACAGCTGGCACCGCTGGCCACTGGCCGCAATCGGGACAGCTACGAGAGCCTGGTCAGGGGTCTGCAGGCTGTGGCCCCCCAGCTGGCCGCCTTCTTCGACGGTGAGGACAGCGTCCTGGTCATGGCCGACGATCCGGCGATACGCCGCAACCGTCTCAACCTGCTGGGTCTGTTGCGCAACCAGGCCGCCGCCCTGGCTGATTTCTCGGTGCTCACGGGCTGACCGCAACGAGTACGAGTAGATCCACTGCGCTGCAGCATGTCTGATCATGTTGGCTGTGCTTGAGGAAGGTCTGGATAAGCGGCGAAAAGGAGTGTCTCGGTGCCGAAAAGCCTTGCTGCCACTGGCAATGGAATTCGAGATGCAAGATTGTCCAGAGTTTGCCTGACAGCATCAGGGAAAAGACCCGTCAGTTGATCCTCCATGCCGATCACGACAAGGCCATGCATTCCTTCACCGTCAAGGCTCGGCTGGAGAAGCAGGGCATGCTGGGCTCGTTCTCACGACCACCGTTGAGCGACAAGGATACGCTGAACCATTCGTGATGTTGACCGATCTGTGAGCCAAACCCCTTGCCGCAACCTGGCTTTCAGATTGACGATGGGAAGTTGTCCAGAGGCTGCTCAGAGAGATTCCGGAATACCAGAACAATATGCTCGGACCTTGCTGGCGGCGAGATGGATCTACCGGCTTCAAGCTTCGGTTTCGCAGGAAAGTTTGGACCTTGCTTGGCTGTGCCGGAGTGGTGATATGTCTTCAATCATGTTGACTGATCGCCCACAGGAAGGCTGTCCTGTTCACCGGGCATCGACGACCTGGGAAAACTCTGGGTAATTCCTCATTCTCATCATGCTCTTGCTGAAATCTCTTGCGGTGCAATGTGCGCTGGTGGCCGACCTGCGTGTTGTGTCAGTTTTTCAGAGCTTTCTTAATATCGTCAGGGGAACAATCTGTCAGTTGGTAAATTGATTGGCTTCCATATGCAGCCGCTATTGCTCTAGCGCCTCCTTTAGCGCCGCAGGGATTGATCCTGTCAGTTGGTTGCCGTCAAGATCCAGTGTTTTGAGCTTAGTCAAGTTGCCCAAAGCGGCCGGAATCCTTCCCGTTAGTTGGTTGTAGGAAAGATTCAGGGATTTGAGGTTGTTCAAGTTGCCCAAAGCGGCCGGAATCCTTCCCGTCAGTTGGTTGTCGTTAAGATACAGTCTTGCGAGCTTAGTCAAGTTGCCCAAAGCTGGCGGGATCCTTCCCGATAGTTGGTTGTCGGAAAGATCCAGCAATCTGAGATTAGTCAAGTTGCCCAAAGCGGCCGGGATCCTTCCCGATAGTTGGTTGTCGTAAAGATTCAGTTCTCTGAGGTTAGTCAAGTTGCCCAAAGCTGGCGGGATCGGTCCCGTCAGTTCGTTGCCGCCAAGATTCAATTCCGTGAGATTATTCAAGTTGCCCAACACTGTGGGAATTGGTCCCGTCAGTATATTTATATTTGTAGCAAGTTGTTCGTAATATTTAGCCATTTTTTCGTAATCTTTACCTTCTTTCAATGACTGCTTGGATGTGTTATCTTCATCTTCTATTCCAAGCAGGCTACCAAGCTCGCCAATACCTCTTTGAATCTCGTTATGAAGCTGAATATTTTTACTTGTGCGAGCAATATCTTTATCTATGCGAGCAATCTCTTTGGCTGATTTGCTATTGCTGAGATCCAGTTTTTTGAGATTGCTCAAGTTGCCCAAGGCCGTGGGGATCGATCCTCTGAGTTTGTTGGAGGCAAGATCCAGCTCTGTGAGATTGTTTAAGTTACCCAAGGCCGCGGGGATACTTCCCGTCAGTTGGTTGTTGCGAAGCTTCAGCTCGGTCACCCGCCCTGAACTATCGGTGGTGATGCCATACCATTCGCTGAGGGGTTTATTACTCTTCCAGTTAGTGTTATTTTCCCAATTATCACCATTGGTCGCGTCGTAGAATTCAATCAACACATCTCTTTCGGATTTCGGAGCCGACAGCCGGTTTTGACTGATATGCAGCCCTTCCAGGTTATTCATGTTATTATCCAGTGCTGCGCTGTCCCTTGCTCCTCCGTTGACGAACGTCGGCGTGTTGATGCCAGGGGCGAGGTCGTGTTGCAGCAGATCGGCCTTGCCCTGTAGGGATCTGATCCTGCCTCGCTCAGCCGCTTGGACAGCGAAGGAAAAGGAAGCGGTTGACAAGCTCAGCAATGCGGGCATCAAAATGCGGCTGATCTTGTTCAACGGCATTGCTTCTCAATCAAGAGCAACTGGCTAACAGTGTGCAGCCTGCGTGGCATTCTTGGCAATAGCTGGAATCAGTGTCTTAACATTTATTCATGTTTATTGAAGGACTTGCCGCTGGCCCTGAGATTCATAATGGCGAGGTGAGGGAACCTCTGAGCAAGTCCCTCTTGTCTCTGCCGAGCTTCTGAAAATCCTGTGAAGAGAGAGACGTCCAAGTCTGCTGCTGTCTGATTCCGGCCAATTCAGAGCTTCCCTTGCCCATCGACAAGGGGATCGACAAGTCAGATCTCTTCTGGCACAACGGATCCGGGTTTTTCAGCAAACTCTCAGGTCAAACACTGCTGTCTCACTTGATTCTCTGTCACTGCTGATGCCTTCATGGTAACCAACCATCTTATAGAGGCAGATTGGCTGGTTTTCGAGGTGCTCTGGGTAGGTTCCGAGTTCGTTCTCACACGTCTGCAGTGCTTTCAGAACCTCATCCAGCAGTAGCCGCAACCGTGGCGATTGCTGTGGATTGGCAGCGGATCTGCTGGCGGTCTGCCTTACCAAGGCCCTGGTGACATCCTCCACACCGGAGGGAATGAACGTCGGCCTCAGCCGTCCCGGCCAGCGCTACTTCAGGCGGTACGCCCCAGGCGGAGCCAGCCAGGGAGCCTCGCCTGCCCCAGGCACCGCAGCGGATGGTGAACATCTGCAAGGGAAGACAGCAGCGATGGACCTGGCCCGTGCATCTGCCTGGATGGCAGGAGCAGGGCTGGCGCCTTGTCTCCGTCTCCACTGATCCGGCTCCGATACCAACACCAGCATCAACAGCCTCACCGACGCCAACAGCAGCAGCAGCATCCCTGCCCGCTGTCGGGCCTGCTGCTGATGCTGCCTCCCCTTCGCTGACGCAAGCATCGCGGATGCAGGCAGAGCCGGGGTCGCCGCCGTCGCCGCGGCTGCTGGATATAGATGTGGATGATCCCCTGGTCTGACCCTGGTCACAGCCAGGTGGCTGCTGGTTATCAGCGGTGCTGTCGTTCCCTTTCTGGTGTCGTTCTCTTCCCTGGTGGGGTTGCCGCCTTCTGCTGGCTGTCCCGGCCTGGTGGTCCGGAGTGGTCTGGACGATGTGTCGACTACTTCCGGTGCTGTTGCGCTTTCGGTCGGCGGCTGGCCAGCGTCGCCGTGCAGAGTGGTGATCTGATCGAGCTGCGCAGGTCTCCGGCCGTGCAGCCCAGCGTCGGTCATGAACAGACGGTGGTCGGACGGCTGTAGAGCACCTGGAAAAATCCAGCAACTTTGCCCGGCGGGATGGCCTGTTGCTATGAAGGCACAAGTAGTGGCAAGGGGTTGAGTGAGTCGGCCGGGCTTTCCAGATAAAGAAGAGGCAATTTTTCGAGGTGCCTAGTCAGAACACACTATTAAGATGTATAAAAGTTTGATCTAGTAATCTGCTATTTACCTTTCTTTATTAGAGTCTTCTATTAAAGATCAGCCTAATGCAAATCAGAACAATGAAGTTAGCCAGTAGGCTTACAGCGGTGCTGACGCCGCTGGCAGTTACGGGTGGACCTGTGCTTGCGTCATGCGAAAAAGGTAAACGACTCCACCCCGATAGGGTCCCGTGCATGGAAGGTGGTTACAAGAATAAGGGCAATTCATTCTGGAATCCAAAATGGTACGCTTGGGCACGCAACCTCTGTAGTGACAAGGGAAAGATTGTCGTCAAGGTCGATGTCAAGAATGCCAAAGATAAGACATGGCACCTCAACGGCTCCAGGAAGAGGAAAGGTAGCGGTAACGGTCACGTGCGTGGCGTCTACTACTGTAAAGATCTCTCCCATTCCGATACCAAACCTCCTTATTCTGATTATTCCATAGATCTAGATATTTGGAGTGACGGCTTCTTCTAAGGAAGAAGCGATTTTTCGAGGTGCCCTGGTGACATAGCCGGCGGCATCAGCCACCAGCACCATGCGCCCGACAACACGACGGGGCCGTGGATGCTCAGGAACGGGGTGGGCTTCCATCTTGATCACGTCACCTTTGAGCAGACGCTTGCCGGCCCGCGTGCGGATGCCGCGCTGCAGCGACTTGATCAGACTCCGGTTCTGCTCCATGGTGCCGGTGCCCATGGCCACATGGCACTGCAACAGCTGGCACCGCTGGCCGCGATCTGGGCAGCTACGAGAGCCTGGTCAGGGGTCTGCAGGCTGTGGCCCCCCCAGCTGGCGGCCTTATCCCATGGTGATGGAAGCCAGCTGGGGCCCTCAGCTGGCGCTCACCGGCTCCTTCGCGTCCTTGACATCCTTCCGCCCGCTGGCCTTGCCAGCAGCATTGGGCATCCTGGTATTCCCGTTGGTCTCGCTGATGGCGCCCCCGCTGCCGTCTTCTGATTGTGCCCTCCCGCTTGTGCCCGTCCTGGCGGGATGGGGAACCGCTGCCGCCACAGGGGCGGCTTCCTCCGCCTCGGCGGCAAAGTCCTGCTCCGAGCGGCCGACTGCGGAGGGAACAGGGGTGTAGCGGGCTGGCGCCAGAGCCTGACCACGCAGCAGGCTGGCGACCGTCCGGAACGTCAGCTTGATCTGCTGCCAGGGATTCATCATCACCACCCGCTTGTAGAGGTAGCTGTCGAAGGTCAGCTTCTGCACATCCTTGTCATCGCACATCTCGACGAAGGCTTCCCGGGCAGCATCACTCGAATAGAAGATGTTCTGAAGAAGCTCCAGCACCTTGTAGGTGGTGCCATACTTGCGGTCCCAGCGACGTAGATAGGTTCTCCTGAGCTCCTGTTGAGTTGGGATACGCCTACCCTGACCGGAAACTTCAACAATGGCTTCGGCACACATGCGCCCACTCTTGGCCGCAAAATAGATGCCTTCGCCGGAACTCTTGGTGACATAACCGGCGGCATCACCCACCAGCACCATGCGGCCGACAACACGACGAGGCCGTGGATGCTCGGGAATGGGGTGGGCTTCCACCTTGATCACGTCACCTTTGAACAGACGCTTGCTGGCCCGCGTGCGGATGCCGCGCTGCAGCGACTTGATCAGGCTCTGGTTCTGCTGCATGGTGCCGGTGCCCACGGCCACATGGTCGTATTTGGGAAACACCCAGGCGTAGAAATCAGGTGAGACATCGGTGCCGACGTACATCTCAGCCAGGTCCTCGTAGTACTTCATCTCCTGCGCCGGCAGCTTGATGCGTTCCTGGAAGGCGATGGCCACGTTGTAAGTCCCCGCATCCATTGCTTTGGCAACGCGGGAGTTGGCGCCATCGGCACCAATGATCAAATCCACGTTCAGAGTTTTGATCTCACCGGTGGGGCCCCCTCCGGTGTAATCGGCATAGCGGATGGTATAAGGTCCCTGGCGGTCACTGCCTGTCTCGATGTGCTGCACCAGACCGTTGATCAGCGTGGCGCCGAGTTCTGCAGCGCGGTTGCGCAGGAAGGCATCAAACACCTCTCGGCGGCACATACCGATGTATTCATCTTTGCTGTAACCGAGGGGATCAAGGCGGATATCCACCTCCACGTTGGAGGGGGATATCATCTTCATATTGCGGACCTTGCGGTCGATGATCGCATCCGGCAAGTCGAATTCTTCCACCATGCACAGGGGGATGGCACCGCCACAGGGTTTGGCATTGTCGAGCTTGCGCTCGAAAATCCAGGTCCGGATGCCTGCCCTGGCCAGGATCTCGGCAGCACAGGCACCGCTTGGGCCGCCCCCGATCACAGCAACGCGCAGCATGTCCCCTCCGGGCGCCAAGATCTCAAAAAAACCTACACCGCATCCCCCACGGTCCGCAGCTCGGCAGTCTTTTCACACAGGTGTCTGCTGGATAATCCAGGCAGTTCCCCGCAGGCCTTTGAAGCGCGACGTCGACGACCTGCCTGTAGCACAACGCGCCTACAACGTTCTACGACCACCCCAGCCCCTCTGGCGCCGTCTGCTCTGGCCCGCTTGCGGCGCTCTGCTGGCACTGCTCGTTTCGCTGGGGCTCTGGCGCAGCGGACATCTGGTGCGGCAGGTGACGGTGGAGGTGGAGCGGCCGCCGACGGCACTGGAGTCCCTCTACGCCAAGGTGGACGACGACAGGCGCCTGCTCGGCCACTTCCCCTATCCCCTGGCCACTCCGGAGGAGCTGGTTGAATTGCGGCCCGGCCTGTTGCTGCACCGTGACGCCGCAGAAGCCTTCGGTCGTATGCGGATTGCCGCCCGTCGCGATGGCGTGGGCATCTATCCCCTCAGCGGCTTCCGCGACCTGTCGTTGCAGGAAGCGCTGTTCTTCGATCTGATGGCAGAGCGCAACCAGGATCCCGACGAGCGATCCCGGGTGAGCGCCCCTCCCGGCTATTCGGAGCACCACTCCGGCTACGCCGTGGACATCGGTGACACCGACCGCCCGTCCCTCGACCTCTCCGAAAGCTTCGAGCAGTCGCCGGCCTTCGGCTGGCTGGCCCGCAACGCCGCGAGGTTTCACTTTTATCTTTCCTTTCCCCGGGGCAACAAGCAAGGCGTGACCTATGAGCCCTGGCACTGGCGCTTCGAAGGAACCTCAGCGGCGCTCACCGCCTTTGCAACAGCCCGGGAGACCTTGCGAGAGCATTGAGCGCCTCGACACTGCCTGTCGAGACTGCCGCCGAGCCCTGACAGCACCCAGATCCCGGCAAGGCCGATGGCTCGGAACCCACCGAAGCGTTGCGATAGATTACGATCTTCCAACCGGTACTCTCGGCAGCTGTCTCGCCTCGCTGCGGCGGCCAGGTGTTCCTGCAGAACCTCCAGGCTTCCGATCCTCCATGTCATGAGCAAAGCGATCCGTAACATCGCGATCATTGCCCACGTCGATCACGGCAAGACCACTCTGGTCGATGCCCTGCTCGCCCAGTCGGGGATCTTCCGGGAAGGCCAGGCGGTTCCCAGCTGTGTGATGGATTCCAACGAGCTGGAGCGGGAACGGGGAATCACGATTCTTTCCAAGAACACCGCCGTGGATTACGACGGTGTTCGCATCAACATCGTCGACACGCCCGGCCACGCTGATTTCGGCGGTGAGGTGGAACGCGTGCTGGGCATGGTGGACGGCTGCCTGCTGATCGTGGATGCCAACGAGGGGCCCATGCCCCAGACCCGTTTCGTGCTCAAAAAGGCCCTGGAGAAGGGATTGCGACCGATCGTCTTCGTCAACAAGATCGACCGCCCCCAGGCCGCCCCTGAAGTGGCTGTGGACAAGGTGCTGGATCTTTTCCTCGAACTGGGCGCTGACGACGACCAGTGCGACTTTCCCTACCTGTTCGGTTCCGGTCTCAGCGGCTTCGCCAGGCCTGATATGGACAGCGAGAGCGGTGACATGCGTCCGCTCTTCGACGCGATCCTGCGCCACACACCGCCACCAGTGGGTGATCCCGGCAAACCCCTGCAACTTCAGGTCACCACACTCGACCATTCCGACTTCCTCGGCACCATCGTGATCGGCAAGGTGCACAACGGCACCATCACCACAGGCCAGCGGGCTGCCCTGATCAGGCGCGACGGGACGGTCAGCAAGGGACGCATCAGCAAGCTGCTCGGCTTCGAGGGGCTCCAGCGGGTGGAGGTCGCCAGCGCCAGCGCCGGTGATCTGGTGGCTATTGCCGGATTCAACGCTGTGGAGATCGGAGAAACGGTGGCCTGTGCCAGCGAGCCCAGCGCTCTGCCACTGATCGATGTGGATGAACCCACCCTGCGCATGACCTTCGTGGTCAACGACTCCCCCTTCGCTGGCAGGGAAGGCAAGTTCGTCACCAGCCGTCAGCTCCGCGACCGCCTCCACAAGGAGCTGCTGACCAACGTGGCCCTACGGGTGGCCGACACGGATTCGCCTGACCGTTTCGCCGTGAGCGGGCGCGGTGAACTGCACCTTGGCATTCTGATCGAAACGATGCGGCGCGAGGGCTATGAGTTTCAGGTGTCCCAGCCTCAGGTGATCTTCCGCACCATCGACGGCGACATCTGCGAGCCCTACGAGACACTGGTGCTGGACGTGCCGGAGCCCTGCGTGGGTGGCTGCATCGAGCGCCTTGGCAGTCGCAGGGCCGAGATGCAGAACATGGAGATCACGGCCGATGGCCGCAGCCTGCTGGAGTTCACCATTCCGTCCCGCGGCCTGATCGGTTTCCGTGGTGATTTCATCCGTTTCACACGCGGTGAGGGATTGATGAGCCACTCCTTCCTGGAGTACCGCAGGATGCAGGGTGACTTCGACAACCGTCGCAACGGTGTTTTGATCGCCTTCGAGGAGGGCGTGGCCACCTTCTATGCCCTCAAAAATGCCGAAGACCGTGGCCATTACTTCATCAGCCCCGGCACCAGGGTCTACAAGGGCATGATCGTCGGCGAGCACAACCGTCCCACTGACCTGGACATCAACGTCTGCAAGACCAAGCAGCTCACCAACATGCGCTCGGCCGGTGCCGAGGAGCTGGATACGCTCCAGCCGCCCCTCCAGATGACCCTGGAGCGGGCACTCGAATACATCGGTCCCCGCGAGATGCTCGAGGTCACCCCGCAGTCCATCCGTCTGCGCAAGCTTCCTGTCAGGAAGACCGCCAGGCGCTGAGGTCGCTGCAGTGATGGAGGGGGCGTTTCGGGACAGCCGCTACGGCAACGCCATCGCCGCCTTCAACCGCGGCGAGTGGTACCGCTGTCACGATCTGCTGGAAGCCCTCTGGCACGAGGCCATCGAGCCGGAAGCCACCTTTCTGCAGGGTCTGCTCCAGCTGGCCGTGGCGATGCTGCATCAACAGCGGGGCAACCGACGGGGAGCGACGATCCTGCTGGGTGAGGCCCTCGGCCGCCTGTCCCATTACCGGGAAGACAGCTACGGAGGGGTGGACATGACGGCACTGAAGCACAGTGTGGAGGGCTGGTTGCTGGAGTGTCAGCAGGGTGGCGACGGCTGCGCCATGGCTCTACCGGTGCTCCGTCCCTGCAAAGGCTGCTGAGCATGCTTCCGGCGCTTAGATGGCGGCGTTCCAGGTTCAGAGCAACTGGAGTGATCAACACGACCCTCGGCATCTCCCGGCGGCTGGGGCTCCGTCGGGTCCTCCGCTGTTGTCGCGGCCTGTCCAGCTGCACTGGGCTGATGCTGGTGGTCGGCATCCCTGGCCTGGCCCTGTCGGTCTGTCAGCGGAGCAGCCAGTCGATCGCGGCGGAACCGGACCGGCAGATCACCAGACGCCTTGTGGTCGAGTCTCCTTCAGCCCCACCGGCAGCTGCTGCAACGGCCGTTCCATCTCCAGCCGAGACAGCGCAGGCGGACATCGTGCCGGCCGGAACCGTCGCCATTGTCAGCAGCCAACCAGACAGTGCTTCCCCGGAGCCGGCTGGGCTGTCACCCTTCTCCGCCCTTGCCGGTCAGGGTCCCTCCAACCCCATCTCGATCCGCTCCGATCTGCAGGAGGCAGACAACGACCTCGGCATCCTCACCGCTGTCGGCCACGTCCAGCTGGACTATCCTGCCCGTGGCATCAAGGCCCGGGCTGATCAGGTGCGGTACTTCACCCGTGAGCAGCGCATTGTATTTCGAGGCTCTGTGATGATCAGCGAGGACGGCGGCAACGCCATCGAAGCTGATCGCATCGTGATTGACATGAACAGCGGCAAACTGCTTGCCGATCCGTCCAGAGGAGAACAGGTCAGAACGACCATTCAACTGGGGGGAGGGGTGAGCGGGGGTGGTCAGCCATGACGCTCCGACTGGCTCACGCAAGCGCGAGACTTGGCGGTCGCGAGGTGGTCAGGGACTTGAGCATATCGATCGATCGAGGCGAAATTGTTGGCCTGCTGGGTCCCAATGGCGCAGGTAAAACCACCACCTTCAATCTCATCACAGGACAACTCAGGCCCAGCAAAGGCGTCGTGTTGCTGAATGGCCTTGATATCGTCAACGCCTCCACAGTTCGGCGTGCCCGTCTGGGGATAGGCTACCTACCACAGGAAGCGAGTATCTTCAGGAATCTCACCGTGCGGCAAAATCTTCTGCTTGTGATGAACTATCATAGAATCCTTGGAGAGAGGCAGAAGAAATTGCTGTCCAGTCTAATTAAAGAGTTTAATCTGGAGTCATTCATAGATCGCAGAGGTGCTCAATTATCTGGTGGCGAGAGACGTCGTGCTGAAGTGGCGAGAGCCCTGGCCACATCTGTCAAGGGGCCTGACTACCTGCTTCTGGATGAACCATTTGCTGGTGTTGATCCTCTTTCTGTACATGACCTGCAGCAGTTGATTCTTGCTTTAAAGCCTCGAAATATCGGTATTCTGATCACCGATCATAATGTTCGTGAAACACTCACAATTACAGATCATGCCTACATACTGACTGATGGTACTTTGTTAGCCACAGGAACATCTGACAGGATTACAGCTGATCCCTTGGTGAGACAGTATTACCTTGGTGAAAAATTCAGTTTCTGATGAATTACCAACGCTTTCCTAAGTCTAGTAGACGCAGCTTCAAGTTGCCACTCAGCATACTTGATAGCTGGTTATTGGGAGAGATGATTCCACCATTGATTTTCGGGATTTCTATTTTCACAGTAGTGTCTCTCTCGGCCGGTGTTTTGATTGATCTAATTCGCAAAATTGTAGAGAAAGGACTTCATTTTGAAGTTGCGATCAGGGTATTTATACTCAATCTTCCTGGCTTTCTGGTGCTCTCCTTGCCAATGGCCACGCTACTGGCCACCCTGATGTGCTACAGCAAGCTTTCCAGCAGCAATGAGCTGGTCGCACTGCGAAGTCTTGGTGTGAGCCGAAAACGTACACTCCTGCCTGCGATTGCTATCGGGCTGTTGATGATGCTGGGAAGTTTACTGATCAACGACTCCATTGCTCCAGCAGCAACCAGGCAAGCCAAGTTTGAACTCAGTGCTGGGCTAGGCAAGGTTGTGACCAGCTCGCTGATTAAAGACAACAAAATTGTCTATCCTTACTTCGATCCTAATAGTGACGAATTGTCTTATCTTTTTCATGGCAAAACCCTGCTGCCAGACAATACCATACAAAATGTTACCCTACTCGACTTTACTGACACTGGCAGAAAAACAATTATCCAGTCTGAAACAGCAAAATTTGATTCCTCGTCCAATGGTTTCAGATTTAGCAATGGAACCACACTGATAGTTTCTAACACAGGTGACTTCATCAGCAAGGCAAGCTTTCAGAGTCAGATCTTTCCAATCGGAGCAGATGTCGTAGAGAATATGCGCCTGTCTAAGAACGCTGAGAACATGAGTATTCACGAGGCAAGGATTGCTGAGAAGTACTTCTTTGAAAATGGCGAATTACGGAATGCTCGCAAGTTGCGTGTGCGCATCCACGAGAAGCTGTCAATTCCCGCTGCCTGCCTTGTTTTTGCTGCCATTGGCTCAGTGCTGGGCTCACGCCCGAACCGGCTGACCAGCAAGTCCCAGGGCTTTGGTCTGAGCGTCCTGCTGATCTTCACCTATTACCTCGTCTCCTTTTCATTCAGCGCCCTCGGCGTGAATGGAACCCTGCCTCCACTCCTGGCCGCATGGGCGCCGGTTGTGATCGGGCTGGCCACTGGGGGCTGGCTGCTGCACAGCAGCAATGTCCAGTTGCGATGATCGCTGTAATGCATCCATCCCATGGGTCAACCTGTTCTGCTGCTGGGTCTCGCGGCTTTTGCCCTGCTGCTGCTGGCCCTGCCTCTGGCCTTCTGGACGCTCACCACTCCCCGGCCCCCCCTCAGGGCGGTGGTTCGCGGCTTGATCGCCACAGCCAACGCACTGCTGGCCAGCCAGCTGATCCTGCGCTGGCTGGAGAGTGGCCACTTCCCCGTCAGCAATCTCTATGAGTCGCTCTGCTTCCTCAGCTGGGGGGCGACGCTGGCGCAGCTGCTGGTGGAGCGGGCAGCACCTTCAGCCTGGATTCCCGCCCTCACCACACCGCTGTCTCTGGTCAGCCTGGGCTTCGCCTCCTTCGCCCTGCCGGATCAGCTGCAGACAAGCAGCCCCCTGGTGCCGGCCCTGCGTTCCAGTTGGCTGGTGATGCACGTGAGCGTGATCATGGTCAGCTATGCCGCCCTGATGGTGGGATCCCTGCTGGCTCTCGGCGTGTTGCTGGCGGATCGGGGCCAACGGGTTCAGCTGCGTGGCAGCTCCGTGGGCAGCGGCGCTTACCGGCAGGCAGCCTCCGCTGGCAAGGGAGGTCTTGCCCTTGCTGCCGTGGCCTTCAGTCAGGCAGAGCGCCTGGACAACCTCAGCTACCGCACGATCACGGTGGGCTTCATGCTGCTGACCGTCGGCATCGTCAGCGGCGCCGTCTGGGCCAATGAGGCCTGGGGCAGCTACTGGAGCTGGGATCCCAAGGAGACCTGGGCGCTGATCTGCTGGCTGTTCTACGCTGCCTATCTGCACACGCGTCTCAACCGTGGCTGGCAGGGACGCCACTCGGCGTTGCTGGCTACAGGCGGATTGGCGGTGATCATCATTTGCTACATCGGTGTCAATCTTCTTGGTGTTGGCCTGCACAGCTACGGATGGTTCCTCAGCTCCTGATCAGGGCCTCATGCCTGCTTGTGCTGGCCAGCCAGGCCGGCCTGGCCGGCCAGCGCATCAGCCTCCAGGACTACGGCAGGACCTGCCGCAGCGAAGCCCGTCAGGCAGGAGCACCCGGTTTCCTGGTGGACCCCTGCTGCAGCTGTCTGGAACAACGACTGCTGGCCTCGGGCCTGCTCCGGGACGATCGGCTTCCAGTTGACGACGGCTGGCTGCAGCGCTTCACCGAGGCCAATCGGGAGGACTGCATCATCGAGGCCATCGGCTCCCTCTGATGGCACCACGCCGGTGAGAGGGAGCACTGCCGGTCAATGGCGCTGCAGCCTGGCCCACCCCATCGGTCAGCAACAGGATCGAGCCACAGGGGCCGGCTGTGGGGCTCAGTGGGAGGAGGACAGACAGCGGGGACTGCTGCCTGCCGGCAGTGGATGTGGCCTGGGGTGGCGTCAGGCAGCCACGGGCTCAGGCCGTCGGCTGTTGCGAAGGTCACGGATGGCGGTGTTGTAGTCACGCGCCTTGAAGACGGCAGATCCGGCCACGAGGGCATTGGCACCGGCCTCCACCACCTGCCAGGCGTTGCTGGCCTTGATGCCACCATCCACCTCGATCCAGGGGTCCAGGCCACGGTCGTCGCAGAGGCGACGCAGCTGGCGCAGCTTGTCGACCGCAGAGGGAATGAAGCTCTGGCCACCGAAACCCGGGTTCACGCTCATGATCAGCACCAGATCACAGAGCTCCAGGCAATAGGAGAGGCTGTCAAGGGGGGTGCCGGGGTTCAGCACGGCGCCGGCCTTCTTGCCGAGATCCCGGATCTGGCTGAGGTTGCGATGGAGGTGGGGGCAGGCTTCCACCTGCACATAGATGTGGTCGGCACCTGCCTTGGCGAAATCAGCCACGTACTTCTCGGGCTCGACGATCATCAGATGCACATCGAGGGGCTTCCGGGTCACTGGGCGCAGTGCCTCCACCACCAGGGGGCCGATGGTGATGTTGGGAACAAAGCGGCCGTCCATGACGTCCACGTGAATCCAGTCGGCACCGGCTGCATCGATGGCCCGCACCTCATCACCGAGGCGAGCGAAGTCGGCCGAAAGGATGGATGGGGCAATGACCAGGGATTTGTCGCTCATGGCGGAGGAACGCAGCGACGCCGACTTTACGAACAGAAGCAGGCATTGCCTTTGCTCGTCGGGTTCCGCCGCCCCCAGGCCGCCGTCATCCTCTGTGTCGCGCAACCGATCTGCAGCCGGGCGCAGCTGATACAGTTGCGCCCGCTCCGGGCCTCCGGGCCTGCGGCAACAGGCACTTTGCGACGCTGACGTGAACCGGACGCTGATTCAGGAAATCCTCGAGGTGGTGGAGCAGGCAGCCATTGCGTCAGCTGAACTGACCGGTCTCGGCAAGAAGGATGAGGCCGATGCCGCCGCCGTGGAGGCCATGCGCCGCCGCATGGGCCAGATCGAGATGCAGGGCCGCATCGTGATCGGCGAGGGTGAACGTGACGAGGCACCCATGCTCTACATCGGTGAGGAGGTCGGTTCCGGCAACGGCCCTGGCGTTGACTTCGCCGTGGACCCCTGCGAGGGGACCAACCTCTGCGCCAATGCCCAGCGTGGCTCCATGGCGGTGCTGGCGGCCAGCGATCGCGGTGGTCTGTTCAATGCCCCCGATTTCTACATGAACAAGCTGGCTGCGCCTGCAGCCGCCAAGGGCAAGGTGGACATCCGCAACAGCGCCACCGAGAACCTCACCATCCTCAGCCAGTGCCTGGGCCTGGCCCTGAGCGAGCTCACGGTCGTGGTGATGGACCGTGCCCGTCACCGGGATCTGATCAAGGAGATCCGCGCCAGCGGTGCCCGCGTACAGCCCATCAGTGATGGCGACGTGCAGGCTGCCATCGCCTGCGGTTTCAGTGGCACAGGCAGCCACTGCCTGATGGGGATCGGCGCAGCTCCCGAGGGCGTGATCTCCGCCGCCGCCATGCGCGCCCTGGGGGGCCACTTCCAGGGTCAGCTGGTCTACGACCCTGCCATCGCCCAGACATCCGAGTGGGCCGACTACACCAGGGAGGGCAACATCGCCCGCCTCAACGAGATGGGCATCACCGATATCGACAAGGTCTACGAGGCCGAGGAGCTGGCCTCCGGGGAGAACGTCGTGTTTGCCGGCAGCGGCATCACCCCTGGCCTGCTGTTCGACGGTGTGCAATTCGAGTCGGACTGCATCCGCACCAGCAGCCTGGTGATCTCCACGCTGGACAACACCGCCCGCTTCACCACTACGATTCACATGAAACCCGGCGCCACGAGCATTGCCCTGCGCTGAAAGCTGACATAGTTTCCTCCTGGGGCCTCAGCTCCCGCCATTTCCCAGCCTGGGAGATGCAGTGGGAGCGGCGGGGCGAGAGGGGGTGTCCCCAGGCGAAACGGGGCCACATCACTTGCCACGTTCATGCACATCGCCGTCATCGGTCTCAGCCATCGCACAGCGCCGGTAGAGGTTCGCGAAAAGCTGAGCATCCCGGAGCAGGGCCTGGAGCACTCCCTGCAGCACCTGCGCTCCAGCGACCAGGTGCTCGAGGCCTCGATTCTCAGCACCT
>SRMO01000083.1:39638-51022 GCA_004768415.1 Aphanocapsa feldmannii 277cV | reverse complement strand
CCGATGAGGGTATCGGCGCGATCAATGATTTTCTTGCCCGCCACAGCGGGCTCCCCAGCAGGGACCTGACGCCCCATCTGTTCACACTCCACCACAGCGAGGCGGTGGATCATCTGCTGCGGGTGGCGGCCGGTCTGGACAGCCTGGTGCTGGGTGAAGGTCAGATTCTCTCCCAGGTCAAGAAGATGTACCGCCTGGGCCAGCAGTACAAGTCGATCGGACCCATCCTCAACCGCTTGCTGAACCAGGCGGTGAACACGGGCAAGCGGGTCCGCACGGAGACGAACCTGGGAACGGGTGCCGTCTCGATCAGTTCCGCCGCTGTGGAGCTGGCCCAGCTGAAGGTGGCCCAGGAGCGTGGTCTGGAGGATGAGCTGGCCAGCCTCGCCGGAGAAAGAGCCGCGGTGGTCGGCTGCGGCCGCATGGGTCGCCTGCTGGTCCAGCACCTGCTGGCCAAGGGCTGCGACAACCTCACCCTTGTCAATCGCACCATCGGCAAAGCGGAGGCCCTGGCTGCCGATTTCCCCGGGACCCCGATCGCCTGCGTGGGACTGGATGGGCTGGACCAGCAGCTCTGCCGCGCCAGCATCCTGTTCACCAGCACAGGTGCGGATGAGCCCATCATTCATCGCCAGCGGCTGAAGGCACTGGGCCCGCTGCGGCGCCTCAAGCTGATCGACATCGGTGTTCCCCGCAACATCACGGCGGATGTGGCCGCCATCGATGGCGTGGCCTCCTACGACGTGGATGACCTGCAGGAAGTGGTGGCCCGCAACCAGGAGGCACGTCAGGCCATGGCCCGTGAGGCGGAGACGCTGCTGCGGGAGGACGCCGAAGCGTTCCTGACCTGGTGGGATGGGTTGGAGGCGGTTCCCCTGGTGAACAAGCTGCGTCACCAGCTGGAGGAGATTCGTGAACAGGAACTGCTCAAGGCCCTGAGCCGCATGGGTCGTGACCTGTCTGCGCGGGAAAAGAAGGTGGTTGAGGCTCTTTCCAAAGGCATCATCAACAAGGTGCTGCACGGTCCCGTGACCCGGCTGCGTGCCCCCATGGAGCGAGCGGAACGGTTGAAAGCCCTCAAGGTGGTGGCTGAGCTGTTCTCGCTGTCGGAATCGGAGGGCTGAGGCAGGGCCTGAGGTGCGCCGCCTGCTGGGCCCTGCCACCCCCTCCGGGCAGTTCGGGGGGCAACAGAGGCAGGAGGGAGCGAAACCGGGCGGCGCAAATCTCGACAGTGGACTCTCTGGACAAGGCCAAAACCCTTGCTGATTGCTGCATCCTTCGCCGAGAGTGACGGCGCAAGCAGGAACGTGTATGAAGCGGGTTCTGGGAATCATTCTCGGCGGTGGCGCCGGCTCACGCCTTCAACCCCTCACCAAGGTCCGGGCCAAGCCCGCCGTTCCTCTCGCCGGCAAGTACCGGCTGATCGACATTCCGGTGAGCAATTGCATCAACTCGGGGATCAGCAAGATCTATTGCCTGACGCAGTTCAACAGCGCCTCGCTCAACCGCCACCTCTCCCAGACCTACAACCTCTCCAGCGGTTTCGGCCAGGGCTTCGTCGAGGTGCTCGCCGCCCAGCAGACCCCGGACAGCCCCAGCTGGTTCGAAGGCACCGCGGACGCGGTGCGCAAGTATGCCCAGCTCTTCCAGGAGTGGGACGTCGACGAGTACGTGATCCTCAGCGGAGATCAGCTGTACCGCATGGACTACGCTGCCTTCGTGGCCCAGCACCGTGCCACTGCTGCGGACATCACCGTCGCCGCCCTCCCGGTGAACCGTGAGCAGGCCCAGGGCTTCGGGCTGATGCGGGCGGACAACGACGGCAGCATCAGGGAGTTCAGGGAAAAGCCCAAGGGCAGGGCACTGGATGCCATGGCCGTGGACACCAGCAAGCTGGGTCTCAGCGCCGAAGAAGCGGCAGAGCGCCCCTTCCTTGCCTCCATGGGGATCTATGTGTTCAGCCGCAAAGCCCTGTTCGATCTCCTGGCACAGAATCCTGCGTCCACTGATTTCGGTGGGGAGATCATTCCCACATCCCTGGCCAGCCACCAGCTGCGCACCTACGTCTTCAACGACTACTGGGAGGACATCGGGACCATACGGGCCTTCTATGAGGCCAATCTGGCCCTGACAGCACAGCCCAAACCTGCCTTCTCCTTCTACGACGAGGAGTTTCCAATCTACACCCGGCCCCGTTACCTGCCACCCACCAAGCTGCTCGATGCCCAGGTGAACCAATCGATTCTCGGTGATGGATCGATCCTGAAAGCCTGCACCGTCAACCATTGCGTGCTTGGGGTACGCAGCCGCATCGAGAACCAAGTGGTTCTCCAGGACACGCTGATGATGGGCGCGGACTTCTACGAATCTGCCGAGCAGCGCGCCATCCTGCACGAGCGTGGCGGAATCCCGATCGGTGTCGGGGTAGGCAGTACAGTGAAGGGTGCGATCCTTGATAAAAATGTGCGAATAGGCAAGGACGTGCGCATCATCAACAAGGAGAGCATTGATTCAGCAGAGCGGCCGGAGCTCGGCTTCTACATTCGCAACGGCATTGTTGTTGTCGTCAAAAACGGCACGATTCCAGACGGCGCCGTGATCTGAGCCTGGCTCGGAACCCTGGCAGATCCATCAATACGCAACGACACAGATCATTCAGGCCACGGGGCAGGATTCAGGGCCTGATGGTATTGCCTTGCTTGGCCGGTTGTCCAGAGTGTCCCCGGGTTTCCCAGCCTCGGCCCTGGCCTCGACGTCTGCCACTGGCTTGGGCTGGTTCGTGGCAGCCCGATCCCGGCCCGTTCCGACGGATCGCCAGGGCCACTGGCTGGAAACACTGATCAGTTGCCGAGATATTCGGTTGTTCCCCAGCCTGTCAACCCTTGCCAGGCTCACATGGTGGCTGTTCCCGCATCTTCTGACAATGGGCCGGGACGTCGTGCCCGATTCCTGCTGATTCGCCACACTGCACGAGAAACCCGGACGGTATGCAGAACATGGCCAAGGCCCACTTCGGTCTGATCGGCCTCGGTGTGATGGGTGAGAACCTGGTGCTCAACGCCGAGCGCAATGGCTACAGCAGCGTGGTGTTCAACCGCAGTCGCGAGAAGACAGACGCCTTTCTCAGTGGGCGCGGTGCAGGACGCGACATCCAGGGCGCCTACACCCTCCCGGAGATGATCGCCAAGCTGGAGCGGCCCCGCCGCATCCTCATGATGATCAAGTCCGGCGGGCCCATCGACGCCATGATCGCAACAATCTCGCCGCTGCTGGAAGCGGGTGATCTGCTGATCGACGGGGGGAATTCGCTGTACAGCGACACTGAGCGGCGGGTTGCCGAGCTGGAAAGCCGGAAGTTCGGCTTCATCGGCATGGGCGTCAGCGGCGGCGCCAAGGGCGCCCTCGAGGGGCCCAGCATGATGCCTGGGGGGACGCGGGAGTCCTATCTGGCCATTGAGGGGCTCGTGCAGAAGATGGCGGCCCAGGTGGAGGATGGCCCCTGCGTTTCCTATATCGGTCCAGGTGGTTCCGGACACTTCGTCAAGACGGTCCACAACGGCATCGAGTACGGCGTGGAGCAGATCCTTGCCGAGGCCTACGACCTGATGAAGCGCGTCTGCGGCCTGGAGACCGGCCAGATCGCAGATGTCTTCGCCCAGTGGAATGGCATGGAGGAGCTCGAGAGCTATCTCGTGGAGATCACCGAGATCTGCCTGCGCAGCAAGGATCCCGCTGACAACAGTGATCTGGTGGAGAAGATTGTCGACGTGGCGGGGCAGAAAGGGACCGGACTCTGGACGGTGATCAGTTCCCTGGAGCAGGGCGTGCCCTGCCCCACCATCTATGCCGCCTTCAACGCCAGGGTGATCAGCTCATTGCGACAGGAGCGCCTGGCCGCTGAAGCGGTCCTGCACGGACCCGAGCCGTTGTCCCCTGCAGGCCTTTGTGCACCTGACAAGGCCATGGCCCCCATCCGCGATGCCGCCATACTCAGTGTCATCACCAGCTATGCCCAGGGGATGGCGCTGCTGGCCGCCGGATCGTCCAGCCATGGCTATGACCTCGACCTGTCCAGCATCGCTCAGATCTGGAAGGGAGGCTGCATCATTCGCGCCAGGCTGCTGAAGCGCATTCAGGACGCCTACGAGCGAGACGCCAACCTGCCGAACCTGATGATGGATCCCTGGTTCGCCGACCAGATCAACCGTCGCCTGCCAGGGTTGCGGCACGTGGTGTCCAGCGCTGCCCTCAGCGGCGTGCCCGTCCCCTGCTTCAGCGCAGCGCTGGACTACATCGACAGCTACCGCAGTGGTCGTCTGCCCCAGAACCTGGTGCAGGCCATGCGTGACTGCTTCGGTTCCCACACCTATGAGCGGCTGGATCAGCCCGGCAGCTTTCACACCGCATGGATCCAGTGAGCACCTACCAGTTCGTTGTCGCCGACGATCGTGAGGATCTGATCGATCGCGCCAGCCACTGGCTGGTCCAGGTGCTGAGGGATGCCCTGGCGCAATCTGATCGCGTCCGCTTCGCCATCTCCGGTGGTCGCACCCCTGAGCCTGTCTATGGCGCCATGGGTTCCATGCCGCTGCCCTGGGAACGGGTGGATCTGCTGCTCGGCGATGAGCGTTGGGTGCCTGTCGATGATCCCGCCAGCAATGGCGGCATGGTGCAGCGCTCGTTGCTGGCAGCTGAGCCTGGCTGTCGCGCCACGCTCCACCAGGTGCCCACCGACCTGCCCACCCCCACAGCTGCCGCCAGCCGCTATGACGGGATCCTGCGGCAACTGAGCGGTTCGACACCGCCGTGGCTGGATCTGGCGCTGCTGGGGCTGGGGGATGACGGCCACACGGCATCGCTCTTTCCCGGCACAGCTGCTGTGCAGGAACGGGAGGCCCTGGTGACCACCGGGGTGGGCAAGGGCCTGGCCAGGATCACGCTCACGGCTCCCTGCCTCAGCAGTGCCAGGCAGGTGGCGTTCCTGATCAGCGGTGGAGCCAAGGCGCAGGCCCTGCGGCGCCTGCTGGATCCCGACGAGGATCCCCTCCGCACCCCCGCCTGCCTGATCCGACCCGCCACGGCTGTGACACTGCTGCTGGATCGCGCGGCTGCCGAGGCCATCGACGCCTGACCCGACGGCGACGGCTCACGCTTGGATCCCTGGCCTGCTGTGCTGGCCCACTGCGCCGTCCTCCCGGGCTGTTCAGCCGAGCACAGCGGGTCGAGGATGGTGGGGCGCTCCAATGGTTCGGCCGGTGCCTCTGACCCTGTTTCGCGGTGATGGCTTCAGTGGCTGGCGGAGCCTCAATGACACGATCATGGGCGGCAGGAGCCAGGGGCATTGCCACATCGGCAGCTGGGGCCTCGAGCTCACGGCGAACCTGGTGGCACAGGGAGGTGGCTTCGTCAGTGTCCGCTCCCCTGTGCTGGATCCACCGCTGGATCTCAGTGGCTACGACGCCTTTCGGCTGACCCTGCGCGGTGACGGGCGCCGTTACAAGTTCGCCGTGGCCTGTGCCGATCCGATCAGTCGAGCCAGTGAACTGATCCCGGGAGGACTGCGCTGGGTGAAGGATTTCACCAGCCAGGCGGAGGGCACCACGCTGGTGGTTCTTCCCTTTCAGGACCTGGCTCCCGTGGTGCGGGCCAATCCGGTCGGCATCCCGCTGCGCTTCTCACCCGATCGGATCCGCCGCCTGCAGCTGCTCCACAGTCGCTTCAGCGACGACGGCGGCAAGAACCCCGGCTTTGCGGCCGGGCCCCTGCGACTCACGCTGCTGGGTATCGATGCCATCAGGGCCACGGAAGCGGCCGCTGGCTGATGGCTGGTCCTGCCGCTCTGCCACCGTGCCTGCACCGGCTTCCCTGCTGAGATGGCTGCAGACATCTGGCCACCGAGCCGCCGTGGCTGTACCGCATCCCTGCTGGAACGATCCGGACTGGTTGCGTCCGTTGCTGCTGACCACGGCTCGGCAGTGCCTGGGGGAGCTTGTCTATGGCCTGGTGGTCGATCAGGCCGACGACCGCGAGCTGACCCTGCGGTTGGTGCCGCGCAATGCCGAGGGGGAGGTGGTGGCGGCGGCCACGCTGGCGCTGGAGATCTACCGCAGCGGTGAGGACCTCTCGATCATGCTGGAACACCTGGGGGCACCGCACTGGCCGCTGCTCTGGCAGGGGGTGCATCCGGTCTGGCTGGATCAGGAGCAGGGCAAGGCCTGTGAGCGTCCCCCGGACGGCAAGCACGCCCCCAGTGCCCGTCAACTGGAAGCCCTGGCGCGTCGATTGCGGACTGTGCTGCTGCGTGGCTGAGTCCATGGCGGAGCGATCGCCGGCTTGCTCAACGTCTCTCCAACTCCCGGACGCCCACAGTGTCAGCAGCGATATCACCCACCAGCACCTGGTCGGTGATGTTCACGAACAAGCCGTTCTCCAGCACCCCGGGAATGTTGTTGAGCTGGGCCTCGAGCCTGACGGGATCGCTGATGCCGTCCTTGAAACTGGCATCCAGCACCAGGTTGCCCTGGTCGGTCACCACCGGGCCGGCCTTGCGCTGGGCCATGCGCAGGGCAGCGCTGGCAGCCAGGCCCTCGACGGCCTGGCTGACCTGCTTCCAGGCGGCTGGCAGCACCTCGATCGGCAGCGGGAACGCGAGGTTGAGCCTGTCCACCAGCTTGCTGCTATCCACCACCACCACGAAGCGGTGGGCCCGGGCCGCCACCAGTTTTTCCTGAACATGGCAGGCGCCGCCTCCCTTGATCAGCTGAAAGCAGGGGTCCACCTCGTCGGCGCCGTCGATGGCCAGGTCAATGGCGCCGACGGCGTTCAGATCCGTCAGGGGAATGGCCAACCGGGCGGCCAGCACCTGGCTCTGGAAGGAGGTGGGTACTGCAACGATGTCACGCAGCTCACCACTGCCGAGCTTGCGACCCAGGGCCTCGATCATCAGTGCCGCCGTGGAGCCTGAGCCGAGGCCCAGCACCATGCCGCTTTGGATGCGCTCCACAGCGGCATCGGCGACGGCTTGCTTCATCCGGGTCTGCAGGTCGGCCATGGCCACAGCAAAGCTGGCCAGGAAGGTAGCAAGCCCACCCTGTCTTTCCCTCAGCTGGGCATCGCTTCGGGGCGAATCCGCATCTGCAGCTCACGACTGCCACGCAGCACGATGAGCGGCAGATCCTTCCCCAGCTGGGCCTGCTCCACCACACTCAGCAGTTGTCCGGGCTTCCGCACCTCCCGCTGACCTGCTGCGATCACCAGGTCCCCCCGGTGCAACCCCGCCTTCTGGGCGGGGCTGTGATCAAGCACCTGCTGCACCAGGGCACCGTCGTGTTCAGGAAGCTGCACCAGGGCATTGGGTCCCCTGTTGTGCTCCCTGGCGCGACGGGCCGTGAGCGGTACCAGCTGCAGACCCAGATAGGGATGCACCACTGCACCCGAGACCCTCAGCTGCTCCACCACCGCAGTTGCCAGATTGATCGGGATGGCAAAGCCCAGCCCAGCCCCTGGGCCACTGCGCACCAGCGTGTTGATGCCGATCACCTCCCCGTCGGCATTGACCAGTGGACCGCCGGAATTGCCGGGGTTGATGGCGGCATCGGTCTGAATCAGCTCCAGGCGTTTATCGGCAAAGCCGAGGTTGGTGATGTCGCGGTGCAGATTGCTGATGATGCCGAGCGTGACGGTGCTGTCGAGGCCGTAGGGATTGCCCAGGGCAATGGCCCAGTCCCCCACGGCCAGAATGGAAGAGTCGCCAAGCCTGGCGGGCTTCAAATCCTCGGCCTGGCGCAATTGCACCAGGGCCAGGTCGGTGACGCTGTCGCTGCCCACCACATCCCCTTCGATCTGACGACCATCCGTGAGGGTCACCTCCACCCGGTCCACCCGATCCACCACATGGGCGTTGGTCAGCACCAGGCCATTGGCATCGATGACCACACCTGACCCCTGACCCAGTTCGCGGCGTTGCAGCGGCAGGTCCCCGAGGGCATCCCGCAGCAGTGGATCCTGCAGGCTGCCGTCAAGCCGCATGGTGCGTACGCTGCGTTCCGTGTCGATGCGCACCACGGCCGGGTTCGCCTGGCGCACCGCCTCTGCCACAAAGTTGTGACGACCCAGCCCTGCAACCTCGCCCCCACCGATTGCCTGGGCGGCCATGGGTTGGCAGAGGTCCACCAGCATCCGGAACAACAGCACCACACCGAGCAGCACAGCCGCGAGCGGACGTGGGCTGCAGGGCCCTTGGCCACGACGCGGTGGGCCCGCCCCTGGGGCTCCCTGCAGTTGGGGTGCGGTCATGGGCATGGTTGGCTGGCAAGGACCCACCTTCGTGGCGGTGCCGGGTTGTCGACAGTCGGAATCTAGAAACCCTGGAAGCTGTGGTCGGGGCCCCCTGCCGACGTGGTTCAGCAGTTCCGCACTCCGCACCTCTGCCCCTCCCTGCCGAGGGGTTGCCCACGACCGGCTACGTTGGGATCCAGCCTGGCGGGCAACAGGGCACGGCATCCGGTTTGCTGCCGGAAGCCGTCAGGAGTGTTCAGCTCAGTGTGGCCGGGCCTGATCCCGGACCTCACCCTTGGCCCATCCACTGATTCCACGGCTCGAAGTCCTTGCCAGTGCTGTGGCGAGCGACCTTGGTCTGGTCCTGTCGTCAGTGACCTTCCACAGCCATCGCCGTCCTCCGGCATTGATCGTGGAGATCCGCCGGAGTGATGGATCTGATGTGCTGATGGAGGACTGTGAGCGTTTCAGCCGCTGTTTCGACGCACGGCTGGAGCAGGAAGAGACGCTGTCGCACACCTACCTGCTCGAGGTCACCAGTCCCGGCATTGGCGAGGATCTCGTTGATGACCGCGACTTCCGCAGCTTCCGCGGTTTTCCCGTCACGGTCAGCTGCTGCCGGGACAACGGCTCGGAGACAACCCTCGCTGGCACCCTGATCGGCCGGGACGAGACCCATGTCCAGCTCAACCGCAAAGGTCGGATCTCCCGGATCCCCCGCGATGCCGTCCAGACCGTACGACTCTCCACGGCTGCGGAGTGATCTGCAGCGCCACCCCTTAACCACCCCTCATCTCCGATCCAAGCGATGGCACTGGTGATGCTTCCGGGCCTGACGGCCCTCATCGACGACATCAGCGAAGACAAGAAGCTGCCTCCCACGGTGGTGGAGTCGGCCCTGCGGGAGTCGCTGCTCAAGGGCTACGAGAAATACCGTCGCACCCTGGTGCTGGGCACGGTTGACGACCCCTTCGATGAGGACTATTTCGGCAATTTCGACGTGGCCCTCGATCTCGACGAGGAAGGTTTCCGCGTTCTGGCCTCGAAGATCATCGTTGAGGCGGTGGAGTCGGAAGACCACCAGATCGCCATCGAGGAAGTGCGTCAGGTCGCTGACGATGCCCAGGTGGGCGACACCGTGGTGCTGGATGTCACGCCTGAGAAGGACGACTTCGGCCGCATGGCTGCCTCCCAGACCAAGCAGACCCTGGCCCAGAAGCTGCGTGAGCACCAGCGCCGCATGATCCAGGAGGAGTTTGCTGATCTGGAGGACCCTGTACTCACGGCACGGGTGCTGCGGTTCGAGCGTCAGTCGATCATTCTGGCCGTCAGTTCCGGGCTGGGGCGTCCCGAGGTGGAGGCAGAGCTGCCCCGCCGCGATCAGCTGCCCAATGACAACTACCGGGCCAATGCCACCTTCAAGGTGTTTCTCAAGGAGGTCTCGGAGATCCCCCGCCGCGGTCCCCAGCTGTTCGTCTCCCGTGCCAACGCCGGCCTGGTGGTCTATCTGTTCGAGAACGAGGTGCCCGAGATCCAGGAAGGATCAGTGCGCATCGTGGCGGTGGCCCGGGAGGCCAACCCTCCTTCCCGCTCGGTTGGTCCCCGCACCAAGGTGGCCGTTGACAGCGTGGAGCGGGAGGTGGATCCCGTCGGCGCCTGCATCGGTGCCCGTGGTTCCCGCATTCAGCAGGTGGTGAACGAGCTCCGCGGCGAAAAAATCGACGTGATCCGTTTTTCCACTGATCCCGGCCAGTACATCGCCAACTCCCTCAGCCCCGCCCGCGTCGAAGCGGTGCGTCTGGTGGATCCCGAGGGGCAGCATGCCCATGTGCTGGTGCCTCCCGATCAGCTCAGCCTGGCCATCGGCCGGGAGGGGCAGAACGTGCGCCTCGCCGCCCGCCTGACTGGCTGGAAGCTGGACATCAAGAACGCCCATGACTACGACCAGGTGGCTGAGGACGGTGCCGTCTCCACCCTGATCGCCCAACGTCGTCAGGAGGAACGCCTCCAGGCCGAGATCGAGGCACGTCTGGAGGCCGAACATGCAGCCCGGGCTGCCGAGGACGCCCGCCTGCGGGAGCTCTATCCGATCGAGGAGGACTTTCAGAGCGAAGAGGGCGTTGCGATCGAGGGCTACCAGGAGGCCTTGGAGGAGCACCAGGGCGTCGAACCCTCTCCTGCCGACACCGTGGCCGATGCCGACGCCGAGGCAGCGGCAGAAGCAGAAGCAGAGAAGGAGGTCCGGTGAGTGCCAGGCCCGTCTTGCGCCGTTGCGTGGCCTGCCGCTGTCTCAGGGACCGGGACCAGCTGTGGCGGGTGATTCGGCTGGCGGTGGGGGGAGTGGCGCTGGATCGGGGCTTCGGGCGCTCCGCATACCTCTGCCCGGATGCCGCCTGCCTGGAGGATGCCCGCAAGCGCAGGCGTTTGCAGAGGGCCCTGCGCTGCAACATGGACGACGTGGTTTACCAGGCCCTCGAATCTCGACTGCAGCACCCCCGGCAAAGCTGCGGCCGGGTGGCTGAGGCAAGATGAACCCTGGTTCCTGCCCTGCAGGGGCCCGACGCCCTGGCGTCGATCACTTGGAGTCACGGATGACGATCAGCGGCAAAATCAGGATCTACGAGCTGTCCCGGGACCTCGGTCTCGAGAACAAGGACGTGCTCAATGCCGCCAACATGCTGTCGATCGCAGTGAAGAGTCACAGCAGCTCGATCAGCGATGAGGAAGCCAGCCGCATCACGCAGCTGATCAAGAGCAAGGCTCGACCCACGCCGGACAGGCCTGCTGCAAAGGCGATCCTAAGTGTGAAGAAGGCTGCTCCCCCCGCCCCAGGCGAGGCTGATGGCCCCGCTGCCGCCAGATCGGTTCCTGCCAGGCCCTCAGCCCCCGGCAAGCCGACTCCCCGCAGGTCCGCCACAGCACCCGTGAAGCCGGCCGTCAGCAGCCGCAGCAAGCCGGCCCCGACCAAACCTGCTGCCGCCAAGCCAAGCCGCAACAAGCCGCCTGCGGCAGCAAGGCCCGTGGCACCTGTCAAACCCGCTGCCGCCAAGCCCGGCACCACAGCCGCCAAGTCAGGACCTTCCAGCGTCGTCAGGCCGGTGAGCAAG
>SRMO01000083.1:39324-39468 GCA_004768415.1 Aphanocapsa feldmannii 277cV | reverse complement strand
GTCCGCGGCTCCAGCCAAACCTGCGGTTCCCAGCAAACCTGCTGCCTCAACCAAGCCCGCGGCCCCAGCCAAACCTGTGGTTCCCAGCAAACCTGCTGCCTCAACCAAGTCCGCGGTTCCAGCCAAGCCTGCTGCCGCCAGCAC
>SRMO01000083.1:14893-39232 GCA_004768415.1 Aphanocapsa feldmannii 277cV | reverse complement strand
GGCCGGCCGTCGGCACCTGTCCCCCGTCCTGTCCCTGCCAAGCCCACCGCCGGCCGGCCTGAGTTGATCAGCCGCCCTGCTGCGCGCCCCAGCAAGCCTGAACTGGTGGACAGGCCGCCCGTCACGCCAGCCGCCCCAGTGAGCCGCACTGCATCCGGCTCTCCCCCGGGCGTGACCCGCCGCGCCCCCGGCAGTGGAGCAGCTCCTGGCACGCGCCGTACCCCCCGCCCCGAGCTGGTGGGCAAACCCATCCGCAGCAATGGCACCCCCGCCCGTCCCGCCACACCCGGCCAGGTGGCCGATCGTCCTGACGCCGTACGCCCGCCTGGCGTGACTCGCCGTCCCATGGAGCTGGTGGGCAAGCCCGTGCGTCGCAATGACAGTGGTGACACAGCTCGCCCTCAGCGTCCCGCAACGCCCCCTGGCATCGTGCGCACCGGCAGTCCTGCCGGCCGCCGTGAAGGCTTGCCTCCGGGGGTCAGGCGTCCCGTGGCGCCCAGTGAACTGCTGGGGTTGAACAAGCCTGGACCGGCCACCCCGCCGAACCGACCGACTGCACCGGTACCCCGTCCCACAGCTCCCAGCGTCGACCGGCAGGACGCCCTTGACGATCAACAGGAAAATGCCTCGCGCCGCCCGGCTACGCCTCCCACGGGGCGCTTCGGTCCCGGTCGAGGCCGTGCCGCCGCCGGCGCTCCCCGTCGTCCCGGCCGTCCCGACTGGGATGACAGTGCCAGACTCGATCAGCTGCGGCGCGGGGGCGGTGGTCCCCAACGCCAACGCACCAAAGTCCACATCATCGGGGAGAATGACGATGACGTGGCAGCGCGGGAGGGCTTTGCCGGTGAAGGCGATGCTGCTGTGCTGGCCGCATCCCTGGCCCGCCCCAGCAAACCCCGCTCAGCTGTGGCTGCGGCCCGCATTGTGCCTGTGGCCCAGCGCAAGCGCCGCAAGGAGACGGCCCGTCAACGTCAGCGCCGCCGTGCGATGGAACTGCGCCAGGCCCGCGAGGCAGCCCAGGTGCGGCCCGAAATGATCGTTGTGCCTGAGGACGGTCTCACGGTGCAGGAGCTGGCCGAACGCATCAGCGTGGAAAGCTCCGAGGTGATCAAGTCACTTTTCTTCAAGGGGGTGATCGCCACGGTCACACAGACCCTCGATGTACCCACCATCGAGGCCCTCTGCGAGCAATTCGGTGTGCCGGTGCTCGAGGACGATGTGGAGGAGGCAGCCCGAAAGACTGTCGAGATGATCGAGGAGGCCGACAGGGCCCACCTGATCCGCCGTCCGCCCGTGGTGACCGTCATGGGCCATGTGGATCATGGCAAGACGAGCCTGCTCGATGCCATCCGCAACACCCGCGTCACCGCTGGCGAAGCCGGCGGCATCACCCAGCACATCGGCGCCTACCAGGTCGATGTGGGTCAGCAGCAGGACCAGCGTCAGGTCACGTTCCTGGACACCCCCGGACACGAGGCCTTCACCGCCATGCGTGCCCGCGGCACCAAGGTCACTGACATCGCCGTGCTGGTGGTGGCTGCCGATGACGGCGTGCGCCCCCAGACCCTGGAAGCGATCAGCCACGCTCGCGCCGCCGAGGTACCGATCATCGTTGCGATCAACAAGATCGATAAGGAAGGTGCCCAGCCCGACCGCGTGAAGCAGGAGCTTTCAGACCAGGATCTCCTGCCGGAGGACTGGGGCGGCAGCACCGTGATGGTGCCTGTGAGCGCCATCAATGGCCAGAACATCGACCGGCTGCTGGAGATGATCCTGCTGGTCTCCGATGTGGAGGACCTCCAGGCGAATCCCGATCGCATGGCCAGGGGCACCGTGGTCGAAGCACACCTCGACAAGGCCAAGGGACCCGTAGCCACGCTGCTGGTCCAGAACGGCACCCTCAGGACGGGTGACGTCATCGCTGCCGGCCCCGTGCTCGGCAGGGTCCGGGCGATGATGGACGACAGTGGAAAGCGGGTCAAGCAGTCGGGGCCATCATGCCCGGTGGAGGCCCTCGGCTTCAGTGAGGTGCCCACCGCTGGCGATGAGTTCGAGGTCTATGCCGACGAGAAGTCGGCCCGGGCCGTGGTTGGTCACCGGGTCACCGATGCCCGTGCCACCCGCCTGGCCCAGCAGATGGCCAGTCGTCGTGTCAGCCTTGCCTCCATTTCCGGTGAGGTCTCCGATGGTGACCTCAAGGAGCTCAACATCATCCTCAAAGCCGATGTGCAGGGTTCCCTCGAGGCGATCCTCGGCTCCCTGGAACAGCTGCCGAAGGATGAGGTGCAGATTCGCGTGTTGCTATCGGCACCTGGCGAGGTCACGGAGACCGACATCGACCTGGCCGCAGCATCCGGTGCCGTGGTGATCGGTTTCAACACCTCCATGGCCAGCGGTGCCAAGCGGGCTGCCGAGGCTGCCAGCGTGGATGTGCGCGATTACGACGTCATCTATAAGCTGCTGGAGGACATCCAGTTGGCCATGGAAGGTCTGCTGGAGCCCGAGTTGGTGGAGCAACCGCTCGGTCGGGCCGAGGTGCGGGCGATCTTTGCCGTCGGTAAGGGATCCGTCGCTGGTTGCTACGTGCAGGAAGGCAAGCTGCAGCGCAACTGCCGCGTGCGTGTCCACCGCGGTAGACAGACAGTGTATGAGGGCGACCTCGATTCCCTGCGTCGGCTCAAGGACGATGTCAGGGAGGTCAACACGGGTTTCGAGTGCGGCATCTCCGTCGATCGCTTCAGCGGTTGGGAAGAGGGTGACAGCATCGAAGCTTTCAGGATGGTCACCAAGAAGCGCACCCTGACGGTCTGAGACCCGGCGGCATTCGCTCATCTCCACCTCCTGTCCCCCTGCCATGGCTGAGCCACCCACGCCCCATGCCGCCAGGCGTGACGCCAACCTCTGGGTTCAGATCGCTGGCATTGCCGTGCTGCCGCTTGAAGCACTGGCTGTACTGCTGATCCTGGCAGCGGCAGACCCCGGGCCCCTGCCCGCCCTGGAGCGTCTGCTGCTCTGGACCCTCGGTAGCCTTGGGATGGTTGCCCTCACCTGGCGCCTGCCTGTGGATCCCTGGTCGTTCCTGCTGGTGCGTCTGGCCCCGGCCCTGCGCAGCGATGAGCAATGCCGCTTGCTGGCCCTGCAGGAGGACGTCAGCCTTCGGGCCTGGATCGCGGCGACGGCACTGCCGGTACTGGCCCTCGTGGTGTGGCTGGATGGGGTGGCGGCCATTGCCTGGCAGATCACGCCCCTGGAAGGGGTGTCACGCTTCACGGTGCTGTTGCTGGCGGCGTTGCTGCTGGCACTGATGCAGTGGCAGCTCATCCAGGCCATCACGGCAATCGGCCTGATGCTGCGCTCCCATGCAGCCGTTGACGCTGCAGAACCCATGGGGTTGCAGGAACTCTGGGACCAACGCCTGGGCTTCGGCCTTGGTCTGCCGAGGTTGCTGGGGGAGCTCAACCTGGCACCACCTGCCGGACCCGCAGCATCTGCTCCTGGCCATGCTCCTGCGGTGGAGGCCGATAGCGAAGCTGATAGCCGTGCCGAAGACATCCCGACTGTTACTGATCGTGACAGCACGCTTTCAACTGACGCCGTCACATTGTCGGCAGGCTCTGCCTCGCTCGATCCCGATGGCACAGAAGCCAGCGCTGACGGCAACATCGATGGCATGGCGGACCAGTTGGCCTCTGGTGGGACGGCAGCCGCCATGGAGGCAGCCGCCCAGGATCCGACCCCGGAGGATGGCGAATGGGAAGACATCTCCACAGTTGATGGCGATGCGTTGGAGGTGTTGGCAGACAGGGATGACGCAGGGGGCCAGGCGATGGATCCCGAGTCCCGTGGCTGAGCAGCAGGAGTGAGGGGGTCGGGGGGATCCGGATGCTTACTGGGCTGGCCATGGGGTTGGGGCACTGGCACCGGGTGGAGGCTCGGACAGGGTGCTGGAAGCGTTGTGTTGCCGCAGGACTGCCAGTTGCTCAAGGTCGAGTCGACCCTCCTGGGTGAGCACCGCAGTGATACGGGAAAGGGGCATCACCGCGTGACAGCCATATCCCGCAGTGGCAAGGCGTTCCCTGGCACCACTTTCGTGGTCGAGGAACACCACCACATCCCGCACCTCGAGACCGGAGGATTCGAGCTTTTCGATGCCCTCGAGCACACTCCCACCACTGATGACAATGTCATCAACCACCACGACGGTTTCACCGACCTCGTAGTCCCCCTCCACCAGGCGTCTGGCACCGTGGGCCTTCACTTCCTTGCGAGGGTAGATGAGGGGTTTGCCCAGCTGTAGCGAAAGGCCGGTGGCGGTGGGAAGGGATCCGTAGGGGATCCCGGCGATGCGATCGAAATCCAGGGCCTCCAACTCCCCTGCATAGGCGTGCAACACCCGATGGAAGAGGTTTGGATTCGAAATAATGCGTCGCAGATCGATGTAGTAGTTAAAGACTGCACCTGAAGCCTGCAGATACCGACCGAACATCAGGCAACCGATGTCGAAAAGCTCCACGATCAGCTGATCCAGGGGCTCCCTGCTGGGCGACGGCGCTGGAATCCAGACCTCACAGCTGCTGTCATCGCCTGTGTCAAGTGCGTTCTGGCGCAGGTGCTCGATGCGGCGACGCAGAGCGGCTGTCTCCTTGTCGATGGCTTCCGCCACCAGCAGGTCCTGGGGAATCGGCAGCAGCAGACCATCGCCCGAGCGGTTCAGCCCCTCACGCAGCAGTGCAGGTAGCCGCTCCTCGGCCTCCCAGATGCTGCGCAACAGCATGAAGCGCGTGGGGGCGATCGAGCGAATCTGCCGCAGCACATCGGGATCGCGGGTGCCCACCTCCAGCAGCAGCTGTTCAGGGGTTCCCCAGCAGCAGCATTCCTCCACCAGCTTGAGGAAGAAAGGGGATTCGGCGCTGGGGTGCTGAAGCAGAGGCCTCGCACTCCTGTTGGAGCTGTGACAGCTCACCACCACCGCCCGGTCCGGGTAGAGCAGGAAGGGAGCCACCAGATCCTGCCCGGCCAGAGGGAGCAAGCTCACCGCATCGAAGCCCAGCCCGTGGAAGGCGTAATGGGCAAAGCTGCTGCTGGTGTTCAGGTCCCCATGCTTGGCGTCGAGGATCAGGGGAATGGAGCGTGGCACCAGATCCCGCACTTCCATCAGCAGATCCAGGCCCATTGGGCCGAGGCTCTGATAGAAGCCGAGTGTTGGCTTGTAGGCGCAGACCTGATCCCTGGTCTGCTCCACCACTGCTTTCACCCAGCGGCGGGCCTGGGCCATGAAGGATCCGCCAGCGCCGAGCCGCTCGTTCCAGCGCTGCAGCATGTCTGGGTTGGGATCCAGGCCCACCAGCAGCAGTGACTGGTTGGCAGCCACTGCCTCGGCAAGCTTGACGAAGAACGTCATCGGAACTCAGGCGCTGTGGCCGCTGCTTGGGAGATAGCGTCAACCCATGAGGGAACGCGAGCCCCACATGGCGCTGTTCTGCGACCTGTCAGCGCAACGCTTTGTCATGGTGCAGCTATCGGCTGGCCATTCCTTGCCGTCATCCGACCAGGCTACATGGGCTGGTCAGGCAGTCAGAGAAAGCTGGGCCGCATCAAAGTCGTCACACCACCGCTGGGCCACCTGTTCGCCATCGATCTGCAGTCCGTGCAAGGTGCAGTCGCAGCGCTTGGGGCGTGGCCTGGAGAAGTGACGGCATTGCGCACAGCGCCGCCAGATGGATGTGGAGAGGTGGGGTGGAGAGAGCAGGGTCAAGGGACAGAGGCGAACCTTATGAAAATCCTAAAACGTAACCGTTGAGACAATCCCGCCTGATTGCTCTGGCCTCGCCCAGCCGGGTTCAGGGGATCCCGCCGGCAATGTGCTGCTCCGCTGTGACGCCACAGGCCAAGCGCCGCTGCGGCGCCGGAACCGTTGCCGGAGGCGTCCGATCGTGATCAGAGTCCCCCGCCGTAGAGCCCCGCTGGGGGTCGGCAGCATCAGGAATCCGGTGGTGGCACCGCCAGAGGCCTTGACCCAGGGTCCACGGACACGCAATACCTAATCCGCTTGTGTCGGTCTGATCATCGGCACTGGATTGCACTGCAAACCGGGCGCACCAGCTTGCCGATCTGCCCACCCCAATGCCCTGCCCCCGCCTGGGGTGCTGCCGTTGGCAGGTTCTGAAGCAGTCCATCAGTGTTTGTCACTGAAGGCAGGCACCATGGCCACCACAAGCAGCGCAACGCCGCTCAGCACCACCAACAGCACCTGAAGCGTGTGGAGGGTCATCAGGCTCACTGCTCGGCTGCTGGCTCAGTCTGCAGTGGTGGCAGGCAGGATGTCCATGGCTGCGGCCGTCTCGCAGCTGGATGAAGGGGAGGCAAAGGCTTGATACAAGTGGGCACCTCGAAAAACCGCCTCTTCCTCGTCAGCAAGTCCTGCTGACCGACGCAGCTCCTTGCCACCACTGATGCTTTCATCGCAACGGCCACCTACAGGCGAAGAGCGATTAATTTTTCGATGTGCCCTTATACTCCTTTTGGCATAATCTATCTTATTTTTCTCAAGATGTATTACACTGAGAAAACAAGGAGATCACGCTCTGATCAGCATCGACCGTATCTTACTTATTGACGATTGGCTCGACAAACCATATCCCTTTGATCCAAAGGATCTGAGCTTTTCAACAAGCTGCTAAGAAACCTCTGAAAAACTCCGGATTTTGTCTTTGCGCTTGCTGAAATCCATTGCTCTGCAATGGCTAACTTTCCAGCTTGTGCCAGTTTTTCAGAACTTTTCTAATCAATACCCGCAAGTTTCTTCAGCCCATTTCGAAACACCTGAAAGCTCTTTGAACAATTAGCATTAACGTCCATATGGGGAGTAATGCGTTCAGCCCATTGACATTTTGCATTCCCAATTTCGGGGTATCCTAATTTCTTCAACTTTCTAGATCCACCTGAATAAACAGCGTCAGCGAGAATTTCCCAAGTGCCGCATATACTGTCTTGTACGTAAGTATCAAGAATCTTGTTTTTTGCAGTTCGATAAGCCATTTTTACGGCTGCTCGGTCACCCAGAAGCCATGCTTCGATTTCCTCAATAGATATTCGAAACAATGTATTTGGACGCGGATTGCATTGATTCAAAAGGTCAAGCAACTCCTGCTTGAACTCGGCGCAATCTCTACTATCTAAATCCACTACGACGACGACTGCAGTTAAATTATTCAGACTATTCCCATATCCTTGTAATATTCTGGGCAATTGGTCCAACAGTATCCTTGCCTCCGGAGCAGTTACTCCAGAGGACTTTTTGGGCAGCCTTCCGATGCCCTTATAAGAATGAATTATCCAAGAATGTTGCGTATTATTTGCGCCGAGAATTTTCTCCATTATAAATTCAAGGACCTTCTCTCCCGACTTGTCTTCCACCAAAACCTCAAAGTGCATCGTCCTAACCCCGCTCTAGATAGTCGCTGTACCAGAGGCTACCGAGGGGCAATCCCTGCTCAGCCATAGCATTCACAATATTGTCATCGCTGGCGCGTCTGATGGTGGCAAAGCCGTCGTCCTGCTTTTCGAGAACCCAGGTCTCTTGAGGGCTGAGGGCGTCTATGAAATAGGGCTGGTGGGTAGTTACGAAAATCTGGGATGAATTGCGTTTGCCGGTGGCATGGGCGCGAAATTCAGTGGCTAAAACCTCAAGCAGCTTATGATACAGGCCATTCTCTGGCTCCTCAACACAAATGAACGCTGGCGGAGAGGGATCTTCCAACATAATTAAGTATGCAAATACTTTCAGCGTTCCGTCGGACATTTGCTGTGCATAAAATGGATCGTCAAAGCCTTTGTCGTTGAAGCGAAGAAGCAATCGACCATCTGGACTCCGTTCCGTTTCGATGCGATCAATGCCAGGAACTTTTTCGGCAATTCGTGCAAGGATTTCTTTAAATTTAGATGGATGCTCACGCTCTATAAACTGAACAACGTTACCAAGATTATCTCCATGAATATTCAGGTGCTTCTGCGGACCAGCCAAGGGCAAGCTGCGGGCTGCATCAGGAGTGAAGTAGCTTAAGTACCACCCCTCGATGAACTGGCGGAAGGAGGCTATCCGAGGATGTTGTTTTAAAGCACCGAGCGTTGCAATGCCAAGTTTGCGTTTGTCTTGGAGCTCAATCAGCTCTTTGTTCGATTTCTCCTCAGCTTGCAACCCCATGAGGAATTGATCGAGATCAAACATGTCTTGATCTTCCATCAGCCCTTCAACCTCACCATTCCAAGCCAGTCCTTTCCCACTTTCCATGATCAGGAATGAAAATGGTTGGCCGCGTTTTTGGCCACTGCGTCGTTGGCGAAGGCGCTCCCGTGCAACGTATGGACGGCCCGAATCATCTATATCAATGGAAAGTTCATAGGTAATCGGGCGAGCTTTTATTTCCTCTCTATAGTAAACTTCAAATTGGATCGGTTCCTTGCTTCCTAGCGACCGAATATGTTGGAACCCACCCCGCCCTCGCGCGTCGCATGCCTCTTCGACACCGAACTTGAGGCAATCTGCAAGAAAGCCAAAAGCATCGAACAGAGAGCTCTTACCTACTCCGTTTTTGCCGATTACAGCCGTCATTGGAGTCAAGGGCTTGATAGACTTTGTATTCCAGAGTTTGCCCAGTATGATGTCTTTTAAGACTCGAAAATTGCGGATTCTGATTCCTTCAATCTTGGCCATAGGATCAATTGCTCTGTTTGGTTGCAGTGGGGTTTTTGGCTAACTCAGCATGACCTTTCAAGCCTCCGCACAAGCTGGGAAGCGGTCAAGCCACTGCTCACGGGCACCCATAAACAGTTCTGTGATTTGAAGAGTCATTTTGAATGGCAACAACTCCCCAAAGGTTAGCAGCTATCAGGTGACTGCATCGCTGTCGCAACACAGAACCCGGAACGGTCTGCAGAGCTCTTGATCAGTCCCCACTACATGGGCCAGCCACTGCTTGAGGGTTCAGGAACAGTGGCTGCCTCGTTCCACGGGAATGTACTGCAACGCATCTGCAAAGCGTCCATTATAAGCCTGATTCTTGCCAGGCCTTGTCCGGGCATGTCCACAACATCGAAAAAAGATGTTCAAGCAGCCATCTGGCATCCACCATCGAGCCTGAAACCCTGTTACCAGCCCTCTCTGCCAAGCTCAAACGATCTCGCCAAGCAGCCTCTGGATAACCGCTAAAATTAACTATCTCAACGCTGATCAGCCTTGCTGCCACTAGCAGCGGAATTGGAGATGATGGATTTTTCAGAGTTTTCCTAGGATTGTTGACTTCGATATTATCAACGATCCTAATAAGCCTTGCTTCTCAATTCTTAGGAAGTCTCTGGAAAACCGGCTCAAGCCACAAAGACACCTCGAAAAATAGTCTCTTCCTCATCGGCAAGTCCTACTGACCGATGCAACCCCTTGCCACCACTGAACCTTCATCGAAACAAGCCACCCACAGGGGAAAGGTGATTGATTTTTTAAGTGCCCTTTTGTGATCTGAGATAATTTCGAATCTTCCTAGCCTTAAATAAGTAAGTTTAAGCGATTCACTTGTCTCCGTGATTAATTTTAGAATAAACTGATATATAATTTTAGCCAGAATTTTAAAGCCAAGAAAACTCCTGATTTTGGCTTTGCGCTTGCTGAAACCTATTGCACTGTAATCGCTAAGAAAGCTCTGAAAAACTGGAGCAAGCCACAGGTCAGCGCTTGTAGAACAATGGATCCTGGCAAGTGAATGTAGAGAATGAGGGGTTATCCAGAGCTTCCCTAATCTCCAGCTTTCGAAGGTTTTCCAGAGCTTCCCTGAGTTGGCTGAACTGTGTTAATTGTCAAAACGTTCCCCAATTGCATGATATTGAGCTATCTTGGCAGTAAGCACTCCAGCTGAGCATGGACACGCGCAACACAAACAGTGGACACGCTGCAGCCGGCCCGGGAGCGGTCAGACAGCGCAGGGACAGCAAGGGACGTCCGCTCCATCCGGCAGTGGCTCAGTGGGCCACGGACGTGCTTAGGCGGAGAATGGATCGCCGCGAGTTCCTGGCGCTGGCCACCATCTTTGGCGCTTCTGCCACAACGGCCTATGGCATGATCGGCCACGCTGCGCCGCAGCAAAAGCGTGGCGGCGGAAAGAGGGGTGGGACTCTGAAGGTCTCCATGAACGTCCACCGCATTGTTGATCCACGCATCTTCGACTGGTGGCACATGGGCAACATAGCGCGTCAGTTTTGTGAGAATTTGGTTGTCTACACCCATGACTTGACTTTCAGGGCTGGTTTGCTGGAAAGCTGGGAGATCAACGACGATGCAACAGAATACATCCTTCATGTGCGTAGGGGAGTGAGTTGGAGCAATGGCGATCAGTTTGATGCAGATGATGTGATTTTCAATATTGTGCGCTGGTGCGAGAAAACTGTCCCGGGGAACTCCATGGCTGGACGCATGGCCAGCCTGATTGATCCAGAGACAAACAGAATTGTAGACGGTGTGATCACACGGGTCGATCCATATACCGTGAAGTTGGATTTGCCAAAGCCGGATATCACGATCATAGCGAGCATGGCCGACTATCCTGCACTGATCGTGCACCGCAATTTCGAGGCAATGGGTGGAGATCTGTCAGCCAACCCGATCGGCACGGGCGCCTTTGAGCTGGATCGTCTGGAAGTCGGCGTCTTGGCCCGTGTCGTGCGCCGTAGAAACGGCAGTTGGTGGGGTGGTGAAGCCTTGCTGGACGCGGTCGAATTCATTGACTACGGCACTGATCCAGCAACTGAAGTGGCTGCTTTCGAGTCCGGCGAAGTGCACACTAACTTGCAGACAGTGTCGGACTTTATCGAGATCATGGATAGCATCGGCCTGGTTAAAACTGCAGTCAACACATCGGCAACCGTGGTCGTTCGTTGTCATGTCAATGAAAAACCATTCGACGATCGCAGAGTGCGCCGTGCCCTCCAGATGGCTGTCGACAACAGTGCAGTCCTGCAGATTGGCTACAGCGGTCTCGGTACCGTGGCGGAGAATCACCATGTTGCACCACTTCATCCAGAATACTACGAGTTGCCAAAACAGAAGCGCAACATTGGCGGCGCCATGGCCCTGCTTCGGCAAGCCGGCCAGGCAGATTACGAGTTTGAGCTGATTTCGATCGACGATGATTGGCGCCGTAACACCGCGGACGCGGTTGCTGCTCAGTTACGCGAAGCTGGCATCAAAGTGAAACGAACCATCCTGCCGGGCGTGACATTTTGGAACAACTGGGCCAGCTACCCATTTTCCTGCACGGACTGGAACATGCGTCCGCTGGGCGTTCAGGTTCTGGCGCTTGCTTACCGCTCGGGTGAGGCCTGGAACGAAACTGGCTTCTCCGATCCACAATTCGATAGCAAACTGGAGCAGGCCCTGGCCGTGGTAGACGCCAATAAACGCAGCATCCTGATGAAGGATCTTGAGACGATTCTGCAGTCATCTGGCATCATCATCCAGCCTTACTGGCGCTCGCTGTATTGCCACATGGCAGAAAATGTCCGCAACCATGCCATTCATCCGACCTTGGAGATGCACTTCAATAAGACCTGGCTTGACACATGAGTAGGCAGGCACATGAACGGGTTAAGCCAGGAGCCTACCGACGTTTTCCTGGTTATAAGTTTATAATCTGGCTTCAGAATACTCTAAGAAAAGGATTGTCAGGATTAATTATTAGTCGTCTTGGCATCATGCTTTTGATGATGACCTGTCTCAGTATAGTGGTTTTTTATCTGGTTAATCTTCAGCCAAACCTTGAGAAGCTCGCAAAAGAGCAGGCCAACAATCGTATGACCGAGGAACAAGTCCAAAGTTGGCTGGAGAGCAATGGCTATAAACGGCCAATCAGCCAACGCTATGTTGAGTGGTTAGGTGCTGTTAGCAGGGGAGATCTTGGCTATTCAACGCGGTTTCGCAAAAATGTCAGCGATGTATTACCGGCCCGTCTTGGTTACACTGGCTTGCTCGCCTTCTGGGTGATGATTACCATGGTGCCGACCGCATTGCTGTTGGGCATCCTTGCTGGCATGCGCGAGGGTTCCAGATCGGATCGAGTCCTTTCGAGCCTCTCTATCATGACCACCGCTACACCGGAATACGTCAGCGGTATCATCTTCACCGTGATCTTTTCTTCGTGGCTCGGCTGGCTGAAAGGTGTATCCAAGGCCGGTGACATCACATTCGCAAACTTTGCCTTGCCTGTGATGACCATGGCGATTTATGGCCTCGGTTACATTGCCAGAATCACCCGAGCATCGATGGCTGAGGTGATGAACAAACAGTATATCCGTACAGCACGACTGAAGGGATTGCCATTCCATTTGATTGTGATCAGGCACGCGCTGCGGAATGCTCTCATCGCCCCTTTCACCGTCATCATGCTGCAGTTCCCCTGGTTGCTGACTGGTGTCGTGATTGTTGAAAAACTGTTTAACTATAAAGGATTTGGCTGGCTGCTGGTTGAAGCTGCAGAGAACAATGACATTGATCTCTTGCTCTCCTGTTCTCTTGTTTCGGTTGCAGTGGTTGTCGTCACCCAGCTTATTGCAGACATTGGCTATGTGCTGCTGAACCCACGCATCCGTGTGAAGTGAGCCTCTACCAATGCAACAGCTCAGTGCCTCTCAAATTTTCATCCACACAGTCATTTGCTTCTGGCCGGTATGGCTTGGTCTGGCAGTGATCTTCACCGTCTCCATTGCTTCGCGACAGAAGACCGGCCTCTATGGTCGCATTTTCGACAGCAAGGTGGCCATGCTGGGACTAAGTATCGTCCTATTCTGGATCCTCACTGCTAGCTTTGCGGAGTTGCTTGCCCCCTTTGATCCTTTGGAGCAGTTTGCGGCCCTGAAGCGCGCCTTGCCAGGCATTATCGAGCAGAAAAGTGGCTTGCCCTTCCTCTTTGGTGGCGATAACCTCGGCCGCGATCTGTTCAGTCGGATGATTTATGGCTCACGCTTTGTGCTGCTCATCGCCCCTGCTGCGACGCTCACGTCCTCCATCTCCGGCGTGTTGCTGGGCCTTCCGGCTGGCTATTTTCGTGGTCGATTGAATACTCTACTGTCGTTCCTGGCAAACCTGCTACTTGCCTTCCCGGTGATTCTGCTGTTTCACTTGCTGGTGACGCCGGGAGTGCGGGAGACAATCATCCCGAAACTGATGGCAGGACTGATTTTCCTATTGCCAATTATTTTCTTTATGTTGCTGTTCTGGAGCCGCTACGGAGCGCGGCGGCAACTGCTCTGGATCCAGCTGACCCTGGTCATGGCCTTCGCTGGCTGGATCTATGTTGGTGTCGTGTTCCCCGACGCCGTTGAGGCGATCGGTCTCTCCGACCTCTTTCCTGGACTCGATCCCAACGAGCTGAACATTTTTGTCGCCGTTGTCTTCGCCAGTGCCCCAGGTACATTTCATATTGTGCGCGGACTCACACTTGATCTTCGCACCCGGGACTATGTGGCGGCAGCTCAGACCCGTGGCGAAAATCCCTGGTACATCATGCTGTGGGAAATCCTGCCCAACATACGGGGGCCTCTGATCGTTGATGTCTGCCTACGCATTGGCTACACAACGATCCTGCTGGGCACGCTTGGCTTCTTTGGCCTGGGGTTGGCACCTGAAAGTCCGGACTGGGGATCCATGATCAACCAGACACGCGGCTTCATCCGCATTGTTCCCACCATCGTGTTGCCGCCAACCCTTGCCCTTGCCAGCCTGGTTCTGGGACTCAATCTGCTTGCCGACGGGCTGCGTGAAGAATCCCTCAAGGACTGATTACCGGCCATTGATCCATCAGCCATGACAACTCCAATCCTTGAGATCAAGGATCTCAACATTTTTTTCCAGACCCGTTCCGGAGACATTCCCGCTGTGATGGACTTTTCCTGCAAGGTGATGCCTGGCGAGACCATGGGGCTGGTCGGCGAATCGGGCTGCGGCAAGTCGACCGTCGCCCTCGGCATCATGCAGGACCTCGGTGTCAATGGTCGCGTCAAGAGTGGAACCATCAAGTTCAAGGGCCGCGATCTCAACAGCATGTCTGAAGAGGAATTGCGCAGGATTCGTGGCTCGGCCATTTCTATGGTCTACCAGGAGCCAACGGCGAGCCTGAATCCGGCGATGAGGATTGGCCGACAGCTGATGGAAGTTCCACTGATCCATCAAAAAACCAGTCAAAAGGATGCCTATGAGCAGGCAGTTGCCATGTTGAGTGCGGTCAGGCTGCCAGACCCCGAGCGCTTGATGGGCGCTTATCCTCACCAGATCTCTGGAGGCCAGCAACAGCGTGTCGGCATCGCCATGGCCTTGCTGGCGAAGCCTGAACTGCTGCTGCTGGATGAGCCGACGACCGCATTGGATGTCACCATCGAAGCTGGCATTGTTCAGCTGGTCAAGGAACTAGCTGATAACTTTGCTACCTCAATGCTGTTCATTTCTCATAATCTTGGCCTGGTTCTGGAAACCTGCGATCGCATCACAGTGATGTATGCCGGCGAGGCTGTGGAGATCGGTGAGATCGGCGCAGTATTCGACAGGATGCGGCATCCTTACACCAAGTCTCTTCTGGCCTCGATTCCGTTGCCGGGCACTGACAAGAATCAGCGACCGCTGGTCCCTATCCCAGGCCAGCCACCCCTGCCGCAGGAGCTGCCCCGCGGCTGCAACTTCGGCTCGCGCTGCCCTCAGTTTCTCGCTGGCACCTGTGACACCGGCCCAATACCGATGCTGCCCGTCAGCGATGGCGGCACCCACATGTCTCGCTGTGTCCGCATCGAGGCCATCGACTGGGATGAACAACCTAAGCCAGGAAAGATACACCACGCTGTCAAATGCGGTGAGCCTGTGGTTAGGATCAACGATCTGAAAAAGTACTATCAGACCAGCGGCACAGCCTTCGGCGGCAGCGGCGCCAGCACGGTCAGGGCCAACCAATCAATCTCCCTGCAGGCCCACGAGGCGGAAACCGTCGCGATTGTCGGTGAGTCCGGTTGTGGCAAGACCACCTTGGCCAAGGTTTTGCTTGGGCTTGAAACCGCAACCTCTGGTGATGTCTACTTGCACAACATGGCCATCGGCAGTACGGAGACCAGTGATCGCGATGTCAGGACGGTCAGCGCGATTCAGATGGTGTTCCAGAATCCCTTTGACACCCTTAATCCAAGCCAGACCGTCGGATCACAGATCATTCGTACCCTCGAGAAGTTCAATATCGGCAGCATCCATACAGACCGCAGAGAGCGCATGTTGGAGCTGCTGGAGCTGGTGAAATTGCCGCCTGAATTTGAGCATCGCATGCCACGCCAGTTATCAGGTGGACAAAAACAGCGGATCGGCATTGCTCGCGCTTTTGCTGGGGCTCCTGACGTGATTGTGGCTGACGAGCCTGTCTCGGCACTGGACGTCTCAGTACAGGCTGCAGTCACCGAACTGTTGATGGACATGCAGGCCAGGATGGGGACAACCTTGCTGTTCATCAGCCACGATCTTTCGGTGGTCCACTACCTCGCTGACCGGATTGTTGTGATGTACCTCGGCTATGTCGTCGAGGAAGGCCCAACCGATGCCGTCTTCTCGCCCCCCTACCACCCCTACAGTGAGGCTCTGCTGTCGGCAGTGCCGATCGCTGACACCAGTGTCAGGAAGACAACGATCGTGCTGGAAGGCGACGTCCCCTCGGCGCTGAATCCGCCACCAGGCTGTCCGTTTCAGACCCGCTGCCCGCGCAGGCAACAGGTGCCCGGTACTCTCTGCGAAGCCGAATTGCCGCCCTTGCGTACGGTTGGCCCGGGACACCGGATACGTTGCCATCTTTCCCAGGACGTGCTCGACAGCATGGAGCCGGTCATTCAGGTCCGCAGGGCGGCCCCGGAACGCTTCGGATAGCCTCAAAAGGATGTCCTGCCCGGCGCTGAAATGCCTTGACAGATCTGGAACAGGCAGATCGTCAGGAGGTTTTCCAGAGAAGCCCTGGGTCAAGGGACGCCCCTGGCGAGCTGCACAGTGCAGCCAGAGCGCCTCATCTGCTGCCAGCGCAATCCGGGAAGGCTGCCAAGGCGGGGCTGAGCCGGGACAGAACCGGTGAGGCATATTCCCCCATCCCTGACTCCCATGTGGAGCACCGGGCAGCAGCCGATCCCCGCCAGGGCTGTATCCGCTGATGGGGGTGATCAGCAGCGGTGATGGTAGGAGCACTGTTCTGGCCGGAGCTGGCCGTGAACACACCGGTAGATTCGTCGGGCTCTCTATCCCGTCGCAGTAGCCTGTGAGGCGATCGGATCTCAGGATCACAGGCACGGAACAGGCACTTCTCGGTGGCCACCGAGTGGGCAGCGGCAATGCACGGATCGAGCTCCGTACCTACGTCTATATCGATGCCCTGCAGCCGCAGCTGGCCACCTACATGGGCACGGTCTCCCAGGGCTTTCTGCCCATCGAGGGGGATGCCTGCCTGTGGATGGAGGTCTCCCCGGGCATGGCGGTCCACCGCCTCACCGACATCGCCCTGAAGGCCACCACTGTCCGCCTCGGTCAGCAGGTGGTGGAACGGGCCTTCGGCTCCATGGCGCTCTATCACCGTGACCAGAGCAACGTGCTCACCTCCGGGGACGCCGTGCTGCGGGAGATCGACGCCAGCGTCGACAGTCGACGCCCCTGCAAGGTCACCTGGACCGAGATCATCCGTGGCATGACCTCGGACCACGCTGTGCTGATCAACCGTCAGAATCGCCGCGGCTCGATGATTCAGGCCGGACAGAGCATGTTCATCCTGGAAACCGAGCCTGCCGGCTACGTACTCTTCGCTGCCAACGAAGCCGAGAAGGCCGCAAACATCACCCTGGTGGATGCCAAGGCCGTCGGCGCCTTCGGCCGGCTGACTCTGGCCGGTCGCGAAGGGGACATCGATGAAGCGGCGGCAGCCGCCCTGCGGGCCGTTGAGATGATCAATCGGCGTTGATGGGAGCAATGGCGCCACCAGCGCGGGCCCAGTCCGTCGCCCGCTGAGCTGCCTGCTCCATTCAGGCCAGGGGCGGAGACGTCCTTTCAGCAGATCAGCCGCAGTTTCAGCAGCTCCCGCAGCTGGGGTGCGAGCTGGCGGAACGCCTTGCCTCGGTGGCCCAGCTTGCGTTTGAGGTGGGCGGGCATTTCGGCGAAGGTCTGGCCCGCTTCGCGTACCCAGAAGATCGGGTCATAGCCGAACCCTCCTTCCCCGACTGGCCGCTCGAGAATCTCACCCCGGCAAATGCCCTCCTCCTCCAGCACCGTCCTGCCACTGGGATCCGCCACCGCCAGGGCGCAGGTGAACCAGGCGCTGCGGTAGGGATTGCCCTCCAGTTCCCGCAGCACCCGGGAGATGCGTTCCCGGTCGCTGTCGGCATAGCGGGCCGAGTAGACCCCCGGAGCTCCGCCAAGGGCGTCGATGGACAGACCGGAGTCATCGCCCAGGGCCCATCGCCGCGTCAGGCGTGCCACGGTTTCCGCCTTCAGCCGGGCGTTCTGCGCAAAGCTGCTGCCCGTCTCCTCCACCGCCAGTCCCTCCGGCTGACCGTGAAGATCGACATCCACGCAGGCCAGCAGCTCGGCGAATTCACGAATCTTGCTCCTGTTACCACTGGCGATAACCAGCACCGGCCGATCCGAGGTCACTGCAGGCCCATCGAGAGTCGCCCCACCATTCTCCAGGATCCCCTGCGCCCTGGCGCCAGCCATGGGCGCCCACAGCCAGCCGATTGGCTGTGGGCGTGCCGACAGGATGTTGGCCGAGGGACAGAGTCCGGTCTTCTGCAGGATCTGTCCAGCACGCACATCTGCAGGGCACCTCGAAAAACGCCTCTTCCTTCTCTGAAAAGTCGTTCTGGCCCATCTGATCCCTTTTCACAACCTGGCCTTCGGAGCAACAGGTCATCCCGCAGGGATGCTTGCCTGATTGTTCGAGATGCCCTGAATCTTCAGCCAGATGGACTAGGAAGGCTCTGGATAACCTCGCGTCTTCAACTCTGCTGCAAGCCACAGGTCTGCCCTTGCAGCGCAATGGATCCCGGCGAGAGAACGCTGATCATGGGGGGGCCCGGAGTTTCCAGGGCACCGCAGGACCATGCCAGGCATGAAAGCGCTTCATTGCAGTGATACATTGTCGCAGCATCGCCCCTGGCGACAGCAGCGAACATCCAGGCGTGAGCAGGAGATGGTGCGGTTCCTTCACACTGCCGACTGGCAGCTGGGCAAGCCCTATGGCCGGGTCACTGACCCCGGGAAGCAGGCCAGGTTGCGACAGGCCCGCTACGACGCCATCGGCCGCATTGCCGGGCTGGCCGCAGAGCAGCAGTCCTGCTTCGTCCTGATCGCCGGCGACCTGTTCGACGCCACGGCTCCCACCCGCAGTGATGTCTCCAGGGCCTGCAGCGCCATCGGTCGCATCCCCTGCCCTGTCTTTGTCATTCCCGGCAACCATGACCATGGCGGCCCGGGATCGCTCTGGGAGGAGGCTTATTTCTGCGACGAGCAGCGCTCGCTGGCAAAGAACATGAGGGTGCTGCTGAAGCGGGAGCCGGAGGTGCTGGATGGGGCCGTGATCCTGCCTTGCCCCCTGCTCCGCAAGGCGGAGCCCCGGGATCCCACCGCCTGGATCAGCCGCTGCGACACCAGTGGCTGGGGCGACCTCCCCCGGATTGTCCTGGCCCACGGCTCCGTGCAGGGGTTTGGCGGCGATGACGACAGTGATGACGAAAACCCTGCACCGACAACCAATCGGATCGAACTCGGTGACCTGCCCCCCGGGGAGATCGACTACATCGCCCTGGGCGACTGGCACGGCCTGAAGCAGGTGGCCCCCAACGCCTGGTATTGCGGCTGCCATGAGCAGGATCGTTTTCCCCGGGCCAGTCAGTACCGCAGCGGCCAGGTGCTCTCGGTGGAGGTCGGACGCGGTGTGCCTCCCCAGGTCGTGCCCATGGACACGGGCCTGATCCGCTGGCAGGAGCTGGAGCAGCGCTTCCTCTGCGATGGCGATCTCACCACCCTGGAGAAATGCCTGCGGACTGCCCTCGCTGACCGCGTCGACGAGGATCTGCTGCTTCTAACACTGCGTGGCACCCTCTCCTTCTCAGCTGACTCGAAGTTGCAGCAGCTTCTCAAGCCTTACGAAGCACGCCTGATTCGCCTCGAGCGCAGGGGACGCCATGCCGTGATCCCCAATGACAGCGAGCTGCAGAGCCTCACTGGTCGCGCTGGCGATCCACTCGTGGCGAGGGTGGCGTCCCGGCTGGAGGAAGCCCTCGCGGAAGCCGACGACGACCCCCGGCAGCAGCGGCTGGTCCAACTGGCCCTACGGGAGCTCCATGGCCTCTGCAGCCCTGGAGGTTGAGCGATGCGCCTGATTGCCGCCAGCCTGCGCCACTACCGCTGCCACCACAACCTGGGTGTGGACTTCCAGGCGGCGCTCCTCACACGGATCAGCGGCCCCAACGAATCCGGTAAGAGCACGCTGGTGGAAGCTCTCCACCGGGCCCTGTTCCTCTCTGCAAAGGCCGGTGGGGAGGTCCTGGAGCAGATGCGCAGCCGCCCGGCCTCCGCAGACCCCGAAGTGGAGCTGGTGTTCGAGGCCCGCAGCAGCCGCTGGACCCTGCGCAAACGCTTTGCCGGCAGCAGAGGCCACTGCTCTCTCCAGGATGGCAGGGGCAACACTTGGCAGGCTGATGAAGCCGAGTCGCAGCTGGCTGAGCTCGTCGGCAACCAGGCGGTACCGCGCAAGAGGGGTGCCGAAAAGAAGCTGCCCGAACGCTGGGGCCATCTCTGGGTCTGGCAGGGAAGTGCCGGTGCGGATCCACTGGCCCTGTCCGCCGAGGCCTATGACAGCGAACGGCTGATCAGCCAGCTGCAGGCCAGAGGTGGGCTGAGCGTGCAATCACCCCTGGATCTGCGGGTGATGGAAGAGGTGCACCGTCGCTGGGCAGAGATCTTCACAGCCACAGGCCGCTCCAAAGTGGGATCGGCCCTCAGCAAGGCCAAGGCTGCTCAAGGGGATGCCAAACAGCGCCTGGACGACCTGTTGGCTCGCCAGGGGGAACAGGAGACGCTGGCCCAGCGCTATGACGATGCCTCACGGGAGCTGGAGCGCATTGCCCAGCGTAGCCCGCAGCTGGAGGAAGAGCTCGGCGCCATCCGCCGGCGGATCGCCGAGGGGGGGCAGCTGCAGACACTGCTGTCCAATGAGTGCCAATTGCGCGACCGTGAGCAAGAGGACCTCCGTCGCAAGCAGACGGAGCTTGAGCAATGGCAGCAGGCCTGCCGCAGCGAACAGCAGCTGGCGGCCCAGCTCCAGCCTGGACAGGAGGCCATCAAGACCCTGCGGGATCAGCAGGGGCGCCAACGTGCGGCGCTGGAGCGCGGCAGGGCTGAGGACATGGACGCCCGGCAGGGGCGTGACCAGCTGGATCGACAACTGCGAAGCCTGGCCGCCCGGCGACTTCGGCATGGGCTGCAGATGCGCCTGCGGGACTCCCTTGCGCAGAAGGGTCGCGTCCAGACGATCCGTGATCGCCTCGTCAGCCGTCGCCAGGTCCTGGCGCAACTTCCAGCCATCAGTGCAGGGGATGTGGAGCGTCTGCGGCAACTGCAGGGAGACGCAGAGGCGGCGCGGATCCGCTGCGAAAGCCTCGGCGCCAGCATCGAATTGCTCGCCAGCCCCGGGACCGTTCACCTGGGGGGGACCCCACTGCTGCCGGGCCAGCCCCGGCAGATCAGCCAACCCCAGGAACTGCTGCTGGCTGACCACACCCGGCTCCGCATCAGCCCCGGGGGAGGCGATGATCTGGGCCAGGCCCAGGCCCAGGCAGAGAGCAGCCAGCAGCGCTTTCAGCAGCAGCTGGAGAGGCTTGGGGTGGATGATCCGGAACGGGCAGCGACCGTGGAACGCCAACGCAGTGATCTGCGGGCGGAACTGCAGAGCCTGGAGGAGCAGGCTGGCGGGGATCGGCTCGCCGTGCTTGAGCGGAAGATCGAGGCGGTGAACCGGGAACTGGATGCCTTGCCGCCTTCCCCTGGGGGGCCGGAACAGCTGGACCGCCAACACCCGGATCACCGGCCCCAGGGGTCGGAACCGGGCAGCCAGGCGGCCTCGCTGAGTCTTGAGGCTGAGGAGAGTCGGCTGCAGCAGGAGCGCAAGGCCGCCTTGGAGCGTGAAACGCGGGCCGGAGCAGCACTGACCGACGCCCAGCAGGCGCTCGATCACACCGACAAGAGTCTGCGGGCACAGGAGGAGCAGCTGAGCACCGCGGAGCGGGATCTGGCCATCACGCGCGATCGCCTGGGCAACTTCCGTGCAAGCCATGGCGAGCAGCCGGCGCTGCAGCAGCAAGTGGGCAGCCTCAGCCAGAGCCTTCAAGCGCGAACCGAAGCTGTCGACGCCCGGCAGAAAGAGTTGCAGGAGCTGGATCTACAGGGCTTGCAGCAGCGCAACAAGTCCCTTCAGGACGAACAACGAAAGCTCGGCGCCGACAGGGACACCGCCCTGTGTGACCAGGCGGAGGCGGCTGCGGGCCTGCATGTCGATGGCCGCGTGGATCTGAATCTGGAGCGGGATCAGCGAGAGGCAGAACTCGAACAGTGCAACGACGAAGAACAGCGCCTGCAGGATGAGGCGGACATGCTCACCCTGTTGCGGGATCTGCTCGAGCAGGAACGCAATGCCCTCGCCGAGCAGTACACCGCGCCACTGACCGAGGCGATGCAGGCTTATCTGCAATGCATCTTCCCCGACAGTGATCAACCCGTTCTGGAGTACGACGCCAACACTGGCTTCCATGGCCTGAAGTGGCAGAGAGACGGCGGCACGGCCTGGCAGTTCGCTGAACTCAGCGGAGGTACCCGCGAACAGGTGGCGGCAGCACTGCGTCTGGCCATGGCCGAGGTGCTGGCATCCGCCTATGAGGGTTGCCTGCCAGTGGTGTTTGATGATGCCTTCGTCAATGCCGACTTCGCACGCAGGCAGACCGTGGAGCTGATGCTGCAGCGAGCTTGTGAACAGGGCCTGCAGATCATTCAGTTGAGTTGCAACACCATCAATTCAACCGACAAAAGCACAGCAAGTTCAAATCTGATCGAACTCGGCTAGGGAGATTCTGGAAAACCTCGCACCTCGAATCAGACTTCTGATCGCTGGGCTCAGTTGCCGCAGGACAGGGGGATCCAGGGGGTCGCCGCCAGGCCGGTGGCGATCACCCGCCCTCGTAATGTCGTACCCCGCAGTGGCAGGTTGCCCGCATCTGTGCCCAGGGCAGCTGCAGTGAGGCGCCAGGTGGCGTCGGGATCGAACAGCAGCCACCGCCTGGTACCGGGTTCCAGGGTTTCCGGATCCATCCCGAGGAAGCGCCTGGGCCCGAAGCTGAGCAGCGACCACAGCTGATGCAGGCTCCAGCTGCGCTGGTTCAGCAGCTGATCCCAGAGCAGGGGAAGCACCTGGGCATAGCCCGCCAGGCCGACGGGTCGCTCCGCCGTGGGCAACAGCTGGTCCTCCCCATCGATGGCGCGATGGTGGACCGCCGCGGCCGTGATCACGCCTGCTGCTGCTGCTGCGATCAGAGCCTCCCGATCCGCAGGGGTTCCCAGGGAAGGGCGGATCCGCCAGCTGTCCCAGGGCTGGCTGATGCTGCTGGAATCGGCCACCAGCTGCCACCAGTGAACGCTGGCCTGCACAGTCGGCCTGTGGGCCTGCAGCAGCGCAACCCCCGGAGCCGTGGACATGTTCAGCAGACGGAGGCTCGTCGCCGAGGCTGGCTGCAGCTGGGCCTGGGCCGTCAGCAGTTCCATCAGCGGCAGCAGCTCACTGGCCGGAGGGTCCAGGGGCAGACCGTTGCGCAGGCCATCCACACCCTCCCGCACCCATCCCCCCTGGTCGAGGGAACGACGCAGCGGCGCCAGGGCCAGCGGCACTGGTCGGGGCCGACTGCTCAGCAGCCGCAGTCCCTGCATCATCAGGGAAGCCGAGGGGCAGTCTTCTCCTTCGCTCAGGCCACAGGCCCCAGCCTCGAGCAGGGCCTCGTGATCGCTGAACAGCTGCCCCTCGCCCCTGCGGCTGAAGCCTCCCCAGAGCAGCAGCTCCAGGGGCTCCGGCCATTGCAGCGCAAATTGCTCGGGGCGATCCCGCCACGGCCTGGCATTGGGCAGGAGGCCCACCGTTCCGTATCCACCCCGGATGGCGGTCCGGGCCAGCCGCTGCAGATCATCCGCCACACCGGCACAGGGATCATCCAGTCGGCTGTGGGGATCCGTCAGGCACGGGGCCAGCAACCAGCCCCCGGCGTCCACGAGCTGCTCGGCCGGACCGGGTTGCCGGGAGCCGGCCGCTGCCATCAGTGCAAGGCTGCTGCCCTGCAACAACACGTCGGCCCGTTCGGGGGAATGTCCTTCGCCGCGCAGCAGCTGAACGTTGTGCAGCAGGATGACGGGGGCGCCGTCGGGGGGCATCGGGGGTGTCGATGCTGCAGGCTTGCACATGGCCTGATCCGCCGCGAATCCCATCCCCCCTCAGAGTGCCCCTGCAGCAGTGCCATCCAGTACACCCCCCTGATGGGCGGTGAGGTTGAGGCAACGGATCACCGGCTGCCCCTCGACACCTTCCGGGTAATCGATCACGGTCACTCCGCCATTGCCCTGCTTGACCACCCAGATGTCAGCGGCTGTGAGGCCCAGCAGATCGCAGAGGATCGTCTTGTTGACGGCGTCGTGGGCCACCACCAGAGCTGCTTCCCCAGGGGCCAGGCCCGCGGCGATGCTGCCCAGGGCCTTGACGGAACGATCCCACACCTGCTGCACGGTCTCGCCACCTTCGCCGGGCATGGCCACGGTGTGGGGCTGGCTCCTCCAGCGGGCCAGCAGCTCCGGCCAGCTGGCAGCGATGTCGCTCTCCAGGCAGCCCTCCCAGTCGCCGTGGCCGATCTCGATCAGGCCCCGCACTGTGGCCAGGGGTACCCCGGGGTGATGCTTCAGCACTGCCTCCGCGGTCTGCCGTGGCCGGGCCAGGGCGCTGGTGTAGGCCCGGTCGATCCGGGTCTCCCTGAGCAGTTCCGCCGTTGCGGTGCTCTGGCCACGGCCCCGCCCATTGAGGGGAATGTCGATCTGACCCTGGAAGCGCCCGTCACGGTTCCAGTCGGTTTCGCCATGGCGCAGCAGCAGCACCCGCTGGCAGCCGACCGGCCTGGCCATGGCCCCGCCGAGGTGGAGTGTGCTGTTGATCGATTCCAGCTGCAGCGGACGACAGCCAGCAGCATCGACCTGGGGATCGCCCAGGTTCAGCA